>JAYRFK010000009.1:0-10885 GCA_041908445.1 Acidimicrobiales bacterium | reverse complement strand
CTCGGCTTCGCCGACCGCGGCACCGCCTGGAAGGAGGTGCTCGCCGGCACCTTCGAGCTCGAGGGCGACCTGCCCGTGAACCCCGACGGCGGCCTCAAGTCCTTCGGCCACCCCGTCGGCGCGTCGGGCCTGCGCATGCACTTCGAGCACTGGCTCCAGTTCCGTGACGAGGCGACGCCCGAGCGCCAGATCACCACGGTCCAGGACCGCAAGCTCGGCCTCGTCCAGAACCTCGGCGGCTACCCCGGCGAGATGCTCTGCTTCGCCAGCATCCTCGGCCCCGAGCCCGGCTGACGCCGCGGCGCCGCCGGCGTTCCACGGAGCACCGCCGGCTCCGGTCCGATCCGGGACCGATCTGGTCGGCCGCGAGAACGATTCGCGCTAGTACGGCGTCAGGACGGGCCACTGACCTGGACAACCGCCCCCGCAGCCTCGAGTTGCTCCTTGGCGTAACGAGCAAAGGTCTCCTCGACCGATCGGAGTACAACGATGCCCGAGTGAGTCGATCCGACGGAATCGACGAGGTGCTTGGCTTCGGCCAATCCCAGACCGGTGAGCTCGCGCACTTCCTTGATGACCGAGATCTGACCTCCAGTGACGTCCACCAAGCACACGTCGAAACGCTGACTCGTCGCATCCCGAACGGCCTGCGCTGCCGCGTCGGTGATCGAACGGCGGAAGTACATCGCGTGCGCAGTCGTCCCCGTCGCAGTACCCACAGGCGAATCGATCGGCGCCACACCTACGAGCTCCCACCCTGAAGCGGCGAGCCTCTCGGCCTCGGCCATCGGCCATCGTTCCGCAGCCGTGCTCATGACCCTGCGCAGCTCCCATGCAGCCATGAGGCAACGCTAACCAAGAGACCCGTTCAGGTTCTCGAAGACCGGCGCGCACGCGGTAGCGGACGCCGATCCGCCGGGTCGCATGCGTTTCGTGGAGCGTTTTCGGGCCGGGGTTCTTGTCGGTGCTCCTGGGGATGATGGACCTCTGAGCCCACTCCTTGGGAGGTCCCGCCGTGCCTGTTGCCACTGCTGTCGTCGAGCCGGTCGGGGTGTCGCCGGGGGGTCCGGCGGGGTGGTCCGATGACCGGTTGGCAGCGGAGATCTCGACGCTGGCCGGCCACATCGCGGCGGCGATGTGCCGGTGGTTGTTGCTCGTGGCGGAGTTCGACCGCCGGGAGGCGTGGGGGGCGTGGGACTGCCGGTCGTGCGTGCACTGGCTGTCGTGGCGGTGCGGCGTCGGCCGCCGCGCCGCCCAGGAGCACCTCCGGGTCGCCCACGCCCTGACCCGGTTGCCCCTGGTGCGCCAGCACTTCGCGGCGGGGGAGTTGTCGTATTCGAAGGTGCGGGCCATCACGCGGGTTGCGGTGGAGCCCTACGAGGAGGAGTTCTTCGTGAACTTCGCCCGCCACGCGACCGCCCCGATGCTCGAGAAGGCGGTGTCGGGGTATCGGCGGGCGGGCCGGCTCGACGACCAGCCCGCCGCGGATCGTCACCAGCGGCGGATGTTCCGGTGGTGGGTCGAGCCCGACGGGATGGTCGCGTTCGAGGGGCGCATGGCCCCCGAGGACGCCGCGATCGTGACCGCCGCGATCGGCGCGGTCGTCGTGCCGGCGTCGAAGCGTTCCACGGAGCGTCCCGTCGACGACCACGGCGAGCCGTTGCCCCAGCCCGGCGACGACTCCAAGTGGGCCCGCCAGGCCGACGCCCTCGTCGCCGTCTGCGACCGCGCCCTTCACGGCGGCGACGACGAACCCGGCGTCGTGTCCGAGCCGGCGGCCACGATCGTGGTCCACGTCGACGACGACGTGCTGGCTCACGCGGCCGACGGGGCGTGCCGGCTCGCGGATGGCCCCAACCTCTCGCCGGAGACCGCCCGCCGGCTCGGGTGTGACTCGACCACGTTCACGATCGTCACCGGGCCCGACGGCCGCCCCCGCCTCGTCGAGAAGGCCCACAAGTCCGTGTCCCGCACGCTGCGCCGTGAGGTCGCCGCCCGTGACCAGGGGGCACTGCCGGTTCCCGGGCTGCGACCTGGTGGGCCGCTTCCAGGTCCACCACATGGTCCATCGCGAGCACGGCGGCCCTCACGGGGTCGACAACCTCATCACCCTGTGCGCGTTCCACCACCGGGTCGTGCACGAACACGGCTACCGCATCGAGCTGCTCATGGGCCAGGTCACCGTCCACCGCCCCGGCGCCACCCCCGTCACCGACCAGCCCGCCACCGCCCCCACCGGCCCCGACCTGACCACCCTGCACGACCTCGCCGAGCTCACCATCGCCGAAGAGACCATCACCGGGGCGTGGGACGGCGCCCGCCTCCGCTACGACGACCTCAACTGCGCCCTCTCGTTCCTCCTCGACCGACGCTCCACCCCCGGCGACCCCACCAACAACTGACGCAGTCCCCCGATCGCAGCACCTCGCTCTCGGCGCGAGTCGCCCCCGCAGGCCGGTGGCGCACCGCACGACCCGCTGCGACCATTGGCCACCGTGGACGATCACCAACGTCGACTGTTCCAAGGGATGCTCGACGACTTGGACGCCTTCGAACGAACGGGCGATGACCTCGGGCGCCTGGTCACGAACCTGATGGGATTGGTCCGAGCTGCTGACATCCACGACGAGCAGGTGCGCAGCGGCTTCTACGACCAGTGGGTGAAGCTCGACATGGAGCACGAGCTTCGAACGGAACCATGGGCCCCGGTCGGCAGCGCCAGTGACGACCGGTTGGCCGCCGGGCTCCGTGGCGTTCGCGGTTGGGTCGAGGAGCTGCTCGCCGACGACGACGGCGAGCTCTTCTAGATCCGCGACAAACCGCTCGCCACAACAGTGACGCCGCAGTCAGCGCAACCGGCTGGTCACACGGCCTAGGCCGAACGGCGGTATCTGGGATTCGGGGTGGTCCATCGGTCCCATCGCGCTTGGCGCCGGCCGATGCCCGGCCGATGCAAGGACCATGCGGTGGACCCGGTGGCGAGTGCGCACGACGCGCGAGGCGGCCCGCCTCGCGCGCCTGCTGTACATCGTCAGCGGGCTGATCGTCGTGGTCACGGAGGCGGTGCGCCCGTCCGAGCAGGACCCGGTCGTCGTCGCCTCGTTCGGCGTGGCGGCCATCGTCGTCGGCCTGCTCGTCCCCCTCGTGCCCTGGGAGCGCCTCCCCCGGTACGCCCTCCTCGGCGTGCCCTTCCTGGGCCAGACCATGATCGGCCTCGCCGGCGTCGTGGCGCCCGGGTCGACCCAGCGCTACGTCGTGCTCTACGCCCTCACCTACCTCTTCGTGGGGCTGACCCAGCGTCCCGGCGTCGCCTTCGCGCTCGTCCCCTACACCGTCGCCAGCTACGCCGCGGGCACGTGGCCGACGCCGTCGTGGCTCGACTTCGTCGTGGTCCTGGCGGTGGCGGTGCTCATCGCCGAGACCCTCAGCCGCACCGCCGCCCAGCAACGCCGGGACGGGGCCACCATGGTGCGGCTGCTCGACGCGGCGCGCCGCCTCACCCGGGCGGAGACCCTCCGGGACGCGACCGACGTGGTCGTCGAGGCCGTCGGCGAGACCCTCCACACCGACCTGGTGGCCGTGCTCCTCGTCGACCCGGACGACCCCGACCGCTACGTGGAGGTCAGCGGCAACGACTCCGTCGTCGGCTACGGCCCCATGGCGGTCGACCTGCGCGCCGAGCCGAGCGGGGTCGCCGCCGCGGTTCGCCGTCACCAGGCCGTCTTCGTGCCCGACGCCCGCAACTCCGACGTGACCTCGCCCCGGCTCATCGAGACAACCGGCCTGGCCTCCGCCCTGTTCATCCCCCTGGTCGGGCACCATGAGTGCCTCGGCGCGGTGGTCACGGGCTGGCGCCACCCGGTGCACCACCTCGACGACCTCGAGCGCGACGCGGTCGAGGTGCTCTCCACCGAGGCCGGCCTGGTGCTCGAGCGCCTGCGGGAGACCGCCCGCCTCGCCGACGAGGCCGAGCGCGAGCCGCTCACCGGCCTCGCCAACCGGCGGACGTTCGCCCGGGCCCTGGCCGCGGCGGCGGCCGGGGACGCCGTGGTGATGATCGACCTCGACGGGTTCAAGGCGGTCAACGACCGCTACGGGCACGGGCTCGGCGACGACGTGCTCGTCACCATGGCGGGCTGCCTGCGGCGCTCGTGCCGGACCGACGACTGCGTCAGCCGCTTCGGCGGGGACGAGTTCGCGGTCGTGCTGCACGGCGGGGGTGAGGCCGGCGCCCGGCGGCTGCTGGACCGACTCGCGGCCGCGTGGCGCGAGACCGACCCGCTCGTGGCCTACTCCGCCGGCTACGCCGCCTGCCCGGAGGACGGGGCCGGCGCCGCCACCCTCGAGGCGGCCGACCAGGCCCTCTACCGGGCGAAGCGGGGCCGCGAGGAGCTCGTCGGCATCGACTGACCGATCCGGCGACTGGGGTCGGCGCGCACCGCGTCCCATCCCGCCCGATGGGTCACAATGCAGGGATGGCCCCGGCGTCCGATCCCCCTCCCCCGCGCGAGGTCGTGCGCTACGGCCCGGAGATCCCCGACGAGGACGCGCTGCGCCTGCTCGGGACCGTCGCCGACAAGCGGGTCCTCGTGCTCGGGCTCCACCGCCCCTCCGCGTCCATCGCCCTGGCCCAGCAGGGCGCCAAGGTGGTGGTCGTCGACCCCGACCAGGAGCGCCTCGACCGGGGCCGGGCCGCCTGCGAGGAGGCCGAGGCGCGCGCCGAGTTCCGCAAGGCCGACCTCGCCGGGCTGGCCTTCCTCCCCGGGGAGTCGTTCGACCTCGTCCTCAGCATCTACACCCTCGCCGCCGTCGACGACCTGAACCGCGTCTTCCGCCAGGTGCACCGCGTGCTCAAGGCCGACGGGGCGCTCGTGCTCTCGTTGCCCCACCCCGCCCACGCCATGCTCGACGCCGACCGCCCGCCCCGCCTGCCCGACGACCCCGTGCTCGTGGCCCACCCCTACCCGGGCACGAGCGGGCGCAACGAGGCGGCGACCGCACCGGGCGACCTCGCCGGCGGCGCGGACGCCGCGAGCCCCGGCACGCGGACGTGGGCGCCGAGCGAGGTGTTCACCGCCATGCACCGGGCCAAGTTCCGGCTCGACGCGCTGCTCGAGCCCGCGGCCGGCACGACCGGCCCGCGCGGCCCGCAGTGGACCGAGCTGCTCCGCTGGGCCCCACCCACCCTGTTGCTGCGCGGCCGCAAGGAAGGGATCTAGCCGGCGCGGCTAGCCCACGTCGCCGTCGGGCGGGACGACCACCTCGAACCACACCGTCTTGCCGTCCGCGGCGGCATCGACGCCCCACCGGGCGGCCAGGGCGTCGACGATCCGCAACCCGCGGCCGGTCTCGGACCCGGTCTGGTGCGAGCGCAGCTGCACCGGCGTCGTGCTCGTGTCGGTCACCTCGATGCGCAGGCAGTCGCCCTGGTCGACCAGGCGCACCCTGGCGTCGCTGTTGGCGTGCAGGCCGGCGTTGGTCACGAGCTCGCTGACCATGAGCACCACCCCGTCGTCGTCGACCCGGAGGTCCCAGTCGTCGAGCTGGGCCTGGACGAAGCGGCGAGCCTCCCCCGCGCTCTGGGGCGCGGCGGGGACGTCCAGGGTCGCCTGGCGATCGCTGCGCGCTCCCATCTCGTCGTCGACTCCCGCCGGCCCGTGCGGGCTAGCGGGCCGTCATCCGAAGATGCTGACGCCGCCGGGCCCCACGAGGAGCCCGATGATGATGAGGGCGACGCCCCACAGCACCTGGCGACGGACGAGGGCCATGATGCCGGCGATGACGAGCACCACGGCGAGCAGCCAGAGGAGGAAGTACATGGGAGCGCTCCAGGGTCCGGTGGTCGGGAGCCGGACTGAACACCGCTTACCCCCGTCGTCTGGCCGCAGAACGCCCGGCCCGATAAATTCTCCGCCATCGGGTTCTACCGCTGGGGCGGCGGGGTAGGAAATCGATGCTCGGCAAGCACCACCACCAGCCACCGCCAGCGTTGTCATGGGGCGGGACCGCTACCGCCCAGTGGTCCCGTCCCTTGAGAACGCTGGCGGTCGGCGTTTTGGGCCCGTCCGGGCGCGATGTCCTCGACCCCGGGAGCGGCGCCATGCCCACCACCCAGCTGTTCGCCACCACCGAGCCCCCGAGCGGTCCCTGCCCTCCCGGCACCCGGGCGACGGTGCTCCCCGGCCCGGACCCCGGCTCCGAGCCCGAGCCGACGATCGTGATCCCGGACCCGAACCCGAACCCCGATCCGGCCCCGATCATCCCCGACCCGAACCCGAACCCCGACCCGGCGCCCGTCATCCCGGACCCCAGCCCCGACCCGGGGCACGAGGCGCCGCCCGACACCGAGCCCGCACCGGTGGCCGGAGGGGCCTGATCGACCCCGTGGTCAGGACGGGCGGCTCGTCGACCCCCCCCCCGGTTGGGGCGGTATCCTTCCCCTCGTGGTGGGGGGATCCGGCGCGCGGTCCCACCCCGACGGGGGTCGGCTCTCGGTGATGGCGTCGACCGACTGGGCCCGCCGCCGACTCGCGGGCATCCTGCTCGGGGCGCTCGGCGCCCTGGCCCTGACCCTCGTGCTGGCGGTGCCCGACGAGCCGGGCAACTTCCGCCCCACCGTCTGGTACCTGGTGCTCGTGGTCGCCGCCGCCCTCGTCGGCGGCGTGTGGGCGCTCGCGGCCGCCCTCGTCTGCGCGACCGTCGGCGTCTGGTACACCCTCGGCGACGTGCCCCACAGCTTCGCGGCGCCCCCCAGCTCGGAGGTCTGGGGCATCGCCGGCTTCGTGGTGGCCGCCGGCATCGTGGGCCTGCTGGTCACCCGGCTCGAATCGGCCCTGCGCGAACGGGACGAGGCGGTGGAGGCCCGCATCCGGGCCGAGGCCGACGCCCGGGCGCAGCGCGAGCTCGAGGCCACCCGGGCCGAGCTGTTCGTCTCCGAGCTCCAGCGCCTGCGCGTGCGCCGCAACGTCGACGCCCTCCAGGACGCGATGCTGCCGCACCAGCTGCCCGAGCTCCCCGGCTTCGAGCTCGATGCCTGCTACACCCCGGCGTCGGCCGACCTCGCGGTGGGCGGCGACTGGTACGACGCCTACCTCGTCGATCCCGGCCACCTCGCCTTCGCGGTCGGTGACGTCTCGGGCCACGGGGTGGACGCCGCAGCGCTCATGGCCCAGCTCCGCAACGCCAAGCGCGCCTTCGTCTCCGAGGATCCGGCGCCCGCCGCGGTCATGGGCCGGCTCAACCGGTACCTCTGCCAGCTCGACACCGAGCACTACGCGACGGTCGTGTTCGGCATCCTCGACCTCGCGGACGGGCGATGCCGCTGGGCCTCGGCCGGCCATCCCGCACCGGCGGTCTTCGGCCCCGACGGCGGCACGGTGCTGCTCGACCGCGTCGACCAGCGCGGGCCCCTGCTCGGCTTCCGACCGGGGGCCACCTACCCCGAGGTCCGCCGTGACCTGGCCGTCGGCGAGGGCCTCCTGCTCTACACCGACGGCCTCGTCGAGCGGCGCGGCGAGGACATCGACGCCGGCCTGGCCGCCCTCGTGACCGCCCTCGACGACCTGGCCGGCGAGCCGACCCGCCACCTCTGCGACCGCCTGATGGAGGTCGTCGCCGGCGGCCACGAGGGCCGCGACGACGTCTGCCAGCTCCTGATCCGCCGCCGGGCGTGACCGCCCGGGGGTGCGCGGCCCCGGTCGCGGGGGCCCTTCGGTGCCCGACCGCGGCATACTCCCCGCCACCAATGGGTACGAGACCGGGATGGCGCTGATCATGGGCGAGGGTCGGATGTCGAGCGCGAAGCTGGTGGTCCCCGCGGTGCCGTCGTCGTTGCGACTGGCCCGCCTGACCGCGTCGAGCCTGGCCGCCGACCTCGACTGGCCCCTCGACGACATCGAAGACCTGCGGATCGCGGTGGACGAGCTCACCGCGGCGCTGATCGCCGGCGCACCCGGCGAGACGCTCGAGCTCGAGTTCGCCCAGGACGGCGCGTCCCTCCTGGTGTCGGGCTCGTGTGCGAGCACCGCCCCGCTGGAGCCCCTCGACCCCTTGGCCCTCGAACTGCTCGAGCTGACCACCGACCACTTCACGGTCGACGGTGGTGACGGGCGGCGCCGGTTCTCGATCGAGAAGGCCCCGACCCCCACCGACGGCTCCCGCAGCGACGATGCCTGACACCGACACCCTCCGCGCCGACACCGCCCGGTGGTTCGAGGAGTACCAGCGCACCGGGGACCGCGAGGTCCGCAACCGGATCGTGGAGGCCCACCGCCACATCGCCGACTACTACGTGCGGCGCTACGAGCGGCGCGGGGTGCACCACGACGACCTGCTCCAGGTCTCCCTGCTCTCGATCGTGCGCGCCGCCGAGCGCTTCGACCCCTCGCGCGGCGTGGAGTTCTCCACGTTCGCCGGCCGCACCATCGAAGGTGAGCTGAAGCGGTTCTTCCGGGACCGCACGTGGTCGATCCGCCCGCCCCGCCGGGTGCAGGAGCTGCACCTCACCCTGCGCCGGGCGCAGGAGGAGATGGCCCAGACCCTCGGGCGCTCGCCCACCGTCCGCGAGCTCGCCCGCTTCGCCGAGGTGTCCCAGGACGACGTCCTGGAGGCCCTCGAGGCCAGCGGCGCC
Organism: Acidimicrobiales bacterium; assembly: GCA_041908445.1. Lineage (GTDB taxonomy): Bacteria > Actinomycetota > Acidimicrobiia > Acidimicrobiales > DATDAH01 > JAEUJM01. The sequence continues at coordinate 2,256 of JAYRFK010000009.1, read as the reverse complement.
CACCAGGCGGCCAGCCTCGACCGGGCCCGCACCGGCGACAGCGAGGACGAGGGGGCGTCGCTCGGCGACCGCGTGCTGACCAGCGACGAGGGCGGCTACGACCACATCGACCGGCGGGACCTGATCCAGGGGCTGCTCGCGAACCTCTCCGAGCGGGACCGCCAGATCATCGAGATGCGGTTCTTCGAGAACATGACCCAGCCGGAGATCGCGGCGCGGGTCGGGGTGAGCCAGTCCTACCTGTCGCGGGTGCTGCGCCGCACGCTGCTCGACCTGCGCGAGCAGCTGCAGCACCAGCTCCCCTGACGGCGTCACGGGAGGGGGAGACCGCCACCCCCACCCGTGGGTTCAGGTCACGCCTCGCGATGGGTACGCAATTCGCAAGCGAGCGAGACGACACACGGCGACCCCCATGAGCGCGATGACGATGACCGATCCGAGCCCCGCGGCCCGCACGGCGTGGGCCACGTTCCCCGCCGACCGGCGCAGCCCGGGAGCGGCACGGGGCTTCCTCTGCGAGCAGCTCGCCGCCTGGGGGCACCCGGAGATCGCCGAGACCAGCGAGGCGGGCGAGGTCGCCCTGCTCCTCGTGAGCGAGCTGGTGACGAACGGGGTGCTGCACGCCGGCACGGCCGTCGGCGTGGCCGTGGGCTACGACGGCGACTCCCTGGCCGTGGCGGTCACCGACGGCGTGCCGGGCGGCATCGAGCCCGGGCCGTGGTCCACCCCCCAGCACCGCGGCGCCCCCTCGGGTCGGGGCCTGCGCATCGTCGACGCCCTCGCCGACGACTGGGGCGTGTCGGTGCACGACCAGGGCAAGACGGTCTGGTTCGAGCTGTCCCCCCGGCGGCTGGCGACGGCGCGTCGCTGACCACCCGCCGTGGGGCGGTCAGGCCGGGTCGGACGCCGGCTCCACCGTGAGCTCGTCGGTCAGGCCCGTGATCTCGAGCACCCGGAGCGTCGACGGGCGCGGCGAGCGCAACACCAGCGAGCCGCCGGCGTCCTCGGCGCGGCGCTGGGCGCGGATCAGCGAGCGCAGGCCGGCGGAGTCGATGAACGTCACCCCGCTGAGCTCCAGCACCAGCTCGGTTCCGGAGGCCAGGGCCGCGTCCACGGCCTGGTCCAGCTGCTCGGTGGTGTGCGGGTCCACCTCGCCCTCGAGGACGAGCAGGTTGCCGCCGCCCGCGGGCTGGGCGTCGATGGTGAGGCGGCCGTCTGTCATCTGGGTGCTCCCGTGCATCTGGTCGTGCCTAGTGGGCGTCGGACGGCCCGGGCGCGGCCGTGGCCGCGCGGATCGGGTCGCTGACCCGGACTCCTTCCCCGCCTCGACCCCGTCCAGAACCCGCGCCGGCCGGTGTCTACGCCCATCGCGTCCAGGGTAGGGGGACGGGCCGACCGCCACCCGGGACCCGCCCGGGACGCACGCCACCCAAGGAGCCCCCCATGAGCGAGCAGGACGCCCTCGACCAGGCCCACGACCGCACCCCCGACGCCGACGTCACCGACGCCACCATCCACGCCGACGAGGCCGACGCCGTCGCCGGCCACGGCGCCGATCGGATGCCCACTCCCGAGGAGGAGGAGGCGGCGCCGACCGAGGTCGATCCCGCGGTCGCTGAGGCCTACGAGGACGCCATCGAGCGCGGCGCCGCGGTCAAGGGCGAGGGCCAGATCGACTGACGCCGACGGACCTCGGTGGCCCGCGCCGCCCAGCGGCGTCTGGCCGCCGGAGCCGGCGGGTACGGAGTGGCCCATGGCCCCCCGACACGAGCTCAACGTGGTGTGCGCCTGGTCCGAGGAGGACTTCCTGGCCACCCTGACCGGTGAGCTGGCGGGCGAGGCCGCGATCCACTTCGGTGAGATCCTCCTGCTCGAGTCCTGGCGGGGGCTGGACCGCATCGCCCTCGACCTGTCCGGCACCACCGGCATCGACCTGCTCGGCCTCGCCGCCCTGTGGCGTGTCGCCGAGGCGACCGAGGATCTCGCGGGCGTCCTCGAGCTCCAGTCCGTCCCCGACGACATCCGCGCCCGCCTGCGCTCCCACGGCCTCGACGAGCGGGTGGTCATCGGCCCCGCCGGCGAGGTCAAGGCCCTGCTCGGCGCCGGCCCCGACGACGCCTAATGGGGGCAGACCAGGTCGGCTAGGACTTGGTTCCGAGCCCGCCGGTCGGTGAGCACTTTCGGCGCCTGAGACTTCGATCTCTGGCCTCAGAGCGTGCCCCGGCCGGTTGGTGTGGGCTGCCCGTGAACACCGAT
>JAYRFK010000008.1:0-234858 GCA_041908445.1 Acidimicrobiales bacterium | reverse complement strand
GGCGGCGCGCTCGTTCAGGACCGGGTCGCCGATGATGCGGATGGCGTACGGAGGCATGGTGCTCTCAGGCTACCGAGTAGAAGCGGAGGGCCACGTTGCCGTAGCGGCGCACGTCGTCGAGCTCGAGGTTGGTGAGCTCGGGCTCCTCGGCCTCCTCCCGCGGGTCGAGCTGCAGGACCACGACGGCGCCCTCGGCGAGCAGCGCGTCGGCCCGCTCGTCGATGGCCGCCAGCGAGGTGCCCCAGAGCCCCTGCCACTGCGGCGGCCCGGAGAAGACCACGTCGAAGGGAGCGCCGACGCCACGATCGAGCCAGGCGAAGACGTCGGCCTGCGCCACGGTGGCGTGGTCCCCGAGGCGGGTCTTGGCCAGGTTGGCCTTGATGACGTCCACCACCTCACGGTCGCGCTCGACCAGCACCGCCTCCGCGGCGCCCCGGCTCAGCGCCTCGATACCCACCGCGCCGGTGCCGGCGAACAGGTCGAGCACCCGGCAGTCGCGGATGCCGGGGCCGAGGATGTTGAACAGCGCCTCCTTGGCCCGGTCGCTGATGGGCCGGGTGCCCTCCGACGGGGGCCCCAGCAGCTTGGTGCCCCGGGCCCGGCCGCCGACGACGCGCATCCCCGCATCGTGCCGGACCCCGCCGCCCCCGTCGAACCGGCCCACCTCGTTCTGGGACCACACTCACGTCACCCACGACGCCACGCTGGTCCCAGAACGAACCATCCCACCCCGTTCTGGGACCACACTCACGTCACCCACGACGCCACGCTGGTCCCAGAACGAACCATCCCACCCCGTTCTGGGACCACACTCACGTCACCCACGACGCCACGCTGGTCCCAGAACGGCGCAGGCGGGTCCGGGGTGCCGGCCGCGACCTCAGCGGAGGGGGTCGACCGCGAGGCGGAGGCGGCCGGGGGGCCGGGGGGTCGCCGCCAGCGCGTCGCAGAGCACCTGGTGGTCGGGCGCCCGCAGGAGCCAGGCGCCGTCGCGGGGACCGAGGACGTCCACACCGGCGGGCGCGCCGAGGGCGGTGACGTAGGCCTCGGCGGCGGCACCCGAGACGGTCGCCGTGGCCGCGAAGGGCGGGTTGCCCAGCGCCTGGCGGCGCTCCCGGTCGGCCGCCGCCACCCGGCCCGGGTCGGCGTGCAGGGCGGCGGTGACCACCTCGTGCTGGGGCAGGCGGGTCTGCAGGACGAGGCGCCCGCCGCTCCCCCGCCCGCCGAGCAGCCGCGCCGCCCGGGCGAGGAGGGCCATGGCCTGCTCCGCGGCCCGGTACCGGGGCGCCAGCAGCTCCTGGTCGAGGTCGAGGAAGGCCACGACCGCGGCGTCGGGCACCTGGTGCAGGACGGCCTCGGTGCCGACGTAGACCCGGGCCGGTGAGAGGTCGGCGCCGGCCGTGGACGCGGTGACCTCCACCACGGGCTCGCCGGCGAGGGCCTCGAGCTCCTCCCGGGCGCGACTGACGCCGACCCGCAGGTTCTTCAGGACCGTGGTGTGGCACACGAGGCAGATGGTCGGGCGCGCCAACCCGCAGTGGCGACAGGTCAGGGTGCCGGCCTCCTCCTCCCCCACGGACGCCCCGCAGCGCTCGCACCGGGCCAGCTCGCCGCAGCGGGCGCACGCCAGCAGCCGGGACCGGCCCGCCCGGTTCAGCACGCAGACCACCCGGCCACTCCCGCGCAGGCGCTCGACGAAGAGCGGCGAGTAGAGCCCGGCCCGGCCGGGGTCCTCCTCGCGCCGGTCGACCACGTCGACCATCGGCCAGCCCGCCCGCTCGGCCTGGCGGGACGGCGCCAGCAACGGCCCCCACGCCTGCGCCTCGAGGGTGGGGCACGGCGACACGAGGACGCACGGCACGCCCGCCCGCCGGGCCCGCTCGACCACCACGTCCCGGGCGTGCCAGGTCGGGGTGCGCTCCTCCTGGTAGCCCTCGTCGTGCTCGTCGAGCACCAGCACGGCGGCCAGCCCCTCCATGGGCGCCCACGCCGCCGCCCGGGCCCCCACCACGGTGGCGCCGCCGGCGGCCACGGCCCAGTCCCGGGGCAGCAGGGCGACGCCCACCCCTGCCCGGCGAAGGCGCACGCCCAGCGCGCGGGCGGTGCCGAGCGCGGGGGTCAGGATCAGCGCGTTGCCGAGGGCCGCCGCCCCGAGTGCGTACGGGAAGGCGTCGGCACCGGGCGGGAGGCGCACGACGGCCCGCTCCTGGGTGAACGCGTCCCGTGCCACCTCGTCCACCACGACCGGGACCGGCGCGCCCCGGCCGGATCCGCCGGCCGGGCGGGGGATGCGGGGCACCACCCGCTCGGGCGACGCCGTGCGCACGAACGGCACCCGTCGGCCCGCCCAGCGCCACGCCGCCCACCCAGCGAGGTCGAGTAGCTCCGCCGACGGGCCCCGACCGGACACCTTGGCCAGCGGGCGCACGGCCACCCCCTCAGGGGGCTCGACCCCCACGGCGGTGACCCAGCCCCCCACCCGGCGGCCGTGCAGGTCGATGCGTACGAGGTCGCCGACGTGCACCTCGCCGCCGGGCGACAGGAGGCGGTCGGGCACGGCGTAGTCGAACTCCCGGTCGATGGCGGGCACGTCGGGCAGCACCCGCACCACCAAGGGCGCCGGGGAGGCGGGCGCCGTCGGCTCGGGCGCCGAGGCGGCCTCGGCCGGACGCGGCGATGCGCCCGGCACGGGGCCGGGCGCATCGTCGGCGGTGGGCTCGTCGAGGACGGGCCCCAGTTGCAGTTGCTCCGCCACGACGGGCGGGGCGGGGTCGTTCCCGGGGCTCAGAGCCCGAGGGCGGACTTGAGGGCGTCGACCCGGTCGGTGCGCTCCCAGGTGAAGCCGTCGCCGTCGTCCGAGCGACCGAAGTGACCGTAGGCCGCGGTCTGCTGGTAGATCGGCCGGCGCAGGTCGAGGTCGCGCAGGATCGCGGCCGGACGGAGGTCGAACACCTCGCGGACGGCGGGCTCGATCTTGTCCCGGTCCACGGTCTCGGTGCCGAAGGTCTCCACCATGATCGACATGGGGTGGGCGACGCCGATGGCGTAGGCCACCTGGACCTCGCAGCGGGTCGCGGCGCCCGAGGCGACCACGTTCTTGGCCACCCAGCGGGCGGCGTACGCGGCCGAGCGGTCCACCTTGGACGGGTCCTTGCCCGAGAAGGCGCCGCCGCCGTGGCGGCCCATGCCGCCGTAGGTGTCCACGATGATCTTGCGGCCGGTGAGGCCGGCGTCGCCCACGGGGCCACCGATGACGAAGCGGCCGGTCGGGTTGACGAAGACCTCGTAGTCGTCGCCCGCGAACTGCTCGGGGATCACCGGGCGGATGACGTGCTCGATGAGGTCGGGGCGGATCATCGAGTCGCGGTCGATGCCGTCGTTGTGCTGGGTCGACACGAGCACGGTGCGCAGGCGGACCGGCTTGCCGTCCTCGTAGTCGAAGGTGACCTGGGTCTTGCCGTCGGGGCGCAGGTACGGGATGGTCCCGGCCTTGCGCACCTCGGCGAGGCGCTCGGCCATGCGGTGGGCGACGTGGATCGGCAGCGGCATGAGCACGTCGGTCTCGTCGCAGGCGTAGCCGAACATCATCCCCTGGTCGCCGGCGCCCTGCTTGTCGAGCTGGTCGTCCTCGCCGGACTGGCCCGAGCGGACCTCCTCGGAGTCGTCCACGCCCTGGGCGATGTCCTGGCTCTGCTCGTCGATGGAGACCATGACGCCGCAGGTGTTGCCGTCGTAGCCGAACGACTCGCGGTCGTAGCCGATGCCGTTGATCGTGTCGCGCACGACGCGCGGGATGTCGACGTAGGCGTCGGTCGTGATCTCACCCGCGACGACGGCCAGGCCGGTGGTGACCAGGGTCTCGCAGGCGACCCGGCTGGCGGGGTCCTGCGCCAGCATGGCGTCGAGGATGGCGTCGGAGATCTGGTCCGCCATCTTGTCGGGGTGGCCCTCGGTGACCGATTCCGAGGTGAAGGTCCAGCTGGTCACGTGTCGCTCCCTGGGTGGTTGTCGTTGGGCAGCAGGTCGGGGGGGTGGGTGGCTCGGCTCGAGACCACCGCGTCGAGGACCGCTCGCGCCACGGCGCGCTTGTCGCTCAAGGGGATGTCCCGCTCGATTCCCGAACCCGACATGATTAGCACCTGGTTGGTGTCGTGTTCGAACCCGACCGAGGGCGCCGAGACGTCGTTGGCGACGATCAGGTCGGCCCCCTTGGCCGCCAGCTTGGCGCCGGCGTTGGCCCGCAGGTCCTCGGTCTCGGCGGCGAAGCCGACGAGGGTCTGGCCGGGGCGCTTGCGCCGGCCCAGCCCGGCGAGGATGTCCGGGGTCGGCTCGAGCACGATCTCGGGGGTGCCCCCGGCCTTCTTGATCTTCTGGTCGTGGCGCACGGCGGGCCGGAAGTCGGCCACCGCGGCGGCCATGACCACGACGTCGGCGGCGTCGGCCCGGCTGAGCACGGCCTGTTCCATCTCGGCCGCGGTCTCCACGGGGACGATCTCGACGCCGGCGGCGGCGGGGCGGTTGGCGGTGGTGACGAGGGTGACCTTGGCGCCCCGGGCCGCGGCCTCGTCGGCGATGGCGTGGCCCTGCTTGCCCGACGAGCGGTTGCCGAGGAAGCGGACCGGGTCGAGCGGCTCGCGCGTGCCGCCGGCCGTGACGAGCACGCGGAGGCCGGCGAGGTCCTGCTCGCTGAGAAGCGCCTCGACGGCGGCGACGATGACCTCGGGCTCGGCCAGGCGGCCGGCGCCGACGTCACCGCCGGCCAGGCGGCCCTCGGCGGGCGGCACGATGGTCACGCCCCGCTCGGCCAGCGTGCGCAGGTTGTCCTGCACGGCCGGGTGCTCCCACATCTCGGTGTGCATCGCCGGGCAGACCACGACGGGCGCCCGGGTGGCCAGCAGGGTGGCGGTGAGCAGGTCGTCGGACAGGCCGGCGGTGTAGGCCGCCAGGAGGCGGGCCGTGGCCGGGGCCACCAGGATCAGGTCGGCGCCCTGCCCCAGGCGGGTGTGCGGGATGGGGCTGGCCTCGTCCCAGAGCGAGGTCTGGACGGGCTCGGACGCCAGCGCGGAGAAGGTGACCTCGCCGACGAAGCGGGTGGCCCCCTCGGTCAGGACGGGCGCCACGTGGGCGCCGGCGTCGACCAGGCGGCGGCAGACCTCGACCGCCTTGTAGGCGGCGATGCCGCCGGTGACGCCCAGCACGATGCGGCGACCGGACAGGGCCGCGGACACGGCGAGGCTCCTCGGTGGGCGGGCCCGGCTACTCGGCCGGGTCGGCCTCGGCCTCGGCGACCGCCTCGGGCTCCTCGACCTCGTCGACCGGCTCGGGGACGACGCCCTCGATCTTGTCGGCGGCGATCTCCTCGAAGGCGATGGAGAGCGGCTTGCGGGCCAGCGAGGTGACCTGCGGCGGCACCGCCGAGCCCAGGCCCTCGCCCAGCTGGTTGAAGTACGAGTTGATCTGGCGGGCCCGCATCGACCCGAGGGTGACCAGGGTGAACTTGGAGTCGACCTTGGAGAGCAGCTCCTCGATCGGCGGGTTCATCATCGTGTTGTGGCGCGTGCTCATCAGGGCTCCTGGGACAGCGGGCAGGCAAGGATACCAGCCAACACCCCGCGAACCCAGGTCATCCGCGCCGCGAACGGGCCTCCGCGATGAGCGCCTCGATCTCGTGCAGGGCCTGGATCAGGTCGTCGTTGACCACCACGTGGGCGTCGAGCGACAGCGCCAGGTCGTGCTCCTCGGCGGCCTTGGCCAGGCGCTTGGCGATGACCTCGGGGGCGTCGCCGCGCAGGCGCAGGCGCTGCTCCTGGATCTCGGGCGTCGGCGTCGTGACGAACACGAACAGCGCCCCGGGGTCGTGCTCGAGGATCGACTTCGCGCCGTGGACGTCGATCTCGTAGACCACGTCGGTGCCGTCGGGCGGGTCCGCCACCGGGGTGCCCTGGCGGTAGTCGAGGAACTCGACCCACTCCACGAACCCGTCGGCGTCGACGTGGGCCTGGAACTCCTCGGGGGTGGCGAACACGTAGGCGTCGTCGGCCTCGCCGGGGCGCTGGGCGCGGGTCGTCCACGAGCGGCTCAGCCACAGGTTCGGGTCGCGCTCCATGAGGCGGCCGACCAGGGTGCCCTTGCCGGCACCGCCCGGGCCGGCGATGACGATGTTCACGACCGCGGGGGGAACGCCGCGAGCAGCTTCTCGCGCTGGTGCTCCCCCACCCCCCGCACCCGGCGGGACTGGGCGATGCCGATGGTGTCCATGGTGCGCCGGGCCTTCACCTTGCCCACCGCGGGCAGGGCCTCGAGGACGGTGAGCATCTTGGTGCCGGCCACGATCGGGTCGCCGGCGGCCCGCTCGAAGACCTCGGCCAGGCTGACCGCACCGGCCTTGAGGTCCTCCTTCAGGTGGGCGCGGGCCTGGCGGGCGGCCATGGCCTTCTCCCGGGCGGCGGCGCGCTGGTCGTCGGTGAGCACGGGCGGTTGGGGCATCCCTCGGACCCTACCGCCGCCCGCCGGCGGCCCTGAACCCGCTCAGTCGAGGTCGGCGACGAGCGCCTGCGCGGCGGCGACGGGGTCGTCGGCCAGGGTGACCGGGCGACCGATGACGAGCAGGTCGGCGCCCGCGTCGAGGGCCTCGCGGGGCGTGGCGGTGCGGGCCTGGTCGTTGACATCGGCCCCCGCGGGGCGGATGCCCGGCACCACGCGGTGCAGGCGGGGGGCGTACTCGTGGACGTCGTGGAGGTCGGAGGCGGCGCAGACGATGCCGCCACAGCCCGCCTCGGCGGCCACCATCACGCGCTTGGGGACGATGTGGGGCGGCGCGTCGGCGTCGCTCGTGAGCACCGTGACCGCGAGGGCCATGGGCGTCTCGAGGCCGGCGTTGGCAGCGCCCTCGGCCAGGCCGGTGACCCCGGCCCGCAGCATGGGCACGCCCCCGTGGGCATGCAGGGTGAGGTACGACGCGCCGAGCGAGCCCAGCACCCGCGCGGTCTTCTCGACCGTGGTCGGGATGTCGTGGAGCTTGAGGTCGAGGAACACGTCGTAGCCGAGGTCGGTCAGGGCACCGATGGCGTCGGGCCCGACCGCGCTGAAGAGCTCGAGGCCGACCTTGGCCACGCGGAAATACGGCTGGAGCTGGCGGCCGAGGCGCATGGCCAGCACCAGGTCGTCGACGTCGAGGGCCAGCGCCAGGTGGTCACGGGCCGCCGGGGCCGAGGCCGCGGTGCTGGGGTCAGTCATGTGCTCCTCCGATGAGGTCGGTGATGCCGGGCTCCGCCTGGCGACGAGCCCAACGGGTCAATTCTTCCAGCACCCGGCCCGGCGCGCGTGGATCGGCGAAGGTGGCGGTCCCCACCTGCACCGCCGAGGCCCCCGCCAGCAGCAGTTCGGCGGCGTCGGCACCCTTGGCCACGCCCCCCACGCCGACGATCGGCAGGTCGGGGTGCGCGGCCCGGCACTCGAACACCGCCCGCACCGCGACCGGGTGGATGGCCGGCCCCGAGAGGCCCCCGCCGCCGTTGCCGAGCCGGGCCCGGCGGGTGTCGGGGTCGATCAGCAGGCCCATGACCGTGTTGATCAGGGTCACCGCCTCGGCCCCTCCGTCCCGGGCCGCCGCCGCGATCGACGGGAGGTCGGTCACGTTCGGGCTGAGCTTGGCCCAGCGCGGGCGTTTGCAGCCTGCGGTGGCGGCCATGGCCTCGGTGGTGGCCGACGTCGAGTGGGCGAACATCGAGTTGCGGGACTCGACGTTCGGGCACGAGAGGTTGACCTCGACCGCCACCACCTCGGGCGGGGCGTCGGCCAGCAGGTCGGCGGCGGCGGCGTAGTCCTCCACCGAGCGACCCCAGATCGAGACCACGACGGTGGCGCCGAGGGCGAGCAGGCCGGGGAGGTCGTCCTCGAGCCAGGCGGCCACGCCCGGGCCCTGGAGGCCGATGCTGTTGAGCATGCCCGCGGGGGTCTCGTGCACCCTCGGGGCGGGGTTGCCGGCCCACGGGGCGGCCGACAGGGACTTGACCACGACCGCACCGAGGGTCGACAGGTCGAGGTACGGCGACAGCTCGGTGCCGTGCCCGGCCGTGCCCGACGCGGTCATCACCGGGTTGGCCAGCGTGACCGACCCGATGCGGGTGGTCAGGTCCATCGCGCCCCGTGCAGTGCGCCGGTTCCGGCGCCGACGGATCTCACTCGCTGTCCTCGCCCGGGCCGGCGGCGTGGTAGTCCTGCAGGCAGCGGACCCGCAGCTCGTGGCGGGCCCAGTCGGCCATGCCCTTGGCGGCGGCGAGGCCGGCGGCGCCCGTGGTGAGCAGCGGCACCCGGTGCTGGCCGGCGGCGGCCCGGATGTGGGCGCCGTCGGAGCGGGGGCCGCGACCCCGGGGGCTGTTGATCACGAGGTCGACCTTGCCGCTGGAGATGAGGTCGACGGCGTCGATGCCGCTCTCCTCGCCCAGCTTGGCCACGACGGTGGCCACCTCGATGCCGTTGTCCTCGAGCAGCTCGGCCGTGCCCGTCGTCGCCGCGATGGCGAAGCCCAGCTCGGTGAACTGCCGGGCGGCTTCCAACGCGACGACCTTGTCCCGATCGGCGAGCGAGAGGAACACGGTGCCCCGCTCGGGCATCCGCTCCCCCGCCGCCAGCTGGCTCTTGAAGAAGGCCAGGCCGACCGTGCGGTCGATGCCCATGACCTCGCCCGTCGAGCGCATCTCGGGCCCGAGCACCGAGTCGGCGTCCGGGAAGCGGCTGAAGGGCAGCACCGCCTCCTTGACCGCGTAGTGGTCGCCGTCCACGGGCTCGCACAGCAGGCCCTCGGCCCGGAGCTCGTCGAGGGTGGCGCCGAGCATGGTCCGGGCCGCCACCTTCACCAGCGGCACGCCGGTGGCCTTGGCCACGAAGGGCACCGTGCGCGACGCCCGCGGGTTGGCCTCGATGACGAAGACCTGGCCGGCCTTGACCGCGTACTGCACGTTGATGAGCCCGCAGACCTCGAGGGCGTCGGCGATGGCGTGGGTGTACTCCTCGAGCACCGCGATGGTCTCGGCCGAGAGGTTCGGCGGCGGGATGACGCAGGCGCTGTCGCCGGAGTGCACGCCCGCCTCCTCGACGTGCTCCATGATCCCGCCGATCAGGAAGCCGCCGGCGTGGTCGCGGATGGCGTCGACGTCGACCTCGGTGGCGTCCTCGAGGAAGCGGTCGATGAGCACCGGCCGCTCCGCCGACAGGCCACCCTCCTTGCCGAGCGAGCCGAACCCGGCGAGCTGCTCCATGGCGCGGGCCAGGCTCTCGTCGTCGTAGACGATCTCCATGGCCCGGCCGCCGAGCACGTACGACGGCCGCACGAGCACCGGGTAGCCGACCCGGTCGACCACGGCCTGGGCCTCGGCCAGCGTCGCGGCGGTGCCGCCGGCGGGCTGGGGGATGTCGAGGTGGGCGCAGAGCGAGTTCCACCGTTCGCGGTCCTCGGCCAGGTCGATCGACGCCGCGCTCGTGCCCCGCACGAGGCCGTCGGGCAGCAGACCCGACAGCTTCAGGGGGGTCTGGCCCCCCAGCGCGACGATGACGCCGGCAACCTCGCCCTCGGCCGACTCCGCGTCGATGACGTTGAGCACGTCCTCCAGGGTCAGCGGCTCGAAGTAGAGGCGGTCGCTGGTGTCGTAGTCGGTGGAGACGGTCTCCGGGTTGCAGTTGACCATGACGGTCTCGAACCCGGCGTCGGCCAGCGAGAAGCTGGCGTGCACGCAGCAGTAGTCGAACTCGATGCCCTGGCCGATGCGGTTGGGGCCCGAGCCGAGGATGATCACCTTGGGGCGGTCGCCGGGGCGGATCTCGTCCTCGTCCTCGTAGGTCGAGTAGTGGTAGGGCGTGCGGGCCTCGAACTCGGCGCCGCAGGTGTCGACGGTCTTGAAGGTCGGGCGCACGCCGGCGGCCAGGCGGGCGGACCGCACGTCGGCCTCCGGCACCGACCAGAGCCAGGCCAGCTGGGCGTCGGAGAACCCGAGGCGCTTGGCCCGCCGCCAGTCGAGCCGGGTCATGGCCGCGAACCCGGTCTCGGCCAGGTGGGCGCGCTCCTCGATGATCGCCAGGATCTGGTCGAGGAACCACGGGTCGACCTTGGTGGCCTCGTAGAGGCGGTCGACGGTGATGCCGCGACGCAGGGCGGCCTCGAGCTGGAACGGCCGGTCGGGCGTGGCGATGGCGGCCCGCTCGAGCAGCTCGTCGTCGCTCAGGCCGTCGAGCTCGGCCTCGCCCGGGTCGCAGTTCAGGCCCGAGCGGCCCTGCTCGAGCGAGCGCAGGCCCTTCTGGAGCGACTCGGGGAAGGTGCGGCCGATGGCCATGGCCTCGCCCACCGACTGCATCTGGGTGCCGAGCACCGCCGGCGTGCCGGGGAACTTCTCGAAGGCCCACCGCGGGATCTTGGTGACGACGTAGTCGATGGTCGGCTCGAAGCTGGCCGGGGTCTTCTCGGTGATGTCGTTCGGGATCTCGTCGAGGGTGTAGCCCACGGCCAGGCGGGCGGCGATCTTGGCGATCGGGAACCCGGTGGCCTTGGAGGCGAGCGCCGAGCTGCGGCTCACGCGCGGGTTCATCTCGATGACGACCATCTTGCCGTTGTCGGGGTGCAGCGCGAACTGGACGTTCGAGCCGCCGGTCTCCACGCCCACGCGGCGCATGCAGGCGAAGGCGGCGTCGCGCATGTCCTGGTACTCGACGTCGCTCAGGGTCTGGGCGGGGGCGACGGTGATGGAGTCGCCGGTGTGCACGCCCATGGGGTCGACGTTCTCGATGGTGCAGACGACCACGCAGTTGTCCGCCTTGTCCCGCATGACCTCGAGCTCGAACTCCTTCCAGCCCGCGATCGACTCCTCGATCAGGATCTCGGAGATGGGGCTGGCCTCGAGCCCGCGGGCGGCGGCCTTGCGGAACTCCTCGGGGGTCGCGGCCATGCCGGTGCCGCGGCCGCCGAGGATGTAGGCGGGGCGGATGATGACCGGCAGGCCGATCTCCTCGACCGCCTCGAGGGCCTCGTCGAGGGTGTGGGCGATGGCCGAGTGCGGCACACCCAGGCCGATCTCCTTCATCGCGACCTTGAACTGCTCGCGGTCCTCGGCGGTGGCGATGGCCTCCGATCGGGCGCCGATGAGCTCGGGCCGGCCGTCGTGGGCCTCGCCGGTGCCGTCGACCACGCCCCGCTCGACGAGCTCCATGGCCAGGTTCAGCGCGGTCTGACCGCCCAGGGTGGGCAGCACCGCGTCGGGCCGCTCCTTCTCGATGATCGCGGTCAGCACGTCCGCGTCGAGGGGCTCGACGTAGGTGGCGTCGGCGAAGTCCGGGTCGGTCATGATCGTCGCCGGGTTCGAGTTGGCGAGGATGACCCGGTAGCCCTCCTGGCGCAGCACGCGGCAGGCCTGGGTGCCCGAGTAGTCGAACTCGCAGGCCTGGCCGATCACGATCGGCCCCGAGCCGATGATCAGGATCGACGAGATGTCGGTGCGCTTGGGCATCAGCGGGGCCCTCCGTCGGCCATGAGCTGGTCGAACAGGTCGAACAGGTACCGCGAGTCGTGGGGGCCCGGGCCCGCCTCGGGGTGGTACTGCACCGAGAAGGCCGGGACGTCCCGGCAGCGGATGCCCTCCACCACGCCGTCGTTCAGGTTCACGTGGCTCACGTCGGCGGTGGCCAGCGAGCCCTCGGCGACCGCGTAGTTGTGGTTCTGGCTGGTGATCTCGATGGCACCGGTGTCGAGGCGGCGGACGGGGTGGTTCCCGCCGTGGTGGCCGAAGGGCAGCTTGTAGGTCTCGCCCCCGAGGGCGGTGGCGAGGAGCTGGTGGCCGAGGCAGATGCCGAAGATCGGCACCTCCCCCAGCAGGCCGCGGATGGCCTCGGTGGTGCCGGTGACCGCGGCCGGGTCGCCGGGGCCGTTCGAGAGGAACACGCCGTCGGGCCTGCGGGCGAGCACGTCGGCGGCGCTCGTGGTGGCGGGGACGACCTCCACGGTGGCGCGCTGGCCGAGGTGGTGGAGGATCGTGGCCTTGATGCCGAGGTCGTAGGCGACGACCCGGCGGGGCCCGTCCCCGATGGTGAAGGGCTCGGCGCAGGTGACCTCGGCGACCAGGTCGGTGCCGTCGGTGCCGGGCTCGGCCGCCGCCGCGGCCTTGAGGGTGACCTCGTCGGCGGTGCCGAAGGCGGCGGGCATCGCGCCGGCCTCGCGGATGTGGCGGGTGAGGCGGCGGGTGTCGACGCCGGCGATGCCGGGGACGCCGTGGTGGCGCAGGAACCCGTCGAGGTCGTCGGTGGACCGCCAGTTGCTGCGCCGCCGCGCCAGCTCGCGCACGACCACGCCCCGGCAGAAGGGCCGGCGGCTCTCGTCGTCGAGGGCGGTGACGCCGTAGTTGCCGATGTGGGGGTACGTGAAGGTGATGATCTGGCCCGCGTACGACGGGTCGGTGATCACCTCCTGGTAGCCGGTGAGGACGGTGTTGAAGACCACCTCACCGGTGGCGACGCCCCCGGGCGGCTCGGCGCCGATGGCCTCGCCCTCGAAGGTGGTGCCGTCGGCCAGCACCAGAAGTGCGGGCCGGATCGTGGCGCTCATCGTTGTGGCTCTCCATCCGTCACGACGGGTTCTCCGAACAGGAAGGTGTGGCGGACCCGACCCGTGAGGGTGCGGCCCGCGTAGGGGTTGTTGCGGCTGCGGCTGGCCGACGCCGCCGGGTCGACCGTCCAGGTGGCGGTGGGGTCGATCACGCAGAGGTTCGCGGGGCGGCCCACGGCCACCGGGCCGCCGTGCTGGTCGCTCAGCCCCGCGATGGCCGCCGGCTGCCAGGACAGCAGGGCCAGCACCTGCTCGATGGGCAGGTCGAGCTCGGTGAGGGCCAGGGCCAGGGCCGTCTCGAGGCCGAGCATCCCGGGCGGGGCCTCGTCGAAGGCCTGCTCCTTGGCCTCCTGGGTGTGCGGCGCGTGGTCGGTGGCGATGGCGTCGATGGCGCCGTCGGCGAGGCCGGCCCGCACCGCGGCCACGTCGGCGTCGGGGCGCAGCGGCGGGTTGACCTTGTAGAGCGGGTCGTAGGACGCGACCTCGGCGTCGGTGAGGGTGAAGTGGTGGGTCGTGGCCTCGGCGGTGACCGCCAGGCCGCGTCGCTTGGCCTCGCGCACCAGGTCGACCGAGACGCCCGTGGACAGGTGCTGGAAGTGCACCCGCATGCCGGTCAGCCGCGACAGCACGATGTCGCGGGCGACCATGAGCTCTTCGGACTCGGCGGGCTGACCGGGGATGCCGAGGCGGCTCGACCACTCGCCCTCGTGCATGTGGCCGCCTGCGGCGAGCGCGGCGACCTCGCAGTGCTGGGCCAGGGTCACCTGCTGGGGCAGTCCGGAGGCGTACTCCAGCGCACGGCGCATGAGGCCGGCGTCCTGCACGCCGTCGCCGTCGTCGGTGAACAGGCGCACGCCGAGGTCGGCCATCTCGGCCATGGGCGTGAGCTGCTCGCCCTTGCGCCCGACGGTGATGGCCCCCGACGAGTGGACGTCGCACGGTGCGGCGCGGCCGAGCTCGAGCACCTCGCGCACGACCGCGGCGCAGTCGATGGCCGGCGAGGTGTTGGGCATCGCCACCACCGCCGTGAACCCGCCGAGGGCGGCCGCCCGCGACCCCGTCTCGACGGTCTCGGCCTCCTCCCGGCCCGGCTCGCGCAGGTGGGTGTGCAGGTCGACCAGGCCCGGCGCGACGACGCAGCCCGAGGCGTCGACGACCGTCCCGCCCTCGAGGCCCTCGCCGACCGCGGCGATGGTGCCGTCCTCGTCGACGGCGACGTCGGCCCGGCGGCTGCCGGTGGCGTCCACCACCGTCCCGCCCTTGATCACGAACCCGCTCACGATGCGCCCTCCACGCTGGTCAGGACCTTGTCACTGCCCGCCCCGAGGAGCAGGTAGAGCACCGCCATGCGCACGGCCACGCCATTGCGCACCTGGTCGACGATCACCGAACGGGGCAGGTCGGCCACGTCGGCGGCGATCTCCACCCCCCGGTTCATGGGACCGGGGTGCATCACGATCGCGCCCTCGTCGAGGCGGTCGACCCGCCGGCGGGTGAGGCCGTAGCGGGCGGTGTACTCGCGCAGCGACGGGATGAGCCCCGAGGCCATGCGCTCGCGCTGCATGCGCAGCAGGTAGACGATGTCGACCTTGGGCAGCACCGAGTCCAGGTCGTGGCTCACGCTGACGGGCCAGCCCTCGAGGCTCGGGGGCAGCAGCGTCGGCGGGCCCACGAGGGTGACCTCGGCGCCCAGGGCCGTGAACGCGAGGACGTCGGAGCGGGCCACCCGGGAGTGCTTCACGTCGCCCACGATGGCGATGCGCAGGCCCTCGCAGGAGCCGATGTGCTGGCGGATCGTGTAGCAGTCGAGCAGGGCCTGGGTGGGGTGCTCGTGCCAGCCGTCGCCGGCGTTGACCACGGCCGCCTCGGCCCACTTGGCGACCTGCCAGGGCGCGCCCGCCGAGCTGTGGCGCACGACGATCGCATCCACCCCCATGGCCTCGATGGTCTGCACGGTGTCGCGCAGCGACTCGCCCTTCTTCACCGAGGACGAGGCCACCGAGAAGTTCATGACGTCGGCGGACAGGCGGCGGGCCGCCGTCTCGAACGAGAGGCGGGTGCGGGTGGAGTCCTCGTAGAAGAGCCACGCCACGGTCTTGCCCCGCAGGGCGGGGACCTTGGGGATGGCCCGCTCGCTCACCTCCACGAACGAGTCGGTGAGGCGCAGCACCTCGTCGATGCCGTCGGGGCCGAGGTCCGTGATCGAGAGCAGGTCGCCGTTCATGCGCCCTGCACCGCCTCGGTCGGTGCCCCTTCGGGATCCGGTTCGACGGTTCCCACTGCTGCGCTCCGCTCCGCAGGCTCCCGGCTCACTTCTTCATCTCCCCGATGTCGACCCCCTCGGGGGTGACGTCCACGACCTCGTCGCGGCGGGTGGGGAGGTTCTTGCCCACGTAGTCGGGGCGGATGGGGAGCTCGCGGTGGCCCCGGTCGATCATGACCGCGAGCTGGATGGCCCGGGGCCTGCCGTAGTCGGTGAGGGCGTCGAGGGCGGCCCGGATCGTGCGCCCGGTGAAGAGCACGTCGTCGACCAGCACCACGTACTTGCCGGTGATGTCGAAGGGGATGTCGGTCACCGCCTCGGGCAGCACCGGCCGCAGCCCGATGTCGTCGCGGTAGAAGGCGACGTCGAGCGTGCCGAGGGGCACCGGCTCGGCGTCGGGATCCTCCCCCACGTCGTGCAGCGCCCGGACGAGGGCGTCGGCGAGGGCCACGCCCCCGGTCTGGAGCCCGATCACGACGGTCTGGTCGAGGCCCTGGTTGCGCTCGATGACCTCGTGGGCCATCCGCCAGATCGCCCGACGGATGTCGTCGGCGTCCATGACCCGGGCCCGGGCAACGAAAACGCCCCCGTACGGGGGCGTGATGCGGCGTTCGCGTTCGGCCAAGCGACGTCTCCTCTGTCCGTTCGGGCCTCACGGGACCCGATTCACGGTCAGGAGCGCACCGTAGCAGCACGGCGCCGACGCGCGTCCCACCCGGCGCCGCTCCGCTCAACCCGGCAGGTGGGCGGCGAGGCAGCGGCCCTGGTTCGCGAACCCCTGGCCCACCCAGCCGCCGCCGAGGCAGGCGGCCGCGTCGGCCGGCAGGCCCGGCGGGCCGTCGGCCGGCGGCGCCGGCGGCGCGGTGGTCGGGGGCACGGCCGGCGGCCGGGCCGGCGGGGTGGTGGCGGGCGGCCCCGGCGGCACCCCGGGCCTCGCCGGTGAGGAACCGGTGGCGGCAGGGGTCGTCGGCGACGGTCCGGTCCTCGCCGCCGGTGACCCCACCGGGTCGGTCGTGCCCCCGCCCGTCGCCCCGACGCGGGGGCCGTCGGTCGGCGCGTCGGGCCCGGCGCTCCCCCGGTCGGACGCCTCGGTCGCCAGGCCACCCGCCGAGCGGCCGGCCGCCGGGTCGGGGGCGTGGTCGCCGAGGGCGATGCCCGTCACGTCCGTGTCGGCGCCGGCGACCGTCGCCGTGGGCCCGCCGCCCAGCGTGCCGAGCACGAGCGCGACCGTGGCGAGGGCGCGCGGGGTCGTGGCCACGACCGTCGCCAGTGCGCCCTGCAGCTCCGCCGCCGACCGGGCGATCGGCGCCACCGCCGGCACCTCGAGCACCGCGGCCAACGGGCCCAGCACGAGGGCCAGGCGCGGGAGCGAGACGGCGAGCACCGCCCGCACCACCGCCGGGTCGAACCGGGTGCCGGCGCACGCGACCAGCTCGGCGCGCGCCTGCGACACCGGCATCCGCCGCTTGTAGGCGCGGGACGCGGTCATCGTCTCGAGGGCGTCGGTGACCGCCACGATGCGGCCGGCGAGGGCGATCTGGTCGCCGGCCAGGCGACCCGGATAGCCGGTGCCGTCGTAGTCCTCGTGGTGCTGGTCCACGCCGTGGACCCATTCCCCCAGCCAGCCCGCCAACGGCGCCATCAGCACGCCGCCCTCCCCGGGGTGGCGGCGCAGGACCGACCACTCCTCGTCGTCGGGCGGCCCGCCCTTGTTCAGGATGGCGGGCGGCACCGAGAGCTTGCCGATGTCGTGGAGGAGGCCCGCCCACTCGAGGCGGTCGAGCTCGTCCTGGCGCAGTCCCAGCTCGCGGCCCACCACCACGGTGAGGGCCCGCACCCGCTCGGAGTGGCCGCGGGTGCGGCGGTCGTGGGCGTGCAGCGCCGCCACGAGCACCAGCGCCGCCGCGGCCTGGGTGGAGGCGTCGGCGTCGTCACCGGCATCGGCGAGCCCGCGCTCGGCCCGACGGACGCTGCTGGCCCGCAGCGCGACCCGGAGCCGGTTCGGGGCTCGGTCGGGGAACAGGAGCGAGAGGCGCAGCAGCAGGCTCAGCGGTAGCAGGCGACGGGCGGCGTGCTCCACGACCAGGACCGTGGCGACGGTGGCCGCGAGCACGACGAGCCACCAGGTGGTCGTCGCCGTCCACCCCGACGGCGGGCCCAGGGTGCGCGCCACCCGCTCGCCCACGAACAGGCCGGCGACGACCGGGACGAGCGCCACGCCGACCCGCACGGCGAGGCTCCCGGCGCGACGGGGTGCCCACCGCTGGCGCTGGCGCTGGCGCTGGCGTTGCCGGCCCGTCCCTCCCGCCATCGAACCCATGTCGCCCCCCCGTCGCCCTCGGGGTCACGGCTACCCCGAGCCGGGCGGAGGCAGAACCCCTAGGGCTGGCGGGTGGTGAGGACCCAGTGGTCGGGGGTCGAGGAGCGGAAGCCCGCCCGCCGCAGGACGGCCAGCGAGGCCCGGTTCCCGGGATCGACCGTGGCGGTGACGGCGGTGAGGCCGAGGTGCTGCAGGGCCCAGGCCGAGAGCAGGCGGACCGCACGGGTCGCATGCCCCCGCCCCCGGTGCTCGGCCGCGATCCAGTAGCCGAGGGCGGCCCGACCGTCGTCGTCGAACTCCGACAGGCCGACCTCACCGAGGACGGGGTCGCCGGGGCCGACCGCGGCGATGACCAGGTCGAGGGCCAGGCCGCGCTCGCGCAGGCGGGGGGTGCCGTCGATCCAGCGCCGGGCGTCGACGAGGGCGTGCTGGCGCGGCGGCGGGCTCCACCGGGCGACCTCGCGGTCGGACCACGCCGCGACCAGCGCCGGGGCGTCGACGGGGCGCCACGGGCGCAGGTGGACGACACCGTCGCCGAGCGGCGGCTGCGGCAGGGGCAGCGGCGGACGGGCCCGGGGCGGAGCGGGGGTGTCTGGCGTGGCCGGGATGGCGGGGGTGGCGGCCACCGGCTCGGACTCGGGCTCGGGCTCGGCGTCGGCGTCGGCGTCGGGCGCCGGCGGCGTCGCGCCGGGGTCGGCGTCGATCGTCGGTGCGGGCTCGGCGTCGGCCTCGGGCGGCGGAGGTGCCACCGGCGGGCGCGCCACGCCGAGGGCGACGTCCTCGTCGACGGCGGGGCCGGCCTCGACCTCCTCGACCACCTCGGCGTCGGCCTCGCGAGCCGGCGGGACCGGCGCCGCGAGCGGCCCGGCATCGTCGGCGACGGGCGCGGGCGCGACCTCGCGGCCGTCGCCGCGCACCTCGGTGGCGATGCGGGCCAGCAGGCCGTTCACGAACCGGCCCGACTCGTCAGTGGAGTACTGCGAGGCGAGCTCGACGGCCTCCGAGACCACCGCCGGCGTCGGGACGCCGGGCTCGGCCAGCAGCTCGTAGGTGCCGACCCGCAGCACGGCCCGGTCCACCGCGGGCATGCGCTCGAGCTTCCAGCCCCGGGCGAAGCGCCGGAGCAGCCCGTCGATCTCCTCGCCGTGGGCCTCGACGCCGGCCACCAGCCGGGCTGCGTAGGGGTCGGGCTCGATCGGCAGCGCGTCGAGCACGGCGCTCGGCGACTCCCCCTTGGCCTCCGCCTCGTAGAGGAGCCCCAGGGCGCGCTCACGCGCCTCGCGACGGCTCCCGGCGACGGTCATGGGTGCGGACGCGCGCTCAGGCGCGGCTGAGGTACTCGCCCGAGCGGGTGTCGACCTTGATGCGGTCGCCCGGGTTCACGAACAGCGGCACCTGCACGATGAGGCCCGTCTCGAGGGTGGCGGGCTTGCGGGCGCCGGAGACCCGGTCGCCCTGGATGCCGGGCTCGGTCTCCGCGATGGCCAGCTCCACGGCCGCGGGCAGGTCCACGCCGACGATCTCGTCGCCGTACATCTGCAGCACCGCGGCGTTGCCCTCGATGAGGTAGTTGGCCGAGTCGCCGAGCGAGGCGCTGGTGACGTTGACCTGGTCGTACGAGGTGTTGTCCATGAAGACGTAGTCGTCGCCCTCGCGGTAGAGGAACTGCATCTCGCGCTTGTCGATGATGGCCCGCTCGACCTTCTCGCCGGCGCGGAAGGTGCGGTCGACCACGGCCCCGTTGCGCACGTTCTTGAGGGTGGTGCGCACGAAGGCGCCGCCCTTGCCGGGCTTCACGTGCTGGAACTCGACCACCTGGAAGAGCCCCTCGTCGAGGTCGAGGCTCATGCCGTTCTTCAGGTCGTTGGTGGTGATGGTGGCCATGTCGGTCCTTCAGGCGAGTGGGGCGGGCGTACGGGGGCGGCCGGGTCGTCAGGCGACGACGAGGGGGGCCTTGGGCGCGAGGGTGAGCCGGCGGCAGCCCTCGTCGGTGACCACGACGGTGTCCTCGACCCGCACCCCGCCGTGCTCGGGCAGGTAGACGCCGGGTTCGACGGTGACCACGTGGCCGGGGGCGAGCGTAGCAGTGGCCGTGGCCGCCACCCTCGGGTCCTCGTGGATGTCGAGGCCCACGCCGTGGCCGGTGCCGTGCACGAAGGCGTCGGCCCACCCGGCGTCGGCGATGACGGCGCGGCAGGCGGCGTCGACGTCCGCGGTCGGCGCACCGGCACGGACGGCCTCCACGCCGGCCTCCTGGCTGGCGGTGACGACCTCGAGCATGCGGGCCTGGGTCGGCGACGGGTCGCCGACCATGACGGTGCGGGTCATGTCCGAGCAGTAGCCGTCGACGAGGGCCCCGAAGTCGAGCACGACGAGGTCACCGACCTCGATCCGGCGCGAGCCCGGTCGGTGGTGGGGCTTCGCCCCGTTGGGGCCGGAGGCGACGATGGTCTCGAACGACGTGCCCTCGGCGCCGAGGCGGCGGATGGCGGTGTCGAGGGCGAGGCCGAACGCCTCTTCGGTGGGGCCGTCGAGCAGCAGCGCCCGCACGTCGGCCAGGGCGGCGTCGGCGATGTGGGCGGCGGCCTCGATGCGGGCCACCTCGCCCGCGTCCTTGACGATGCGCAGGCCCTCGACCAGGCCCTCGGTGGGGACGAGCTCGGCGTCGGCGAACCACTCGTCGGCGTAGCGGCGCTGCTGGGCCCACGTGACCGCGGTGGCCTCCAGGCCGAGCCGGGCCACGCCGGCGGCACCCGCCTGGACGAGCTCGCGCTGGCCGGTGCCGCTGATCTCGATGCGGGCGTCGACGCCGGCGGCGGCGAGCTGGTCGGCGGCCTGCCGGGCGTAGCGGCCGTCGGAGACGAACAGCAGGTCGTCGGGGCGCACGAGGAGGAGCCCGGACGACCCGGTGAAGCCGGTCAGGTAGCGGATGTTGGTGAGGTTGGTGACGAGCAGGGCGTCGCAGCCGGCCTCGGCGACGGCCGGGCGGAGGCGGTCCACCCGTGACGCGACGTCCATCGGCGGGAGGGCGGCCGCCACGTCAGCCATTGCTCGGCGCCTCGGTGGCGAGCAGGCGGGCGACGGCGTCGACGGCGAGCACGTAGCCGTGGCCGCCGAACCCGCTGATCAGTCCGGTGGCGACGGGCGAGATCACCGACGTGTGGCGCCACGCCTCACGGGCGTCGGGGTTCGAGAGGTGGAGCTCGACGACGGGGCCGTCGTAGGCCGAGAGCGCGTCGTGCAGGGACCAGCCGTAGTGGGTCAGGGCACCGGCGTTCACCACGATGGCCGCCGCCCGGCCCCGTGCGGCGTGGACGGCGTCGACGAGCGGCCCCTCGGCGTTGCTCTGGAGGTGCTCGAGCTCGAGGCCGTGCTCGGCGGCCCGCGCCCGCGCCGCGGCGACGTGGTCGTCGAGCGTCGCGGTGCCGTAGATCTCGGGCTCGCGTTCGCCGAGGAGGTTCAGGTTCGGCCCCGACAGGAGCAGCACGATCGGCGCCATCAGGTGGTCCCCCTGTCACGGTTCTCGTCCAGCCACGCCACCAGCACCGAGCGCACGAGATCCTCGGGCACGCCCGCCACGACCTCCACCCCGTCCGGGCCGTCGAGGGCGAAGGTCAGGCCGTCGAGGGCCTTCTTGTCGCGCTTCATCAGGGCCACGAGCTCGTCGGGGTCGTGGCCGGGGTCGAGCCGGTCGGGCAGGCCGTAGTCGGCGACCACCGCCTCGTGCTCGGCGACCCGGGCGGCGTCGACCCGCTCGAGGCGCTGCGCCAGGCGGGCGGCGTAGATCAGCCCGAGGGCGACCGCCTCGCCGTGGCGCAGGTCGTAGTGGCCCGCGATCTCGAGGGCGTGGGCCAGGGTGTGGCCGTAGTTGAGCAGCGCCCGGCGGCCGCCCTCACGCTCGTCCTCGGCGACGATGGCGGCCTTGATGGCGACGCAGCGGGCCACCCGCTCGTCGAGGGGCAGGGCGCCGAGGTCGTCGCCGGTGAGGAAGTGGTACTTCGCCATCTCGCCGAGGCCGCTGCCGTACTCCCGGGGCGGCAGCGACTCGAGCACCTCGGTGTCGCAGAGCACGGCGCTCGGCTGCCAGAAGGCGCCGACGAGGTTCTTGCCCTCGGGCAGGTTCACCCCGGTCTTGCCCCCGATGGCGGCGTCCACCTGGCCGAGCAGCGTGGTGGGGACGTGCACCACGGCGATGCCCCGGTGGTACACCGCGGCGGCGAACCCGCCGGTGTCGGTGACCACCCCGCCGCCCACGGCGACGACCACGTCACGCCGGGTCATCCCCCACTGCGCCCACTCCCGGCAGAGGTGCTCGATGGTGGCGAGCTGCTTGGCCGACTCGCCCTCGTCGATGGTGAACACGCGGTGCTCCACGCCGGGGTCGACCTCGATGCCGATGCCCGCCTGGGTGACGACGGCGGCCCGGCCGGCGCCGGCGGGCAGCACCTCGGCGAGGCGGTGGCGGGCGCCCGCGCCCACCAGCACCTCGTAGGAGTCGTCGCCGAGCTCGACCGGCACGGTGAGCAGCCCGTCGGGGCGCCCGGTCACGGCCGGCCCCCGTCGCCCGGGGCGGCGGGCGCCGGCGCCGGACGCCGGCAGGCGGCGAGGACGCACTCGGCGACCTGCTCGGTGGTGAGGTCATCGACCACCACCACGGCGTCGGCGAGGGCCTCGTAGAGGCCGCGGCGCTCCTCGAGCAGGCGGCGGAGTACCGGTTCGGGGTCGTCGCCGAGCAGCGGCCGGTGGTCGCCGGTCCGCACACGACCGGCGAGGGTCTCCGGGGTGGCCGACAGCCAGACGACCGTGCCCGCCTCGTGGAGGTGGTCGCGGCTCGCCGGGTAGAGCACGACCCCGCCGGCGGCGGCGATGACCGCGGGCTCGGGCCAGGCCACCGCGTCGGCCACGGCCTCGGCCTCGACGGCACGGAAGGCGGCCTCGCCCTCGGCCTCGAAGATCTCCCGCACCGTCCGCCCGGTGCGCTGCTCGACCAGCGTGTCGGTGTCGATCAGCGGGCGGTCGAGGGCCTCGGCGACGCGGCGACCGACCGACGTCTTGCCCGAGCCCATCATCCCGACGAGGACGATGTGGTGGGCGGTGGCGGCGTCAGCCACGGGGGCCGGCGCCGTCGACGGCGGCCAGGTAGGCGTCCGCGTTGCGCACCAGCTCGGCCACGGAGTCGCCGCCGAACTTGCGGCAGCACTCGTCGGCGAGGACCAAGGCCATCATCGTCTCGGCGACCACGCCCATGGCCGGTACGGCGGTGACGTCGGTCCGCTCCTTGAACGAGACCGTCTCCTCCTTGGTGACCACGTCGACGGTCTTGAGGGTGGGCCGGTTCAGCGTGGCGAGTGGCTTCATGGCGACGCGCGCCACGACGACCTCCCCGGTGGAGATGCCGCCCTCGACGCCACCGGCCAGGGCCGACTCGCGGCGGTAGCACTCGTTGACGGCGTCCCACGCGATGGGGTCGTGGGCGTCGCTCCCCCGCCGGGTGGCGACCTCGAAGCCGTCGCCGATCTCCACGCCCTTGACCGCCTGGATGCTCATGAGGGCCTGGGCCAGCAGGGCGTCGAGCTTGCGGTCCCAGTGCACGTGGCTGCCCAGGCCGACGGGCACGCCGTAGGCGAGCACCTCGACCACGCCGCCGAGCGAGTCGCCGTCCTTGGCCGCGGCCTTGATCTCGTCGATCATGGCGCCCTCGGCGTCGGGGTCGAAGCAGCGGACCTCCGACTCGTCGATGCGGGCGAGGTCGCCGGGCGCGGGCCGCTCGATGGCCTTGGACTCGACGGCGCCGATGCTCACGACGTGCGAGAGGATCTCGATGCCGAGCTCGGCGAGGAGCTTCTTCGCGATGGCGCCGGCGGCCACCCGGGCCGCGGTCTCGCGCGCCGAGGCCCGCTCGAGCACGTTGCGGGCGTCGCCGAAGCCGTACTTCTGCATACCGGCGAGGTCGGCGTGGCCGGGCCGGGGCTGGGTGAGGGGCGAGGCGGTCTCGCCCGGCGCGGGCGACATCTCCTCGGTCCACTTGCGGTCCCACTCGGAGTTGCCGATCTCGACCGCCACCGGCGAGCCCAGGGTGCGGCCGTGGCGGATGCCGCCGAGGAGGCGCAGCTCGTCCTGCTCGAAGCGCATGCGCGGGCCCCGGCCGTAGCCGAGGCGCCGGCGGCGCAGTTCGTTCTGGATGTCGGACTCCTCGATGGCCAGGCCCGCGGGCAGGCCCTCGATCACGACCACGAGGGCCTGACCGTGGGATTCGCCGGCGGTGAGGTAGCGCAACATCGGGACCGAGGTTACCGACCGGGGGCGCCCGCCCCCGAGTCCGTTCCCGGACGATCAGGCGCTCGCGGCCCCGAGGTCAGGCGTTCTTGGGCAGCTCGCTGAACGGCAGCGTCTTGTCGTTGCTCGGCTCCTTGGGGAGGCCGAGCACCCGCTCGCCGATGATGTTGCGCTGGATCTGGTCGGTGCCGCCGTAGATGGCGGGGCCCTGGGCGAACAGCGCGGTGCCGGTGACGATGGGCAGGAACGGGTTGCCGGTGGCGTCGACCACGGCGTCGCCGTCCTGGCCCTCGTAGGCGTGCAGGGTGCCGGCCGGGCCGACGATGCGCAGGCCGATGTCGCGGGACAGGCGCATCATCTCGCTCATCGAGAGCTTGGCGATGTTGCCGACGCCCGGCAGGTCCTTGCCCTGGGACTTGAGGCCCTTCTGGCGCAGACCGTTGAAGCGGCCGATCTCGCCGAGGGTGTAGAGCTTCACGAGGTCCTGGCGGATCAGCGGGTCGGTGCTCTTGCCGTTGCCCTTGGCCAGGTCGATCAGCAGTTGGGCGCTCACCGCGAAGGCGTTGCCGCGGCGACGGCCGTCCTTCTTGGCCGAGCCGCCGGGGGCCCGCACGAAGTCGCCGGCGCGCAGGCCCAGGTGGCCCATGACCGTGCCGGGCACGGCGGCGCTGGAGGCGGCGTGGCCACCGCCGGAGCCGAGGGTGGCCCGCTCGTGCATGAGGGTGGTGTTGGCCACCGCCCAGCCCTTGCCGAGGCCGCCGATGAGGGCGTCGTCGCGGACGCGGGCCTCGCTGAGGAAGACCTCGTTGAACATGGCGTGGCCGGTCATCTCCCGCAGGGGCCGGATGTCGACGCCGGGCTGGTGCATGTCGATGGCGAAGTAGCTGATGCCCTGGTGCTTGGGGACGCTGGCGTCGGTACGCGCGATGAGCATGGCGAGGTCGGCGACCTGGCCGGCCGAGGTCCACACCTTCTGGCCGTCGACGATCCACTCCTCGCCGTCCTGGGTGGCCTTGGTGGTGAGGCCCGCGAGGTCGGAGCCGGCGCCGGGCTCGCTGAAGAGCTGGCACCACGCCTTCTGGCCCGTGACGATGTCGCGGACGTAGAGGTCGATCTGCTCCTGGGTGCCGTGGGTGGCGATGGTCGGCGCCGCCAGCATCAGGCCGAGGCCACCGGGGGCGCCGAGCGCCCCGAAGCCGGCGATGGTCTCCTGGACGCGCACGGTGTCGTTGCGGGAGAGGTCCCGGCCGTAGGCGTTGGACGGCAGGTTGGGGGCGGCCCAACCGGCGAGGCCGAGGCGCTCCCACCACTCGCCCACCGTCAGCTCGGGATCCCAGTTGTCCTCGAGCCAGGCGGTCAGCTCGGTGATGACGTCGTCCTGGGTAGCGGTGCTCATGGGTCCCCCGTTGGGCTCGGTGCGGCGGTGTCTCGATCGGCGTGGTCGGCGGTCGCGGGAACGACTCGCCGCCGGCGTCTTAGACCGATGGTACGGAGCCGTCCCCCTCCCCGACCAGTCCAGTCCGGGCAGTGCCGATCATGATCGCATCGCCGTCTGTCGGCTGAGCACCACTCGGCGACCGCCAGTGAACGAGTCGTCGGGTCGGCCGCGGCGACGGGCCCGATGTCGGTTCGCCGCTGATTCTGGCCATGGTCCCGGTCCGAGGCTGTCGAGCTCCGGCGCGGTGAATCGCCGGTCGGGCGGGCCGGCGGCCGGCCGGTCTTCCCGGATGTGACCGGGTTGCAGGCGATGGTTCATGCGGCGCCGGCCTCGACGTCGGCGCTGCCGTCGTCGTGTCGGGACGAGCCGGGGGACCGGCTGCCGGGTTGGTTCCACCATTGGTGTTCGGGTGGGTGCATGGGTCGTTTGCCGGTACCGGGCTCGAGTTGCCAGCCGTGGTGGGTCTTGAGCCGGTGGTCGTGGGGGCAGAGCCAGTCGAGGTTGGCGAGCTCGGTGACGTGGATCTTGGCCCAGTCGACGCGGTGGTCGACCTGCAGGTGGGTGGTGGTGTTGCACCCCTCGCGGGTGCAGCCGATGTTCAGGAGCTCGAGGGCGGTCTGTTGGCGGGCGTTGGCGCGGCGGCTGAAGCCGGTGACGTTGCACACGTCGACGCCGTTGGTGATGACCACCTCGATGGCGGCGTCGGGCAGGAACTCGCGGAGGGCGGCGACAGGGACGGGGCCGATGCCGGCGATGTCACAGAGCTCGCCGGGGACGGTGTGACCTCGTCGAAGGGCTTGGGCGTCGACCCGCAGGATCAGCTTTGCGGGGGTGCGTCGAGGACCGGGTGCCGGCGCCGCCGACGGTGCCGGTGGCGGTGGCGGTGGCGGTGGCGGTGGCGGTGGGTCTGGATCGGCGCTTGTCGCTCCGGCGTCGGCGTCGGTGTCCGGATCCGTGTCGGGTGGGCGGGGCGGCGCAGGGTCGGGTCCGTCTCCGCCTGCTACGGGAGCGGCGCCGGTGCCGTCGAACAGTGAGGGCGTCGGCGCAGGCCCGCCGTCGGCGGGTGGTGGGGACGGGTCCGCCCCGGTTTCGTCGGCGTGCGACGGCCTGTCGCCGCTCGGCGGGCTGGTCTTCGCGTCGTGATCGCGCCCGGATCGTGTCTGGCGGCGTTGGGTGTCGGCGGGTCCGGCTTCGCCGCCGGCGGCGGGTATCGGGTGGATGCCGAGCAGGGCCATGAGGGCGTCGTAGGCGAGGGCTTCGGCCCGCTCGCGACGGCCCTCGAGGCGCGCCGCGTCGAAGCAGGCGTCGAGGTTCGGGGCGAGCGCAGCGCGCAGGCGGGCGAGGTCGGACGCGGGGCCGTTGAACCGGCCCCAGCCCTCACCCATCTCGTTCACGCCCGTCGACAGGGAACGGTTGCGGTGGGCAGCGGCGTGGCGGGCCTCGTCGTCGCCGAGCGCCGCGGCCTTGCGGGCCCTGGCCTGGCGGGCGAGCTCACCGAACGATCCCTTGCGGGCGGTGTCGAGCAGCTCCTCCTCCGCTGCCGGGTCCGCGGACGCGCCGTCGGCCACCGTCTTGGCCTGCTGGTCGGAGAGCTCACCGTTGCGGACCGCATCCTCCGCGTCGGGCAGTTCCTTCAGCTGGCGGGAGCAGTCGAGGTCGCGCTGGGCGTCACGGGTGGACCGCCCGGTGGTCTTCGCCAGCCATTCCGCCGCCGAGCGCTCCCCGGTGCGGTCGTAGAGCCCGTCCGCGTCGATGCGCCGGGCCAGCAGCAGCCGCATCCCGGCGGCAAGCCGCTCGATGGCGGCGAGGAGCTCGATCCAGCGTTGGGCGTCGGCGGGCGCGAGCGTCTCGGGGACGAGGCGCTCGGCGAGGCCCTCGAGGTGGGACTTGATGGATCGGAGGATCCGGAACACGTGTTCGATCGTAGTAGTCCACGGGTCGCATATCAAGTTGTTTCAAAACTTTTAGATCATTTTCCGTGCCTATTGGCAGCGGCGACGGCGCGGGAAGGCCACAAGACGCCCCCACGCATCGCTCACACGCCGATCGCCACTGTCACGATCCGGTTCCCTGCGGTGTTCTCTGTGGTGATGGCGGGGCGAGCTGATGAGGTGAGAACGAGTTGTTCCGCCGCCTCTCTCCAGGGCTGCGCCGCTTCGCTGGTGCCTGTGCGCCGGAAGGCGTCGCTCCGGACGACCTGGTCCAGGAGGCTGTTGCCCGAGCGCTGCGACGTGGACCGCTCTCCGGTCTCGAATATCCCGACTCCTACCTCCGACGCACCATCGTCAACCTCGCCGCCAACGGCCGACACACGTTGTTCCGGCGCGATCGAGCGCACCGCCGCCACGGCCACGTGGCCGCCGGAAGCGACAGCTATCCGTCCGACCTGGCCGAACTCCGGCGCCTCGATCCCTCGACCGAGCCGTCCTCTACCTCACCGAGGTCGAGCAACGACCCTTCGGCGAGGTCGCCCGCACCCTGGGCACCACCGAGGCTGCGGCCCGTCAGCGTGCGAGTCGGGCGAGGCGTCGACTCCGCATGGACCTGGAGGAGAACGCATGACTCCCAACCCCTCCGCACTACTCGCCATCGCGGAACACGGAGAGTGGCGGGGCGCCGACCAGGTGCTCGCCGCCGCCCAGGGATCGGCGGTGCGGCGCCGTCACATCCGGACAGCGGTCACGAACGCGGCCGTCCTGGCAGCAGGCATCGTCGCGATCGTTCTCGTCGTGCTGCCAGCCGCCGACGACTAGGGCTACGCGGTGCGCACCGGTCCCGAGTCGACGGACGCGCCGTCGTCGCCGACTACCGCCGACGGGCTGATCGACCTCGACTCCCCGGCGGGTGAGGCGGCGCTCGCCGAAGCTCGATCCGAGTTCGACTACGCGCCTGGCTACGGCTACACCGAACCCACGTCGTCGACCGATCGACCGTGCACGACGATGCCCGACCGCACCGCTTGCCCTCCGCTGCGCTTGACCCGGGATCAGTACCGAGAGATCGCCGCTTGGGACTCGGCATGCACGTGGTGGCGCTCGCTCGAGGACGCGACGGCCGTCGGAGACGATGAAGGGATCAGACTGGCCAACGCCCAGCTCGACATCGCCGCGGAGGCCAGCCCCGGCGGCATCGAGGTGGGTCTCGAAATGGTTCGGGAGGGCCTTGACCGAGATGACCTCGGCCCGCTGCGCGACGTGATCGCCGCGCACTGCTCGCCGTTCCCTCCTGGTCGCTAGCCGGTGCCGAGGAGCTGCTGGCTGAACAGGACGGCGACGACGGTGGACGCCGCGAGCGCCGGGCCGAAGGGGAAGGCGGCGTTCTTGCGGCGCACCAGGGCGAGGACGCCACCGACGACCACGCCGAGCAGGCAGCCGATCATCAGGGCGAACAGCACGAGGGTGAAGGCCCGGATGCCGTCGGGGGCGATCCAGCCGAGGAACAGGCCCATGAGCAGGGCCAGCTTCACGTCGCCGAAGCCCATGCCCGCCGGGTACACGAGGTGGGCCACGAAGAGCAGGAGGAAGTAGGCGCCGGCGCCGATCAGCGCGTGGACGATCGCGTCCGGCTCGCCGTAGCCGAGCGACACCACCACGATGAGCGGGAGCGACATCCCGAGGGCCGGGAACACGATGCGGTCGGGGATCCGGTAGTGCTGCACGTCGATCACCGACACCATGAGCAACGCCGCGAAGCAGACCCAGAACGGCACCAGGACCCAACTCGCGCCGAAGCGCACCACGGCCAGGGCGAACAGCACCGGCGTGAGCACCTCGGCCGCGAGCCCCCAGCTCCGGGGCAGCGGCCCACCCCGGGCCTCGGGCTCCCGATCGTCGTCGGGGTCGGCGTCGTCCCCGTCCGGGCCTCCCGGCGCCGCCGTCCGATCCGCCTCGGCGACCCCGTCCGGACCGTCCGCGCCGGCCTCGGCCGCCGGGACGCCGTCGACCGACGGCGTCCCGTCCTCGACCGCCGGCGCGTCGGCCGGCTGGCGCAGCCAGTACAGGATCGGCGGGTGCGCCGCCGGGCTCGGCCAACGCACCGCGCGCTTGGCCGGGACCTGCTCGATCAGCGCGGTCAGGAACGGGGCGACCAGCAGGCCGGCCACGACGCTGAGCGCGAGGGCGACGGCGTCCGGCACGTCGGGCACGGTAGCGGCGGGGGTCGACGCCGACGCGGACGCCGGGACGCCCGTCCGCTCAGGTCTGGACCGACGAGAGGAACTTCAGCAGCAGCCCACGGTTGATGGGCTCGTCGCCGTCGGCGGTCACCTCGGCGAGGGCCGCCTCGCGCTCCTCGGCGGTGGTCGCCCGGGCCGCCGCGGCCACCGCACGGGCGGCCTTCGGGCTCAGGTTGGCCAGCTGGCGGGCCACCTCGGCGGCGTCGCCGCCGTCGTCGGCCGCCGCCGGGCCGCTGGTGAACAGGCCATCACCGCCGCCGGAGGCGCCACCGGCGAGGTCCTCGGCGAACAGCGCCGCACCGGGCGCCAGGGACGACGGGGCGTCCAGGGCGCCGAACCCGGCCGGGTCGGCGTCCGGAGCGGCGAACGAGAACGCCGGGTCCTCGCTCGGGTCGGTGGCGAAGGCCGGGTCGAAGCTGCCGCTCTCGAAGCCGCCCGACTCGAACGGGGCCGACTCGAAGCCGCCACCGTCGAAGCTGCCGGCGTCGTAGCTCTCGAACCCACCCGTGTCGGGGACGGGGTCGGTCAGGCCGAAGCCCGAGGCCATGGCGTCGAGCTCCGCGCGGGCCGCCGAGGGCGGCGCGGCCACCTCGTGGCCGTTGGTGGCGTAGGGGTCGCCCGCGCCGAAGCCGTTGCTCTCGTACCCGTTGGCCTCGTAGCCGGTCGCGTCGTGGCCGCCGTGGCCGTTCGTCGCGAACGGAGCCGGATCGGTCGCGGCCACCGGATCGGTCTCGGCGAAGGCGCCGACCTCCCCGCCGAGCGGATCGGTCGAGTCGAAGCCGGACGCCGGCGGGACCCCGGCGTCCCAGCCGGCGAGGGGGTCGGGCTCGGCCGCGAGCTCGACGGGCGCCGACTGCGGCCCGTCGGCGGTGTCGGCGGCGAGCTCGAACGCGGTCACCGGCTCGGGCTCGTCCAGGGGCTCGAGCTCGGTGATGACCGCCAGGCCGGCCTCGACGAGGTCCTTGGCCCGACGGCAGCCCTCCAGCTCCTCGAGGTCGAGGGCGTCGGCGATGGCCGCGGCATCGCCACCCCGGGCGACGGCCACGATGGCCTTCCACCGGGCGGCGTCGAGGGTCACGTCGCCCGCGGGCAGCTCCTCGGCCAGGGCCAGGCGCACGGCCAGCGAGGGGATGACGGCCTCGATCTCACGCCAGTCCGCGAGCTGGCGCTCGGCGTCGCCGAGCAGGACCTCGATGTCCTGCGGCGTCCCGGGGCGGGTGTTGGTCGGGTCGTCGTCGAAATTGAACGAGCCCTCGACGTAGCGCAGGAGCTCGAACACGACGCCGACGGGCGAGGTGCCCTCGCGGAGGCCCGTCGCCTCGGCGGCGACGACCTTGCCGCCGTCGATCCAGATGCTCCCCGAGCCCCGGTCACCGCTCAGGCGCAGACGGCCGGTCTTCGCACCCGAACCGAGCAGGCGAAGGACTTCGGGCAACGCAAACGTCTCGATCGTGCCCTGTAGTGCCACGGAGGAACCTCCAACGACGGATTGACTCCGGTTCCATCGGCAGGAGGCCGCGGAGAATTCAGTGGCCGGGCGAAGACAGCTCGGCGCGCACCGCGGCGGCCATCGCTGCCACCGGTGCCGCCTCCCCGGTCCAGAGCCGGAAGGCGTGCGCGGCCTGGTGCACCAGCATCCCGAGCCCGTTGGCGACCGTCGCCCCCGCGGCCGCCGCGTCGGCGAGCAGCGGCGTCTCGGCCGGGTGGTAGATGAGGTCGACCACGACCTGGCCGGCACCGACCGCGCCGCCGGCGAGAGGCGACGACGTCCCGTCCATGCCCACGGAGGTGGCGTTGACCACGAGGTCCGCGTCGGCCACCTCGGCGGGATCCCCCACCCGGGCGACCCCCGGAGCCAGGGCGGCGGCGGCCGCCGCCCGGTCGGCGGTGCGGTTCACCACCACGACCTCGGCGGCGCCGGCGCCGGCGAGGGCCAGGACCACCGCGCGTGCCGCGCCTCCTGCCCCGAGCACCACGGTGCGCCGACCGTCGGGGGCCCACCCGAGGTCCGCGGCCAGGGCGTCCAGGAACCCGGCGCCGTCGGTGTTCTCGCCGAGGAGCGACCCGTCCGGGCCGGGCACGATGCAGTTGACCGCACCGAGCGCGGCCGCCGCGTCCGAGCACCGGTCGACCGCACGGGCGGCAGCGTCCTTGTGCGGCATGGTCACCGAGAGCCCACCCAGCCCGAGCGTGCGGACCGCGGCGACCGCGGCCTCACCGTCGCCCGGGGCGACGTCGAAGGCGAGGTAGGCCCAGTCCAGGCCCAGCGCGGCGAAGGCGGCGTTGTGGATGACCGGCGACAGCGAGTGGCGCACCGGGTGGCCGATCACCGCGGCGACCCGGGTGTGCCCGCTCAGCACAGCCCGAGGGCCTGGCACTGCTCCTTGGCCTGGAGGAACTCGTCGTAGGTCTCGGTGAAGGTGTGGCTGCCGTCCTGGCTCGTGAGCACGTAGTAGAGCCACGGTCCGTCGGCGGGGTGCAGCGCGGCCTCGAGCGAGGCCCGCCCCGGCAGCCCGATCGGCGTGGGCGGCAGGCCCACGTTCTCGCGGGTGTTGTAGGGCGAGTCGGTGTCGAGCTGCGCCGCGGTGAGGGTGCCGTTCGTGGCACCGCCCACGGCGTAGGCGATGCTGGCGTCGATGCCGAGGGGCATGCCCTCGGCCAGGCGGTTGTAGATCACCCGGGCGACCTTGGCCCGGTCGGCGTCGATGCCCGCCTCGCGCTCGACCAGCGAGGCCACGATGATCGTCTCGTACGGCGTGAGGCCCACCGCCGACGTGTCGTCGTAGCCGAGGTCCTGGGCCACCTGGTCGAAGCGGTCGATCATGGCCTGGATCACCTGGGTCTCGGTGGTGTCCTCGTCGACGCGGTAGGTGTCGGGGAAGAGCACGCCCTCGAGGTTGCCCTGCTCGGGCGGCAGGTAGCGCGAGCGCAGCTCGCCGCTCAGCAGGACCTGCGCGATCGACTCGGTGGTGAAGCGGTCGACGCCCTCGTCGAGGGCGGTGACGAGCGGGCCGGGCACCGGCAGGCCGGCGCCGTTCCAGACGCTGTAGCCCTCGGGGATGGTCACCTGGTCGTAGGGCGGCTCCTGTGGGCCCGCCTCGAGCACGGCGAGCGCCGAGCCCATCGACGACGACTCCCGCAGCGTGTAGTCGCCGGCCTGGATCGTGCCCTCGCCCCGGTACTTCACGTAGTACTCGAAGATCGTCGCGTTGGTGACGATCCCCTCGTCGGCGAGCAGTTGGGCGATGCCGGCCGTGGTGGTGCCCTCGGGGATGGTGATGGCGATCTCGTCGCCGGCGCCGCCGGGGTTCACCTGCTTCATCAGCCAGACCGACACCCCGGCGGCCGCGAGCGCGAACACGGCGAGGACCGCCAGCAGCACCAGGCACCCCCGGCCCCGGCGGCGCTCGTGGACGACGACGCGCTCGGACCCGCCGTTCGACGCCGGCCGGTCGCCGGCGGGCGGTCGGCGCGCGGGTCCGGCGCCGGCGGGCGGGCGCTCCCCGGTGGTGGGGCGGGCCCGGTCGGCCGGTGCGGTGCGGGCCTCGGCGGTCCGGGCCTCAGCGGTCCGGGCCTCGGCGGGGCGGGGCGGGGCCTCGCCCGTGCGCGGTGGGGGCGCCGCGGCGGCACGGGGAGCGCTCGCGCGGTCGACCGGGGGCGACGCCGGGGTGGGGCCGGTCGAGCGGCGCGCCTGGGGGCCGAGGAGGTCGGCCAGGATGTCGCTGCCGTCGTCGGTGGGGTTGCTCACGAAGGATCCTGGGGTCGGCGGTCGAGCCATGCCTGCAAGAGCACCGTCGCGGCGACCATGTCGATCACCTTGCGGCGATCCCGGCCGCGGACGTGCTGCTCGGCGAGCTGCTGGTCGGCGGTGACGGTGGTGAAGCGCTCATCGTAGGTCTCGACCGGCCGGCCGGTGGCCTCACCAATTCGGGCCGCCTCGTCGAGGGCGGCGGTGGCGGCGGGCCCCTCCGAGCCGTCGAGGGACAGCGGCAGGCCCACCACGATCAGGCTCACCTCCCACTCCTCGGCGACCTCGGCGATGGCCCGCCGGTCCCGCTCGAGGTCGCCGCTGCGCTGGATCACCCGCTCGGGGGACGCCAGCACGCGATCGGGGTCGCTGACGGCCACGCCGATGCGCCGCTGCCCGAGGTCGAGGCCGAGGACCCGCCCCGGCGACCCGGCGCTCAAGCGATGCCGGCGGCCGCCCGCGCCTGGTCGAGGGCCTCGTCGAGCGCGGACGGGTCCTTGCCGCCCGCCACGGCCAGGTCGGGGCTCTTGCCGCCACCACCCTTCACGGTGCGGGCGGCGTCGGCGATGAGGTCGGAGGCCACGAGGCCGCTGTCCTTGGTGACCGCAGCCACCAGCGCCACACCCCCCTCGTCGGGCGCGCCGCCGAGCACGACGCCGCGGGCGCCGTGGTCGCGGACGGCGACGGCGAGGTCGCGCAGGTCGTCGCGGGCCATGCCGTCGACCCGGGCGACCACCACGCCGTCGACCGCGGCCGCAGCCAGCTCGGTGGCCCGGCCGCTGGCGGCCTGGCGACGCAGGGCCTTCAGCTCGTCGCGGGCGGCCTTCAGCTCGGCCAGGCGCTTCTCGACGCCCTCGACCAGCTCGTCCGGTGGCACGCCGACCAGTGCGGCGGCCTTGCCGAGCACGGCCTCCTCGCGGCGCAGGCGCTCGATGGGCCCGGTGCCGGTGACGGCCTCGATGCGCCGCAGGTTCGAGCCGATCGAGCCCTCGGAGATGATCTTCACCGGGCCGATGTCGCCCGTGGCCCGGACGTGGGTGCCGCCGCAGAGCTCGACCGAGTGCCGACCGGCCTCGAGCACCCGTACGATCTCGCCGTACTTGTCGCCGAAGAAGGCGATGGCGCCGACGGCCTCGGCGTTGGCCATCGTCGTCTCGTAGTGGCGGACGGGGTCGTTGGCGAGGATCTCCTTGTTGGCGAGGTCCTCGATGGCGACGAGCTCCTCGGGGCTCACGGCCTCGTAGTGGCTGAAGTCGAAGCGCAGGCGGTCGTCGGTGACGAGCGACCCCTGTTGCTTCACGTGGTCGCCCAGCACCCGGCGCAAGGCCCAGTGCAGCAGGTGGGTGGCGGTGTGGTTGCGGCGGATGGCGTTGCGCCGCTCGACGTCGAAGGCGGCGGTGGCGACCTGGCCGGCGGTGATCTCGCCCTCGACCAGGCGCACCGAGTGCTTGTGCAGACCCGGCAGGGCCTGGGTGGTGTCCACGACCTCGGCCCGCCCCGTGTCGGTGCTGATGGTGCCGGTGTCGCCGACCTGGCCGCCGGACTCGGCGTAGAAGGGGGTGTGGTCGAGGAAGATCGCGGCGGTGCGGGTGCCGTCCTCGGCGACGGCCTCGTCGGTCACCGCCAGGACGCGGGCGGTGGACTCCTGCTCGTCGCGGCCGGTGAAGTCGGTCGGGCCGAACTCCTCGAGCACCTGGTGGTAGCGCTCGGCGTCGGCGCTGGTGGCGCCGGCGGCCTTGCGGGCCTCCTTGGCCCGGGTGCGCTGCTCGGCCATGGCCGCCTCGAAGGCGTCGCCGTCGACCGAGAACCCGCGCTCGGAGGCGATCTCCTGGGTGACCTCGAGGGGGAACCCGTAGGTGTCGTGCAGGGTGAAGGCCACCCTCCCGTCGAGCATGCCGCCCTCGGGGAGGCGGCCGAGCTCGTCGTCGAGGAGCACCGAGCCGGTCTTCAGGGTCTGGCGGAAGCGGCGCTCCTCCCGGTCGACCACGCCGCGCACGAACTCGTGGTTCTTGCGCAGGTCGGGGTAGTCGTCGCCCATCACCGCCACGACCTCGTCGACCAGCGCCGGCGTGACGACGTCCTCGACGCCGAGCAGGTAGGCGTGGCGGACGGCCCGGCGCATGATGCGGCGAAGGACGTAGCCGCGGTCCTCGTTGGAGGGGAAGACGCCGTCGCTGATCAGGAAGGTCATGGTGCGGGCGTGCTCGGCGAGGATCCGCAGCGAGACGTCCCGCGCGGGGGTGGCGCCGTAGTCGGTGCCGGTCAGCTCGGCGGCCCGGGCGATGAGGCGGGCGAGCTCGTCGGTGTCGAACACCGAGTCGACGCCCTGGAGCACGGCCAGGTTGCGCTCGAGGCCGAAGCCCGTGTCGATGCTCGGCTTGGGCAGCGGCACGAGCTCGCCGTCGGGCTGGCGCTCGTACTGCATGAACACGAGGTTCCAGATCTCGACGAAGCGCTCCTCGCCGCCGTGGGCGGGGCCGCCGTCCTCGCCGTACTCGGGGCCCTTGTCCCAGAAGATCTCCGAGCACGGGCCGCAGGGGCCGGTGTCGCCCATGCGCCAGAAGTTGTCCTCGTCGAGGCGCTGGATGCGCTCGGCGGGCACGCCCACGTCGTCGCGCCAGATGGCCTCGGCCTCGTCGTCGGAGAGGTGGACGGTGATCCAGAGGCGCTCGGGGTCGAGGCCGAGGACGTCGGTGAGGAACCCCCACGCGAGCGGGATGGCCTGCGACTTGAAGTAGTCGCCGAAGCTGAAGTTGCCGCACATCTCGAAGAAGCTGAGGTGGCGGGTGGTGCGACCGACCTCGTCGAGGTCGTTCTGCTTGCCGCCGGCCCGCACGCACTTCTGCACCGAGGTGGCCCGCGGGTACGGCGCCGGCTGCTCGCCCGTCAGGTACGGCGCGAAGGGCACCATGCCGGCGATGGTGAACAGCACCGTCGCGTCATGGGGGATGAGGCTCGCCGACGGGACCACCGTGTGGCCCCGCTCCTCGAAGTAGCCCAGGAAGGCGCGTCGCAGCTCGTTCGCCTGCACCGGGCCAATCTACGGGGCGCGGCGGTCAGTCCGTGGACGACTTCACGGTGAGGGCGGGGCGCGCCGGCGCGCCGGTGCGCTCGCGG
Organism: Acidimicrobiales bacterium; assembly: GCA_041908445.1. Classification (GTDB taxonomy): domain Bacteria; phylum Actinomycetota; class Acidimicrobiia; order Acidimicrobiales; family DATDAH01; genus JAEUJM01. The sequence continues at coordinate 198,936 of JAYRFK010000008.1, read as the reverse complement.
TCGAGCTCGGTGCGCAGCTCCGCCTCGCGCTCGCGCATGGCCAGGCGCCCCTCGAAGATCGCGTCGCGGACGTCGTTCAGGCGGGTGCGGGCCTTGGACGCGAGCTCCCCCGCGACGTGCGCCGGCGTCAGTTCCTGCACCTTCGAGCGGCCGTAGGCGAGGGCCCAGACCGTGGCCGCGACCCCGGTGACCGCGCCCATGAGGAACCAGCGCAGGCGCTTCAGCACGGGCTCAGCTCGTCCGCTTCAGGCGCTGGGCGGCCCGGTTGGTGCCCGCGGCGATGGCGAGCGCCTTGATGACGGGTGTGGACAGGGCGTCGGTGGTGAGCCGGGCGCGGGTCTCGGCCGCCGCGGTGATGCGCTCGGCGGCGTCGAGGAGGCCGTCGGTGCGGTCCATCTCGGCCTCGGCGTGGCCCACCGCGTCCTCGAGGGCCGCGACGGTGGCCGCGACCTCCACCCGCACGTGGTCGAGTTCGCGGTTGAGCGCCCGCACGGCGCGGGCCAGCCAGACCACCACGGCGACGAGCAGGCACAGCGCGACCGTGGCGGCCACGGCCACGACGAGGGCGGTGACCTCGGCGGCGCTCATCGAGGGCGCTCCGACGGCTCGTGGCGCTGGCGCATGCGCTCGGCGATCTCCTCCTCCGCGCCGTGCGGCGACGGCTCGTAGTAGACCCGGCCGGCCAGGTGCTCGGGCCGGTGCTGCTGGGCCACCCAACCGCGCGGGTCGTCGTGAGGATACCGGTAGCCCGCGCCGTGGCCGAGCTCCCCCGCCCCCTTGTAGTGGCTGTCCCGGAGGTGGCCCGGCACCTCGCCACGGGGTTGGTCCCGCACGTCGGCCTCGGCCCGCCCCAGCGCGACCGTCACCCGGTTCGACTTGGGCGCGGTGGCCAGGTACACGGTGGCGTGGGCCAGGTTGAGCTTGGCCTCGGGCAGGCCCACGAACTCGAGGGCCCGGGCGGCGGCGTCGGCCACGACCAGGCCCTGCGGATCGGCGAGGCCCACGTCCTCCGAGGCGAGGATCACCAGGCGCCGGGCGATGAAGCGGGCGTCCTCGCCCGAGGCGAACATCAGGGCGAGCCAGTAGAGGGCGCCGTCGGGGTCCGAGCCCCGGATGCTCTTGATGAAGGCGCTGACCACGTCGTAGTGGTCGTCGCGGCCGTACCGGTGCGCCTTGGTGTCGAGGGACGCCTCGGCGTCCGCCTCGGTCACGTGGGGCCGGCCGCCACCCTCGCGACCCGCCCGCTCGGCGGCGAGCGCGACCGCCACCTCGAGGGCGGTCAGGGCGTGGCGGCCGTCGCCGGCCGAGCGCAGGACGAGCAGGTCGAGGGCGGCCTCGTCGGCGCCGGCGCCCTCGGCCTCCAGGCCGCGGTGCAGCAGGGCCCGCAGGGCCTCGTCGTCGAGGGGCTCGAGGCGGAACAGCGTCGACCGGGAGAGCAGCGGCGGGTTCACCTCGAAGTACGGGTTCTCGGTGGTGGCGCCGACGAGCACCAGGAGCCCGGTCTCCACCGAGGGCAGCAGGGCGTCCTGCTGGCTCTTGTTGAAGCGGTGGACCTCGTCGAGGAACAGGATCGTGCCCTGGCCGTGCTCGCCGAGGCGACGCTCGGCGGCCGCGGTGACCTCCCGCACGTCCTTCACGCTCGCGGTCACCGCCGAGAGCGCCACGAACGCCTTCGAGGACCGGCTGGCGATCAGGCGGGCCAGCGTGGTCTTGCCGGTGCCCGGTGGCCCCCAGAGGATCACCGAGGACAGGCGGTCCGCCTCGACCAGGGCCCGCAGCGGTCGGCCGGGGCCGAGGAGGTGGTCCTGGCCCACGACGTCGTCCAGCGAGGCCGGCCGCAGCCGGTCGGCCAGCGGTGCGCTCCGGCGCAGGCGCTCGTCCGCGGCGGCGCCGAAGAGGTCGTCAGCCATCCCGGCGGACCCTACCCGCCACCGCCCCGGGCCCGGAGAGGCGGTGGCCGGGGCCGTCGCCCGGGGTGTGCCACCATCGGGTCGTGCCCACGCCGCTGCTGGTGCTCTTCTACCTCTGGCTCGCGGCGTCGATCGTGATCCTCGTCTACCGCTTCGTCGGCCGGCGCCGGACGAAGGGGCCCAAGCCGGTGCGGGCCGCCGACCTCACGCCCACGGCCACGCCCGCCGTCACGCCCGCCGTCACGCCCACGGTCACGCCCGCACCGGAGCCGAAGCCGACACAAAGCGCACCGCCCCCGTCGGCCCCGCCCCCCGCCGCGGCCGCGACCCCGCCCTCGAGCGCACCCCCGGCACCCGCATCCGCACCGCCATCGGCGCCGACGCCGGAGCCCACGCCCCCGGCGGGTGGGGTCGGCCGACCGGCGGCCTCGCTCATGGAGGCCCTGGCCGGCATCACCCTGCCCTGCGACCTCCTGCCCATGACCACGGTGGAGGGCCGCACCCTGAGCCCGCGCGAGCTCCTGTTGGTGACGTCCGGGTACAGCGGCGCCGAGGTGGGGCGCGCCCTCGGGGCCGCGGTCGCCGAGCTCGGCTACGCCATCACGCCGCTCGGCGGCACCCGCGCGCTCGCCGCCCGGGGCGCCGACCAGATCACCATCACGATCCACGACCGGCCCGACACCATCCTCGCGGGGAAGCGCCAGGCGTTCCCGACCGCGGGGGCCGACAGCGTCGTCGTCGAGCTGCGGCTCTAGCGCCGGCCGGCGGGCGCGGTCGCCGAGCGGTCAGGCCTTGGGCGGCAGGAGGCGGAGGCCGAGCTCGGTGAGCTGGTCGCCGTCGATCGGCGTCGGCGCCGAGGTCAGCGGGTCGGTGCCCGACTGGGTCTTCGGGAACGCGATGACCTCCCGGATGTTCTCCTCGCCCGCCAGCAGGGCCACGAGGCGATCGAGGCCGACGGCGAAGCCGGCGTGGGGCGGCGCGCCGTAGCGGAAGGCGTCGAGCAGGAAGCCGAACTTGGCCTGGGCCTCCTCCTCGCCGACCCCGAGGGCGGCGAAGATCTTGGTCTGGATGTCGGAGCGGTGGACCCGGACCGAGCCCGAGCCGAGCTCCCAGCCGTTGAGGACCAGGTCGTAGGACTGCGAGCGGATGCCGAGCAGCGCCTCGCCCCCCTCGTCGAGCAGGTGCAGGTCCTCGAGGTTCGGCATGGTGAACGGGTGGTGGGCCGACACGGGCCGGCCCTCGTCGTCGAGGCCCTCGAAGAGCGGGAAGTCCACGACCCAGAGGAAGTGCAGGCCACCCTCGGTCACCGGCGGGCGACCGAGCGCCAGGCGGAGCAGGCCGAGCACGTGCTGCACGGTGCGCCGCTCGTCGGCGACGAGCAGGAGCAGGTCGCCCTCCTCGGCCTCCAGCGCCGTGGCCAGGCCCGCCAGCTCGTCCTCGGACAGGAACTTGGCGACGGGCGAGTTGAGCGACCCGCCCGCCTCGACCTTCATCCAGACCAGGCCCTTGGCGCCGTAGCGCTTGGCGTCGTCGGTCAGGGCGTCGAGCTGGTTGCGGGTGGTGTCCGCCCTGCCCGGCACGCGGATGCCCTTCACGCACGGCGCCTTGAAGGCGTTGAAGCCGGTGGCCGCGAAGAGGTCGGTGAGCTCGACGAGCTCCATGCCGAAGCGGACGTCGGGCTTGTCGCTGCCGTAGCGCTCCATGGCGTCGTGCCAGCTCATGCGGGGCACCTCGCCCGGCCGTTCACCGGTTACGGCCTCGACGGCGGACAGCACGGCCTCGGTGGTGAAGGCCAGCACCTCGTCCTGGCCGACGAAGCTGGCCTCGAGGTCGAGCTGCATGAACTCGAACTGCCGGTCGGCGCGCAGGTCCTCGTCGCGCAGGCATCGGGCGATCTGGTAGTAGCGGTCGAGGCCGCCGACCATGCAGAGCTGCTTGAACAGCTGGGGGCTCTGCGGGAGGGCGTAGAAGGAGCCCGGGCGCAGTCGCGACGGCACCACGAAGTCGCGCGCCCCCTCGGGGGTGGACGCGATCAGCATCGGCGTCTCGACCTCGGTGAAGCCCTGGTCGGCCATGGACCGGCGGATGGCGGCGTTCACGGTGGCCCGCACGGCCAGGTTGTGCTGCATGCGGTCGCGGCGCAGGTCGACGTAGCGGTGGCGCAGCCGGATGGTCTCGTCGGTCTCGACCCGGCCGGTCAGCGAGAACGGCGGGGGCTCGGCGGCCGACAGCACCTCGACGGTGGCGTCGCCGATCTCGACCTCACCGGTGGGCAGGCCCGGGTTCGAGGTGCCCTCGGGGCGGATCCGGACCGTGCCGGTGACCCGCACGACGTACTCCGAGCGCAGGTCGCTGGCGCCGTCGACCACGCACTGCACCACGCCGGTGCGGTCGCGGACGTCGATGAAGGCGAGGTGCTCACCGTGCTCCCGGCGGGTGGCCACCCACCCGCAGACCGCCACCTCCCGCCCGGCGTCGGACGCCCGCAGCTCGCCGCAGTAGTCGGTGCGCATGCCTGTCGCTGGTACGGCCATGGTGTCGGTGTCGCTCCTGTCCTCGCCCTGCCGGGCGGGGCCGGGCACGGCGTCCGAGGCTACCGCCCCGCTCCCCCGCCCCCGCAGGTCGAATCGCCCGTGCTCAGCCGGTGAAGGCGGGCGCAGCGGCGACGGCGTCTGCGGGGTCGGCGGCCGGCGGAATGGTCGGCGGCTCGGTCGGAGGCGGCACGGGAGCGCAGCCCGGGTCCTCTTCGTAGGTGAGCGTCACCATGCCGTTGCCGTCCTGACCGGCGTCGACGGCAGCCGTCGTCGTGGTGTCCGTGCCGGTCGTGTACGCCGCGCCGCCGCCCCCGCCGCCACCACCCGTGAAGAGGTCGATCCCGCCCTCGGTCCGGAGAGCGAGGTCGCGGTCCGCACCTCCGCGGGGGGACGCGAGGAAGTCCACGCCGGCACCGCCACCTCCGCCACCGCCAGAGGGAAGGCCCCCTCCTCCACCGCCACCGGAGCCGGAGCCCGAGTCGCCGATGCCGCCGCTCCCACCGGGACCACCTGCGGATCCGCTGCCACCGCCAGTCGCGCCAGGGCCGATCGCCGTGCCGCCGGCGCTGCCGTTGCCGCCGCTGCGCCCGCCCGCGTCCGTTCCGAACGGGGACCCGCCGTCCGCGCCGACGCTGCCCCCACTGCCGCCGTCACCGCCTGGGATGTCGGCCCGACCGCCGGCCCCGCCGCCGCCCGGCGCCGCCACGACCGTGGCGCTGCCTTCGACGATCGCGACGGAGGTCCCGCCACCGCCGCCACCCCCACCGCCAGCGCCGGACACACGGCCGCCATCGCCGCCGTCGCCGCCATCCGCGCCGGCCGGGCCCACGCCGCCGTCCCCGCCGTCGTGCGACGCGGTACGGCTGCCGTCACCACCTCGCCCGCCGACACCGATGGTGACGTCGTCACCCGGCGCCACGGCGATCGTCGACACGACCTGGCCGCCCAGGCCTCCGTGCGCGGCGCCGACACCGGCAACGCCGTCGTCGCCGCCCTCGGCCCCGATGGCTCGCACGGTGATCGCGCAGACGTCTTCGGGCACCGTGAAGGTCTCCGGCGCGCCCGTGAAGGTGAACGTGTCGTCCGGGTCGGCGTCGCAGCCGAGGTCCTCCTCGTAGGCGAGGGTCACGACACCGTTGCCGTCCTCGCCGGCGTCGACGGTGTCGACCACCTCGGCATCGGAGGTGGCGAAGGCGCTTCCACCACCACCACCACCGCCACCGTGCGGACCGCCGACCGCGGCGCCACCGCCGCCACCACCACCACCGGACGCGGCGCCGCCGCCGCCACCACCGCCCGATCCCGCGCTGTCGGCACCGACGCCGCCGGTCCCACCGGGCTGACCGGAGCCGCCGCTGGTGCCAGGGGACGCGTCCCCGCCGACCGCGGCGCCACCCCCGCCGCCGCGACCGCCGGGCTGGCCGCCCGTGGCGATGAAATCGCCGGGTGCCCGGTCACCATCGGTGCCGATGAGGCCACCACTCCCCCCGGCGCCGCCTCCGGTGGCGACCGAGACGCCCCCGGCCCCACCGCCACCGGGGGCGATCACGGCGCGGTCGCCGTCGAGCAGCACGGTGGACGCACCGCCACCGCCACCCCCGGAGCCGTGGGGGCCGTCACCCTGGCCGCCGGCGCCCCCCGCCGTCTCGGCGATGCCGAAGCCGCCCGCGCCGCCCTCGTCCGCACCTGTCAGCTCGCCATCGCCACCACGGCCGCCGACCCCGACGGTGAGGACGTCACCGGGCGAGACGACGATGGTGGCCTCGATGCGCCCGCCGAGGCCACCGGCCGCGCTGTCAGCGCCGTCGTCGCCTCCCTCGGCGCCGATGGCACTGACGGTGACCGCGCAGACGTCGTCCGGCACCGTGAGTCGCTCGCTCCTGCCGGTGAAGGTGAAGCGGTCGCTCGATGCTCGCGGTTCCGCGGTTGCGGCGACGGGAAGGAGGGCCGCGGCCGCAGCCGTCGCCGCCGCGACAGCCAACAGACGGGGGTGACCCACCGCCGTGTTCTAGTGCACGCGCGCTCGACCCGCCGTCCCCTTCGTCGGGGCCCGCGGGCGGCTGGCTCAGCCGGTGAAGGCGGGAGCGGCGGCGGTGGGCGTGGCTGCCGGCGTCGCCGGGAACGAGGGGCACCGCGCGGCGACGGGGCTGACCACGTCCGTGGCGGCCGGGCCCGGGTCGCCGGCCCGACCCACGGTGACGAGCACGCGGTCGGCGCCGGGGTCGGCGACCACGGTGAGGTGGGGCGCGTTCGGGGCCGAGGTGACCTGGCCACCCTCGACGGTGACGTCGTAGCCGCCGGGGTAGGCCCGGGCGTTGACGTCGAGGAGGGTCACGGCGTCGTCGGGGAACCGTGAGCCGTCGGGCCCGGTGGTCGACCACGAGAACTGGAAGGCCCCACCCACCGGGTCGTAGGCGGCGCCCCGGGGGGTGCCGGCCACGGCGACCGCGTGCGGACGGGCCAGGGCGTCGACGACGGCGTCGTTCACGTTCGCCCCCGTCGCCGGTGCGCCCAGGTCGTGCACGAGCTGCTCGTCGTAGGACCAGAAGGTCCACGGCACGAGGGCGGACTCGAACAGGCCCGTCTGGCGCTCGAGGGTCGCCACGTCGCCCGTGGCGCCGAACTCCGTGTTCAACAGGGCGCCGCCCGAACAGTCGGTCCAGTCCACTGCGTGCTGCACCACCGCCGGGTCGAGCGACGGGTCGGTGGTGTACACGTGGAAGCTCCTGCCCCCGGCGGGATCGCCGCCGGGCACGTCGATCGCCGTGGTCGACTCGCCGAAGTTGAACAGCACCCACGGCTCGCCGAGCACGAGGTGGTCGGGGTCGTGGCGGCGCAGCGCGGCCGTCGCGGTGGCGTAGTACCGGTCGAGGTACGCCCGGTCGAGGTCGGGGCAGCCCTGGTCCTGGGCGACGCACGGCAGCCACGTGGTCCCGGGCCACGGCTCGTTGAGCAGGTCGTAGCCGAGCACCGCGTCGTTGCCGGCGAAGCGCGCCCCGACGGCCTCGAACCACTGCGCGGCCCGGTCCTGGAGGCGGACGCCGCCCGGGCCCGGCACGTCGTCCCAGAAGCTCTGGAAGGCGTTCTGGATGGCCGGGTTGGTGAGGTAGTAGAGCGGGAACGGCGTCCCGGTGTCGGTGGCCCCGTTCGTGTAGGTCATCCAGACGGGGAAGCCGTTGTCGCGGAACGCCGGGCCCCACCCGTCCTGGTGGAAGTCGAGCAGCACGAGCAGGCCGTGGGCGGCGAGCACGTCGACCGTGGCCGCGATCTCGTCGAGGTAGCCCTCGTCGATCTCGCCGGGGTCGGGCATGAGGGCGTAGGCCTCGATGCCGAGGCGGACGACGTCGAAGCCGGCGTCCGCGAGGAGCTGCGCGTCGTCGTCGTCGAACCCTGCCGCGGCGGGGTCGAGCGGCTCGGTCTTGCGCACCAGGTTCACGCCGCGCGGCAACAGCACCCGGCCCGTGGCGTCGGTGAGCCAGCGGCCCTCGTGGCCGACGGGCCCGACGGGGGCACCCTCGGCGGCCGGCGACGGTGCCGGAGCACCCGACGCCGTCGCCACGGGGCCGACCGGCCCGAGCAGGCCGAGCACGGCGACGGCCGCGCCGGCGACGACCGCCCGACGGCGCCTCACGACCCGGGCAGCACCCGGTAGGCGTCGTAGACGCTCTCGATGCCCTTGATGCTGCTGATCACCGAGTCGAGGTGGCTCGGGTCGCCGAGCTCCACGTCGAAGTGCATCTTGCAGACCCGATCGGCGGTGGTGCGTGTGGTCGAGCCGAGGATGTTGATCTGGAGGCTGGCGAAGGCCGAGGACACGTCGCCGAGGAGCGAGCGGCGGTCGAGGGCCTTGACCTCGATGGCGGCGACGAAGTTGCCGCTGTGGGCCGCGTCCCACTCGACCTCGATCAGACGGTCGGCCTGGCCGGCCTTGAGCGACACCGCGTTGGCGCAGTCCGTGCGGTGGACCGACACGCCGCGGCCACGGGTGACGAAGCCCATGATCTCGTCGCCGGGGACCGGGGTGCAGCACTTCGACAGGCGCACGAGGACGTCGTCGAGGCCCTCGACGTGCACGCCGGCGCCTTCGGTCGGCAGGCGGCGCTCGCGGGCGGTGGTGGGGAGGCGCTCTTCGCGCTCGTTCTCGCCCCGCAACAGTCGCATGGCCCGGGCCGCGACCGCCTCGGGCGAGACGTGGTGCTCGCCCACCGCGGCGTACAGCGCGTCGAGGTCGGCGTAGTTGAGGCTCTCGACGACGTCGGCCAGGAGCTTGGCCGCCGCTGAGGTGCGCACCGGGACCCCGGCCCGCCGCAGCGCCTTCTGCACCTCGTCCCGGCCGTTGTCGATGGCGTCCTCACGCCGCTCCTGCGAGAACCATTGACGGATCTTGTTGGCGGCCCGGCGGGTGACCACCACGTTGAGCCAGTCGTGCGAGGGGCCCGCACTGCCGGTCTTCGCCGTGAAGATCTCGACCGTCGCCCCCGAGCGCAGCGGGCTCTCGAGCGACACGAGCTTGCCGTCGACCTTGGCCCCGATGCAGGCGTGACCCACCTCGGTGTGGATCGTGTAGGCGAAGTCGATGGGCGTGGCCCCCTGCGGCAGGGTGACCACGTCACCCTGGGGGGTGAAGACGTAGACCTCGTCCTGGTCGAGGTCGATCTTCAGGTTGGCCATGAACTGCGACGGGTCGGAGGTCTCCTCCTGCCAGTCGATGATGCGGTTCAGCCAGACCGCGTCGCCGGCCGGCGACGGGTCCTTGTAGCTCCAGTGGGCGGCGACGCCGATCTCGGCTCGGCCGTGCATCTCCCGGGTGCGGATCTGCACCTCGAGGGGCTTGCCCTGGGGCCCGATCACGGTCGTGTGCAGCGACTGGTACAGGTTGAACTTGGGCATGGCCACGTAGTCCTTGAAGCGGCCCTGCACCGGGTGCCACGTGCCATGGATCGAGCCCAGGGCGGCGTAGCAGTCCTTCACCGTGCCGACGATGACCCGGATGCCCACCAGGTCGTAGATCTCGTCGAAGTCGCGGCCCTTGACGACCATCTTCTCGTAGATGCTCCAGAGGTGCTTCGGCCGGCCCGTCACCTCGGCCTCGATGCCGAGCTCGGCGAGGCGGAGGCGCACCTCCTCGAGGACCTGGGTGAGGTAGAGCTCGCGCTCGGGGGCCCGGGTCGACACCATGTGGTCGATCTCGGCGTAGCGCTTGGGGTGCAGTGCGGCGAAGGCGAGGTCCTCGAGCTGCTGCTTCATCTCCTGCATGCCGAAGCGGTGGGCCAGCGGCGCGTAGACGTCCAGGGTCTCCTTGGCGGTGCGCTCCTGCTTCCACTCGGGCATGGCGGCGATCGTCCGCATGTTGTGCAGGCGGTCGGAGAGCTTGATGATCAGGACCCGCAGGTCCTCGGCCACCGCCACCAGCATCTTGCGGATGGTGGCGGCCTGCTGTGCCTCCTTGGTCTCGAAGTCGAGGCGTTCGAGCTTGGTGACGCCGTCGACGATCGAGGCGACCGTCGGGTTGAAGTCGGTCTCGAGCTCCCGCAGGTCGACGCCGGTGTCCTCCACGGCGTCGTGGAGCAGCGCGGCGACGACCGTGTCCTCGTCGAGGCCGAGGTCGGCGACGATGGTGGCCACCGCCAGCGGGTGGGTGATGTACGGGTCACCGGACTTGCGGTACTGACCCTCGTGGGCGCCGGCCGCGAGCCGGTACGCCTGCTCGATCAGGCCCGTCGAGGCCTTCGGGTGGTGCCGTCGGAACGTCTCGATGAGCGGCTTGAGCTCGACCGCCGGGGGCGCGCTGTGCCGCCGCCAGGGCAGGACACGGTCGACGGTGGTGGCCACGGCCTCAGTCGTAGGTCAAGAGCGAGGTGATCTCGCGGCCGGGGAGCCGGTCGCGTCCGCCCAGGAAGGTCAGCTCCATCAGGAAGCCGAGGCCCACGACCTCACCGCCGAGCTTCTCGACGAGGCCCGCCGCCGCCGCCGCCGTGCCGCCCGTGGCCAGCACGTCGTCGATGACCACCGTGCGGTGCCCCGGCCCGAGCGCGTCCCGGTGCACCTCGAGGGTGTCGGTGCCGTACTCGAGCTCGTACTCCAGGCCCTCGACCTCGTGGGGCAGCTTGCCCGGCTTGCGGACCGGGATGAACGCGGCGCCGAGCCGGTAGGCGACGGGCGCCCCGAGGATGAAGCCCCGGGCCTCGACGCCGACCACCCGGTCGACCGCGAGGTCGGCGTAAGCCTCGGCCAGCGCGTCGACGGTGGCCCGGAAGGCCGCCACGTCCGCGAGCAGCGGCGTGATGTCCTTGAAGATGATCCCCGGGCTGGGGAACCCCGGGATGTCCCGGATGTGCTGCTTCAGCCAGTTCTCGTCGACCGCCATGGCCCCATCCTAGGGGTCGGGGGTCGCGCCCACGGTGGTGGCGCTCAGCGCTTCTTCTTCTTGCGCGGGCGGGGCGGGATGGCGGTGGCCGACGGGGCGCCGCCCGGACGGGCGGGCACCGTGCCCCCGGTCCCGCCCTTGGCCCCCGGAGCACCGGCGGTCGCCGCCGCGGCGCGCAAGCTGGCCGGGTTCACGTGGCGGATGCCGGTGACGGGCACCTCGCCGTCGTAGGCCTTCTCGAGGCGCTCGCGCAGCGTCTTGTTCCGGGGCTCGCGCTCCTTCAGGGCCGCCACCGCACTGGCCGCCACGACGATGGAGGAGTAGGCGCCGCTGACCAGGCCGATGAGCAGGGCGAAGCCGAACTCCTCGAGGGTCACCGCGCCGAGCAGCACCGCCCCGATCAGCAGGATCGACAGCACCGGCACGATGGTCACGAGGGTCGTGTTCACCGACCGCATCAGGGTCTGGTTGAGCGACAGGTTCATGAGGCCGGTGTAGGTGGTGCGGTTGGCGAGGCCCACGCGCGCCTGGTTCTCCTTCACCTTGTCGAACACGACGATGGTGTCGTAGAGCGAGAAGCCGAGGATGGTGAGGAAGGCGACCACCGTCGCCGGGGTGACCTCCAACTGCAGGATCGAGTACAGGCCGACGCTGATGATGATGTCGTGGGCCACCGCCAACAGGGCACCGATGGCCATGCGCCACTCCAGGGTGAACGCGATGTAGACGCCCAGGATCACGAAGAACACCACGAGGGCGCGCACCGCCTTCTCGGTGATGTTCGCGCCCCAGGACGGGCCGACGGTGCTGACGCTGACGTCCTCCGCGGTCACGCCGGCGGCGTCGGCGAGGGTCTCGGTGATCTCGCCGGAGCGGGTGACCGACTCGGCCCCCGCCTGGATGCGCACGATCTGGTCGCCCGACGAGTTGGTCAGGGTCTGGATCTTGGCCTCCGCCTCCCCGACGGTGCCCATGGCGGCACGGGCGTCCTCCACGGAGAAGTCCGCGGACGGGACCTCCCAGACGCCGCCGCCCTCGAAGTCGATGCCGAGGTTCAGCTCCCGGGTGAACAGCGACAGGATCGAGATGAGCACGAACAGGATCGACAAGGGGATGCCGATGCGCCAGACCTTGCGGAAGTCGTAGTCGTTCTCGCCCCGGTAGAGGCGGGACAGGCCCCTCACGGTGCCACCTCCTCGTCCACGAGAGCGCCGGGCCCGCCGTCGCGCCCACCGCCGTCTCCGCCGGCGTCGTCGTCCTCGCCACCGAGCTCGGGGCCGGTGCCGCCGTGGCGCTGGGGGATGCCGAACCACGACGGGTGGGCGCCGAGGCGCCGGCTGCGGACCATGAGCGCGACGACCGGCTTCAGCAGGAAGTAGAAGGCCACGAGGTCGAGCAGGGCGGCGAGGCCGAGGTAGAAGGCGAAGCCCCGCACCGCGCCGACGGTGAGGAAGTACAAGATGGCCGCACCGATGATCGAGGCCATGTCGGCCTTGACGATCGTGGAGAAGGCCGTCGAGAACGAGCGGTCCACCGACGAGCGCAAGGTGCGCCCGTTGTAGACGTCCTCTTTGAGGTGCTCGTAGTAGACGACGTTCGAGTCCAGGGACACGCCGATCGACACGATGATGCCGGTGACGCCGGCGAGCGTGAGGGCCAGTCCGCGGGTCTCGCCCAGGTAGGCGATGATCGTCCACAGCATCATCGCCCCGGACAGGAGGCTGATGATGGCCACCACGCCGAGCAGGCGGTAGTAGGCGATCATGAAGATGGTGGCGATGGCGAGGCCGATGAAGCCGGCGATCAGGCCGGCGTGCAGCGCGTCGGTGCCGAGGGTGGCCGACACCGTCTGGGTCTGCTGGGGCTCGAGCTCGACCGGCAGCGAGCCGTAGCGCAGCACCAGGGCGAGGTCCTTGGCCGAGCCCTCGTCGAAGTTGCCGGTGATCTGGATCTGGTCGCGCTCGAACTGCGGTTCGTTGATGGTGGGCGCGGAGATCACGATGCCGTCGAGGACGATGGCGAGCTGGCGCGTCGGGCAGCTCGGGGCACCGGTGTTGCAGGTGGTGGCCGCCTCGTTGAACTTGTCGATGCCGTCCGCACCGCTCTTGAAGATCGGGTTGACGACCCACTGGTTGTTCGGGAACGTCGCGCTGGCGTCGCTCAGGGCGTCACCCTTCAGCGCGGTCGGGCCCAGCCAGTAGCGGGCGACCCAGCACTTGGTGGGGTCCGCGGGGTCAGGATCGCACTGGGGGTCGACCTCGGGGAGGATCACCGACTGGTCGGCCTCGTCGTCGACCCGCTTGGTGATGCCGTTGCGGTTGAGGTCGGTCGGCGGAGTCGTGCAGCCCCCCGCGTCGGTGGTGGGCGCGGCCGGCACCGTGGTGGCGGTCGTCGCCGCGGTCGTGTCGGTGGTGGCCGGCACGGTGGTCGTGGGATCGGCCTGGAGGCCGGCCGCGCTCTCACCGGGGACGAAGCCGCCGGGCGCGAGGCCGGTCTCGGTGGTGTCGGTGGCGGACGAGTCCGTGGTGGGGATGCTCGTCGTGGCGCCGGCGGCGGGCGCGGTCGTGGTGGTGGCGCCGTCGGCAGGGAGCGTGGTGGCGGTCGTGGACTGCGCGCCGGCGTTCACGTCGGGATCGAGGACCGCGCACACGGGCCGGAACCGCAGCTCGGCGGTCTGGCCCACGAGGTCGAGGGCCCGTGTCTGGTTCTCGACGCCCGGCAGCTGCACGAGGATGGTGTCGCCCTGGCGCGAGATGTCGGGCTCGGCCACGCCGAGCGCGTCGACCCGGCTCCGGATGACGTCGATGGCCTGGTCGAGCCGGTCGCTCGGGACGTCGTTGGCGGGCTGGAGCACCACCGAGACGCCGCCCTGGAGGTCGAGGCCGAGCAGCGGCTTGTAGCCGAGGGCCATGACGGCCGCGAACGCGCCGATCGAGATGACGAGGAAAGCGACGAGCGAGCCGACGCCCTTGCGCTTCAACGTCGGCCCCGCTCAGTCCTGGTCGGCGTCATCGTCGTCCGAGCCGTATTCCACGAGCTCGGCGATGGCCTCTCGGGCCAGGAGGATCTCGACGCCCTTGGCGACCTCGAGGCGCAGCACCTCGCCGTCGATGGCGGTGACCTGGCCGTAGATCCCGCCGGAGGTGACGATGTCGTCACCCACCTCGAGCGACCGGACGAGCTCGGCGTGCTCCTTGGCCTTGCGCTGCTGCGGGCGGATGAGCACGAAGTAGAACACGCCCATCATCACGATGAGCAGGACGATCTGCATGGGGCGATCCGGAACGGTCGGCGGTTGGGGGTGGCCCGGCACCGGGGCGCGGGCGAACGGCGTGTGAGGCTAGCCCCAAACCGCGCGGATGTCGGATCGCAGGGCGTCGAGCGCGCCCGCCCGGATCGCCGCCCGGGCGGCGGCGACGAGGGCGAAGGTCCAGGCCAGGTTGTGAAGGGTCACGAGCCGGGCGCCCGTGGGCTCCGACACCCGCAGGAGGTGGCGCAGGTAGCCGCGCGACCAGCGGGCGCACACCGGGCACGGACAGGCGGCGTCGAGGGGGCCGTCGTCCCGTGCGTGGGCGGCGGCGGTGAGGTTGTAGCGACCGGTCGCGGTCAGGACGGTGCCGTGGCGGGCGAAGCGGGTCGGCAGCACGCAGTCGAACAGGTCCACGCCGAGGGCGATGGCCTCCACGAGGCCGACGGGGTCGCCGACGCCCATGAGGTAGCGGGGCTGGTCCTCGGGCAGCGCCGCCGTGGTGGCGGCCAGGGCGGGCACCATCAGGTCCCGGGGCTCGCCCACCGAGAACCCGCCGATGCCGTACCCGTCGAAGCCCACGGCCACGGTGGCCGCGGCGCTCTCGACCCGCAGGTCGTGGTCCACGCCCCCCTGCACGATGCCGAAGAGCTGCTGGTCCGCCGGCGCCTGCCCGCCCGCCAGGGCGTCCTGGTGGGCGACCCGGGCGCGTGCCGCCCAGGCCGCGGTCCGGCGCACGGCCGTGGCCACCTCCCGCGGCGCCGCCGGCCACGGCGGGCACACGTCGAGGACCATGGTGATGTCCGCGCCGAGCGCGGCCTGGACGGCCACCGCGCCCTCGGGGGTCAGACGGTGGGTGTCGCCGTCGTAGGTCGAGCGGAAGGTGACCCCGTCGTCGTCCACCTTGGGATCGAGGGAGAACACCTGGAACCCGCCCGAGTCGGTGAGGACGTGCCCGTCCCAGCCGGTGAAGCGGTGCAGGCCCCCCAGCTCGGCCACCACGTCGGCGCCCGGCCGCAGCATGAGGTGGTAGGCGTTGGCGAGCACGACCTGGGCGCCCAGGCCGTCGAGGTCGGCGCTGTCGAGGAGGCGCACGGCGCCCCGGGTGCCGACCGGCATGAAGCAGGGGGTCTCGATCAGGCCCCGGGCGGTGCGGATGGTGCCGGTGCGGGCCCGCCCGTCGGTGGCGTCGACCTCGAGGTACAGGCTCATCGCCCGCCTCCGCCGAGGGGCGGCCCGGACAGGAACATGGCGTCGCCGAACGACAGGAACCGGTAGCCCTCCCCCAGGGCCTCGGCGTAGAGCGCCCGCCACCGGGGGCCGACGAACGCGTCCACCAGCACCAGCAGCGACGACCGCGGGACGTGGAAGTTGGTCAGCAGGGCGCCGACCACGGCGAAGGGGTGCCCCCGCCGGACGTAGAGGTCGGTGGTGCCCGCCAGTCGCCCCGAGCCGGCCGCGCTCTCCAGCGCCCGCAGCGTCGTCGTGCCGATGGCCACGACCCGCTCGGCGGCGGCGCACGCGGCCATGGTCGCCTCGGGCACCCGGTAGCGCTCGCGGTGGACGCGGTGGTCGGTCACGTCGTCGACCGTGATGGGCCGGAACGTGCCGAGGCCCACGGACAGCTCCACCCGGGCGATCTCGGCGCCGGCGGCGCGGCAGCGCTCGAGCACCTCCTCGGTGAGGTGCAGGCCCGCCGTCGGCGCCGCCACCGACGACGGCCGGTCGCCGTACACGGTCTGGTAGCGCTCGGGGTCGTCCAGGCGCTCGTGCACGTACGGCGGCAGGGGCACCTCGCCCACGGCGAGCACCTCGGTCTCGGGCCGCAGCAGGCGGACCCGCCGGCGACCCTCCCCCAGCACCTCCTCGACGGCCACGAGCTCGAGGCCCGGCCGGTCCGGGTGGTGCAGGGCCGTGCCCGGCGGCACCCGGCGCCCGGGCCGCACCAGGGCCTGCCACGCGCCGCCGTCGTCCTCCTCGTCGAGCAGCAGCACCTCGACGAGGCCACCGGTGGGCTTGCGCAGGCGCAGGCGTGCCGGGCGCACCCGGGTGTCGTTCACGACGAGGAGGTCACCGGGGCCCACCAGCTCGGGCAGGTCGCGCACGTGGCGGTGCGCCGGCGGCGCCCCCGGGCCGGCGTCGACGAGCAGGCGCGCCGCGTCCCGGGGCTCGATCGGCTGCTGGGCGATGGCCTCGGGCGGCAGGTCGTAGTCGAACGCGCGGATCGACGTCTCGGGGTCAGGCATCCCCGTACGCATCGAGGGCCTGCAGGGCGGTGTGGGTGAGCAACCGCACCCCGAGGCCGATGGCCGACTCGTCCACGTCGAAGGTGCTGGCGTGCAGGTCGCGGCGCTCGGTGGCCGCCGGCGGGCGCACGCCGAGGCGGGCGTACGAGCCGGGGGCGCGCTCGAGCAGCCAGGAGAAGTCCTCGTTGCCCACGCTCTGGGCGGTCGGGACGACCGCGTCGGGGCCGAGGGCCGCGCGCGCCGCGTCCGCGAACACCCCGGTGGCGCGGGCGTCGTTGTCCGTCGGCGGGGAGCCGCGGACGTAGTCCATCTCCCAGGTGGCGCCGAAGGGGTCGATGATCGAGGCGAGGAGGCGCTCGACGATCTCGGGGGCGTCGTCCCACGTGCCCCGCCCCTGCGAGCGCAGGGTCGCCCCGAGGACCGCCGTGGACGGGATCACATTGGGGGCGTGGCCGCTCTGCACCATGCCGAACACCAGGGTCGGAGCGTCGCGCAGGTCGGTGAGCTTGGTGAAGCCGGCGGGCAGGTCGCAGATGATGCGCCCGGCGATGTGCACGAGGTCGGCGGTGAGGTGGGGCCGGGCGGTGTGGCCGCCGGGGCCGTGGAGGCGGATGGTGATGCGGTCGGCGGCCGCGGTGATCGGGCCCACCCGCATGCCGACCTTGCCGACGTCGAGCGAGGGGTCGCAGTGGAGCGCGTAGATGACGTCGACGTCGTCCATGACCGCGGTCGGCGCCAGGCGGTCGGCGCCGCCGGGCATGGCCTCCTCGGCGGGCTGGAAGAGCAGGCGCACACGACCCGCGGGGTCGAGGTCGGGCAGGAGCTCGGCGAGCAGGAGCGTGGCCCCGAGGAGGATCGTGGTGTGCACGTCGTGGCCGCAGGCATGGCACACGCCGGGCACGGTGCTGCGGTAGGGCACGTCCTTCTCGTCGTCGAGCGGCAGGGCGTCGATGTCGGCCCGGAGCGCGACCGTCGGCCCGGCCCCGGGGTCGCCGAGGTCGAGCACGAGGCCGGTCTCGGTCTCGAGTGGCTGGGGCTCGAGGTCGGCCACCGCCAGCCGCGAGTGCAGCAGCGCGGTGGTCTGGTGCTCCTCCCAGGACAGCTCGGGGTGGGCGTGGAGCTGGCGCCGGAAGGCGACGAGCTCGTCCTCGTGGGCCGCGAGGAACTTGTCGAGGCGCTCGTCGAGGTGGGCGGGGTCGTAGCTCACGGGCGGGCTCCCGGCTCGTCGGTGACGAGCTCGTGGGCGAGGGCGTCGACCACCGCGACGAGCGAGCCCTGCTCGGCGTACACCCGACGTTGACGCTCGTAGCTCGCGCCCCGGTCGAGGATCTGGTGGACGTCCTTGAGCTCGTCGGTGCAGCCCAGGCGGGTGGCGATGGGGTGCAGCTCGTCGAGCAGCTCGGCGATGACCTCCTTCACCGGGCGGGTCGAGCCCTCGTCGTCGATGATGAGCGAGGCCTCGAGGCCGTGGCGGGCCGCTCGCCACTTGTTCTGCCGCAGGACCCATTCGCGGTGCACAGGCAGTTGGTAGCCGCGGTCGTGCATCGTGTCGAACCAGTGCACGAGGGACTGGGCCAGCGCGGCCAGCGCCGCGACCTCGCGGAGCGTCGGGATGCCGTCGCACATGCGCAGCTCCACGGTGCCGAAGTCCGGGTGGGGGCGGATGTCCCACCAGACCTCGCGGACCGTGCCGATGGCCTCGGCCGACACCAGCGTCTCCATGAACTGCTCGAACTCCTGCCAGTCGGCGATCTGCTCGGGGAGGCCGGCGGTGGGGAGGCCCTCGAAGATCTTGCTCCGACTCGAGGCGAGGCCGGTGTCGTGGCCCTCGGAGTACGGGCTCGAGGCGGAGAGGGCCAGCAGGTGGGGGATGTAGCCGGCGAGGGCGTTGGCGATCGCCACCGCCTTCTCCGGCGAGCGCACCCCGACGTGGAAGTGGACGCCGAAGATCTGCAGGCGCTGGGCCATCCACGCCATCTCGTCCATGAGGGTGTGGTAGCGGGCGTTGTCGGTGACGGTCTGGTCCCGCCAGTCCGAGAAGGGATGGGTGCCCGAGCAGACCAGGGCAAGGCCCCGGGCATCGGCGCAGCGCTGGACCTCGGCGAGGGTGCCGCTCAGGTCGACCTTGGCCTCGGCGACCGTCTGGCAGATCCCGGTGATGACCTCGATCGTGCACTCGAACAGCTCGTGCTTGGCCTTGGGGTGCTCACCCCCGGGGTGGCCCGCGCCGATCTCGTCCAGGATCGCCGAGGCGGCGCTGGAGAGCTGGCGGGTGTCGCGGTCGACGAGCTCGTACTCGACCTCGACCCCCAGGCTGGGGCCCGTTGAGCTGTTGAAGTCGATGTGCAGGACGCCGAGGCTACAGCGGCGGTCCGTCGTCGAAGAGCCCCGGCGGCGGCGCGCCCGTGCGCGACGGTGGGGGCACGGCCAGCCCGAGGTGGCGCCAGGCGGCCGGGGTGACGGTGCGCCCCTGGGGCGTGCGCATGAGCAGGCCCTGCTGGATGAGGAACGGCTCGTAGACGTCCTCGACGGTCTCGGTGGGCTCGCCGACGCTGATGGCGAGGGTCTTGAGGCCCACCGGGCCGCCGCCGAAGTGCCCGCAGATGGCGGTGAGGATGGCCCGGTCGACCTTGTCGAGGCCGAGGTCGTCCACGCCGAACAGCGCCAGGCCGTCGTGGGCGGTGGCGGCGTCGATGGCGCCGTCGGCCCGCACCTCGGCGAAGTCGCGCACCCGGCGCAGGAGGCGGTTGGCGATGCGCGGGGTGCCCCGGGAGCGGGTGGCGATCTCGTGCCGGCCGTCGGCGTCGATGGGCACCCCGAGGATCTCGGCGGTGCGCCCGACGATGGCGTCGAGGTCCTCGGCGTCGTAGTAGTCGAGCCGGGCCACGAGGCCGAAGCGGTCGCGGAGCGGCCCGGTGATGAGCCCCGTGCGGGTGGTGGCGCCCACGAGCGTGAAGCGGGGCAGGTCGAG
The DNA here is from genome assembly GCA_041908445.1 of Acidimicrobiales bacterium. GTDB lineage: Bacteria > Actinomycetota > Acidimicrobiia > Acidimicrobiales > DATDAH01 > JAEUJM01. The sequence goes on along the minus strand of JAYRFK010000008.1, from coordinate 179,661 downwards.
CCGGATGGACCGGGCCGCGGGACCCTTGCCCAGCACGATGTCGAGCTGGAAGTCCTCCATGGCCGGGTAGAGCACCTCTTCGACGGCGCGTGAGAGCCGGTGGATCTCGTCGATGAAGAGGACGTCGCCCTCCTCGAGCTTGGTGAGGATGGCGGCGAGGTCGCCCGCCCGCTCGAGGGCCGGTCCGGAGGTGACGTGCATCCCCACCCCCATCTCGGTGGCGACGATGCCCGACAGCGTGGTCTTGCCGAGGCCGGGCGGGCCGGCGAAGAGGAGGTGGTCGGCGGCCTGGCCCCGCTTGCGGGCGGCTTCGAGGATGACGTGGAGGCGCTCCTTCAGCTCGCGTTGGCCGACGAACTCGTCGAGCGTGCGCGGGCGCAGCCCGACCTCGTCGGCGACGTCCTCCTCGGTGGCCTGCGGCGCCAGCAGCTCCTCCCTCACGTGCGGGCGACCGCCAGGCGCTGGAGGGCGAGGCGCAGCAGCAGCGAGGAGTCACCCTCCTGCGGGAGGTCCCGGAGGACCTCGCGGATCTCGTCGGGGCCGTAGCCCAGCCCCTCGAGGGCGTCGTGCACGTCCTTGCGCGAGGAGGTCGGGGCCGCCTCGCCACCGCCCTCGAGCCGGGTGAGGTCGAGGTCGCCGAGGTCGAGGCGGGACTTGAGCTCCATGAGCAGGCGGGTGGCGGTCTTGCGGCCCACGCCCGGGACGAGGCAGAGCGCGTCGAGGTCGTCGTCGGCCAGCACCTGCTGGAGGCCAGCCGGGTCGTGGACCGACAGGATCGCGAGGGCCAGGGCGGGGCCGACCCCGTGGGCGCCCAGCAGCGCCTCGAAGCAGACCCGCTCCTCGCGGGTGGGGAAGCCGTAGAGCGTCTGGTCGTCCTCGCGGAAGTGGTGGTGGACGTGCAGGAACACCTCGTCACCGACCTCACCCACCGCGACCGCGGTGGCGGGGGCCACCGTGACCCGGTACCCGACGCCGGCGACCTCGACGAGCAGCTCCGCCCCCCCGACGCCGCGGTCGAGCAGGGTGCCCCGCAGCGACCCGATCATCGGGAGGCCCGGGCGACCGCCCGCCGGGTGGGCTCGTGGGCGAGGTGGCACAGTGCGAGCGCCGCGGCGTCGGCGGCGTCGGCGGGCCGGGGCGGCGCCGCCAGCCCGAGCAGCGTCTGGACCATCGTCTGCACCTGCTCCTTGTCCGCGGCGCCGTGGCCGGCCACCGCCTCCTTCACCTGGTTCGGGGTGTACTGCACGACCTCGCACCCGGCCGCCACCGCCTCGGCCATGGCCAGGCCGCTGGCCTGGCCGACCGACATCGCGGTGCGGACGTTGACCTGGAAGAACACCCGCTCGACCGCCACCGTGTCGGGGCGGAGCTCGGCCAGCAGCGCCCGCAGCTCGCCCTGGAGCTCGGCGAGGCGCTCGGGCAGCGGATCGGTCGGTGGTGTGGTGATCACGCCGATGGCCACCGCCCGCGGGCCCTCGGGGCGCGCCTCGACGCACCCGTAGCCGCAGCGGGACAGGCCGGGGTCGATCCCGAGTACGAACATACGTTTGCAAGGCTACCGGCCCCGCGCCCACCGGTGGCGGACCCCTCCGGCTACAGCCCCGTACCGGCGTGCCGATGGAACCCCCGTGACCTCCGACGCCACACCCCCCGACGCCACCGGGTCGGGCCCCGCCGTCGAGCTGCGCTCGGTCTCTCGGGGCTTCGGCGAGGTGAGGGCCCTCGACGACCTGACCCTGGTCGCCCCGGCGCACAGCATCACCGTCCTGCTCGGCCCCAACGGGGCCGGGAAGACCACCGCGATCCGCATGATCACGGGCGCGCTGAACCCCGACGAGGGCGAGGTGCGGGTGTTCGGCCTCGACCCGACGGTCGACGGCGAGGCGGTGCGCACCCGCTGCGGCGTGGTGTCGGCCAAGCCCGCCCTCTACGACCGGCTCAGCGGGTGGGACAACCTCGGCTACGCCGCCGAGCTCTACGGGTTGGGCCGCGGTGACGCCGCGGCGACGGCGATCCGCGAGTCGGCCGCCCGGTTCGGGATCGACGACGCCCTCGACCAGCAGGTGGGCGGCTACTCCACGGGCATGAAGACCCGCCTGGCGCTGGCCCGGTCGGTCATGCACGGCCCCGACCTGCTGCTCTTCGACGAGCCCACCTCCGGCCTCGACCCCGAGTCCTCGCACGCCGTGCTCGAGCTCATCCGCGAGATGGCCGACACGGGCTCCACCGTCATCATGTGCACCCACCTGCTCCTCGAGGCCGAGGGCCTCGCGGAGAAGGTCGTCGTCCTCGACGGTGGCACCGACCTGATCGCCGGCTCCCCCGACGAGCTCACCAAGCGGTTCTGGCCGCACCTCGTGGTGCGGCTCGACGCCGAGGACCCCGCCGGCCTCGACCTCGTCGCCGGCCTGGACGGCGTGGTCACCTACGAGCGCGACGACCGGGGCCTCGCCGCCTCGGGCTCGGGCGCCGGCGGCGCCACCGTGCAGCTCGACGACCTGGCCCGGGTCCCCGAGGTCGTGTTCGCCCTCGCCCAGGCCGGCGTGCGGGTCACCCGGGTGGAGCCGCACGTCCCCTCGCTCGAGGACCTCTACTTCGCCGTCCGCGACGGCCGCCACGCCTTCTCCGAGAAGCAGGGCCACGGCACGACCGGCACCGAGGAGGTGGCGGCATGAACTGGGGTCGCGTCCGCACGGTCGCCCGCACCGACCTGCGCCAGCTCATCCAGGCCAAGGACTTCTGGATGCCCATGGGCATCCTCGGGTCGATCTTCTTCTTCGTGGTCCCGACGATCCTGCTGCTCGCCATCACCCGGGTCGGCGACATCAACGCCGTGCAGCAGCTGTCCAACGCGCTCGAGGTGCTCCCCCAGCAGGCGCAGCAGGCCATCCAGGGCGACAGCCCCGCCGGCCGCTCGTCCTACGCCATGGCCGTGTACCTCTTCGCACCGGTCGCGGTGGTCGTCCCCCTGACCATCTCCACCGCGGTCGGCGCCGCCACCATCGTCGGCGAGCGCGAGCGGGGCACCGGCGAGTTCCTCGCCCACTCCCCCGCCGACGTGAAGGAGATCTACCTCGGCAAGCTCATCGCCAGCCTCATCCCGGGCTACCTCACGACCCTGGTGGGCTTCGGCGTGTACTCGCTCGTGGTGAACCTCATCGTCGGCCCCGAGGTCGGCGGCTGGTTCTTCCCGACGAAGCAGTGGTGGATCCTGATGCTCTGGGTCGTGCCCCCGTTCCTGGCCCTGACCCTGTCGCTCGTGCTGCGGCTCTCCGCCCGGGTCAAGAGCACCGCCGCCGCCCAGCAGGCCTCCGGCCTGGTGACCCTGCCGCTGATCATGGTCGCCTACAGCCAGTCGACCGGTGCCCTCTTCGGGGCGGGCTCGGCGTCGGTCTGGATCGGCGCGGTGGCGTGGATCATCGCCCTCCTGGGCCTCACCCGGGGCATGCGGGCCGTGACCCGCGCCCGGCTCCTCGGCGTCGCTGACGGCATCTAGCCGACCCCACCCGGCCCCGACGCCGTCCGCGGGGCGTCGACGCGCGCACCTACGCTGACGCCGTGTTGGCGCTGCAGGGGGTGATCGACGGGGTCGAGCACCGCATCGTGCTCGACCGCGCCGAGACCACACTCGGGCGCGACCCCGACAACGACGTGGTGCTCACCGACCGGGTGACCTCGAGCCACCACGCCGTCGTCCTCCACGAAGGCGACCGCTGGTGGATCCGCGACCTGGAGAGCCGCTACGGGGTGCTCGTGAACGGACTGGTGGCGGACGAGGTGGATCTCGGCGCCGGCGACGTGGTCACCATCGGCACCGTCGAGTTCCGGGTCGAGGGTGCCGATCCACCCGCTGACGCCGAGCCACCGCCGCCGGAGGACACCGCCGTCGAGGACGCCGACGCTGCGGACGGCGCCGCCGCCGACGGGCCGTGGACGCCCGCGGCGTCCCTCGTGCGCACCATCGACGACTTCGCCACGTCGATGGGGTTCGACCCCGCCGGCCTGGCCACGACGCCGCCGCCGGTGCCCGGCACCGTCGCCCCCGCCGGCACCGCCGCGACCCCGGCGGCCCCCGATGACCACGCCTTCACCGCGCTGGCGGTCGGCCACCTGACCCGGCTGGCCGCCGACCTGCGCACCGCGGCGGACGAGGACGAGGCGGCCCGGCGCACCCTCGATGCCGCGTTCGCGGCCCTGCCGATCGACCGCGGCTGGGTCCTGTTGGCCGACGAGGACGGCGAGCTGCGCCACCGCGTGGCCCGCATCCGCGACCGCGTCGAGCACCCAGAGGGCGACCTGCCGATCGCCTGGAGCATCGTCCGTCGCGTGCTCGACGAGCGGGTCGCGCTCAGCACCGGCGACGTCACCCTCGACGCCCGTTTGGCGAGCCGGTCGATGATGGCCCACCACATCCGCGCCGCCCTCTGCGCGCCGTTGTGGACGGGCGACGAGGTGGCCGGCGTCATCTACGTCGACTCGCTGCTCACGACCGGCAACTTCACGGGGTCGGCGCTCGACCTGCTCACGGCCATGGCCAACAACCTCGCCATCGCCGTCCGGGCGCTGCACCACGCCCAGGAGGCCGAGCGCGAGCGCGAGGCCCGGCGCCACCTGGAGCGCTACCACTCCCCCGCCATGATCGAGGCCCTGGCCACCCAGGACGGGGCCGACGGCGCCGCCCGCCTGCGCCAGGCCGACGTGACCGTCCTGTTCGCCGACCTCGTGGGCTTCACCAGCCTGTCCCAGGAGCTCACCCCCGACGGCCTGGCCCGGCTGCTCGACGGGTTCTTCACCGAGGCGGTCGAGGCCGTGTTCGCCCACGGCGGCACCCTCGACAAGTTCATCGGCGACGCGGTCATGGCCTTCTTCGGCGCGCCGGTCCCGGCCCACGACCACGCTGAACAGGCGCTGCGGGCCGCGCTCGACCTGCGCCACCGGGTCGTGGGCTGGAACCAGGCCCGCGTCGGCGAGGGCGCCCGGCCGGTGGAGGTCCGCATCGCCCTGAACAGCGGCCCCGTCGTGGTGGGCGACGTGGGCAGCAGCCGCCGGGTCGACTACACGGTGCTGGGCAACACCGTGAACGTGGCCGCCCGCCTCGAGGGCATCGGGGCGCCCGGCGAGATCGTGCTCGGCCCCGGCACGCGCGATCGCCTGCCCGGCGACTTCCCCCTCGCCTACCTCGGCGAGGTCGACCTCAAGGGCCTCCGCCAGCCCCTCCCGGTCTGGAAGGTGGCCACCGCGCCGGCGTGACCGACGCCGCCGGCGAGATCAGCCCTCGACGGCCTCGAGGATGGCGTCGGGGATGCAGACGATTGGCCGCGTAGACGTCCACGCCCGTCACACACGGCCCTGGCGTGGGCGACCCGCGGATCAGGCCTCGAGGGCGGTGAGGAGGTCGTCGGGGATGTCGAAGTTCGCGTAGACGTCCTGGACGTCGTCGAGGTCGTCGAGGGCGTCGATGAGGCGCAGCACCGCCTTGGCCGCGTCGGCGCTGTCGAGTGGCACCGTGCTCGTGGGGATCATGGTCGAGTCGGCGGAGTCGAACGCGATGCCCGCCTCCTCGAGCGCGGCCCGCACGGCCGCGAGCTCGGACGGGCCCGACGTGACCCGCCAGGTGTCGCCCTCGTCGACGATGTCCTCGGCGCCGGCCTCGAGCGCGACCTCCATGAGCGTGTCCTCCTCGACCGTGCGGGGCAGGATCACCACGCCCTTGCGCTCGAACTGCCAGGCGACCGCCCCCGGCTCGGCCAGGCTGCCGCCGTTGCGGCTGAACAGGCTGCGCACCTCGGAGCCGGTGCGGTTGCGGTTGTCGGTGAGCACGTCGATGAGCAGGGCCACGCCGTGGGGCGCGTAGCCCTCGTAGGTCACCGACTCGTAGACCACGCCCTCGAGGTCGCCGGTGCCCCGCTTGATGGCCCGCTCGATGGTGTCGAGCGGCACCGAGGCGTCCCGCGCCTTCTGGTACATCGTGCGCAGCGTGGCGTTGGAGTCCAGGTCGCCACCGCCCTCACGGGCGGCCACCTCGACCTGGCGGATCAGCTTGGCGAAGAGCTTGCCGCGGGCCTTGTCGGCGGCGCCCTTCTTGTGCTTGATGGTGGCCCACTTGGAGTGTCCGGACATCTGGGGTGCTCCCGGGTCGGTCGGGTGGAGAGATCAGTCGGTCGGGGCCGCCACGGCCCCCGCCGGGCGTGGCGACGATACGCGCTCGAGGAAGGCGCGGTGGAGTCTGAGGTCGTCGGACAGCTCCGGGTGGAACGCCGCCACCATCACGGGGCCCTGACGGCACAGCACCGGGCGGTCGTCGACCTCGGCGAGGACCTCGACGCCCTCGCCGGCGCGCTCGATGACCGGCGCGCGGATGAACACCGCCGGGAACGGCCCGCCCTCGAGGCCCTCGACGTCGAGGTCGGCCTCGAAGGAGTCGACCTGGCGACCGAAGGCGTTGCGGCGCACGTCCACGTCGATGGCCGCGAAGCTGCGCTGGTCGGACCGGCCGTCCAGCACGCCATCGGCCAGGAGGATCATCCCGGCGCAGGTGCCGAAGGCGGGCATGCCGGCGGCCAGGCGCTCGGCGAGAGGCTCGAACAGCTCGTTGCGCTCGAGCATCATCGAGATCGTCGTGGACTCACCGCCCGGCAGCACGAGCGCGTCGACCCCCGCCAGCTCCTCGGGCGTGCGCACCTCGACCGCCTCCGCCCCGAGGGCGCGCAACGCTTCCAGGTGCAGCGCCGACGCCCCCTGCAACGCCAGCACGCCGACGAGGGGCGGCCCGGAGGGGCGCCCCTCGTCGCCGGGCGCGGCTACCACCCGCGATCGGCGAGCTTGGTCTCGAGGCTGTCCATCTCGAGGCCGGGCATGGCCGCCCCGAGCCCCCGGCTGACCTTGGCCAGGATGTCGGCGTCCTGGTAGTTGGTCGTCGCCTCGACGATGGCCTTGGCCATCACCGCCGGCTGGTCGCTCTTGAAGATGCCCGAGCCCACGAACACCGCCTCGGCGCCGAGCTGCATGACGAGGGCGGCGTCGGCGGGCGTGGCGATGCCGCCGGCGCAGAACATCGGCACCGGCAAGGTGCCGGTCTCGGCGACCTCCTGCACGAGCCCGATGGGCGACTGCAGCTGCTTGGCCCAGTCGTAGAGCTCGGCCGAGTCGGCCTGGGTGATCTTGCGGATGTCGCCGAGGATCGAGCGCAGGTGGCGCACGGCCTCGACGATGTTGCCGGTGCCCGCCTCGCCCTTCGAGCGGATCATGCAGGCACCCTCGCTGATGCGACGCAGGGCCTCGCCGAGGTTCGTCGCCCCGCACACGAAGGGAACCGTGAAGGCCCACTTGTCGATGTGGTGGGCCTCGTCCGCCGGGGTGAGCACCTCGCTCTCGTCGATGTAGTCGACGCCGAGCGCCTGCAGGATCTGGGCCTCGGCGAAGTGGCCGATGCGGGCCTTGGCCATCACGGGGATGGTCACCGCGGCCTTGATGCCCTCGATCATCTCGGGGTCGCTCATGCGGGCCACGCCGCCGTCGCGGCGGATGTCGGAGGGCACCCGCTCCAGGGCCATCACCGCCGTGGCGCCGGCGTCCTCGGCGATCTTGGCCTGCTCGGGGTCGACCACGTCCATGATGACGCCGCCCTTGAGCATCTCGGCCAGGCCCCGCTTGACCCGCATGGTGCCGGTCTCGCGCCCGACGGTTCCTTCGTTCTCAGCCATGCCCCCGATTCTAGGAGCGCTGCCCCCGGTCCCGGCGATCGAGATCCGGGGCGAGCGGGTCGGGCCCCGCTCAGCCGAACTCGGGGGGCGGGAGCTCCAGCTCGAGGGGCTGGGCCGCGGCGGCGAGGAGCTGGTCGGCCTCGGCCTGCTCGACGAAGCTGCCGGTGCCCGGGTTGGCCAGCTCGACCCAGGTGCGGCCCGGGGTCAGCAGGATCGGCTGGCCCGTGGCCTTGTCGGTGAGGTTCCAGACGTCGGCGCCGGTGGGGCGGGACCAGCGGGCGTCGATGAAGCGGCCGTCGGTGAAGACCGCGGCGTCACCTTCGCCCACGGTCTGGGCCTCCGGGGTGCCCGGGACGGTCGGGCAGCACAGGTAGTCGATGTAGAGGAACACGACGTTGGTGGGTGCCACCAGCTGGGCCTGGTCGTCGGCGTACGGCGTGCCGTCCTGGAAGCGGATCCACCCGGCGCGCCCGGCGTCCCAGACGTAGGCGATGTCGCGTGAGCGGAACGCCACCCGCCCGCCCGCCGTGGGCACCCCGTCGCCGGCGACCGTCGTCGTGGCGGTGGTGCCCGCGCCGGCGTCGGCCGTGGCGGCGGTCGTCGTCGTGGCGGCGGCCGCCTCCGCGGTCCGGTACTGGAACAGCGCCGGGGCGAAGCGGGCATCGCCGGCGTGCTCGTACAGGCCGGTCGTGGTGGCGAAGAGGTTCGAGGGCGCCGGCCGGTTGTTCGCGCGGTCGTACTCGTCGGTCTGCGCGTCGAAGCCCACGTCGACGAGGTCGGCATTGCGGATGGCCGAGGCGGTGACCGCGTTCGCCCCCGACCACGCCAGCATCGGCCGGTTCAGGTTGCCCAGCAGCGCGATGTCGGAGATGCGGGCCGAGCGGATCGGCCCGACGGGGTCGGCGTCCTGGCTGTGGAAGACGGCGGCGAAGCGGGTGTAGCCCGCCTCGATCTCCTCCTCGTAGACGACGTCGGCCTGGTTGATGCCCACGGGCGGGCGGGCGCCGATGTTGTTGTCGATCTTCACGACCAGCGCGGGGCGCGTGCGGCGGGCCTCGTCGTCGCTCGGCAGGCCGGTCAAGGGGTAGGTCGGGCCGAGCGGTGCCGCGGTGGTCGACGTCGTGGTCGGCTCGGGGCCGGCCTCGGGGTCGTCGACGTTCTTGGCGCACGACGCCGCCAGGGCGACGAGCGCGAACGCCACGAGGGCCGCGAGGGCGCGCGCACGGGTACGACGGGACGACATCGGGCTCAGAGCTCCTGGAGGGCGGCGATGCGCTCGTCGAGCGGGGGGTGCGTGTCGAACATGCGGTTCAGCTTCGACATCTTCCCCTCCTCCGGCGTGCGGGCCAGCGGCGACTCGATCCAGAGGTGGGCGGTCGCGCGCGAGGCGCTGTGCACGACGGTCTGGTCGTCGCGCAGCTTCTCGAGGGCCGAGATCAGCCCCGGCGGGTAGCGGGTCATCTCGACGCCCGACATGTCGGCCAGCGCCTCCCGACGCCGGGACACGGCGAACTGCATCAGGCGGGCGATGATCGGCGACAGCACGAGCAGCACGAGGGCCATCGCGGCCAGCACGAGGAAGACGATGTTCCCGCCGTCGTTGTTGTTGCGGTTGCGGCCGCCGCCGAACCACAGCATCCGCACACCGATGTCGGCGAGCAGGGCGACCACGCCCACCATGGTCACCGCGAGGGTGGAGACCAGGATGTCGTCGTTCTTCACGTGGCTGAGCTCGTGGGCCAGCACGCCCTCGAGCTCGATGCGGTTCATCTTCTCGAGCAGCCCCGTGGTCACGGCGATGGCGGCGTGCTTGGGGTTGCGCCCGGTGGCGAACGCGTTCGGCGCCGGGTCGTTGATGATGTAGAGCCGCGGCTTCTCGAGCCCGCTGGCGATGCAGAGGCCCTCCACCAGGTTGTGCAGCCGGGGGTACTGCTCGATGGTCGCCGGCTGCGCCCGGCTCATGGCCAGGGCCACCGAGTCGGACTTCCAGTAGCTGACGAAGGCGGAGACGCCGGCCACGAGGAAGGCGATGACGATGCCCACCGGCCCCCACTGCAGGAGGTAGGTGAACGCCGCGCAGACGAGGGCGACGAAGAGGACGAACACCGCGATCAGCACCGCGGAGCGGCGCTTGTTGGAGGTGACCTGGTCGTACATGGGCATGGCGGGCTACCAGGATGGCCGCCCGGGCACGCGACGCGGTCGCGGGCCGGGACGGCCGGTGGGGCTCGGGATCAGGACGGGGTGCCGGATCAGGACGGGGCGCCGGGAGCCGTCGGCGGGGCCGCGGGCGGCGCCGTCGGGGCGGCGGGAGCGGCCGGCGGGGCGGCCGGAGCATCGTTGCCGAACGACACCTGCACGTTGTCGCGTGCGACGTCCTCGGCCTCGAAGTACTCCCGGGCGGTGAAGCGGAACATCCCGGCGATCAGCACGGCCGGGAAGGTCTGGATCTTGGTGTTGTACTTGAAGACGGAGTCGTTGTAGAACTGCCGCGCGTAGGCGATCCGGCCCTCGGTGCCGGTCAGCTCCTCCTGCAGGTTCAGGAAGTTCTGATTCGCCTTGAGGTCGGGATAGGCCTCCGACACGGCGAACAGCGACTTGAGGGCACCGCTCAGCACGTTCTCGGCCTCGGCCTGCGCGTGCGGCCCGTCGGCGCTGACCGCCATGTTGCGGGCCTGGGTGACGGCCTCGAGGGTCTCGCGCTCGTGGCTGGCGTAGCCCTTGACCGTCTCCACCAGGTTCGGGATGAGGTCGTAGCGGCGCTTCAGCTGCACGTCGATCTGCGCCCACGCGTTCTCGATGCGGTTCCGCAGCTTGACGAGGCCGTTGTAGAGGACCATCAGGAAGATCGCGAGCAGCACGACGATCCCGACGATGATGAGGACTGCGGTCATGTCGTCTCCTTGGAGGCGGGGGCCGGCGCACCCACCGGCAGCGCGGCCATCTTAGGGCCGCGACCCCCGGATGGGCCGGACAGTGGGGCGTCAGAGCACCGACCGGTAGATGTCGACGTAGCGCTCCGCGAGGTGGTCCATCGAGAACCCGGCGGCGCGCCCGGCGCCCGACGCGACGAGCGCGGCCGCGGTGTCGGGCTCCTCGAGGGCCCGGAGGAGCGCCGCCGCGAGGGCGCCGGCGTCACCCGGGGGCACGAGCAGCGCGTCCTGGCCGGCACGGGCCACGTTGGCGTAGCCCGGCAGCTCCGAGGCGACGATGGCGCACCCCGCGGCCATGGCCTCGAGCAGGACCACGCCGAAGGACTCGCCCCGGAGCGACGGTGCGCAGAACACGTCGGCCCCGCGCAGGCGCGAGGCCTTCTCGTCGTCGGAGATGCGGCCCAACCACTCGATGCGGGGGTCGCCCGCCGCCTTCGCCCGCAGTCGCTCCGTCTCGGGCCCGTCGCTGCCGATCCACAGCCGCACCTCGGGGGGCAGCTCGGCGAACGCGTCGAGGAGGACCTCGAGGCCCTTGCGGGGCTCGTGGCGGCCGACGAACAGGATCGTGGGCCCCTCGGTGGGCCACGGCTCGGCGCGTCCGAAGTGGTCGAGCTCCACCCCGTTGAAGACCATCGTGTACTCGCCCCCGATCGACGAGGCGGCCAGCCGGCGGGCGTCCTCGGAGACGGCGCACCGTCGGTCGAGGCGCTTGGCGAGCCACTGGGGCCCCGGGCGCAGCCACTTGTAGCCGAAGCTCACGCCGGCGGCGTGGAAGGTGCCGACCAGCGGCGCGCTCTTGAACAGCAGGGAGGTCATGGTCGGGCCGGGGCACATCGGCTCGTGCACGTGCAGCACGTCGAAGGCCTCGTCGCGCAGCGCGCGGATCGTCCGCAGCTGCGCCGACGGGTCCGGCGCGAGGGGCGCGACGGACCCGTTGGCGGAGGTGGGGACGCTGTTGCCCAGCGGCGTCACCCCCGGGTCGGGTGGCGGGCCGTCACACGGGCCGAGGACGCGGGTGTCGTGGCCCTGGGCGCGCAGCGACCGGGCGAGGCCCAGCACCTGCCCCTGGACGCCGCCGGGGACGGTGAGGCTGTAGGGACAGATCAGCCCGACGCGCACCTGGCGAGGCTAGTGCCCGTCGGTCGGGGCGCCTTCCGGCGGGGCCAGGCCCGCCGCCCGCAGCGCCGCCCAGTCGCTCGGCCAGTTCGGCGCCATCAGGTGCCACTGCTCGGGCTCGGCCCGGATGAGGGCCTCGAGCTCGGTGGCGACGAGCTGGGTGATGCGGGTCACGTCCTCACGGAGCGACCCCCGCCGCTCGACCGGGACCGGCTCACGGATCACGCAGTGGTGGCCCTTGCCCCGGTTGTAGACCGCGCACGGCAGGATCGGCGCGCCCGTGCGCAGCGCGAGGGTGGCGGGGCCGCCCGGCAGCGTGGTGCGCTCGCCGAAGAACTCGACCTCGATGCCGCCGCCCTGGATGTCCCGGTCCGACAGCAGGCAGACGACGTGGCGGGCCTTCACGCCCTTGACCACCTCCGACCCCGCCTTCGGGCCCAGCGGCACGACGTTCATCCCGAGCGAGCGGCGGAACTCGACGAACCACTCGAACAGCTCCGGGGGCTCGATGGGCTCGACCACCGCCGTGACCGGGATGTCGGCCACGAGGGTCAGCCAGAACGCCGCCCACTCCCAGCCGCCGAGGTGCGGGATGGCCATGAGGGGGCCGTGGCCGTCGGCCCGCGCCTTCTCGATGTGCTCGAAGCCCTCGTAGGTGAGACCGGCGTCGACCTCTTCGCGCGACATGCCCGGGAGCCGGAACGACTCCATCCAGTAGCGCCCGTAGGACTCGAAGGTGCGCTGCACCGCGGCGCGGAGCGCCACACCCCGCAGGTCCCGCCCGGAGGCGCGCCGCAGGTTGCGCTCGACCAGGAGGCGTCGCTCGCGCATGCCCTGGGCCGCGCCGACGCTCGCGGCCCGCGCCGCGGCGGACGCCACCGGGCCCGGGAGGGAACGCGCGATCCCCGCGCCCAGCCGGTAGGCCGTGAGCGCCCGATCGGCCACCGCTAGCGGGGCGACTGGCGGCGGTTCTCGGCGCGCTCGCGGGCCCGCGCCCGCCAGGTCTGGGCGATCGGGCGCGCGGTGCGGCGGTTGCGCCGGCGGGTGCGGTCGAGGAACGGCTCGGGCTTGGGGCGCTCCGCGCTGGCCTGGCGCCAGACCTTCACGAAGCGCTGGCCGGCGGTGAAGAGGGTCAGCACGAGCATCACCCAGAGGACCGGCACGAGCAGCGAGTCGAACAGCAGGCCGAAGGCCAGCACGATCGTGCGCTCGGCGCGTTCCATGAGCCCGCCGCGGGCGTCGAGGCCGAGCGAGTCGGCCTTGGCCCGCTGGTAGGAGACCAGGAACGAAGCGCCCAGCACCGCCATGGGGAGCAGGGCGACCTTGCTGCCGGGATCGGTGTCGAGCAGGTACCAGGCCACGCCGCCGAGCAGCAGCGCGTCGCTGGCGCGGTCCATGACCGAGTCGAAGTACGCGCCACGGGGGCCCGCCGTGCCGGAGGCCTTGGCCACCGCGCCGTCGAGGGCGTCGGGCAGGGCGGTGAGCACGAGGAGCAGCAGGCCCAGGTCGAGCGCGCCGTTGGCGATGGCGACCGCGGCGGCGCCGGCCATGAGGACGCCCATGGCGGTCAGCCAGTCGGCGGTGATGCCCACCTTGCGGAGGTTGGTCCCGACGGGTTTGAGACCGCGCTCGATGTTCGTGCGGAACTTCCCGTCGAACATGGTTCTCCTGACGAAAGGGGGCGAGCCCGGCCCAGGCTAACGGCCCACCGGCGCCCGGGCACCCATCCCCCACCCGGCCGGGGCGGTCCCCACCGCCGCCCGCAACGGCCCCCGCCCGGCGTCTGCGGGTCCCGCCCGCTGTGCCTACCCTGTCGAGCGGAGCCGAGGGGCTCGCCCCTCACGGCCGTGGTCGAGGCACGGAGGTGCGCGGTATGGACGCAGTGTCGCCGGACAGGATCCGCAACGTGGCGTTGGTCGGCCACAGCGGCGTGGGCAAGACCACGCTCGCCGAGGCGCTCCTCTTCGAGGCGAAGGCCATCAACCGCCGGGGGCGGGTGGAGGACGGCAACACGGTCTGCGACGTCGACCCCGAGGAGCAGGCCCACCGCCTGTCCCTCTCGCTCGCGCTCGCCCCGTTCACCTGGAAGGGCCACCGGGTGAACCTCATCGACACCCCCGGCTACGCCGACTTCGTGGGCGACGTGGCCGCCGCCCTGCGGGTGGTCGACCTGGCGGTCTTCGTGGTGAGCGCGGTCGAGGGCGTCGAGGTGCAGACCGAGGCCATCTGGAAGCTGGCCGCCGAGCTCGGCGTGCCACGGATGATCTTCGTCAACAAGCTCGACCGCGAGCGGGCGTCGTTCCCCCGCGTCCTCGAGCAGCTGCGCGACCGCTTCGGTGCCGGCATCGCCCCGCTCGAGCTGCCCATCGGCGAGGAGGCCGCGTTCCGCGGCGTGGCCGACCTGCTCACCGACACCGCGTTCACCTACGACGGCGGCACCGCCGTGCAGGGCGAGATCCCCGACGAGATGGAAGCGCAGGAGCACGAGGTCCACGACAACCTCGTCGAGGGCATCGTCGTCGCCGACGACGAGCTGCTCGAGGGCTACCTCGAGGGCCGCATCCCGTCGTTCGAGGCGCTGGAGCACACCCTCGCCCACGGTGTGGCCAGCGCCCAGGTCTTCCCCGTGGTCTGCGGGTCCGCGTCGGCGGACGTCGCGATCGACCGCCTCGCCGACTTCATCTGCGAGATCGGCCCGGCCCCCCAGGACCGTCCCCCCGTCGTGGTCACCGCCGGCGACGGCACCGCCGAGGTCGCGCCCGATCCCGCCGGCCACCCGCTCGCGTTCGTGTTCAAGACCATCGCCGACCCCTACGTGGGGCGCATCTCGCTGCTGAAGGTGCTGTCCGGCACCATCCGCCAGGACGACCACCTCTACAACCCCCGCACCCACACCGACGAGCGCCTGCACTCGCTGCTCTCGCTGAGAGGTCGCGAGCAGGAACCGGTCAAGGAGGTCGTCGCCGGCGACATCCTCGCGGTCGCCAAGCTGAGCGCCACCGAGACCAGCGACACCCTGGCCCCCAAGGGCCTACCGGTCGGCGTGGCCCCCATCGTCCAGCCGCCCCCGGTGCTCTCCATCGCCATCACGGCCAAGACCCAGGCCGACGAGGACAAGGTGGCGGGCGCACTGCACCGCATCGCCGAGGAGGACCCCGCCCTCGTGGTGGAGCGCCACGACGAGACCCACCAGGACCTGCTGCGGGGCGCCGGCGAGACCCACCTCACCGTCACGATCGAGCGGCTCAAGCGCAAGTTCGGCGTCGAGGTCGAGACCGAGCCGGTCAAGGTCGCCTACCGCGAGACCATCACCGCCGGCGCCGAGGCCGAGGGCAAGCACAAGAAGCAGTCGGGGGGCCGGGGCCAGTACGGCGTCGCCTCGGTGCGCATCGAGCCCCTCGAGCGCGGCGCGGGCTACGAGTTCGTGGACGCCGTCGTGGGCGGCGCCATCCCCCGCAACCTCATCCCCTCGGTCGACAAGGGCATCCAGGAGACGATGGCCAACGGGGGCCTGCGCGGCTTCCCGGTCGTCGACGTCCGCGCCACGGTGTTCGACGGCAAGTTCCACGCCGTCGACTCGGACGAGATGAGCTTCAAGATGGCCGGCCGCCTGGCCTTCCGCGAGGCCATGGCCCAGGCCGGGCCCGTGGTGCTCGAGCCCGTCTCCCGGATCGAGGTCACCGTGCCCGGCGAGCACCTCGGCGACGTCATGGGCGACCTGAACGCCCGCCGCGGGCGGGTCCAGGGCAGCGACTCGGGCGACGACGGCGAGTCCATCGTGGTCGCGATGGTGCCAACCTCGGAGATCCTGCGCTACGCCATCGACCTGCGCTCGATGACCGGGGGGCGGGGGCGTTTCACGGTCGAGCACGACCACTACGACGTGCTGCCCGAGCACCTCGTCGCCGCACTGCCGGCGGAGGACTGACGGCGGAGGACTGACGACCCGCCCCCGGCGGTAGACAGACCCCATGGACACCAAGGACCTGGCCCGGATGTCGCCGCAGGACGGGGTGGTGGCACTGCGGTCGCTCCCCCGCCGCTTCCGCGCCGCGCTGCGGCCCATCGACGACCCCGACGTCGAGGAGTGGGCCGAGCGGGTGAGCTCGTCCGGCCACGCCCCCATCGACCACCTCGTCGACGCCGACCGCAGCCTGAGCCTCCTGCGCCAGTCGCTCGAACAGGTGCTGCACCACGACACGCCGGTCCTGCCGCCCGGCACCCTCGACCCGGCGGCCCGCGACTGGCCGGCGGTGCGCAGTGGCCTCGATGACGAGCTCGGCCTGCTCGCCACCACCGCCGAGGGCTTCGCCGCCGTGGCCGAGCGGGTCCCGGCGGCCGACTGGGGCCGGCCCGCGAGCGTGGCCGGCGGGCGAGGCGACGTCACCGCCCTCGACGTGCTCCGCGAGGCGGTCCGCACCGGCGTGACCGACCTGCGCCTCGCCGAGGCGGCCTTCGAGGAGAACCGCCGCCGGTAGCGGCGGGGCGCCTCAGTCGTCCTCGAACTGGGTCCAGTCCTCGGGGTTGTCCTCGACGAACTGGTCGATGACCTCGCCGTCGACGCCGTCGATGATGACGAGGCCGCGCTTCGTGGGCGGCTCGTCCGCGGAGTACAGGAGGATGCGCCAGGTGGGGCGGCTGCGCAGGCCCCGCCAGCCCATCTGCGCGGAGGCGTGGCCGACCGGGAAGCCGACCGCGGTGGTGGCGCCGACGAGGGCGTCCTTCTCGTCGAGGCGCAGGGTGACGCCGGCCAGGAAGTGGTAGAGCCCGACGAGGACCAGGGCGATGCCCGCCCAGAGCACGCCCTCGTTCACGAGCACCGGGTCGCCGCCCTCGGTGACGGCCCACACCAGCACGCACACGAGGCCGGTGCCGACGTAGATCGCGCCGGGGATGCGCCGCCGGTTGTTGTTGGGGAACTGGTAGGGCCCGACGAAGCCGGTGACGTCGAGGTCCTCCGGGAGGGCGTCGCCCTCCGGCGCGGCCGGCTGGGGCGCCGCGCCGGCCGGGTCCTGCTCGTCCCCGTCGCCCGGGTGCACCTCGTCAGCCATCGGCTCGACCGTACCGGGGCGGCGCTCAGGCGGGCCAGGCGGCGCGGAGGCGCTCCCAGCTGACGCCGAGCGGTTCGGGCAGCACCCGGATCTCGGCCACGGTGGTCACGAAGTTGGTGTCGCCGAACCAGCGGGGCAGGCAGTGCACGTGCAGGTGGTCGGGGACGCCCGCCCCGGCGGCGTGCCCGAGGTTCATGCCCACGTTCACGCCCTGGGGCGAGTAGGCCCCCTTGATGGCGACCACCGCCTCACGGACCATGGCCCACACCTCGGCGGACTCCTCGGTGGTCAGGCCCTCCAGCTCGGCCACGGCGCGGTTCGGCAGCACCATGAGGTGGCCGCTGTTGTAGGGGTAGGCGTTGAGGATGGCGAACGCGGCGGTGCCCCGCTTGAGGATGTACGTCTCCTCGTCCGGGCGTCCCGAGTGCAGGATGCGCTCGAACAGCGAGCCCTCGCCCTCCTCGCCGACGAGCCCCGACGACGGGGTGTCGGCGTCGCCGGCGAAGGCGCTCGTGATGTAGTCGCTGCGCCACCCGGCCCAGTGACGCTCGAGCGCCGGGCCCCCGCGGTCGGGGCGGTCCGGGCGGTCGCTCGCCTCGTCAGGCACGGGCGAGCACGTCGGTGGCGAGGCGCTCGACGAAGTCGTCGACGCCGACCCCGCGCTCGACCTCGCCGCCGCGGGGGTTGACCCCGACCGTGCCGTGCTCGACGTCGTCGTCGCCCACGACGAGCACGTAGGGCAGCTTCTCCACCTTCGCCTTGCGGATGCGGTTGCCGAGCTTCTCGTCGGCCCCCACCACGTCGGCCCGGAAGCCCTCGGCGACCAGGCGGTCGACGAGACGGTGGGCGTAGGGCTCGTGGTCGTCGCGCACCGGCAGCACCCGCACCTGCACCGGGGCCAACCAGGCGGGGAACGCCCCGGCGAAGTGCTCGAGGAGCACGCCGAAGAAGCGCTCGACGGACCCGAAGAGGGCCCGGTGGACCATGATCGGCTGGTGGCGCTGGTTGTCGGCGCCGATGTACTCGAGGTCGAAGCGCTGCGGGTTCTGGAAGTCGACCTGGATGGTCGACAGCTGCCAGCTCCGACCGATGGCGTCGCGCACGTCGACGTCGATCTTGGGGCCGTAGAACGCGCCGCCGCCCTCGTCGACCTCGTAGTCGAGGCCCGCGGCGTCGATGGCCGAGCGCAGGGCGTCGGTGGCCCGCTCCCAGTCCTCGTCCGAGCCGAGGGACTTCTCGGGCGGGCGCGTCGACAGCTTGGCTTGGAAGTCGTCGAAGCCGAAGGCCCGCAGCACGGACAGGACGAAGTCGAGGAGGCTGGCGAGCTCGTCGGCGAGCTGGTCGGGCGTGACGAAGATGTGGCTGTCGTCCTGGGTGAAGCCCCGGATGCGGAACAGCCCGTGGAGCGTGCCCGAGCGCTCGTAGCGGTAGACCGTGCCCAGCTCGAAGAGGCGGTACGGCAGCTCCCGGTAGGAGCGCTGGCTGCTCTTGTAGATGAGGATGTGGAACGGGCAGTTCATGGGCTTCGGGTAGTACCGGACGCCCTCGTCCAGCTCCATGGGCGGGTACATCGCGTCGGCGTAGAAGCCCAGGTGCCCACTCGTCTCCCACAGCAGCGAGCGGGCGATGTTCGGCGAGTAGGCGAACTGGTAGCCGCCCCGCTCGTGGCGCTCGCGGCTGTAGTCCTCCATGAGCTTGCGCACGATGGCGCCCTTGGGGTGCCACACCGCGAGACCCGGGCCGAGCTCCTCGGGGAACGAGAGCAGGTCCAGCTCACGGGCGAGGCGGCGATGGTCGCGCTTCTCCGCCTCCTCGAGCATCGTCAGGTGCTCGTCGAGCTTGGCCTTCGACTCCCAGGCCGTGCCGTAGATGCGCTGGAGCATGGGGTTGCGCTCGTCGCCGCGCCAGTAGGCGCCGGCCACGCGCGTGAGCTTGAAGTGGCCCAGGTGCGAGCTCGTGTCGGGGACGTGCGGGCCGCGGCAGAGGTCGATGAACCGGGGCGGGTTCTCGTAGGTGCGCACCAGGCCGGCCTCGGTGGCCGAAGTGGGATCGTCCGCCGCGCCGCGGATGATCTCGCACTTGTACTTGTGGTCCTTGAACAGCTCGAGGGCGTCCGCCTCGGGGATCTCGTCGCGCAGGAACGGCTGGCGCTCGGCGATGATCTCGCGCATCTTGGCCTCGAGGCGCTCGAGGTCCTCCGGCGTGAACGTGCCGCCGTCGGCGAGCTCGAAGTCGTAGTAGAAGCCGTTCTCGATCGGCGGGCCGATGGCGAACGTGGCGCCGGGGAACAGCTCGAGGACCGCCTGGGCGAGCACGTGGGCCGTCGAGTGGCGGATCGTGTAGCGGCCCCGGTCGCTGTCGGCGGTGATGATGGCCACCCGGTCGCCGGCGGTGAGCGGGGTGGCGAGGTCGCGCTCCTCGCCGTTGATGTCCGCGATCACCGCGGCCTTGGCCAGGCCCCGGCCGATGGCCGCGGCGAGGTCGCCGGCGGTGGCGCCCGCCTCGACCTGGCGCGTGGAGCCATCGGGGAGGACGACGTCGATCATCTCGCTCACGTCCCGAACCTACCGCCGCGGCCGGTCGGCCCCGCAGTCAGTTGCCGTCCGGCCGGGGCCCGCCGGATCAGCCCGGGTTCAGCACGGAGGCCGAGGAGCGGCGCTCCGGCGCGGCGGTGCCGTCGGCCGAGCCGTTTCCGTTGGCGTGCTCGTGGCCGTTGACCGACAGGCCCTCGCTCGTGATCACGCCGGCGGTGCGGGTGGGCATCGCCTCGTCCTTCTTGGTGGCGTAGTGGTCGACGTAGTCCTGGCCCGAGAGGTTCCGGATCTCGAACATGACCTCGTCGATCATCTGGCGCAGGGCCAGGCGGTCGTTCTCGCGGTCGCGGTAGCGGGCCGGGTCGATCGGCGCCCCGATGTTCACCCAGACCGGCAGGAACGGCTTCGGGAACCTGGCGTCGGGGGGCTGGACGTCGCGGGTGCCGACCAGCCCGACCGGCAGGATCGGCGCGCCGGTGCGGAAGGCCAGCCGGGCGGGGCCGGTGTGGCCCTTGTGCAGGACGCCGTCCCGCGAGCGGGTGCCCTCGGGGTAGATGCCGAAGAATTCCCCCGCCTCGAGCACCCGGGCGGCGGCCGCGAGGGCCCGCTCGCTGGCCGAGCCACCGGACCGGTCGATCGGGATCATCCCGATGGCGGGGAAGACGTACTTCGTCTTCCAGTCGTCCATGTACTCGGCCTTGCCGACGTAGGTGATGCGCCTCGGCAGCACCAGCGGCAGGAAGAACGAGTCGAGCACGGAGGTGTGGTTCGGGCAGAAGATGGCGGGGCCCTCGGTGGGCACGTGCTCGAGGCCGCTCACGTAGACGCGCCAGTTGAACTTGAACACGGGCGTCATGACCGCCCGGGCGACGTGGTAGAGCCGACCTGCCTCGCGTCCCACGTGCCCCCTCTCGCTGGTCGTGACCTGGACGGTCACGATACCCCGAGGGTCGTCAGGCCGGGGCGACGAGCACGGTGGTCGGCAGTGGGCGGAACCACGTGTCGTCGTTCGCGACGGCGTAGAGGAGCTTCGCGAGGTCGGCCCGGGTCGCGGCGAGCGTCGGCTTGACCTTGGTGCCGCCGGCGTACTCGTTGACGACCCCCTCCGCGTCGGCCCAGCGCAGGGCCTCCCGGTACGGGGCACCCGCGGGCACGTCGGTGTAGGCGAAGGCCGGCCACGGGCTCCCGTCCTGGGCGTGGACCGTCCGGAAGGCCATGTTGACGAGCGCGCCTCGCAGCGCCGGCGCCGTGGGCTTGAACTTGTGGTTGCCGGTGTCGGTGACCACCCCCTCGCTCACCGCCCAGTTCACGGCGTTGCGGTACGAGGCGTTGGCGGGCACGTCGGTGAACGGGTTGCCCGTCCCGACGACGGGGCGGTCGACGAGGTTCCACAGCGCGACGACCGCCTCGGCCCGGGTGATGCCCGTCGCGGGGGCGAAGCGGGTGCCGGCCGGCTTGAACACCTTCAGGTGGCGGGCCCACGAGACCGCGGGGTCGAGCCCATTGGACACGTCGGTGTACGGGTTGAGCGGGATGTCCACCTGGCTCGTCACGTGCGTGGTGAAGATGGCGGCGCCGGGGTCGTCGGGCGAGCACGGGATGTCGCCGATGCCGGCGAAGCCGGTCTGGGTGTCGACGGTCGGCGCCGGCCACGCCACGGTCGCCGAGCGCGCCCCGTACGTGGTCATGGCCTTGATCTTCACCCGGGGCAGCACCACGGCCGTGCCCCCGGACTGCGTCACGGTGTTGAACGGGTAGGTGAAGTTGCCGTCGGTGCCGAAGTGGAAGCGCCGCGTGGCCGCGGGCGTGGTCGGCACGTCCACCACGACGGTGTCGCCCTGCACCACCGCGCCGATCTGCGACAGCGCCGGGTTGGCGGTGCCCGAGGGCGGGTCGAGCACCTTGACCTTCACCGCCCGCAGGCCGGGCGGCACCGCGAAGGTCAGGCGGAAGAAGTTGAAGTTGACCGCGACCGGCTGCGGGGAGAGATCCGGCAGCGCGAGGTCGGCGGTGTAGGTCACGATGTCGAACGCGTCGGCCGGCTCGGGCGTCGCGGTCGCGTCGACCTGGATCGGCGCCGACAGGTCGCCGACCGCGGGCACCCCGGTCACGCAGGTGTAGGCGATGGACACCGGGGTCGCCCCGACCGTCCCCGCTCCCACCACCGACGTGGCCAACGCCGTCACCGCCACGATCGCCAGGCCCACCGTCCGTCGCATCCCGCCGTCCTCCCGCTCGCGCCGGCCCGTGCCGGCAGCGGTCAGAGACTACTCAGGCGAGGCGCACGCCGAGCAGCACCGCCGCGTCGGACACACCCTGACCGGACGCGGCCGCCGCGTCGATAGCGGCCACCGCCGCCGGCGTGTCGAGGTCGTCGTCGAGGGCGGCCCGCACCTCGGCGAGGGCACCGTCGCCCGCGCCGGCCGCCGACCAGCGCTCGAGGCGGGCGTCGGCCTCCGGCATGGTCGTGTCATCCCACTCCCAGGAGTCCCGGTAGTGGTGGGCGACCACGGCGAGGCGGATGGCCCGGGCGTCGTGGTCCTGGAGCAGGTCGTGCACGAAGACGAGGTTCCCGAGGGACTTCGACATCTTCTCGCCGTCCATCCGCACCATGGCCTGGTGCATCCAGTGGCGCACGAAGGGCTGGCCGGTGGCGGCCTCGGACTGCGCCGCCTCGCACTCGTGGTGGGGGTAGATCAGGTCGGCGCCGCCGCCGTGCAGGTCGATCGTGGTGTCGAGCTCGCGCAGGGCCAGCGCCGAGCACTCGATGTGCCAGCCGGGCCGCCCCGGGCCCCAGAGCGACTCCCAGGCGGGCTCGTCCTCGGCGGAGGGCTGCCAGAGCACGAAGTCGAGGGGATCGCGCTTGTTCGGGTCGTCGATGTTGCCGCCGCGCTCCGCGGCCAGCACCAGCATCTCCTCGCGGGAGAGGTGGCTGATCCGACCGAAGCGCGGGAACGAGCCGACGTCGAAGTACACCGCCCCGCCCGCCTCGTAGGCGAAGCCCTGGTCGAGCACCATGCCGATGAACCCGCGGATGTCGGCGATGGCCGAGGTGGCCCGCGGTTCGCTCCAGCTGTCGAGGAGGTCGAGTGCCTCCATGCACGCGTCGAAGCGGGCCATCTCCCGCGCCGCGAGGTCGAGGTAGTGCACGCCGAGCTCGCGTGCCTTGCGCAGGATGTCGTCGTCGACGTCGGTGACGTTGCGGACGCAGCGGGTCTCGTGGCCCCGGTCGCGCAACCGCCGCTGCAGCACGTCGTAGGTGATGTAGGTCGCCGCGTGGCCGAGGTGGGCGGCGTCGTAGGGCGTGATGCCGCACGTGTACATGGTGACGACGGGGCCCGGCGTGAAGTCGACGACCTCCTGGCGTGCCGTGTCGTAGAGCCGCATGGGGGCCTCGCCCCCCGGCGACGTCACTCCTCGATGCCGGTGAACTTCACCGCGGCCCGGGTCTTGTACCGCACGTTGAGCTGGAGCAGCACCGCCGCGAAGGCCTCGATCGGCGCGGCGTTCGACAGCTCGCCCGCGTCGAGCGGGCGCATGTCGGGCAGCTTGCGGACGATCTCGAGGGTGGTCTCGGTGGCCGACGGGTGGTCGGAGCAGATCAGCACGTCGCTCACGACCGGTGCGTTGAGGTCGCCGAGCTCCTTGGCGGGCACGTGGTGGAACGCGGCCGACACCAGCGACTTCGGCACCGCGGCCTGCACGCTCGCGGCCACCGAGCCGCGCGGCGGGACGAGGGGCTGGAACTCGTGGCCGACCTTGGCGAGGGCGTTGGCCATCGAGATGACGACCTTCCCCCGCAGCTGCCGGGAGACCGACGCCGCGGTCGAGGCGGCGGCGTCCCAGGGCGTGGCGATGACCACCACGTCGGCGGCCGCCGCGCCCTCGTTGTCCTCCGAGGCGATGGAGAGGTTGCGCTCGCTCCACTGCTCGAGCAGGCGGTCACGCTCCTCCATGGCCCGGTACCGCGAACGGGACCCGATGACGACGTCGAACCCGCCGGACGCGAGCCGGGCCGCCATGGCCCGACCGGCCGGGCCGGTCCCTCCCAACACACCGATCTTCACGGGCGAGAGGTTACCGGCGGCCCCTCGCGTCACGCGCATCCCGCATCGTCGTAGGGTCGCGGGCATGGGCCTCCTCGACGGCAAGCGACTCCTCCTCACCGGCGTGCTGACCGACGCCTCGCTCGCGTTCGGGGTGGCCCGCCTCGCCCAGGAGGAGGGCGCCGAGGTGGTGCTCACGGGCGCCGGCCGGGGCCTGCGGCTCACCCAGCGCACGGCCCGCAAGCTGCCGGTCGAGCCCGACGTGCTCGAGCTCGACGTCACCGACGCGACCCACCCGGCGGCCGTGCGGGACGCCCTCGCCGAGCGCTGGGACCGGGTCGACGGCGCCCTCCACGCCATCGGGTTCGCGCCGGAGGCGTGCCTCGGGGGCCGCTTCCTCGAGACCACCTGGGACGACGTGGCGGTCGCGGTGCAGGTCTCCGCCTACTCGCTGCGGGCGGTGGCCGACGCGGTCGTACCGCTGATGTCCGAGGGGGGCTCGATCGTGGGCCTCGACTTCGACGCCCGGGTCGCCTGGCCCGCGTACGACTGGATGGGGGTGGCCAAGGCGGCCCTGGAGTCGACCGCCCGCTACCTCGCCCGGGACCTCGGCGAGCAGGGCATCCGGGTGAACCTCGTGGCCGCCGGGCCGATCAAGACCCTGGCGGCCAAGTCCATCCCGGGGTTCGCCGCCTTCGAGGACGTGTGGGACGCCCGCGCCCCGCTCGGCTGGGACGTGGCCGACAGCACGGCGGTGGCCAAGGCGTGCGTGGCGCTGCTCTCCGACTGGTTCCCGATGACCACCGGCGAACTGCTCCACGTCGACGGCGGGTACCACGCCATCGGGGCCTGATCAGCCGTCGTGGCGGGGGTTCTCCTCGGCGGGGTGACCGGGATCGATGTCGGCGACGTCCGACAGCCGCAGCGGGGTGAAGGGCCCGGCGGTGGACGCCGCCACGGGCTCCCCCTCGAGCAGGACGTGGTCGCCGCCGCTGTCGACCAACGAGAGGCGGCGCAGCACGACCCGCTGCGGGCAGGCGTCGAGCAGGGGCACGCCGCCGGGACCGGGCGACCACGCCACGTTCGCGAACTTGTCCACCTCGTCGCCGGTCAGGCCCCCGAAGTGGGCGGCGAGCTCGTGCTCGCCCTGTGCGAGGAAGTGCAGGCCGATGGTCTCGGCCTGCACCGCGAGGTCGTAGGTGTGGTTCGCCTTGGAGAGCCAGATCGCGTAGCGGCGGGGCTCGATGCTGCACTGGCCGTGGAAGCCGACGAGGCACCCGCTCGGCTCGCCGTCGACCGCCACGGTCACCACCGCCATGGCCGTCGCGGTCTGGGCCACGAGCTCGTCGAACGCGTCGTCCACCGAGGTCATCGGCCCACCGCCTCGTAGCGCAGGAACAGGGCGCCGTCGTCCGCGCCGACGTGGCGGAGGGCGAAGTGCCGCAGCGTCGCGCCGGCGGGGGTGCGCACGATGGGCAGGGGATCGCCGCCCACCACCGGGGCCACGGTCAGGCAGAGCTCGTCGAGGCGGCCCGCGGCGACGAGCTCGCCGAGCAGCGAGGGCCCGCCCTCGCAGAGCACGACCCCGTGGCCGCGGTCGGCGAGCGCCGCCAGCAGGCCGGGCAGCGAGACGCCGCCGGCAACCACCGGCTCGACGCACAGCAGCTCGGCGTGGCGGGCCGCCCGGCGCCCGGCCTCGGAGGCGGCGGCGGCCGCGGTCGTGGCGACGAGCGTCGGGCTGCCGGCCGCGGCGTCGGCGAAGAGGGGCCCCTCCCAGTCGAGGCGGAGCGACCCGCTCACCACGACGATGGGCGGCACCGACGGACGGCCCGCCGCCGTGCGCGCCACCACCAGGTCGTCGTCCAGGCGCACCGGGCCGTACCGCTCCGCCCGCACCGTCTCGGCGCCGACGAGCACGACGTCGGCCAGGGCCCGCAGCCGCCGGAACAAGGTGGCGTCGGCGCCGCCCGTCAGCGCGCCGACCCGGCCGCCGATGGCCGCGGTCCCGTCGAGGCCGCCGACCATGTTGGCGAGCACCCACGCGCCGCCCTCCGGCCGCACGCGGTCGACGTCGCGGTAGGGGTCGAGCACGTCGTCCACGCGGCGTCCGTCCTCGAGCAGGTGCATCGCCGGCTCCTACCCCGCCGTCGGCGGCACACGGCGCGTCACGGCTCGAGGTAGCGGGGGTTGGCCACGGCGAGCTTGTCGCGCACGCTGGCCCACACGGCCGCCTTCACCTCGTCGTAGCGGTCGTCGAGCGCCCCCGAGCGGATGGCGGCGCCCAGTTCGGCGTCGTCGGCCACGCCCAGTGCCGCGAGGCGCTCCGCGTGCGCCCGGCCCGGGCCCGCACCGGCCTCGAGCTCGCGCTGGACCATGCCGAGGACGTTGATCGCCACCCGGGTGTGGAACTGGATGCGTCCCTCGGTGGCGCCGAGCACGTCCTCGGACAGGAACTCCCGAACCGCCTCCACCAGCTCGGCGGCGCTGGGGGCGTCGTGCGGCGGGGTCACGGCCCGACCCTCACGGCAGCAGCGCGAGCACGTCGTGCTCGTTCTCGCAGGTGCGCCGGCCGATCGCGGCCAGCTCGACGGAGCGGGAGAAGCCCCGCAGGTGGGAGGCGGACTGGATGATGCACATGATCCCCCACTTCACGGTGCTGAGGACCTCCCACCAGCGCACCACGTCGGGGTCGACCCCGTCCGCGAGCCCGGCGGCCTCGGCGTACGCCTCGAAGAGCTCCGCGTACTGCCCGAACCCGCCGACCGGCGGCGCCGCCCCGAAGCGCCACGCCTTCACGCACAGCCAGCCGAGGTCCTCCATCGGGTCGCCGAGGTGGGCCAGCTCCCAGTCGAGCACGGCGCGCAGACCCTCGGGGCCGACGATGAGGTTGCCGTTGCGGAAGTCGCCGTGGACGACGCGAGGCGGCCCGGTGGGTGGCCGGTTGGCCTCCAACCACCGGAAGGCCAGCTCGAACGCGGGGTGGGGCTCGCCGAGCGCGTCCATCAGGTCACGGAACTGGACGATCTGGTCGCGGTCGTGCAGCCCGGTCACGTCCTCGACGGGGATCCGGTGGATGCCTGCGAGGGCCCGGCCGCACTGGGCGGCGAGCACCCTCCTCGCGTCGGCGTACTGCTCGTCGCGCAGGATCCGGCGCGGGATCGTCTCGCCCTCGAGGCGCTCGACCACCAGGTAGGCGGCCGCCAGCGGCTCACCCTCACCCTCGCCCGGTCGGCGGGCCTCGGCGGGGCCGGTGGCGACGACCGCCGGCACGGGCACGCCCTGGGCGGCCGCCGCGCGCAGGAGGCCGGCCTCCGTGGAGGTGCCCCCGCCGGTGCCGATGGCGCCGCCGGGCCGCTCCCGCTGCAGGATCAGGGGCCGCGTCGTCCCGTCGGGGCCGACCGCGTCGAGTGCGAAGGTCTCCCGGGAGGCGCCGCCGGAGAGGCGGTGGAGCCCCTCCACCCGCACCCCGTCGGTGCCGAGCGCCTCCGCCAGGACGCCCTCGAGCGCCCGGCTGAGGTCGGAATCAGCAGGCGGCGGCAACGGTCGGGTAGGGGTTGACCGGCGCGCCACCGCCGGGCCAGATCTCGAAGTGCAGGTGGTTGATGCCGTTGGCGTTGCCGGTGGCGCCCACGTAGCCGATCACCGTGCCGGCGACGACCGGGCCGGACGCCCCGTAGGCGCTCAGGTGGGTGCCGAAGTAGGTGTTGCCGTCGGCGCCGTAGAGGAAGAACGACAGCCCACCGAGGCTGACCCCGCGGTGCGAGACGTTCCCGTTCACCGAGGCGTAGATGGGCGTGCCGGCCGACGCCATCATGTCCACGCCCTGGTGGCGGCGGCCCCCCGAGCGGGGCGCCCCCCAGGAGTCGATGAAGGTCGAGCCTGGCACCGGGCACACGAAGTCGCCGTCGCTCGCCGGGGGCGTCGGGCTGCCGGTGGGGTCGGGCGAGTCGGGGGTGTCGTCGGCCGGCTGGTCGTCGGCAGGTGTGCTGGCCGCGGCGGCCGCGGCAGCGGCCGCACGGCGCCGTCGCTCGGCCTCGATGCGCCGGCGTTCGGCCTCGATGCGCTGGCGCTCGAGCTCCTCGAGGCGGGCGACCTCGGCCTGCAGCTCGGCATTGCGGGCCTCGATGCGCTCGACGGCGGCTTGCTGCTCGGTCCGGAGCTCGTCCAGCTCGTCGGCGGCCGCGGCCAGGTCGGCCCGCTGGGCCGCGTACGCGTCGAGGAGGTCGGTGTCGCCGCCGGTGACGATGCGGGCCAGCTCGTTGCCGAGCAACTGGTCGCCCGGGTCCTCGTCGGGTGGCACCAGCACCGGCGGCTCGCCCGCCCGCGTGTACTGGTCGACCGCGATCGCCCGCACCTCGGCCTCGACGGCGTCGATCTCGGCGCCGGCCCGCTCGAGGCGGTGCTCCACCTCGGCGACCTGCTGCTCGATGGCGCCGAGCTCCTCCATGGCCTCGTCGAGAGCCCGGATGCTGTCCTCGGCGCGGGCGCGCGCCTCCTCGACGTCCGACGCCGACAGGCCGTCGCCGGCCGAGAGCGTGACCCATCCCAGGGCGGCGGCGGCCAGCACCCGGTAGGCCTTGCGCACGATGCGAGGGTAGCGAACCATGCCGATCACCCGGCGGAGGGGCCGGCATCCCCGCCCTCGGCGGCGCCCCTCACCCCGTCGTCGCGCCCGTCGCGGTCGGGGTCGTCGCGGTCGGGGGCGTCGCGGTCGGACTCGTCGCGGATGTCACCGACCAGCTCCTCGACGAGGTCCTCCA
The DNA here is from genome assembly GCA_041908445.1 of Acidimicrobiales bacterium. Lineage (GTDB taxonomy): Bacteria > Actinomycetota > Acidimicrobiia > Acidimicrobiales > DATDAH01 > JAEUJM01. The sequence continues at coordinate 151,518 of JAYRFK010000008.1, read as the reverse complement.
GGGTCACCAGGCCGGTGGTGCGGCCGCCGGCGTCCCGGGCGATGCCCAGGTGGCGCCGCCGCCGCCGCATCTCGAGCATGGCCTCCTCGACCGTGCGGCCCTCGTCGAGCTGCACCAGCTCGGTGCGCAGCAGCCGCTCGGGCAGGGGCTCGCTCCAGGCGTCCGGGCGCAGCGCGAGCAGGTCCTTGGCGTGGATGAAGCCGACCACCTCGTCGAGGCCGTCGTCGACCACGGGCAGGCGGCTGTGGCCGCTGCGGCGGATCACGTCCTCGATCTCGGCCACGGTGGCGTCCCGGCGGACGTGCACGACCCGCTCCCGCGGCACCATGACGCTCGACACCGGCGCCGCGCCGAAGTCGAGGGCGCTCGACAGCAGCTCGTGCTGGTCCTCGGGGATGAGCCCCTCCTCGTGCGACGCGTCGAGCATCGTCGCGAGCTCGGCCGCGGAGTGGGTGTCCGACAGCGTGTCCTTGGCCTCGATGCGCAGCAGCCAGAGCCCGCCGTTGGCCAGGGCGTTCAGGAACCAGATCACGGGGCGCAGCACCGTGGTGATGGCGCGGGTGGGCAGGGCGAGGATCCGCAGCGTCTTCTCCGGCTGCGCGAGGGTCAGGTTCTTCGGGACCATCTCCCCCACCACCATGTGGGCGAGGACCACGAGCGACAGGCCCACCACGAAGCCGATCGTGCGCAGCAGCCCTTCGGGGAGCTCGACGACCGCGCCGATGGCGGACTCGATGAGGTGCGAGACCGCCGGCTCGGCCACGTAGCCGAGCAGCAGCGACGCCACGGTGACGCCGAGCTGGGCCCCCGCGAGCTGGATCGACAGCTCGTCGATCAGCGCGATCCCGACCCCTGCGGCCCGGCTCCCGGCGAGGCGCTCCTGCTCGAGCTTGGTGCGACGGGCCGCGATCAGGGCGAACTCGACGGCGACGAACCAGCCGTTGAGCAAGAGCAGTGCGACGGTGAAGAGCAGCGCGGTGGTGTCCATCAGCGCGCCGCCGTCACGGGACGTCCTCGGCGTCGGGCGCGGGCGCGGGCGGGACCAGGCGGATGCGGTCGATCCGCCGGCGGTCGAGCTCGACCACCTCCAGCTCCCAGCCGTCGTGGGCCACCCACTCCCCCGCCACCGGTAGGTGGCCGAGGCGGTCGAGCACGAAGCCGGCGAGGGTCTCGTACTGGCCTTCGGGGACGACGAACCCGCAGGCCTCGGCGACCTCGTCGGGGTGCAGGCTGCCGGACAGCAGGAAGGTGCCGGACGGCTGCACGACCGACAGCTCCTCGGGCTCGGGGTCCCACTCGTCGTCGATCTCGCCGACGATCTCCTCGATGAGGTCCTCCATGGTGACGATGCCGGCGGTGCCGCCGTACTCGTCCACGACCACCGCGAGGTGAGCGCCCGCCTCGCGCAGCTCGCCGAGCAGCGAGGCCAGGGGCCGGCTCTCGGGGACCACGAAGGCGTCGGTCATCACCGACCGCACCGGCGTGGCCGCCCGCTCGTCCGGGGCGATGTCGTAGACCGACTTCACGTGGACGACGCCGCGCACGTCGTCGAGGTCGGTGCCGTAGACGACGAAGCGGGAGAAGCCCGTGTCGAGCGACCGCTCGACGAGCTCGGCGAGCGGGGCGTCGACCTCGAGGGCGACGAGCGCCGTGCGCGGCGTGAGCGCGTCGTCGGCGGTCTTCTCCCCGAACCGGATGGACCGGGCGAGCAGGTCGGCGGCCCTCGGCTCGAGCGCACCCTCGGCCACCGAGGAGCGGAACAGCAGCTCGAGCTCGGGCAGCGAGCGCACGGCCGAGAGCTCCTCCTGCGGCTCGACGCCGAGCTTGCGCACCGCCCAGTTCGCGGCCCGCTCCGAGACGGAGATGACGGGCCCGAACACCACGGCGTAGGCCCGGAAGGGCGCCGCGAGGCGCAGCGCCGACCGGGTGGGCCGGGCGATCACGACGTTCTTCGGGATCAGCTCGCCCACCACCATCTGGAACACGGTGGCGAGGGCCAGCGCGATGGCGACCGACACGCCGCGGGCGCCGGTGCCGAGGAGCGGCTCGAGCGCCGGCTCGATGAGGGCCGCGATCGTCGGCTCGGCGACGAAGCCCAGGACCAGCGAGACGATGGTGATGCCGAGCTGCGCCCCGGAGAGGTGGAACGAGAGCCGGCGCAGCACCGCGAGCGTGGTCTTCGCCCGGCGGGAACCCTCGTGGGCGAGGTGCTCGACCCGGCTGCGGTCCACGGCGACCAGCGCGAACTCAGCCGCGACGAAGAACGCGGTGGCCAGGATGAGGAGCAGGACGGCCAGCAGGCCGAGCGCGGTGGTCAGCAGGGTGGGTCCGGGGGCGTCGGGGGTCGGGATCCACGCTATCCGCCGCCGGGTAGCGTCCCCCGGGATGGGCGCCGCCACCTCCCCCGCCGACGGGCCGGTCCTGCGCCTGGAGGGGGTCGGCCTCGTGCTCGACGGGCACCGGGTGCTCGCCGGGGTGGACTGGGTGGTGCAGCCGGGCGAGCGCTGGGTCGTGCTCGGCCGCAACGGCTCGGGGAAGACCTCGCTGCTGCGGATCGCCTCGCTCTACCAGCACCCGAGCGAGGGCACGGTCGAGGTGCTCGGCGAGGTCCTCGGCCGCACCGACGTGCGGCGCCTGCGCACCCGCATCGGCGTCGCCAGCGCCGCCATGGCCGACCTGCTCCGCCCCGGCCTCACGGCGCTCGACGTGGTGGTCACCGCCAAGCACGCCGCCCTCGAGCCCTGGTGGCACACCTACGATGACGCCGACCGCGAGCGCGCCCGCGGGCTGCTCGCGAGGGTCGGCGTCGAGGGGGTCGCCGGGCAGCGCTTCGGCACGCTGTCGTCCGGTGAGCGCCAGCGCACCCAGCTCGCCCGCACCCTCATGGGCGACCCGGGCCTCCTCCTGCTCGACGAGCCCACGGCGGGCCTCGACCTCGGGGGCCGGGAGGACCTCGTCCGCCGGCTCGGGGCGCTGGCGAGCGATCCGTCCACGCCGCCCACGGTCCTCGTGACCCACCACGTCGAGGAGATCCCGCCCGGCTTCGGCCACGTCCTGTTGCTCCGCGACGGCGAGGTGCAGGCCGCCGGCCCGATCGACGAGGTGCTCGACGCCGACGCGCTCTCGGCCTGCTTCGGCCTGCCGCTCGAGCTCGACCGCCACGCGGGCCGGTGGACGGCCCGGGCCGCGTACGGCGAGGCTTGAACCCATGGCGGTCCACCACCCGTTCGACGAGGTACCGCCCGGCCGCATCCGCACCTGGTTCCTCCCGTGCTTCGCCACCACCGTCGTGGTCGGCGCTGCCCTGCTCCTGCTCGACCCGGGCGGCACCGGGATCGTCGGCCTCGAGGTCGCCGGCAGCGTCGCCGCCGCCAGGGAGGCGATGGCGGTGTGGGACGACCGTGACGTCATCCACGCCGCCTTCGGCGTCGGCCTCGACTACCTCTTCCTGCTCGCCTACTCGACCACCATCGCCATCGCCTGCGTGTGGGCCCGGCGGGTGTTCCGCCACGCCTGGCTCGTCACCCTCGGCGGCGTGCTCGCCTGGGCCGCCTGGGCGGGCGGCGCCTGCGACGCCGTCGAGAACGTGGCCCTGCTCGACATGATCCGCGGGCCGGTGGAGTCCCCGGCGCCCCAGGTGGCGGCGGCGTGCGCGTACCTGAAGTTCGTGCTCGTCTACGCCGGCGTGATCTACGCGGTCGCCGCTGCGCTGACCCGACTGGCCCGTCGGGCCCCGTAGCGGCCGCGCCGCCCGGCCCGGCCCGGCCCGGGCTGGCCCTAGGCCTCGACCGCGGCGGCCAGCCGGGGCCGGCTGTGCTCGACCTCGTCGCGCAGCATCCGCTCGAGCACGGGGCCCCAGAGGCCGCCGCCGTAGTGGAGGTGCATCGTGAGCCGGGCCCCGTCCCCCGCGGGCGTGACGGTGGCGTCCAGCACCCAGGGCGAGTGCGAGCGCCCGTCGACCTCGCGGCGCTCGAAGGTCGCCCGCGACGGCGGGGTGTGCGCGGTGCGGACCATGCGCAGGCGCTTGGCGCGTGAGAGCGGCCCCAGGCGGCCCCGCAGGTCGACGAGCCACGCCGGCCCGGGGTCGCCCTCGGCCGGGTCCGCGGGCTCGGCCCGGGCCACGATGTCGAGCCAGCCCGGGTAGCGGTCGAGGGTGGCCACCCAGGCGAACAGCGCCTCGGGGCTCGCGCCCACGTCCAGGGTCTCGGTCACGTCCATGCCCACGCCCCCATTCCACCCGATCCGCGACCGGTTGCGGCGCGTCCGGCCGTCAGCGCCGGGCGACGGAGGGCGTGGCGACGTCGTCGAGTGCGTCGACGACCTGGAGCAGCGGGGTCGGGTCCACGGCCGGGCCGTTGCCCGGATGGATCTCGAAGTGCAGGTGGGACGGGGTCGTGGCCGCGTTCCCGGTGTTGCCCACGTAGCCGACCAGGTCGCCGGCCTCGACCACGAGGCCGTCGCGGATCCCGGGGGCGTAGTCGAGCAGGTGGGCGTAGTAGTAGGTGGTGCCACTTTCGCCGTAGAGCCAGAGCTTGATGCCCCCGAGGGCGTTGCTCCCGACCTTGGCGATCACGCCCCGCTCCACCGCGAACAGGCCCGTGCCCGCCGGGGCGAAGATGTCCACGCCCTGGTGCTGGCGACCACCGGAGCGGGGCGCCAGGAACGTGTCGGTGAACTGGTGGGGGTCGCCGACCGGGAAGACCATCCCGGTGACGAAGATCTGGCTCCCCGCCTCGAACGCCATGAGCTGCACCCGGGCGTCCCGCACGTCGGCGCGGACCGCTTTGTCGTAGTGCTTGGCCTGGACGAGCTGGGTGGCGAGGTCGGTGCGCCGGTCGGCGAGCTCGACGAGGCGCTGCGAGACGTCCCGCCGGGCGACCCGGTAGTCCTGGACGGCCCGGTGGTCGGCGTCGAGGACGCTCTCCATCATCGCCTCGTTGGCACCCACCTCGTTCGGGTCCTCGGCCGCGAGGGTCGCGGTGAGGGTGCCGAGGTTGCCCCGGATGTAGGCGTCGACCGCACGGTCGGCCAGGACGTCGCGCGACTCCTCGACCCGCTTGACCGCCTGTCGTTCCTCGTCGGTGAGGGCGACGATGCGGTCCTCGACCGACGCCAGCTCGGCGGCGAGCGCCGTCACCCGGGCGTCGGCGTCGGCCACGTGGGACTCGGCCTCGGCCAGTCGGGCCTGGGCCGACCCCAGATCGCCCACGATCGCCACGCTGGGCACGTGGGGGCCGGCGGTCACGTCCATCGGCGGGGGCACGACGATGTCCTCGTCCGGGATCACGCCGCCGGTCACGTCCCCGCCGGCGCCGGGGTCGGTCGGCGAGAGCGTCGTCGAGGTGGTGCTGGTGGACGTGGACGTCGGCGCCGTGGTGCTCGTCGTGGAACCGCCGGTGGACGGCTCGGTGGTGGACGTGCTCGTGGTCGACACCGCCGGATCGTCGGCGGCGGTGGTGCGGCGCTCGGCCGCCACCGGTGGCGCGAGCAGCAGGACGGCGCCGAAGGCGAGGACGAGCGCCCGCGAGGCGGGTCGGGGCATCACCTCCGCTATCGGCAGGTCGACGCGCGGCCTGAGCGCGAACCCGCGTCCCGTCCCTGGTAGGACGGGGACTCAGCCCGGCTGCACCGCCAGCAGGACGCCCTCGCCCACCACGACCGTGGCCTCCGCCGCCGCGAGCTCGTTGCTGACGCCCCGGGTCGTGGCCGCGGGGAGGTCGTCGCCGTCGAGGGCCCAGCGCAGGCCCCGGGTGTGCACCGCCCGCGCCGGGCCGTGCAGGGGCAGGAGGGTGAGCACGTCGCCCGGGCGGCCGGTGAAGCGGCGGGGGCGGTCGCGGACGACCACGAAGCGGCCGCCCGCGGTGCGGGCCTCGACGTCCACCGCGGCGTACTCGGGTGCGGCCAGGAGGAGGAGGTTGGCGAGCTCGTGGTCCGGCCGGCCGCCACCCAGCCCCACCACCAGCAGGTCGGTCGCACCGCGCCGGATGGCGGCGGCGAGGGCCAGCGCGAGGTCGGTGGCGTCCTTGTCCGCCGGGTGCGACTCGACGGCCACCCCGGCCGAGCGCGCCTCCTCGAGCCGTGTGCCCGACACCGAGTCGAGGTCGCCGACCACGAGGTCCACCGCCAGTCCCAGGACGGCGGCGTGGTCGAGGCCCGAGTCGGCGGCGACGACGACGTCCCAGGGCCCCTCGGCGGCCAGCAGCTCGGGCCCGGGCGCCTCGCCGCCGGCGACGATCAGGGCCCGGCGCGCCCCGTCGGTCAAGCGCCGATGCCCTCCATGCGGGCGATGGTGCGCAGCATGACCTCGTCGGCGCCGCCGCCGATGGACCAGAGGCGCGAGTCGCGGAAGTAGCGCGACGCCCACGTCTCGTCCATGTACCCGATGCCGCCGTGGAACTGCAGGCAGGTGTCGGCGACCCGCCGGGCCAGCCGCGGCGCGACCAGCTTGGCGATCGTCGCGAAGCGGGTGGTGTCCTCGCCCCGGAGGTACGCGTCGGCGCACGAGTAGTTGTACTGGCGCACCACGTCGAGCTCGGCGAAGAGCTCGGCGAGGGCGAACTGGATGTGCTGGCTCTCGGCCAGGGGGGCGCCGAAGACGACCCGCTCGCGCAGGTAGGCGACCGTTCGCTCGAGGGCGACCTCCATCGAGCCCACCGCCAGGTAGTTGGCGATCATGCGCTCGTTCTGGAACTGGGCCATCTGCTGCTGGAAGCCCTTGCCCTCGTCCCCGATGGTGTTGGCCACCGGCACCCGCACGTCGACGAAGCTCAGCTCGGCCGTGTCCGACGACCACATCCCCATCTTCTTGAGGTTGCGGCTGACGCTGAACCCGGGCGTGTCGGTGGGCACGACGATCTGGGACATCCCACGGTAGCCACCGTCGTCGGAGGTGCGGGCGAGCAGGCACAGCCAGTCGGCCTGGGTGCCGTTGGTGATGTAGAGCTTCGTGCCGTTGATCACCCACTCGTCGCCGTCACGGACGGCGCGGGTGCGCAGCGCGGCCACGTCCGAGCCGGCGTCGGGCTCGGTGACGGCGATGGCGGCCACGGCCTCCCCCCGGATGGCGGGCACGAGGTAGCGCTGCTTCAGCTCCTCGGTGCCGAAGCGGTGCAGGGAGGGGGTGGCCATGTCGGTCTGCACGGCGATGGCCATGGGCACGCCGCCGCAGTGGATGCGCCCGAGCTCCTCGCCGAGGATCACCGTGTAGCTGTGGTCGGCGCCCTGGCCGCCGTACGCCTCGTCGTACTCCAGGCCCAGCAGCCCGAGCTCGCCCAGCTTCGGGAACAGCTCGTGGGCGGGGAAGATCCCCGCGGCCTCCCACTCGTCCACGTGGGGGTTGATCTCACGCTCGACGACGTCCCGCACGGTCTTGCGGAACATCTCGTGGTCCTCGGTGAAGTGCATGGGGCGGGGCTCCTGTCGCTCGATCGGCGCGGCTCAGCGGAAGGCGGGGAGGCCGGTGATGGCCTGGCCGAGCACGAGGGTGTGGATCTCGTTCGTGCCCTCGTAGGTGAAGACCGACTCGAGGTTGTTCATGTGGCGGATGACCGGGTAGTCGAGGGTGATGCCGTTGGCGCCGAGGATGCTGCGAGCCTCCCGGGCGACCTCGAGCGCCGTGCGCACGTTGTCGAACTTGCCGAAGCTCACCTGCGCCGGCGTGAGCTCGTGCGCATCCTTGCGCCGGCCCAGGTGGAGGGCCACGAGCGCGGTCCGGTTCACCGCGACCATGAGCTCGACGAGCTTGCGCTGGGTGAGCTGGAAGCCGGCGATGGGCTGGCCGAACTGGGTGCGCTCCGTGGCGTAGTCCAGGGCCGCCTCGTAGCAGGCCCGGGCCGCGCCGACGGCGCCGAACAGGATGCCGAACCGCGCCTCGTTCAGGCACGAGAGCGGGCCCCGCATGCTGGCCACGCCCGGCAGGACCGCGTCCGCCGGCAGCCGGACGTCGTCGAACACGAGCTCGCTCGTGACCGACGCCCGCAGCGACAGCTTGCGGTGCACGTCGTTGGTGGAGAAGCCCGGCGTGTCGGCGGGGACGACGAAGCCGCGGATGCCCTCGTCGGTGCGGGCCCACACCACGGCCACGTCGGCGATGCCGCCGTTCGTGATCCACATCTTGGAGCCGTTCAGGATCCAGTCGGCGCCGTCACGGCGGGCGTTCGTGCGCATGCTCGACGGATCGCTCCCGGAGTCCGGCTCGGTGAGCCCGAAGCAGCCGATGGCCTCCCCGGCGGCCATGCGGGGCAGCCACTCCTGCTTCTGCTCCTCGCTCCCGTAGGCGTGGATGGGGAACATCGCGAGCGAGCCCTGCACCGAGACGAAGCTGCGGAAGCCGGAGTCGCCGGCCTCGAGCTCGAGGCAGGCGAGGCCGTAGCTCACCGCGCTGGTGCCGGCGCAGCCGTAGCCCTCGAGGTGCATGCCGAGCAGGCCGAGGGCGCCCATCTCCTTGGCCATCTCCCGGGGGAAGGTGCCGGCCTCGAACCACTCGCCGATGTCGGGGAGGACCTTGTCGTGCACGAAGGCGCGCACGGTGTCGCGGATCGAGCGCTCCTCGTCGTCGAGCAGGGCGTCGAGGCCGAGGAAGTCGCGGGGATCGTCGACCGGGGTGGCAGCCATGCGCCCAGTGTGGTCGCCCGCCGGGTCCGTGCAAAGCGCCGGGCGGCCGAACCCCGCCCGAGCCGCCCCGACGGGAGCGGTCGGCGGCCACCGGAGCGGGCAGACTGTGGCCGTGGCGGTCACCCCCCTCGATCCGAGCGACCCCCAGCGCCTCGGCGACTACGTCCTGACCGGTCGGCTCGGCGCCGGCGGCATGGGGATGGTGTACCTGGGCGAGGGCCCGGACGGCACCACCGTCGCGGTGAAGCTGGTGCGCGCCGACCTCGCCCACGACGCCACCTTCCGCGAGCGCTTCCGGCGTGAGGTCGAGGCGCTCCGCCGGGTCGCCGGCCCCCGCGTCGCCCAGCTCCTCGCCGCCGACACCGAGGCGCCCCAGCCCTACCTGGTGGTCGAGTTCGTGGACGGCCCGACCCTGGCCGACAGCGTGGCCGCGAACGGGCCCCTGAGCGGCGAGCGCCTCCGGGCCCTCGCCGCCGCGCTGGCCGAGGCGCTGGTGCTCATCCACGAGGTCGGGGTCATCCACCGCGACCTCAAGCCGAGCAACGTGATCCTCGCCGCCGACCAGCCCAAGCTCGTCGACTTCGGCATCGCCGCCGCGGCCGGGTCCCTGCCCCTCACCGTCGTGGGCACGGTCATCGGCTCCGCGGGCTGGATGGCGCCGGAGCAGGCCGCCGGCGAGGTCTCCACCCCGGCGGTCGACGTGTTCACCTGGGCCGCGCTCGTGGCCTACGCCGGCACGGGCCGGCCCCCCTTCGGCCTCGGCGGGCCCGAGGAGGTGACCGCCCGGATCCTGTCGGGCGAGCCCGACCTGGCGGGACTCCCCCAGGAGGTGCGGCCCTTCGTCGAGGCCGCGTTCCTCAAGGACCCCGCCCGCCGGCCCACGGCCAAGGCGCTGCTCGCCGGCCTGGTGGGCGGCCAGGAGGCCAGCCCCACCGACGAGCTGGTCGAGGAGACCACCCACCTGATCGAGCACACCTGGGTGATGCCCGCGACGGGCTGGCCGTCCGCCGCCGACCCCACCCCGCCGATGCCGCCCGTCCCGCCGGCGCCCGAACCCGTGGTGGCGGCGGTCCCGCCGGCGCCCGAGCCGGCGCCCGCCCCACCCGGTCGGCGGGTCTGGCCCGTGGTCGTGGCGGTCGCGGTCGTCGCGCTGCTCCTCGGCGCCGCCGGCGCGCTGCTGCTGTCGAGCGGCGACGGCGCCGACACCGCCGACGGCGGTCCGGGCACCAGCGCCGCCGCGCCGGCCACCACGGTGCCCCCGACGACGACCACGACCGCGCCGCCGATCAGCGTGACCGCGCAGCTCACCCTCGACGCCAACGACTTCGGCGACTTCTTCGAGCAGCTGCTCACCGGCGACGCCGGCTGCATCGCCCCCGAGGCGAGCGTCGGCCTCGAGACCGCGGACGGCCGCGTGCTCGTCCCCCCGACCGCCTTCCCCGCCGGCGAGCAGGTCGACGGCGGGATCCTCGACGCCTGCCGCTACACGCTCGTGTTCGCCCCGGTCGAGGGGGTCGACGCCTACCGGGTCACGCTGGAGGACCAAGAGGGCGAGTTCGAGCCGGCGCCGATCACCCGGGCCGAGATCGAGGCCGGCGGCGGCACCATCGTCCTCAACGACCTGTTCGAGGTGGAGCAGCTCGTCGGTCCCGTGTAGACACGGGTGTCTAGTATCTGAACACCGTTCACGAACGTGCGGGAGCGGGAACGAGAGAGGGGCAGGGGATGCAGAAGCTGCGCGCCGTCGCGTCGGCCATCGGACTCGTGGGGGTCCTCGCGCTCGGGGGCCTCGCCCCCGCCGGGGCGGACACCACGGCGGTCTCGTACACGTGCGACCTGCCGGCCGGCGCCACCGGCTCGCTCGCCGGCCAGATCCCCGACACCATCACCGACACGTTCGACGTGACCGTCCAGGACACGCCCGACCCGGTGCTCCAGGGCGGCACGACCCACCTCGACCTCGACGTCCCCTTCCCCGACTTCACGAGCAACCGGCCGGCACTGCCCCTCGGCCAGACCTACGGCTACGTCTACGTGAGGCAGGTCGACATCTGGCAGCCGCTGCCGGCCGGCATCAACTGGAACACCGTGACCACCACCCTGACCCCGGCGCCGAACTGGGCGTCGGTGGCGCGCGAGGGCGGCAACATCCGGGTCCACATCCAGAGCGCGGTGGCCGGCTCGTACATCCGCATCAACCCGGACGCGACCCCACCCACCATCGAGGTCGAGACGTCGCCGGGCGTCTTCGCCCCGTTGAACTTCATCCCGAGCGTGGACGTCGACGCGGTCGTCACCGGGGCGAAGGGCAGCTCGATCAACTGGAAGGCGCCCACCCTGAACGCCGTGGTGAAGTACTCGAAGAGCATCCCGATCGTGCTCAGCGTCAACTGGAACGACGCCAACACGCCCTGCATCCCCACCGACCCCAACCAAGTGATCGTCTCGACCCTGATCGCCACGCCGGCGATGAGCGCGAGCCTCAGCCGCACGGAGGCCTCGGTGGAGGTCGGCGAGACCATCCACTACGACATCGCCGTCCAGAACACCGGTGACGTGCCGCTCTCCGCTGTCACCGCCACCGTCCCGGGGGCCACCTGCGCCAGCCCGCCCGCGTCGATCGCCCTCGCCTCGACCGCGCACGTCGCGTGCACCCGCACCGCCACCGTCGCCGACATCGGCACGTTCACGCGGTCCGCGGCGGTGGACACCGCAGAGACGCCGGCGGCGACCACCAACGCGGTGAGCACCACGGTGGCACCTCGCCGGGTGGCCGACGCCGCCGTCGGCACCGCCCCCGCCGGACCCTTCTCGCTCGACGGCACCTACGCGCCGGCGGTCACCACCGGCCAGACGGTGAAGGGCGGCGTGGCCCGCGGCGCGGCGCGGAGCTTCTACGTCCAGGTCGGCAACGACGGGGACGCCACCGACTCGTTCCGGGTGCGGGGCGTCGAGTCCGGTGCCGCGGGCTACAAGGTGACCTACTTCGACGCCGCCGGCACCAACATCACCAGCGCCGTCGTGGCCGGCACCTACACCACGGCGAACCTGGCCCCCGGTGCCACCACCACGCTGCGGGTCAAGGTCAAGGCCAAGACCACGTCGGTGCGGGGCTCCGCCCACAACGCCGACGTGACGGTCACCTCGGTGGCCGACCCGACCGCGGTCGACACGGTGCGGGCGAAGGCCAAGCGCACCTGATCGAGCCGCAGGGCCGTCGTCCCGGCCGGGCCAGCGCGGGCCCCTGCCGGGACGCGGAAAGGGGGCGGGCCCGAAGGCCCGCCCCCTTTGCCAAGGTCGAGCGGTCGATCAGCTGATCGAGGAGCCGACGTTGCTGAACTTGGTGCTGGCGTTGCGGCCGAGCAGGGTCACGGCGGCGATGCAGACCACCGCGATGAGGGCGACCAGCAGGGCGTACTCCACGAGGGAGGCGCCACGCTCGCTGTCGGCGAAGCGGGCCCGCATCCAGTTGGCGAGGAACTCGTAGGTGAGGATCATCGGTTTGTCTCCGTGTCTGTCTTTCGGGCACGAGATCCTGCTGGACCCGTGTTCTGACAAGAACTTGTATCGACAGGTCCGTACAGCGATGTGATAGGGCGAACGGCCCATTTCTCGGAATCGCCCGCCACCGGCGCCGGGCGGCCGCCCGGCGCCCCGTGCCCGATCGGCTAGACCGTTGCGGTCCGGGGACCACCGAGGGGGAACCATGGCCCACGACCTGATCAGCGCGCCGACGACCCACGTCGCCGACAACCGCGAGCCCCGGTTCGTCCACCCGGACCAGGAGGCGGCGGTCGCGGACAAGCTCGCCACCCTCGAGGCGCGCACCGGCAAGAAGCCGAACGTCCTCGTCGTGTTGATGGACGACGTCGGCTGGGGTGACTTCGGTTGCTACGGCGGCGGCGTCATGGCGGGCGCCCCCACCCCGCACATCGACCGCCTCGCCCGCGACGGCCTGCTGCTCACCTCGTGCTACTCCGAGCCGTCCTGCACCCCGTCACGGGCGTCGATCATGACGGGCCGCCACCCCATGCGCCACGGCCTGCTCATCCCGCCGATGTACGGCATGCCCGGCGGCCTCGAGGGCGAGGTCGTGCTCGCCGACCTGCTGAGCCGGGCCGGGTACGTCACCCAGGCCGTGGGCAAGTGGCACATGGGCGAGAACCTCGCCAGCCAGCCCCAGCACGTCGGCTTCGACGACTTCTACGGGTTCCTCAGCGTCTCGGACATGTACACCGAGTGGCGCGACCCGTACTTCTTCCCCGAGGTCGTCTACAGCGACGAGCGCACCGAGTGGATCCGCAACGAGCGCTTCAACAAGTGCTGGGTGCACGCCACCAAGGGGGGCGACCCCGAGAACGTCGAGGAGGTCACCATCCCGGTCCTGTCGACCCTCGACGACCGGTGGGCCACCTACTCCGAGGACTTCATCAAGCGCATGGCCGGCGACGAGCGGCCGTGGTTCCTCTACCACTGCACCCGCGGCGCCCACTTCGACAACTACCCCCTCGAGCGCTTCCAGGGGTCGTCACCGGCCAAGCACCCGTACAAGGACACCCTCGTCGAGCTCGACGACATCGTGGGGCGGCTGGTGCGCACCCTCGAGGAGACGGGCCAGGCCGACAACACCCTGGTCTTCATCTCCTCCGACAACGGCCCGGAGATGGAGACCTGGCCCGACGCCGCCTACACCCCGTTCCGCTGCGCCAAGGGCTCGACCTGGGAGGGGGGCGTCCGCGTGCCGGGGATCTTCTCGTGGCCCGGGATGATCGAGGGGCGCGCGTCCGACGGGCTCTTCGACCAGCTCGACCTCTTCGCGACGCTGCTGCACCTCGCCGGAGCGGACGATGCCGTGCCCGACGACCGGTTCATCGACTCGATCGACCAGACGTCGTTCCTGCTCGGCGACGACGCCCACTCGAACCGCAAGTTCCACTACTACTGGCTCACCGCCACCTTCTCGGCCATCCGGGTCGCGGAGTACAAGTACATGATCGCGTCCATCTCGGACGACGACACCGACGTCGTGAACTCGGGCGGCTTCAGCGGCGTGATGCAGCAGTACGGCTACGGGAAGATGTTCAACCTCTACCTGGACCCCAAGGAGCAGCACAGCTACCTGATCCGCAAGCTCGTCTACATCGAGCTGATCCAGACGGCCATGGCCCGCCACCGCCGCACCTTCCACACCTGGCCGAACCGCCCGCCCATGCTCGACGGTGCGGTCCGGGGGAACTGAGCGGGCCGGGCCGCGGTGACCCGTCGACTACCTTGGCTCGCCGACCTCTCGCTCGGTAGACCTGTCCTCGGAAGGACCCACCACCATGCCCGCACCCCGCCGCCGGATCGTCGCCGGCCTCGCCCTCACCCTGGTCGTCGGTGGCCTCGGCCTGACCGCCTGCGGGAGCAGCGGCGACGACGTCGAGCTCGTGGAGGGCGTCACCGAGAACGTGGATGCCCTCGACAACTCGTTCGCGCCCGAGGAGATCACCGTGCAGGCCGGCACCGAGATCGTGTTCACCAACCGGGGCCGCAACGACCACAACGTGATCCCCGCCGACCCGGACCAGGACTGGGAGATCACGGTCGAGGACTTCAAGCCGGGGACCGAGGTGGCGCCCATCGCCTTCGACGAGCCCGGCACCTACGGCTTCTACTGCTCGATCCACGGCACCGCCACCGCGGGCATGATCGGCACCATCACCGTCGAAGGCTGACGGACCACACCCAGGGGGAGACACCACCACCATGACCACCACGAAGCGGCTCCTCGCCGTGCTGCTCGCCGTCGTGTTCGTCGTCGCGGCCTGTAGCAGCGACGGCGGCGACGACGAGAGCGCGAGCACGGCGCCGACGGCACCGACCTGTGACCAGGAGGGCACCCTCAACGTGCCCGACGACTACGACACCATCCAGGCCGCCGCCGACGCCGCGGCCCCGGGGGCGCTCGTCCTGATCGCCGAGGGCACCTACGAGGAAGCCGTCAACGTGACCTGCCCCGACATCACGCTGCGCGGCATCGACCGCAACAACGTGATCCTCGAGGGCAACTTCGAGCTCGAGAACGGCGTGCGCATCCTCGAGACCGACGGCGTGGTCGTCGAGAACATGACCGCCCAGAACTACACCGGCAACGGCTTCTTCTGGACGGGGGTCGACGGCTACCGCGGCTCGTACCTCACCGCCATCCGCAACGGCGACTACGGCGTGTACGCGTACGGCTCTGTGAACGGCGTGTTCGAGCACTCCTACGGCTCGGGCAGCCCCGACGCCGGCATCTACATCGGCCAGTGCGGTGACTGCAACGCGGTCATCGACGACTTCACCTCGGAGTGGAACGGGCTCGGCTACTCGGGCACGAACTCGACGAACGTCACCATCGTGAACTCGGTGTTCCGCCACAACCGCTCGGGCATCGTGCCCAACGCGGGCAGCTACGAGGGCTGCGCGCCGCCGGTGCGCAACACCATCGTGGGCAACATCGCCTCGGACAACGGCAACCTCGAGACCAGCGCCATCGCCGTCGCCGCCGAGTTCCCGGGCGTGGGCGTCATCCTCACCGGCACGAACGACAACATCGTCGAGCGCAACCGCGTCGACAACAACCCCGTCGCCGGCATCCTCGTGGCCCCGACCCCCGAGTCGGATCCGATCGGGCCGCTGATCGACGAGCCCGACCCGAACTGCGTCGAGGACTCCGTGCCCGTCAGCGACGAGGAGATCGCGCAGCTGCCCAACCCGCTGGTGTGGCACGCCCACCGGAACCAGGTCGTGGGCAACGTGGCCCAGGGCAACGACGCCAACGGCGGCTGGGACATCATGAGCGTCGAGGCGGAGGACAAGGAGAACTGCTTCGCCGACAACGACGCCGCGGTGTTCAGCCCCGCCGACCTCGAGCAGATCGCCCCGTGTGGCGGTCCCTTCGGCGTGGTGAACGCCGAGTCGGCGGCCCTCATCGCCCTGCTCGACGAGAACCAGGCCGAGCCGGCGGACTTCCAGACCGTCGAGCTGCCCGACCCCGGCGACCTCGAGAACATGCCCGACGCGGCGACCGCCCCGACCGAGCCCGCCCGCGGCCCGACCGAGGAGATCGACGTCGACGCCATCCAGGTGCCGCCGGCGCCGACGGATTGACCCGTCGCCGCACCGTCGTGCTGGCCGCGGCCGTCATCGCCCTCGTGGCGGTGGCGGCCGCGGTCGCGGTGCGGCGCACCTCCTCCACCTCCGACGGCGGCAGCGGCGGCACCGTCGCCGCCGAGCCCCACGACGGACGCTTCGTGGTGGAGTGCGCGTGGTCGAACGCCGCACCGGTGGACCCGATCGTGCACCCCGGCATGCCGGGCATGTCGCACCTGCACGAGTTCTTCGGTGCCACGGGCGTCGACGCCGACACCACCGTGGACGACCTGGTGGACGCCGACACGACCTGTCGCAACAAGGAGGACCGGGCCAGCTACTGGGCGCCCGCCCTGTACGACGGTGACCGCCGGATCGAGCCGAGCGGCTCGAACGCCTACTACCGCGCCGCCCCGGGCGTGGACCCGACCACGGTGGTCCCGTTCCCACTCGGCCTGAAGATGCTCGGCGGCGACCAGTTCGCCACCGGGGAGCAGGACACCGCCATCGTCGGCTGGTCCTGTGGCTTCAACCCCCGTCGCCACGCGGCGCCGCCCGACTGCGGCGAGGGCTCCCCGCTCCGGGTGCGCATCACGTACCCGGACTGCTGGGACGGCGAGCACCTCGACGACCCCGTCGACCACACCGCCCACATGGCCTACAGCGACGCCGACGGCTGCCCGGACAGCCACCCGGTCGCCGTCCCCCAGCTCGAGTTCATCATCGAGTACCCGTTCCACGGCGACGCCTCGGACCTGCGCCTGGCCTCGGGCGAGACCTTCACCGCCCACGCCGACTTCTTCAACGCGTGGAACCCCGACGCCCTGGCCACCGACGTCCGGTACTGCATCAACGCCGACGTGGTGTGCGGCGTGGCCCAACTCGGGCCCCACGGCACCTGACCCGCTCGGCGGTTCTGGCTCCCGATTTCGGTGTCGGGACACCGAAATCGGGAGCCAGTACGCCTCGGCCGGGGCGCTAGACAGAGCGGGTGAGGAGGGACGAGTTCCGGGCCGGGGTGATCGCGGTCACCCCGCTGCTCGTCGGCGTCATCCCCTTCGGCCTCGTCGCCGGCGCCGCGCCGGTCGACGCGCACCTCGGCGGCGGCATCGCCATCGGGCTGTCGACGATCGTCTTCGCCGGCGCCAGCCAGCTCGCCATGGTCGACGTGCTGGGCGGCGGCGGCTCCGTGGCCGTGGCGGTGCTGACCGCGTGGACCATCAACCTGCGCCTCATGCTGTACTCGGCGTCGCTCTCCCCGTTCCTCGCCCGCGAGTCCCACGCCCGGCGGGCCGGCATCGCCTACGTGCTGACCGACCAGGCCTACGCCGTGTCCATCACCCGGTGGGCGGGTGGGGGCCGCGGCGCCGAGCCCGAACGACGGGTCCCCTTCTACCTGGGCGCGGCGCTGGCCCTCTGGGTCAACTGGCAGATCTGCACCGTCGTCGGGGTGCTCATCGGCGGCGCCATCCCCGACTCGCTCCCCATCGAGTTCGCGGTGCCCCTCGTCTTCCTGGTGCTGCTGGTGCCGACGCTGACGTCCTCGCCGGCGGTGATGGCCGCGGTGTTCGGCGGCGCCGCCGCGGTGCTCTGCGCGCAGTACGGCGACCCGCACCTGGCCACGGTCGCCGGTGCGGCCGCGGGCATCACCGCCGGCGTCGTCGCCGAGTACCACCGCGACGGTCCTGCGACCAGCACGCCGGTGGTGGAGCCACCCGACGGGGAGCCGGCCGAGGACGACGCGCCGTGAGCCGCCTCTGGGTCGCCGTGATCCTCGGCGGGATCGGCACCTTCTCGATGCGCGCCTCGTTCCTGATGGCCGCGCACCGCATGGCCGACGTGCCTCCGTTCGTCCAGCGCATCCTGCGCCAGATCCCGCCGGCGGCGCTGGCCTCGATCGTGGTGCCCGCGTTCCTACGGCCCGACGGCCAGCTCTCACTGTGGACACCCGAGCTCGCCGCCGGCCTGGTCGCCGCCGCGGTGGCCTGGAAGACCCGGAACTCCATCCTCACCCTGGTGGTGGGGATGGCCGTCCTAGTCGCCCTCGACGCGTTTTGAACCGCTCTTCGGCTGACGCCTCATCGCATCGTCATGGCTCGCTCGTCCCTCGCTCGCCGCGCCGCGGCGGGTCGAGTCGTCGGCTGGCCGAACGGAACGTGCGCTAGAGGCGGAACACCCGCTCTGCGTTCTCACGAAGGAACTTGGGCCAGACGTGGTCCCGGAAGGGCACGTGGGGCAGCTCGTCGAAGATGCGGTCGAGGCTCAGGCCCATGGGGAAGTAGCCGGCGTACATGATCTTGTCGGCGCCGCGCGTGTTGGCGTAGTCGACGATCGCCTGGGGGTAGTACTTCGGAGCGAAGGCGCTCGTCATGTAGTAGAGCCCGGGCCACTTGAGCATGAGCTTCACCGCCAGCGCCTCCCACGGCTCGGCGCCGTGGCGCATCACGATGCGCAGCTCGGGGAAGTCGTAGCAGACCTGGTCGAAGTGCATGACGTCCTGCACGTCCGACGGCAGGCGGGGGCCGGCGATGCCGGCGTTGGCCACGATCGGGATGTCGAGGTCGATGCAGGTCTGGTAGATCGGGTAGTAGCGGCGGTCGCTGACGGGGACGGGCGGGTTGCAGCCCGAGGGGAACGTGGTGACGGCCTTGAGGCCCCACTCCTCGTGGGCCTCGCGGATGGCGCGCACGGCCGAGGTGATGGCGTTGGGGTCGATCTCGAGGCTCGGGGCGAAGCGGTCCGGGTGCTCGCGCAGGGCCCGCTTGGCGGCGTCGCTCTGGATGCCGACCAGGCCGATGGCGACGCCGCACTTGTCCATCGCCGCCAGCGTGATCGCCACGGCGTCGTCCTCGGGCTCCTTGTGGTCCGGGATGTCCTTGAACATGTACTCCGCCGGCATCTCCATGGCCGCCGACTCGGCGTCGCGGAGGTTGCGGCGGAGGTAGTCGTACTTCTCGCGGGACTCGGCCGAGGGGAAGCCGATCATGAGGTCGATCACGCCGATGTCGGTGGGCATCACGCCCCGCAGTGTGGTCGGCCCGGGCCGACCGCCGCCAACGGCCATGATGGGCGCATGGGAACCATCGCCATCACGGGGTCGGCGTCGGGCATGGGGGCGGCGACGAGCGCCCGGCTGCGGGCGGACGGCCACACCGTCATCGGCGTCGACCTCCACGACGCCGACATCGAGGTCGACCTCGGCACGCCGGACGGACGCCAAGCCGCGATCGACGGCGTGCTCGACGCGTGCGGCGGCGTGCTCGACGGCTTCGTGCCGTTCGCCGGCCTCGGCCCCCTCCCGGACCGACCGGGCCCGATCGTCGTGTCGGTGAACTACTTCGGCAGCATCACCCTGCTCGAGGGACTGCGGCCGGCGCTCGCCGCCGCCGACGGCGCCGCCGCGGTGGCCATCAGCTCGAACTCCACGACCTGCCAGCCCGGCGTGCCCCAGGCCGTGGTCGACGCCTGCCTAGCCGGCGACGAGGAGGCCGCTCGCGCCGCCTCGGAGGCCGACGGCTCGTTCGGCGCCTACCCCGCGACCAAGACCGCCATCGCCCGCTGGTGCCGCACCCACGCCGTCACCGACGAGTGGATCGGCGCCGGCATCAACCTGAACGTGGTGGCCCCAGGGATGATCGCCACGGCGATGGTCGAGGAGGGCCTCGCCGACCCGATGCTGGCCCCGTTCCTGAAGGACTTCCCCCTGCCCGTCGGGCGCCCCGGCCGCCCCGAGGAGCTCGCCGCCCTGGTGGCGTTCCTGCTCGGCCCCGAGGCCCGCTTCTTCGTGGGCTCGGTGGTGTTCGCCGACGGCGGCACCGACGCCCTCCTGCGCCCCGACGCCATCCCGAGCAACTGGATCCTCTGAGGCGGGAGGCACGGCCATGACCGACGTGCAGGACGCCGTCCACACCGACGAGGCCCCGGTCGGGGCCACCATCCGCACCGGCATCGGCGCGACGGGGCCGGTCACCGTGCCCGCCGATCGCTACACGTCAGCTGCGTTCGCCGCCCTCGAGCAGGACCGCCTGTGGCCCCGGGTGTGGCAGCTCGCCTGCACGCTCGACCACGTGGCCGAGCCCGGCTCGGTCTTCGACTACCGCCTCGGCGACCGCTCGGTGCTGATCGTGCGGGGCCAGGACGGCGAGCTGCGCGGCTTCGAGAACGTGTGCCTGCACCGCGGCAGCGAGCTGTGCGCCGGGTCGACCAGCGGCCTCGACGAGCTGCGCTGCCCGTACCACCGGTGGAGCTGGGACCTCACCGGGCGCCTGCGGGAGGTCCCCTCCCGGAAGGGCTTCGGCGTCCTGCCCCCCGACGACTATGCCCTGCGCACGGTGGCGGTGGACACGTGGGGGCCGCTGGTGTTCGTCCACCCGGGGCCGGCCGACGGCGATCATCCCGGCCTGGCCGAGTTCCTCGGCGAGGTGCCCGGCGACGTGGCTTGGGCCGGCCTCGACGACTTCCGCTGCCGCTACCTCGTGAGCATCCCGCTCGCGGCCAACTGGAAGACGATCATCGACGGCTTCAGCGAGACGTACCACGTGCAGGGCATCCACCGCGAGATGCTCGGCAGCGTCGACGACGTCGACGGGCCCCAGACGATCTGGGCGCACCACGGCAAGCTCGAGCAGCGCTACGGCCTGCCGTCGCCCCGCCTGCGGGACCGCCCCGACGACGAGGCGGTGTGGGAATCGTTCGTCGAGGTCATGGGCGAGCGCATCGGCATCTCGGACAAGGCCACCGCCGGGCCCGTGCCGGCCGTCCCCGAGGGCACGACGCTGCGGGACGTCCTGGCGGGCCGGCTCCGGGCGCACAACGAGGCCAAGGGCCTCGACTTCTCGGCCTACGACGACGACCGCCTGCTGACCATGTCGCAGTACAACCTGTTCCCCAACATCACCATGGTCGTGTTCCCCGACCTGCTGTCGGTGGTGCGGGCCCGGCCCGGCGCCACGCCCGACGAGGGGACCATGGACGTGTTCGTGTTCGACCGCGTGCCCGCCGACCCGGCGCCGCCGCGCACGCCCCCGCTCGACGTCACCCTGCCCCCCGACGGCGACCTGCCCATCGGCCTCGTGCTCAGCCAGGACGTGGCCAACGCCGAGCGGGCCCAGCGCGGCCTGCACCAGCCCGGCTTCACCCGCGTCACCCTCTCCAACGAGGAGTGCCGCATCTGGAACCTGCACCGCAACCTCGAGGCCTGGCTCGCCATCTCCCCCACCGAGATCACCGGCCGCTGAACGGCGCCCGGCGAGGGCCGCCCTCGAGGCGGCGACCACGGCTCACGATCGGTGGCGGCGAGGGAGGAAAGGCGCTTTTTGACGGCGGCGCTCGGCGAGGTTTCCGACGAAATCTCACGGTCTGCGGTCGAACCCCGGCGTGCGTGACTCTTTGGAGGGAATAGCTGCCATATATCGCAGCTATTTCCTCCAATGGCGCCGTGTCGGGGGGCCGCGGGCCCATCTCCACCACGTTGCGTGGCACCCGGCGAACGCCGACGCCGGTCGGCGCCCTCCCGCCTTCAAGAGCCGCCTCTCATCGAGCCACCACCGGCTCGCGGAAGCGCCGCGGCCGTCCAGGCGAGATGGTCGGCGATGACCTCGAGCAGCCGAGGGTGGGCCTCGAGCTGCGGCAGGTGGGCGGTGTCGAGGAGGCGCTCGAAGCGGGCGCCGGGGACCATCGCCGTGAGCTGCTCGGCCGCGCCCTGCTCCTCCTCGGTGTCGAGGTCGCCGACGAGGACCAGGACCGGGATCGAGAAGCGGTCCAAGCCCTCCCACACCTCGGGCAGGCCCGTGATCTCGCCGGGATCCCCGGCGGCGAGCGCCCGGCCGTTCATGGCCAGGAAGAGCTCGCGGGCGGTGCCGCCCACCCGGCCCTCCGGGGCGGTCGGCCCGTCGAGCCAGAGGTGGGCCTCGAGGCGGTTGACCTCGTCGAGGTCGCCGGCCTCCTCCGCCGCCTCGAGCGCAGCGGCGAGGTCGCGCCACGAGTCCGGGACGGCGTCGGGGTAGACCCCCTCGACTCGCACACCGGGCGCCATGAGGACGAGGCGCTCGACCCGCTCGGGGTGCAGGAGCGCGAGGTCCATCGCCGCCGTGCCGCCCATCGAGCAACCCACCACCGCGACCGGCTCGTCGACGCCGGCGTGGTCGAGCACCGCCAGCGCGTCGGCCGGCGTCGAGTGGGACTCAGGGATGTAGGTCGTCTCGCCGAAGCGGCGCTGGTCGAACGCCAGCGTGCGCCGGGTGGGAAGGAGCACGTCCACCACCTTCCGCCACGACCGGCGGTCGGTGACGCCGGCGTGCAGCAGCAGGACGGGAGGCCCGCTGCCTTCGTCGTCGTAGGCGATCTGGGCGGATCCGGACGGGGCGAACGACGTCACGACCGGTCCCTACCTCACCCCATCTGCGACATGAACTGGTTGAGGTCGAAGTAGTCGCGCCAGGCGCTGATCTTGCCGTCGGCGTCCACCTCGAACGTGCCCATCACGGGCAGGTCGATGCGCTTGCCGCCCGGGTACAGGAACGTGTCGACCCGCTCGGTGAGCACGGTCGAGCCGTTGGCGGCGATCGCGTTGGTGGCGAACGTGACCCGCTCGACGCCGGCGGCGAAGTTCCTCACGAACTCCCGGATGGCCTCGATCCCCACGACGGGGTCGACGGGGATGTTGTGGTACACGCAATCCGCACTCAGGTAGGAGAGTGAGGCCTCGATGGCGTCGGGCGTCCCCCACGCGTCGCAGAACTGCTGCACGATCTCGATGGGCTCGGGCATGGAAGATCTCCTGGTTCAGGGGGCGACGGAGCCGAAGTCGGCGAAGCCGGTGGGGTCGTGGCGGCCGAAGGTGCCGTGCTCGAACATGCCCCAGCCCTCGACCGTGGGGCCGTCGCCGTCGGTGCAGGTGGCGCGGGCGACGTGGTCGATCACGCCGAAGGGCACGCGGCCCATGACCGCCGGGTCGGACATGTCG
This sequence comes from Acidimicrobiales bacterium, assembly GCA_041908445.1. Taxonomy (GTDB): domain Bacteria; phylum Actinomycetota; class Acidimicrobiia; order Acidimicrobiales; family DATDAH01; genus JAEUJM01. Next base: position 128,825 of record JAYRFK010000008.1, on the reverse strand, counting down.
AAGGTCAGCGAGTCGATGTGGTCGCGGCCGAACCACTGGCCGTGGTTCCAGTCGGGGTCGCCGCCATAGCCGGGGCCGGCGTTGAGGGCGACGAAGCCGAGGGTCTCGACCTCGATCACCACGGGGGTGCCGTCGTGCTTGGCCATGGTCAGGCGGGCGCCCTCAGGGTGGCGGGTGCCCGACGTGTAGCGGATGTCGACCCGGGGCCAGCCGAGCTGCTCCACCTTGCCGTCGGCGTACACCCGCACGGCGTCGTTGAGGGTGCGGTGGCCGTCACCGTCCTCCTGGGCGATCAAGACGACCGCGAAGTCGTCGAAGCGGAGCGGCACGTACATCCACCAGAAGCCGTAGTCGGCCGGGGTCTCGGCGGCGGTGCGCCCGGCGGGCTCGGCCTCGCCGGTCGGGCGGATGCCCCACGAGCGGTCGCGGGTGCCGAGCCACACGTCGGGGGTCACGGCGATCTCCTCGCCCTCGAGGCGCAGCGTGCCCTCCCAGCTGCCGACCTGGGCGAAGCGGCAGGCGTCGAGGATGACCTTGGGTCCCTGGCGCATGACGTGGTGGGGCTCCTCCACCACCGGGAACGAGCCGGTCCAGGTGAGGTCGAAGCCGAGGCCGTGGTCGTCGGCGTCGCACACCAGGCGGATGACGTTCAGCGGCTCGACCACCTCGATGCGGTACGGGCCGACCTGCTGGTTCAGGCGGTCCTCGCTGATGGCGTCGGAGATGCGGACGGTGTGCTGGCGGTCGCCCCGCCGCACGGTCGCGTAGGCGTCCATCGTGCCGAGGTTCGGGTAGTACCCGAGGCCGGTGACGAAGAAGATGTCGCCGGTGCGGTCGTGGGCGTTCAGGTAGCACCGGTCGTACGCGTTGCGGTCGCTCGTGGCCGGGTACTGCAACGACAGCGACGTCTGGTGGAGCGGGTACTCGTCGGCGGGAACGGGCATGCGGGCAACGTAGTGCCCGCTCCCGGGCGAGGAGGCACGGACCCGCACCGGCGTGCCAGGGTGAGGGCATGGCGGACGCAGCACCCGTGATCGAGGCGCTCCCGTGGACCTGACCACGCCCCTCGCCCCCTTCGTGGACGGCGCCACCCGTCGGGCGCGCTTCTCGGTCCGTCCCCGCCCCGCCACGCTGCTCCCCGACGAGCCCCGCCTGCTCGCCGGCGCCGCCGTGGCCGACCTCACCCCGCCGCCGGGCATGCCCAAGGCGGGCTACTCGGCCAACGCCCAGGACGGCCAGGGCGTGCGCACCCGCCTGCGGGCCCGGGTGCTGCACCTGCGGGCCGGTCGCGCCTCCATCGCGCTCGTGCAGTGCGACCTGCTGGGCGGCTCGTCGGTCGTGCAGCACCTCGTCGCCGAGGCCGTCGCCGACCGCACCGACGTGCCCCTCGCCGGCCTGTTCATCGGCGCCACCCACACCCACGCAGGGCCCGGCCAGTTCCTCGGCACCGACTTCTACAACCGCTTCGCCTCCAACCGCTCGGGCTTCGACCCGGCCTACGCCGACTTCCTCGTCCGCCAGATCGCCGGCGCCGTGGTCGAAGCCGTCGAGACCCGGGGGCCGGCGGTCCTCGCCGCCGGGCGCACCGAGGTCTGGGGGCTCACCCGCAACCGCTCGCTCGAGCCCCACGTGGGCAACGAGACCGTCACCGACAAGCGCACCGAGCCCCAGCGCAAGTACGTCTCGGTCAACCCGTGGCTGCACCTGCTGCGGGTCGACCGCGAGCACGCCGACGGCACCACCTCGCCGCTGGCCGCCACCGTGGTCTTCTCCGTGCACGGCACCGGCATCTCCATGAAGGCGCCCGAGTACAACGCCGACGTGTGGGCCTACCTCGTGGGCGAGCTCGACCTGCGCATCGAGGAGGCGCACGGTACCCGGGCCGTGGTCGGCGCCATCGAGGGGACCCACGCCGACGTGGCGCCGGCGATCCGCCCCGGGGCGCCCGGCCCCCTCGAAGCCGCCCGGGTCGGTCGGGGCATCGGCGCCGAGGCCGCCCGCCTCCACGCCGATCTCGCCGGGGCGCTGCGCCCCGACGTGCGCCTCGCCGCCGGCTTCCGCGAGATCGACCTGGCCGCCGACCCCCGGATCGACGGCGTGGAGCTCCCGCCGCGACCGGCCGTGGGCGCCGCGCTCGTCGCCGGCGCCCACGAGAACGTCACCCCGGTCATCCACCGGCTGCCTCCGTTCAAGCCCGGCATGCCCAAGACCTGGGGCAGGCCGAACCCCCAGGGCGAGAAGTGGGTGCTGGGCTCGCGCTGGCTGCAGCCCCTCTTCGTCCCACCCCGCTCGTTCCCCCGCATCCTCCCGGCCCAGGTGCTCGTCGTCGACGGCACCGCGATCGTGGGCCTGCCCTTCGAGATCACCGTCGAGTCCGGCCGCCGCATCGAGGCGGCCGCAGCCGAGGGCCTCGCCGCCGGTGGCCTGCCCGTCGAGCGGGTGGCGGTGTCGTCGCTCGCCAACGAGTACTCGGGCTACGTCGCCACGCCGGAGGAGTACCGCCGCCAGCACTACGAGGGCGGCCACACCCTCTACGGCCCGAACACCCAGGCGTTCCTCGCCGCGCACGCCGGCCGCCTCGCCGGCGAGGTCGCCCGCGACGGCCTGGTCAGCGATCCCACACCGGTGCGGCGCTGGGACCTGCGCGTCCACCGCTACTGGCCCGAGCCCGTGCCGACCGCGGTGGAGCGCCGCTGGGGCGGGCCCGCCCACTTCGTGGACCCGACCGTGCGCGACGACGGCTGGTGGGAGGCCGAGTGGATCGACGTGGCGCCGGGCAACCTCGACTGGCACGCGCCGCTCGTCCGGGTCGAGGCCTCGGAGGGCCAGGGGACCGACGGCGGTTGGCGCACCGCCACCTACCGGGGCCGGGCCGTCGACGACCAGGGCTGGGCCATCGAGGTCTCCTACGTGCGCCAGGACGGCGACGAGCACCACTACCGGGTGCGCTGGCACGACCCCGCGTTCGCCGGCGGCCGCCGCCACCGCTTCGTGCTCGAGGCCAACGGCGGCCAGCCCGAGCTCGCGTCTGAGCCCTTCGACTGACTCAGGGCGTGACGGTTGCGGTGTCGCGTCCCGAGCGCAGGAGCGTGCCGGTGAGCGAGCCGGTGAACTCGCCGCCCTCGACCACGGGCGTGCCGTTGACCAGCACCCGCTCGATGCCGGTGGCCTCCGCGTAGAGTCGCCAGGCGCCGCCGGGCAGGTCGGTGCGGGTGCGCTCGGGGCCGTAGCCGACGGTGTCGGGGTCGAACAGCACGAGGTCCGCGGCGTAGCCGTCGGCGATGCGGCCTCGACCCCGCAGGCCGTACAGGGAGGCGGGGACGTCGGTGAGCAGGCGCACGGCCTCGGCCAAGGTCACCACCCCGAAGTCGCGCACGCCGTGGGCCAGCAGGGCGGTCGAGTAGATCGCGCCGCACATCATGTCGAGGTGGGCGCCGGCGTCGGACCCGCCCACGACCGCCCGCGGATCGCGCCAGACCCGTGCCCGCAGTTGCCACTCCGCCTCGCTCTCCTCCGTCCGGAAGGGCCGGAGCCCCGTTCGCAACCCGTCGGCGATCACCGTGTCGAGCAGGGCGTCGAAGGGGTCGTCGAGACCCTGCTCCCGGGCGACGTCGCCGATGGTGCGCCCCTCGAGCGCCCGCGTGCCGGCGGTGAAGCCCTCGACGATCTCGTACCGGGCCCAGTCGGCGAGACCACGGAGCACACCGGCCTCCTCCGACGAGGCACCCGCCGCCAACCGCCGCCGCACGTCGGGATCTCGCAACGCCACGAGCCGCTCGGCCCGGGGGAGCGACAGCACCTCACGCCATCCGGGAAGGCCGTCGAGGACGAAGCCCGAGTCGAACGACAGCCGCAGGCGCATCGAGTGGGGCAGGGTCAGGGCGACGACCCGGCCGCCACGGTCGGCGGCGTGGTCGGCGACGGCCAACTGCGACTCGTGCCCCGCGGGGTTCAGGGCGGACACGCCGAGCACGTTCCAGTTGAGCGGGCGGCCCGCGGCGGCGGACAGGCGCGCCAGCAGGTCACGCTCGTCGTCGGTGAAGCCGTTGAGGCACCCGGCGAGGATGGCCTCGAGCGTGGTCCCGGGGTGGTCCCGGACGGCAGCGGCGAGGGCCACCAACTCGTCGTCGGTCGCGGCCCGAGACGGCACGGGCTCGCCGTCGGCATCGTTGTGGGTGGGCGCGGTCGAGGTCGAGAAGCCGAGCGCGCCGTCGGCGCACGCCTCCGAGACCACGGCCGCCATCGCTTCGACCTGCGCTGGGGTCGCCGGTTCGTGGCACCCGTCACCGAGCACGGCCCGACGCACCGCGGAGTGCCCCACGAGGAAGCCGGCGTTCACGCCGATGCGGCCGTCGAGTCGCGACACCCACTCGCCGAAGCTGGTCCAGTCCCACGAGAGGCCCGCCTCGAGGGCGTCGAGGGGCATGCCCTCGACGCGGGCCATCATGCGCATCAGGTAGGGCGCGTGGGCTGGCCCGGCCGGCGCAAGGGTGAAGCCGCAGTTCCCGCCGAGCACCGTGGTGACGCCGTGCAACGGGGACGGGCTCGCCGCAGGGTCCCATGAGAGCTGGGCGTCGTAGTGGGTGTGGAGATCGACGAAGCCCGGCGCCACCACCAGGCCGGAGGCATCGACGACGTCGGGTGCCGTCCCGACCTCGTCGGCCGGAACGAGGCGACGGTCGCGGATGGCGACGTCGCGCACCTCGGGTGGCTCGCCGGTGCCGTCGACCACGAGGCCGCCGCGGATCAGGGTGTCGGCCATCGGAACAGCTCCTCGGCGTTGGCGTGGGTGAGCTTCGACACCACCTCATCCGGGAGGTGACCCAACCGCTCGTGGACGAGCGCCTGGGTGTCGGGCCAGGTCGAGTCGGCGTGGGGGTAGTCGACCTCGAGCATCACGTGATCGGGGCCGAAGCGGTCGAGCACGGCCCCGAGCGAGCTCGGATCGTCGATCGAGCAGAACCAGAACTGCTCGGCCAGCACCTCGCTCGGCCGGCGGGCGTCGCGCCACCCGCGGCTCTCGGTGCCCGACGCGGAGTGGTCGAGCACGTAGTCGGCGCGGTCGGCCAGCATGTTCACCCAGCCGAGGCCTCCCTCCGAGAGCGCGAGGCGCAGGCGCGGGAACCGCGTGCAGACTCCCGACCAGAGCCAGTCGGCGGCGGTCAGGTAGGCGTTCATCGAGAACAACGTGGGAAGGAGCTCGAACGGCGGGTCGTCGCAGGGCAGCGGAACCCACGACGACGAGCCGGTGTGGAGGCAGACGACCGTGTCGGTCTCCTCGCAGGCCCTCAGCATCGGGTCCCAGTGGCCGGTGTGCAGGGACGGCAGCCCGAGGCGCGCGGGCATCTCCGCGAAGCTGAGGGCCCGGAACCCCCGCACGGCGTTGGCCCGAACCTCGGCCGCCGCCACCTCCGGCTCGCGCAGCCACGTGATCTGGGTCGGGATGATCCGACCAGGGTGGGTGCCGGCCCAGACGTCGAGGTGCCAGTCGTTCCAGGCCCGTACGCAGGCCAGGCCCAACTCGCCATCGCTCGACTGGGAGAACACCGAGCCGGAGAACCCGGCGATCAGCGACGGGAAGCACACCGAGGCGGCGATGCCGGCGAGGTCCATGTCGGCGATGCGGGCGTGGACGTCCCAACACCCTCGCCGCATCTCGTCGAAGTTGGCGGCGTCCATCGACCATTCGTCCCGGGGTCGCCCGACCACCGCGTTGAGGCCGATGTTCGGATAGCGACGGCCCTCGTACTCCCACGCCTGGCGTCCGTCGGGATCGGTGACGAGGCGTGGGGCCCGGTCCGCGAGGCCCGCCGGCAGCCGCCCCTCGAAGGTGTCGGGCGGCTCGATGAGGTGGTCGTCGACGGACACGATCCGGTAGCGGATCGCCGGTGCGGGGGGCGGGTCGGTCACCCAGCTCAGGTCGCCCACCGCGGCGACGCTACCGGAGGAGCCGCCCGCCGAGGGTCAGGCGGGGGGCGCCTCGATCGGGTCGACCGCCACCACGGCATCGACGGGCAGCGGCCCGTAGACATGGGGGAAGGCCTCGGGATCGCCCTCCCAGCGCAGCTCGACTCCGCCCAGGCGGTCGGGGTCGACGGTCAGGCGGACGAGGTCCTCCATGCCCCGGTAGAACTTCTCCAGCGTCCGGGGGACCTGCGCCGCCGACGAGAGGTGGATGAAGCCCTCCTCCTCGAGGGTGCGGTCGACCGTCGAGCGGCGGTACTCCCCCGCGGCGAGGGCGACCTCCCAGTCCGAGGCGCGGGTGACGTGGAAGATGTTCTCCGGCACGTCACCAGCAAAGCACCTCGTTTTCACCCAGCTTTACGCTCCCGGGGCGAGGCTGCCCCCATGCCTGCGAACCACCCCCACCCGATCCGCACCGAGCGGGTGTTGGCCCGGGCCCTCTCGACCGCCCTCGATCCCACCATCACCTCCGACGCCCGCGTCGACGAGGTGGCCCGCGCCGCCCACGGCGACCGCAAGGTGCTCGAGGCCGCGCTCCGCCGGCTCGACCACGAGAGCGGCGGCTTCCACGGCCTCGCCGCCACCCGGGCCGCCACCTCGCTGCAGCTGGCCATGCTCGACACGGTCGTCCACCCGAACTAGCCCGCCCACCCCGCACCGCACGCCTCTTCCGTTCGTTCCACCACCAACCAGACCGGCGGGTCCTCCCCCCTTCCCACCGGTCTCCACCGGGTCCGCCGGACCTGCCGGGTGACCTCCCTCCCATCACCCGGTAGGTTCGGCGGATGCCCGAGCACGATCTCGACCAGAAGCCCCACGTCTACGTCCCCCCGGGTGAGGCCCCGCCGGCCGACCTGGTGCTGGAGGACCTCGTCGTGGGCGACGGCCCCGAGGCCCAGCCCGGCCAGCTCGTCAACGTCCACTACGTGGGCGTGGCGTGGAGCACCCGCCAGCAGTTCGACGCCTCCTGGGACCGCGACGAGGTCTTCTCGTTCTCCCTCGGCGCCGGCCAGGTCATCACCGGCTGGGACGAAGGCGTCGCCGGCATGCGCGTCGGCGGCCGCCGGCGCATCACCATCCCGCCGCACAAGGGTTACGGCAGCCAGGGCGCCGGCGGGGTGATCAAGGGCGGCGAGACCCTCGTGTTCATCGTCGACCTGCTCGGCGTCGGCTGACCGCAGCCGGCGGGCTCACCACTGGTGGGCGACGTCGATCACGATCCTCTCGTCGAGCTCGAACACGCGGAAGGGCAGCCGGGCGCGGACCCCGAGGGCGATGATGGTGCGCCCTTCGAAGCTGCCGCCGTACTTGGCGACCCGGAACGTGCGGTAGCCGGTCAGGTCCACCCGCGGGAGCCGTCGCGGCGAGACACCGTCGTAGGTCGGGTGGCCCGCACCGTCGTCCGCGGGTGCCTTCAGCACGATCTCGAGGGCGGCACCCGCCGCTCGCAGCGAGATGACCTCACCGCTCGCCACCGTGAACACCTCGTCGACGTAGCGGACGCGGTAGCCGGCGGTGGGCCCGTCGAGGTGGAGGACCATCCGGTCATAGCAGTCGTGGCGACCGGTCCGTACGTCGGTCAGCGGCGAGCCCGGGCTGTTGGGCGGCCCCGACCGTCTGAGCTGGCTGCCCCAGGTGATGCCGCAGTACGCCTCCGGTTCCGGCCTCGCGGCGCCCGGCGAGGCCTGGGCGCCGGGGGCGGCCAGCAGGAGCACCAGGGTGGCGGCGAGTACGGCCACGATGCGCTTGCCCATGACCAGCTCCTCTCGGTCGTGTCCCCCAGCGTACGACCGGGGCCGACCGCCTACGAGAGTCGTTCGTCCTCCACCCCGAAGTGCTCCTGGTAGCGCCGCGTGCGCTCCCGGAGCTCGCCCTCGTCGAGGCCGGTGTCCGCGAACGAGTAGCGGTGGGTGCCGTAGCCGTCGCCCGGGTGGGCGGCGAGGAAGGCCCGCATGCGCCCCTCGGCCTCGGCGGAGTACTCGAGCCCGAAGCGGTCGTAGATGCCGCCGATGGTGCCGAAGGGGTCGGCCATGAAGTCGCGGAACTGGATGTCGACGATGCGGTCGGGGTCGACCGTGCCGTCCTCTCGGGCGGTCACGGACCGGTCGAGGCCGTCGACGATGTAGTCCGCCCACTCGGCCGCCGCCTCCGCGATCTCGTGGTGGTCGCTCGTCATCTGGCGCAGCGTCGCCAGCAGCGACCCCAGCGAGGCGATGATGCGGAGCGGGTCGCGGTGGGTCTGGATCAGCAGCGCGTCGGGGTACTCGTCGAGGAGCGCGCCGAGGCACCAGATGTGGCCGGGTGACTTGAGCACCCAGCGGTCACCCGGGTGGTGCCACTGGAGGAGCTGGAGGACCTGGCGGTGCCACCGGTAGGCCGGGGCCATGTCGGCCTCGTCGAGCAGCCACGTGGCGTAGGACGGCACCCGGAACAGCGTCGGGAACAGCAGGCTCCGGAAGTCGCCGCACGTGATGCGCACGCACTCCTGGGCGAGCAGCGCGCCCATGGGGTGGATCGCCTGGAACCCCGGGATGAGCAGCTCGCTGGCGTCACCCTTGGCCTGGGAGACCGCGATGCGGGGGTCGGTGTCGTAGGTGGCCGTCTCCGGCGGCGGGCAGGGCTGGTCGACCTCCCACGTGAGCGGCACCCGGTGGGCCGGGTCCTGCGCGAGCAGGTCGAGCAGGATCGTCGTGCCGGTGCGGCCCTGACCCACGACCACGATCGGCGGCGTGACGTCGCCCTCGGCCATGTCGGGGTGGCGCTTGTGCCAGTCGGTGACCTCGAGCCGGTTGGTGAGGTTCATGCGGGCGTCGTCGGCGGCCACGAACACGCCGAGCTCGTGGAGGCGGGCCTCCGAGCGCAGCGAGTCGAGCAGCCGATCCAACCCCTCGCGCCAGGTGTCCTCGCCGAAGTCCTCGAGGCCGGTCGCCTCGACCACCTCGGCGACCAGTGCGTCCGCGTCGAGCGGGCCCAGGTCCACCTCCGGGGCGCTCATGCCGGCACCTTCATCAGCTCGAGCCGGGTGCCGTCGGGGTCGCTGCAGTAGACGAAGTCGAGGACGCCGTCGGCGAGCGTGGTGCGGGTGTGCTCGTGGACGGTGCCCCCGGCGGCGGCGACCGCGGCGGCCACGGCCTCCACGTCGTCCACGTCGAAGCAGAGGTGGGTGAGGCCGAAGCGGTTCATGGGCCGACGGGTGCGGTCCCCGTCGGCGGTGGGCTCGGCGAAGTGGAGCAGCTCGATGGCGAGGCCCTCGCGGCGCAGGAACTGGGAGGCGACGGTGGCCGACCCGCCCAGCTCCATGAGGGTGGCGAACTCGTCGCCGACCTCGTAGGACTCGGCCTGCTCGAAGCCGAGGGCGTCGCAGTAGAACCGCGTCGACGCCTCGAGATCGCTCACGCACACACCGACGTGTGACAACGCTGTGGCCACGCTTCCCTCCCCCTGGGATCTGTGGGGCCGGAGCGTAGGCGAGCGGCGCCTCAGGCGGTGCGGACCGCCGGCAGCGGCTCGCCGACGAGTACGGCGCCGGCGCGCTCCCCCGTCGCCTCCGGGTCGGGGTCGCGCACCTGGTGCCGACGGAAGGCCCAGCGCCCCCACGCCGCCGCCCCGAGGCCGGCGAGGCCGCCGAGGAGCAGGCCGGCCCGGGCGCCCCAGACGTCGCACACGACCCCGAGGATCGGACCGCCGATGGGCGTGCTGCCGAGGAAGAGGATGGCCTGGAGGGCGAGCACCCGGCCGCGCATCGACGGCACGGCCCGCATCTGCACGATGGCGGTCGAGGTGGTCATGAACGAGATGCTCGAGACCCCGACGAAGAACCCGATCGGGAAGGCCAGCGGCAGGCTCGGTGCCGCGGCCATGAGCACCATGGCCGCCCCGAAGGCGGCAGAGGCGACGACCACGTGGGTGACGTCGACCTCCGTGCGCCGGGCGCTGACCAGGGCTCCGACGAGCGACCCGATCGAGATGAACGACAGCAGGAGGGTGAAGGTCGCCGCCGACCCGTCGAAGGTGCGGGTCACGAACAGCGGCATGACCACCTGGAAGTTGAACGACAGCGCGCCGACGACCCCCATCATCACGAGGGGGATGAACAGCGCCGGGACGCTGCGGGCGTAGCGCAGGCCCTCCCGGACCTGGCCCTTGCCCCGCTCGGCCACCTCGCTCGGGCGGAGGTCGGCGACCCGCATCAGGCCGAGGGCCACGAGCACCGCGATGTACGACAGCCCGTCGACCGCGAACGCCCAGCCGTAGCCGACCGTGGCGATGAGCAGGCCCCCGAGGGCCGGGCCGATGATGCGGGAGCTCGTCATGACCGCCGAGTTCAGCGACACGGCGTTGGGCACCTGGTCGTGCGGGACCATCTCGACGACGAAGGCCCGTCGGGCCGGGTTGTCGAAGGCCATGGCGACGCCCCCGAGGGCGGCGACCGCGTAGATCGCCGGCAGCGGCGGGTGGTCCATGAAGGCCAGCCCCGCGAGCAGGAACGACTGCACCATGGCGAAGGATTGCACGATCATGAGCAGGCGGCGCTTGTCGGACCGGTCGGCGACGAGGCCGGCCCAGGCACCGAGCAGCAGCACGGGTCCGAACTGGGCGGCGGTGAGCAGCCCGAGGGCCACGCCGGAGTCGGTGAGCTCCAGGACGAGCAGGCTCTGGGCGATGAGGGTCAGCCAGTTGCCCACCTGGGACACGCCCTGGCCGATGAAGAAGAGCCGGAAGTTGCGGATCCGCAGGGATCGGAAGGTCTCGCCCGTGGCGAGCTTGAGTCGGGTCATGCAGGCGGTGCCTCCGCGTTGGTGAGGCCCTCGAGGACGTCGACGGCGGCCGCGAGCCGGGCGATGTCGTCCGGCTCGAGCTCGCCGAGGCGGGTCGCCAGCCAGGCGGTACGCCGGCGCCGGTTCTGCTCGAGCTGGCGGCGACCGGCGGCGGTGATGGCGACCCGGCAGACCCGGCCGTCGTCGGGGTCGGGGCGGCGGGCCACGAGGCCCCTAGCCTCGAGCTTCTGGACCGCCTTGGTGACGGTCGGGGCGGCGACCTGCTCGTGGGCGGCGATCTCCCCGAAGGTGAGGGGACCGAGCCGCCCGATCGTGGTGAGGGCGGCCAGCAGCGTGGGGGCCAGGCCGCTCTCGTCCTGCTGCCGCAGGATGCGGGCGAGGCGGGCGACGACGACGCGCAGCTGTCCGGCGAGCTCGGTGGTGTCGGGAGCGGGGACGGCGTCGAGGGCGGCGGTCATCACGAAAGTTAGTTTACCAAGCTAACTATCTTGTGTCACCCTCCCCCGGTGGAGGGGGCCGCCGTGGCACGCTCGACCCGATGGACGCCGAGCGCGCCACCCTCGTCGAGTCGGGATCGGTCGACCGCGAGCCGACGTGGGACACCGTCCGCGACCACCTGGGCGCCGGCCGCACCTTCTGGCTCGACCTGCAGGCGCCGTCGGACGACGAGATCGACCGCATGGGCGACGTCTTCGGGTTCCACCGCCTGGCGGTCGAGGACACCCACCACTTCAACCAACGGGCCAAGCTCGTCGACTACGAGGACCACGCCTTCATCGTGGCCTTCGCCGCCGCCCTCGACCGCGTCCACGACCGCATCGAGGTCCACTGCTACTACCGGCCCGGGGTCGTGGTCACGGTCCACCGCCAGCAGTGCCCCGCCATCGACGGCTGGCTCGACCGGCACGTCGACCACGAGTTCGACGCGCCCGGCCTGGTGCTGCTCTACCGGGTGCTGGACGCCCTCGCCGCGACCTTCCCGCCCGTGCTGGAGGAGATCGACGAGCGCCTCACCGAGCTCGAGGACGCGGTGCTCGCCGATCCGGTCCCCGACCAGATGGGCGAGCTCTCCGCGATGAAGCGCCAGCTCAGCCACCTCCGCCGGGCGGTGATCCCGAGCCGGGACACCCTCGGCGGCGGCACCAGCCTGGCCATCGAGGAGCTGCCGGGCATGACCGACGAGGCCCGCCGCTACTTCCGGGACCTCTACGACCACCTCGTCCACGTCGCCGACCAGGTCGACAGCGAGCGGGAGCACGCGTCGTCGGTCATGGACGTCTACCTCACCACCGTGAACAACAAGCAGAACGACGTCATGAAGCAGCTGACCGCGGTGTCGACCTACTTCCTGCCGTTGATGTTCGTCACCGGGTTCTTCGGCATGAACTTCGCCTGGATGGTCCGCCAGGTCAGTGGCACGGGCGCGTTCTGGGTCCTCGGCGTGGGCCTGCAGGTCGTCAGCATCGCCGCCGTCGCCGTGGTGCTGAAGCGGCGCGGCTGGTACTAGGAGAGGGGCCTAGGCGGCGCGGCCGTCGGCCTCGGCCAGGCGGCCGCGGAGGCGGTCGCGCAGCTCGTCGGCGTCGTAGTGGCGCCACTGGCGGCGCCGGCGGACGAGCACGTAGCCCGTCGCGGCGACGCCCACGAGGCCTGCGATCCCGAGGAGCTTCCAGAGGCGCACGACACGTAACGTACCCCCGATGCCCGTCTCGACCATGCCCCTCCACGAGGCGGCCGACGTCACCCACACGGGCGACCTGTGGCTGTTCCGGGGGCGCGCCGCCGCCGACCGGGCCATCCGGGTGTTCACCAACAGCCCGGTGAACCACGTGGCCATGGCGGTCACCATCGACGACCTCCCCCCGCTGCTGTGGCACGCCGAGCTGGGCCAGTCGCTGCCCGACGCCTGGACCGGCGAGCCCCACCGGGGCGCCCAGCTCCACCGCCTCGAGGACGCGGTGATGACCTGGGTCCACCAGTACGGCCAGACCCCCTACTTCCGCCAGCTCGACCACCCCGTCACCCGCGAGATGGAGGACGAGGTCCTGCGGGTGGTGAACGAGTTCGACGGCCACCGCTTCCCCCGCACCGGCGCGCTGGCCAAGCACTGGCTGCTCGGTCGGGTGCGCCGCGGCGTGCCCCTGGAGGACATCTACTGCGCCGAGCTGGTGGCCATGACCTACCAGCGCATGGGCCTGCTCGACGCCGAGCGCCCGCTCAACTGGTACGACCCGGGGCGCTTCTGGAGCGGTGACCGGCTCGAGCTCGCCGCCGGCGCCACCCTCGGCGAGGAGATCCACGTGACCGTGCCGGCGCCGGCCGAGCGCTGGTAACGGGGATGTCCCGGCGCGGCTGGCTCCTCTTCACCGCGATGTCGGTGATCTGGGGGCTCCCCTACCTCTTCATCAAGATCGCGGTCGAGGACCTCGACCCCAGCGTGGTCGTCGCGGGGCGCACCATGATCGCCTTCGTCCTGCTGCTGCCGGTCGCGCTGCACCGCAAGGCGCTGCGCCCCGCGCTCGCCCGGTGGCCGTGGCTGGTGCTCTTCGCCACCATGGAGATGGCCGTCCCCTGGCTCCTGCTCACCGACGCCGAGCAGCGGCTGCCGTCCTCGCTGACGGGGCTGCTCGTCGCCACGGTCCCCCTCTTCGGCGCCATCGCCGCGCTCGTGCTCGGCGACCGCACGGTGCTGGCCCCCCGTCGCCTCGGGGGCCTCGCCCTCGGCATCGCCGGCGTGGGCCTGCTCGTCGGCTTCGGGGGCGAGGGCGGCACCATCGACGTGCGCAGCGTGGTCCAGGTGCTGATCGTGGCCGTGCTCTACGCCACCGCCCCGTTCGTGGCCGACCGGCGGCTGTCCGACGTGCCGACGCTGGGCGTGGTCACCACCGCCATCGGCGGCGTGGCCTTCCTCTACCTGCCGGCGGCGATCGTCCAGCGCCCCGACGCCACCCCACCCGCCGACGCGCTCTGGGCCCTCGTGGCCCTCGGCGTGCTGTGCACCGCGATCGCCTTCGTCGTCTTCTTCGCCCTGATCGACGAGGTCGGGCCCGCCCGCTCCACCCTGATCACCTTCGCGAACCCCGCCGTGGCCGTCACCCTCGGCGTGATCGTCCTGGGCGAGAGCCTCACCCTCGGCCTCGTGCTCGGCTTCCCGGTCGTGCTGGCCGGCTGCTGGCTGGCGGGCCGACGGGACGAGCGCATGAGCGAGCTCGACGCCGAGGCGGCCGTCGCCCCCGTCTGATCAGGCGGCCAGCAGGTCCTCGTACTCCGGGTGGTCCCGGATGAAGTCGGCGACGTACCAGCACTGCGGCACGACCGTCCGACCGCGGGCGCGGGCGTCGTCGAGCGCGGCCCGCACGAGCACGGCGGCGAGCCCGGTGCCCCGGTGGGCGGGAGCGACCTCGGTGTGCGTGAAGACGTCCGCGCCACCCTGCTCCCGGTAGTCGATCAGGCCGATCACCGACCCGTCGAGGACGAGCTCGTAGCGCCGCTGCTCCGGGTCGTGGCGCACCTCGGGCTCGTCCATGGCGTCCTCTCTACCCGACGACGACCTCCCCGGGCCACCGGTGGTCGCCGTAGAGTCGACCGTCCGTGGCCACGTCGACGCTGAGCCTCCTGCTGGCCCTGCTGGCGGTTCCCGTCTTCGTGGGCGGGGTGTGGGCCACCGCCCGCCGCCACCACGGCGTCGAGGCGGCGGCCTTCGAGCTCGGCCTCGCCGTGCTCATCGGCGTGGTCCAGCTCGCGGTCGTGGTGGCCCTCGGCGGCAACCACTTCGATGCCATGTCGGTCGTGTACCTCGACCTCGTGGTCGCCCTGCCGCTGATCGCGCTGTCCCTGCTCGTCGGCGGGCTGGTGGGACGACGGTGGGGCCTGCCCCGTCTCGGCACGATCGCCTCGGCCCTCGCTGTGCTGGTGCTCGTGACCGCCCCGCTCCTCGGCTTCTACGCCACCCACGTCGAGCCCTACGCCGTGTCCGTCGACCGCGCCGCACTCCCCCTTCCCGCCCCACGCGCCGGTGGCGACGTCCTGCGCGTCGGGGTGGTCACCGACCTCCAGACCACCGCCATCAGCGGGTACGAGCGCCGGGCCCTGCGCCTGCTCCAGGAGGAGCACCCGGACATCGTCTTCGTGTGCGGGGACCTCTTCCAGGGGACGCCGAGCCAGTTCGCGGCCAACCGGGAGGCCCTCCGCGACCTGTTCACGGGCCTGGACGTGCCCGGCGGGGTGTACGTGGTCCAGGGCGACACCGACGACGGTCCCACCCTCGCCCAGCTCTTCGAAGGCACGTCGGTCACCTACCTGTGGAACCAGGTGGTGGACATCCGGGTCGGAGACCGCACCGTGCGCATCGCCGGCCTCGGCCTCGGTCGGGGACACGAGGGCCGGGCGGCACTGGCCGAGCTGGCGGCGGCGCCACCGTCGACCGTCCGCCTCGCCCTCACCCACCGCCCCGACTGGATCACCGAGGTACCTCCCACCCCGGGAGCGGTGGACCTGATGGTCGCCGGCCACACCCACGGCGGGCAGATCCAGCTGCCCTTCGTCGGGCCGCTCCTGACCCTGAGCGACGTGCCGCGCGCCGTCGCCGCCGGCGGCCTGCACGAGGTGGGCGGCACGCCCGTGTACGTGAGCCACGGCGTGGGCCACGAGCAGCAGGGCGCGCCCCAGGTGCGCTTCCTGGCCCCACCGAACGTGGGTCTGGTCCGGCTCAGTGGAGAGGTCAGCCGGTGAGGAAGTCGAGCACGTCGGGGAAGGCCGCAGGGTCCTGGGCCAGGAAGGCGTGGCCGCCCTCGTAGAAGCGCAGGTCGGCGCCGGCGATGCGCTCCGCGATGGCCTCGCTGTTGGCCGGCGGGGCGATGCCGTCGTACCGGCCGCCGGCCACGAGGGTCGGGCAGGTGATGCGATCCAGCCGGTCGCACACGTCGTGGCCGGCCCGGGCACCGAGCTGCTCCCCCTTGCCGCGCGCCACCTCGGGATCGTCGGACCCCGCCCGCCGGCTCGCCACCATCTCGACCAGGGCCTGGTCGCTCGGGTGCGACGCCAGCCACTCGGGCGTGAAGCGGGTGTCGAGGAGGGCGAGGCCCGTCGCCGCCGCCTCGTCGGGCGGCAGGTCGGCGAGCTCGTGCAGGGGGTACGAGGCCCGGTCGGGTCCGCCCGGCGACGTGCACAGCAGCGCCAGGCGCTCGACCCGCTCGGGCACCGTCACCGCCACCTCCTGGGCGACCATGCCCCCGAAGCTGATGCCCACGACCCGTGCCCGGTCCCAGCCGACGTGGTCGAGCAGCGCGATGGCGTCGGCCGCGTAGTCGGCCATCGAGTACGGGCCGGGCGGGATCGACGTCCGGCCGAGGCCCCGCTGGTCGTGGGCGAGCACCTCGCACCCGCCGGCGAGCACGTCGACGATCAGCGCCGCCTCCTCCAGGGTCGATCCCGAGCCGTTGACGAACAGCGTGCGGGGCCCGCTCCCCCGCCGCTCGTAGTAGACGTCGATCCCGTTCAACGCGGCGAGGGGCACGCCCGACACGCTAGGTCTAGGTCGACGGCCGGCGCGGGTGTTCCGGCACCGGGTCGACCGGTCAGGGCCCCCACATCGGGTGCCGGCACGAGCCGAGCCGTGAAAGGGATTCGCCGTACCGGGGCACTCCCGCCATGATGCGCCGGTGACCGAGCCGACGATCGAGGAGACGGGGCCCCGCTGGGACCGGTCGGTCACCGCACTGCTCCTGAGCGTGTTCTGCGCCTCGTCGGCGGCCTTCGCCGGCGTGACGGCGCTCGGCATCCAGGTGTTCGACCTGACGGGACGCGAGATCGACCTCGGCCTCCTCGGCCTCGCCGAGTTCGCCCCCGCCCTCCTGCTCGTGCTCGTCACCGGGTCGGTGGCCGACCGCTACGACCGGCGTCGCGTCACCGCAATGGGCGCCCTGGCCGAAGGCGCGGTGGCCATCGCCCTGGCCTGGTACGCCGCGTCCGACCCGACCGCCGTCGCACCCATCTTCGTGATGGTGGTGGCCTTCGGCACCGCCCGGGCCTTCGTGGCGCCGACCTCCCGCTCGCTGCCCGCCGACCTGATGGCGCCGGAGGACCTGCCCTGGCTCACCGCCCGCCACGCGGCCACCTGGCAGGTCGCCATCATCTTCGGCCCGGTGCTGGGCGGCACGCTCTACGCCGTCGACGTAGCCCTGCCCTACGTGGCCATGGCGGTGCTGCTCGTGACCGCCGCCGTCTCGGTCAGCCTCGTGCGCCTTCGGCCCGAGGCCCACCACCCGGTCTCCGGGGCCGCCGAGGCCCAGGAGACCATGCTGCGGGGTGCTCCCGTGCTCGACGAGATCGTCGACGCGTCGGCGGTCGAGGCACTGGAGGCCCCGGCGGCGACCGTGGTGCCGGCCCGCATGGGCCACGAGGCGCTGGAGGGCCTGCGCTTCATCCGCAGGACACCGGTGCTGCTCGGCGCCATCTCCCTCGACCTCTTCGCGGTGCTCTTCGGTGGCGCCATCGCCCTGCTGCCCGCCATCGCCGAGACCCGACTGGGCGTCGGTCCCGTCGGGCTCGGGTGGCTGCGCGCCGCCGGCGGCATCGGCGCCGGCGCGGTCACCCTGCGGCTCGCGCGGCACCCGCTCACCCGCAACGTGGGCCGCATCCTGCTCGTGGTCGTCGCCATCTTCGGCCTCGGGACCATGGTGCTCGGCGCCACGACCAGCTACGCCGTGGCGTTCATCGCCATGCTCGTGCTCTCCGGCGCCGACGCGGTGAGCGTGTTCATCAGAGCGACCCTCGTGCCCCTCGTGACGCCGAGCGACAAGCGGGGCCGCGTGCTGGCGGTGGAGAACGTCTTCATCGGCGGCTCGAACGAGCTCGGCGCCTTCGAGTCGGGCGTGGCCGGCCAGTTCCTCGGCGCCGGCGGTGCCGTGGTGCTCGGCGGCATCGCCACCGTGGTCATCGCCGCCGGCTGGTGGGTGTTCTTCCCGGCTCTGCGCAACGTCGACCACTTCCCGGCGGCGCCCCTCGACTCCCCTTCACCCGGACCGGCACCGCCCCCCTGACCACCGTTGCCCTTCGGTTACCTGCGCCCGAGGCCTCAGCCGTCCGCCCCCTGCTCGACCGTCAGGCGATCGAGGCGAGGGGCGAGGCTCGCATACATCGCCTCGGCGACCACGCGCGCGGCGTGCTCGTTGTGGTGCGCGAGGTCCTCGTAGACGAGCTCGTCCAGCTCGTCGAGGCTGTCCCCGAGGTCGACCACGCCGTCAACAGCCATGAGTGCACGGGCCTGGTTCCACACCGCGCCGAAGCTGTCGTGCCACTCCCGGTCCGCGCCGACGTTGGCGAGGGTGGCGTCGTCGACCGCCAGATCGCGGGTCCAGACCGACGGTTGGAGGAACTGGACGATCGGCACCCCTCGCGCACCCGCGATGTCCCGCGCGAACTGCGCCGAGCGGTTGAACACGACCGCGGCGTTCTCGGGTGATGTTCCGTTGGTTCGGGCGATGGGATCATCCTCGTCGGTGGTGCCCCCGATCGCCGCGCCCGACTCTCGGAGCGCCCGGCGGACGTCGTCCGACCACCCGGCGTCCACCTCGGTGCGCGAACCGGGGAGCAAGGTGGACATGACGTCGTTGAAGCCCTCGTACATCACGATGAGGTCCGGAGCGGGGCGCTCGCTCAGCATCTGGCCCATCAGGATCGCGTCCTGCCAAGCGCGGTAACCGGGCACACCGAAGTTCTGCACCCGAAGGTCGACCCCATCGCGCTCGGCGAGGCGGGCCACCTCCGACGGGATGGTGTGATCGTCACGTTGACCCTGCCCGAACAGCGCCGAGGAACCGAAGAACCACACGTCCAGTCCGTCGTCGGCAGCCGACGCACCGGGCGGCGTGTAGCTGCGGCGCACCCTCGAGGCGACGTTCACGTACTCACCCGAAGTGTCGCCGACCCGAACCGTCAGGTACGAGTCGTAGAGCAGGGGAAGGGGGAAGTACTCGGAGATGTACTGCGCCACCCAGGGCGCGTCGCCGAGGCCCAGGCGTCCGTCCCGGGGCTCCCCGTCGGGTCCGTCGCCGGTGGGGAACGCAATGGTGTCCAACGTGGTCGTGAGCTCGGTCCGGGGACCGACCACGGGTGCCGACGCCGACGAATCGTCACCGAGGAAGGGCGAACCGGGCACCAGTCGGTCCCCGAGCCCGAGCACTTGATCGCGGAAGCCGAACGCCACCATCCCCAGCAGCGCCAGCGGAAGGGCGGCGACGGCGAGCGCCCGCGGGCTGGAGCGGCGCGGGCGACGACGCTCCCTGACGAATCCGCGGTGCGGGAGCGCGTCCCAGAAGCGGAGCGACCGAGGGGCCCAGCTCCCGTGGTCTTCCGAGGGATCGAGGGTGTCCCAACGCAGGGCATGGGCCAGCACCCACACCGGCACGACCACCAGCACCATGACGAGCCCCAACGCCACGAAGGCGAGAGCACGGCCCGCCACGTGGCCGACACCGACCAGGGCCCACGCGACCCGGCGATCGACGCTCGGCACGAAGTGGCGCACCACCAGGAGCGCCATGGCGACCGCGACCAGCACCGCCGCCGCGGTCGCGTGACCCCGCCACACGAGAAACCCCGCGATCGTCACACCGGCCACCGCGCCGATGAAGGCCGACGGGACCCTGGGCGCCGCCGGTGGCGGACGGTCCACCTCCCCCCACGCGACTGCGGGATGCTCGTCCATCGACACCGTCGCCACGGCCGTCAGTCTCCCTCACCGGTGACCGACGGGCACGGCAGCACGACCTCCGACCCCCGACCTGCGTCGGGACCGCACCGGAGCGGCCGCGTCGGCGCCTCGGACCACAGCACCTGACCCCGCCGTCGATCGGGCCAGGACGTCAGCGCCGACGTGGTGCTGGCGCGTAGCCGGCAGGGGTCAGGCGGCCTTCTCGAGGATGTGCACGCCGCAGGCCGAGCCGAGGCCGATCACGTGGGCCAGGCCCACCTTGGCGCCCTCGATCTGACGGGGGCCGGCCTCACCGCGGAGGTGGTGGCACACCTCCCAGATGTTGGCGATGCCCGTGGCGGCGATCGGGTGGCCCTTCGACTCGAGGCCGCCCGACACGTTCACCGGGGTCGAGCCGGTGCGCCACGTGGCGCCGGACTCGAAGAACGGCACCGCCTCGCCGGGGGCGCAGAGCTGCAGGTTGTCGTAGTGGACGAGCTCGGCGGTGGCGAAGCAGTCGTGGAGCTCGACGAGGTCGAGGTCCTCGGGGCCGACGCCGGCCTGCTCGTAGGCCTGCGTCGCCGCCCGACGGGTGAGGGTGTTGACGTTGGGCAGCTGCTGGCAGCCCTCGTCCCACGGGTCGCTGGTGAGCACCGAGGCCGACACCTTGACCGCCCGGCGGCGCTGGTCGGGGTCGAGGGTCTTGAGCTTGGCGTCGGAGACGACCACCGCGGCGGCGGCACCGTCGCAGTTGGCCGAGCACATGGGCCGGGTGTTCGGGTAGGCGATCATGATGTCGCCCATGATCTCCTCGAGGGTCATGGCCTTCGAGTAGGCGGCCAGCGGGTTCAGCGTGGAGTGCGAGTGGTTCTTCTCGCTGATGCGGGCGAACAGCTCGAAGGTGGCGCCCCCGTGCTCGTAGCCGTACTCCATGCCGACCTGGGCGAACACGCCCGGCATGATCTCGGTGCCGATGCGCCCGTCGATCGGGGCGACGGCGCCGTAGCGGCCCTTCGGCGTCCAAGTGTCGGCGTCGTCCTTGCGGGACCCGCCCGACAGCAGACCGGCGCCGGCGAGCTTCTCCACGCCGACGGCGAGGCCCATGTCGCACTCGCCCGCCTTCACGGCCATGATCGCCGTCCGCAGGGCGGTGGCGCCGGTGGCACAGGCGTTGGCCACGTTGTAGACGGGGATGCCGGTCTGGCCGATCTGCTTCTGGAGCTGCTGGCCGATGCCGGCGGCGGCGCCCATGAGGTTGCCGGCGGCGAGCACGCCCATGTCCTGGATGGTCACGCCGCCGTCGGCGAGCGCGCCCAGCGCGGCCTCGGCGGCGAGGTCGACCACGTCGTCCTCCGGCCGCTTGCCGAACTTGGTCATGGTGATGCCGAGGATCCAGATGTCGTCACTTGCCATCAGTTCGCCTCCAGGGGTGCGAAGCCGAAGCCGATCGCTTCGGTGCCGGCGCTGTCCTCGCCGATCGGGAAGGTGGTCAGCTTGACCTTCATGCCGAGGCTGACGTGGTCGGCGTCGGGCTCGACGTCGACGACGTTGCCCCGCACGTGGGTGCCGCCGCAGTCGACGATGCCGGCCACGAACGGCACCGGGATGCCGGGGGCGGCGAAGGCCACGATGGTGAAGGACCGCAACACGCCCTCGGTGGGGATGTCGGCCTTCGTGAACTCGGTCTTGCCGCAGGAGGCGCACGCGTTGCGCCGGTCGAAGAAGCGGGCGCCGCACGCGGTGCACTCGTTCGCCTGCAGGTGGGGCTCGTCGCCCAGCACCAGGTAGTCCACCAGGGGGACCTGTTCGGCCACGTCGAACCTCCGGGATCGGGGAATTCGCAACCTAGCCCACCCTCCGGGTTCCGCCGGAATGCGGTGGCGCGGCCATGATCGGGCGGTGCTGACCATCCTGCTCCCCCCGTCGGAGGGCAAGGACCCGGGCGGGGTCGACGGCACCGCCTGGGCGCCCGACCAGGGCCGCTTCGGCGCGCTGGCCGACGAGCGCCGGCGGGTGGCCGAGGCGCTCGCGGCCGCAGGTGGCGGCGACGCCAAGCTGCTCGGCGCCAAGGGCGACCTGCTGGACCGGGCGCGGGAGGCGAACCGGGCCGTCCTGGGGGCGCCGACGCTGAAGGCGTTCGAGCGCTTCACGGGCGTGGTCTGGGACGCCCTGGGGCCGCACGACCTGCCGGCGCCCGCCCGCCGCCGTGCCCGCACGTCGGTCGTCGTGGTGTCGGCGCTGACCGGGCTCTCGGCGTGGGACGACCCGGTCCCCGACTTCCGCCTCAAGCTGTCGGTGCGCCTCGACCCGCTCGGGCGGCTCGACGCCTTCTGGCGCGCGCCGCTCTCGGACGTGCTGAACCGGCACTGCCGGCGGCGGACGGTGGTGGACCTGCTGCCCATCGAGCACCGGGCGGCGTGGGTCCCCGACCCGTCCCGCTACCGACTCTTGCGCCCGGAACTGCGCACCACGAGTGGCGCCGCCGGCGGCCACAACGCGAAGGCCGCCAAGGGCCGGCTGGCCCGGGCCCTGCTCCTCGGCGCCGACGTCGACGAGGTGCTTTCCACCTTCGACGCCGGCGACCTCCGCCTCGACGTCGAGGAGATCCAGCCGACCTGATCAGGCGACGGTGAGCGCGCCGTCGGCGTCGGCGGTGACCGTGGCGCCGACGGTGATGGTGCTGTCGGCGTCCGTGTGGTCGTCGACCAGGCGGAACTCGGCGGTCCAGGCATCCGGCGTCACCGTGTTCAGGACCCAGCCGCGGTGGCCGGCCTCGGAGTACTCGATGTGCGGGTTGTTGCGCCGCAGCACCGGCTCGACCGCGGCGAGCAGGTCGCCGTCCGAGCCCACGCCGGCGGCGACGAACTCGACGCCGAGGACCGCCGACGTCGGGTCGTCGAAGTCCTCGCGGAGCACCGCCGCCCAGCTGCTGTGGACGTCGCCGGTGAGCACGACCGGGGTGCCCTCCGCATCGGCGAGCGACTCGAAGAGCCGGTCCCGGGCCACCGGGTAGCCGTCCCACTGGTCGAGGTTCCAGATCGGGTCGTCGCCCTCGGCGAAGCGCCACTGGTGCATCACGATCTGCTGGGCGAGGACGTGCCAGACCGCCGCCCGGCCGAGGCCCTCGTCGAGCCACGCCTCCTGCTCCTCGCCCAGCACCGTCGTGGCGGGCGCCGTGCTCGCGTCGCACCGCCGCCCGGGACCGAGGCCGCCCGGCCCGCAGTCCAGCGACGTGCGGTACTGACGGCTGTCGAGGGCGTGGATGGTCGCGAGGTCGCCCACGTCGAAGCGCCGGTAGATGGCGAGGTCGGGGCCGTCCGGCGGGTCGAGCCGCACCGGCTGGTTCTCCCACCAGGCCCGGTAGGCCGCGGCCCGGCGCTCGCGCAGCGCCGCCCGGTTGGGCGACTCGCTCTCGGGGTCGGGCACGTCCGACACGTAGTTGTTGGAGACCTCGTGGTCGTCCCAGACCACGATCCAGGGGGCGGCGGCGTGGGCCGCCCGCAGGTGTGGGTCGGTGCGGTAGAGGGCGTACTGGTAGCGGTAGTCGGCGAGGTCGATGGCGGTGATGACGCCGGGGCGCACGTCGCCCCCCGGGTGCTCGTAGATGTAGTCGCCGAGGTGGAGGACGAGGTCGGGCTGCTGCTCGGCGAGGTCGCGGTAGGCGGCGTAGCGGGCGGCGTCGTACTGGGAGCAGCTCACCTGGCCGATCACGAACCGGTCGGGCGTCGTGCCGGTGGCGGGGAGGGTCCGCGTGCGGGCCCACCCCGTGCGGAAGTCCCCGACCGAGAAGCGGTAGCGGTAGGCGGTGTCGGACTCGAGGCCGTCGACGTCGAGGTGGACGGTGTGGCCGTGGTCGGCCGGGGCGACGGTGACGCCGTCGGCGACGGGCTCTCGGCCGTCGAGGGTCTGCGCCTCCCACCGCACCGGCACGTCGATGCCCCGGGGCATGCCGCCGCGGGCCGCCAGCGGCTCGGGGGCGAGGCGCGTCCAGAGGACGACGGCGTCGCTCAGCGGGTCGCCGGAGGCGACGCCCAGGGTGAACGGGTCTCCCGGGAGGTCGGGGACCGGCAGCGTCGTCGCCGTCGTGGTGGTGGCGCTCGCGCCACTGCCGCCGCCGTCACTCGAGCACCCCGCTGCCAGGAGCGCGCCGGACGCCGCCGCACCCGCCAGGAAGGTCCGGCGTGTCAGCCGGTGGTTGTCCGCCATGGGTGGGGAATGTAGGCCCGAGGCGCCGGCGACGCCGGACTCCACCGCCCGACCCTCCTTTCGGGGCAAGAACAGCAGCCGACCGTGGGGGTTCCGCCGGCCGACGGCATGAGCGGTTGGCGCCCCTTCTCGGCCACGAGGGGCGAGGGGCGATCGCGCAACAGCTCGCAGGACGGAGCCGGCGTCAGCTGCGGGTGACCCGGGCGCGTACGGTGTCCTTCACCGAGGTGTCCGTCTGTGACCTGACGGTGACGTCGACGTTGCGCGCCGACCCCGCCGCCGCCGTGCTCGACGCCGTGACCTTCACCTTGATGGTCACCGCCGCCCCCGGCGCGAGCACCCCGGTCGAGTAGGACCCGGCGACCACCCTTGCGGTGATGTCGGTCGTCCCGCTCAGGTACCGCACCGTGTAGCCAGCCGAGCCCGACGACACCCCCTTCACCTTCAAGGTGTCCGCCACGCCGTGGTCGTTCTGGAGTTGGACGTGGAACGTCCGCGTCGCGCCCCGGGCGATGCGCTGCGACTTGGTCTGCCCACGCCTCACCGTCGCGGCGTACACATCGCCGCCCTTGAACGGGCCCGCGCCGCTCGTGGCGATCAGCGCATCGGGACGCGGCGGCAAGGCGCAGGCCACGGTGCGAAGAACGTAGTCCACGTTGAAATCACCGGAAACGAAGGCGACGGTGCCGCCGTCGGCGGCGAGCGACGGATAGGTGCTGCGCTGGGAGTCCGTGGCCCCCGAGGTGACCTGGGCGACCTGCGCCCCCGCCCGGTCCCACACGAAGATCTCGTAGCTGCCGTCGGCGTTGCCTCCCCCGATGTTGCGATTCGACGTGAACGCCACGCGGGATCCGTCGGCCGAGATGGAGGGTTCCCAGTTCGAGTTCTGCCCGCCGCGGGCCGTGGTGGTCACCGCGGCCGTCGTGCCCGCGGCGACGTCGCGCACGAAGATCTCGAAGTTGTCGTCACCCGCGCCGGTGCCGTTGGCACGGTTGGACCGAAAGGCGACGCGGTTGCCGGCGGCCGACACCGACGGGCTGTCCGCGGTCCCAGTCGTCGCGTTGGTCAACTGGGTCGTCGACGGTCCCCCATCGGCGTCCCAGAGGAAGACCTCGGTGCTACCGTCGGCGTTCTGCCCCGTGAGGTTTCCCGCGGAGGAGAACGCGACCTCGCGGCCGTCAGCGGAGACCGTGGGTTGACCACCGCCCTCGACCACTGTCGAGGTGACGGCCGTGACCGCGGTCGTGGCGGTGTTCACTACGAAGACCTCGTAATTGAGGCTGGGGTTGAGCCCGCCGACGTTGCCGTCCGACTCGAACACCACCGTCGAGCCGTCTCCCGAGATCTCGGGGGTGACCGTGAACGCGAACGCGGCGACGTCGGTGAGTTGGGTGATCGTCGATCCCGCTTCGCTCCACAGGAAGATCTCGTACCCCGTGGCGTTGGCGCCGGTGTAGTTGCGGTCCGACGTGAACGCCACCTTGGTGCCATCGTCGGAGATCGACGGTTCCCAGTTCGACTCCACCCCGCTGCCCTGCGTCGAGCTCGTCAGTTGCGTGAGCGTCGAACCGTCGGCGTCGTACAGGAAGATCTCGTCGTTCCCGTCGGCGTTGCCCCCGGTGAGGTCGTCGTCGGACTGGAACGCGATCCGCGTCCCGTCCGCCGACACCGACGGATCCTGGATCACGAAGCCCTCGGCCGGCGCCACCCGGGTCACTGGCGCCGCGCACGACGGCGCCGCCTCCAATGGCCCGGCGCCGCCCACCGTCACGAGCATCGATACCATGACCGCGGCGGCCGAGAAGGCCGCCGATCTTCTTGTCCCCCACCCCATCGGCACATTCCCGGATCGATGGATCTCAGGGCGAAGTCTAGGGCCACCTGCGGCCCCGGTAAACAGGCCGCCGACCGGCAGTGGTCGCCCTTACCGGCCAACCCGACCCAAAGCTCGACCGCCGGCATCCCACAACGAGAGGAGATCCGCCGCAGACGCTCGGATTCTTGTCACACCCCTTCCGTATCATCGAACCCATGTTCGATCCGGTCGCCGAGCTGCGCGTCAGCGTCAAGGAGCTCGCCGCCGAGGACCGCACCGCATGGGACCCGCAGGCCCGGTCCGGGCGGGTCCTCGACCTGTTGGGAGTGACCGAGCGGCTCGATGCCGAACGGGTCCGCACCGTCGCCGGCTGGTGGGCGGCCGAGGCGTGGGCCCATGACGGGGCGGTCAACCCGGTGCCGTGGCTCTGCGCCCGGTTCCCGATCACCCGCGGCGAAGCCCAAGTGCTGGTCAAGACCGCCAGCCTGTACGCCCGCCACCCCCAGGTGGCCGCCGCCCTCGACGGCGGCGACATCGCCGTGGTCCACGTCCGGCTCCTCGCCGACGCGGAGCGCAAACGCGAAGACGCGTTCGCCGACTGCGTCGACGCCATGGTCCGAGCCGCAGTCGAGCTCGCCACCCTCGACGAGTTCACCGGGTTCCTCGACGACTGGAAATCCATCGTCGACCAGGGCGACCCCGGCGACACCACCGAACGCCGGCTACGCATCCGCCGCACCTACGACCGCCACGCCTCCACCGAACTGTGGGGCCCCGACCACGACGCCGCCCTCCTCCGCACCGCATTGGACCTCCACGACCGGCCCGACCCCGTCGACGCCCCCGACGGCCAACGCACCAAAGCCACCCGCGACTACGACAGCCTCATGGACATCCTCCGCCGCTACCTCGCCGGCGAGCTCGACGGCGACGCCGAGCCCGCCGGCGGCGCCGACATCGTCCTCGACCCCCACACCGCCGCCGAGCTCACCGCCAACCCCGACCAGCTCGACCTCGACACCCCCGACCCCCTCCAACAGCTCCTCGCCCCCTACCTCCACGACCACCACCCCGACGACGAATGCGAACTGTGCGACGGCGCCGAGCGGGTCTGCCGGCTCACCACCGGCCAACGCGCCACCCGCGCCTTCGCCGCCCTGCTGTTCTGCACCGGCTGGACCCGACGCGTCATCCGCGACCCCCACACCGGCAACGTGTTGGACCTCGGCCGCCGCCAACGCCTCTTCTCCCGCAGCCAACGCCGCGCCCTCGCCCACCGAGACCACGGCTGCGTCTTTCCCGGCTGCGACCGCCCCGCCCACTTCTGCGACGCCCACCACATCCACCCGTGGGAGGACGGCGGCCTCACCGACCTCATCAACGCCGTCCTGTTGTGCCGACGCCACCACACCCTCGTCCACCACGGCTGGGACCTCACCCGCGACCCCACCACCGGCATCGTCACCGTCACCAGCCCCGACGGCCGCACCTTCACCCGCCACCCCGCCACCCTCCAACACCCCGGCAGAAACACCCTCCCCGCCCCCGCACGATGTTGACCGCAGCGGCCACGGCCGCTGCGTAGCCTCACCACCGTGCGGGACAAGGTGATCGCCGTCGTCGACGTCGGTTGGCTCACCGCGGCGATCGTGGGGTCTTTCGCGTTCCACCTGGCCGCCTTCACGGCCTGGCTCGTCCTGTTCGTCGCCGTTGCGCTGGGCTGGCGCAAGGCCCTGAACGCGGAGCCATCGACCGGCAGCCTCCGAGCCAAGTGTCATTGAAACGGCGCGACCCCCGAGCCGACACGTCGACATGGGGCGAGCACGGCGAACGCATCCCCTTCATCCCATGAGGGGGTCGTCGGCGACGGGGTGGGCGTCCCACCAGGCGTTGAGGTGGGCCGCCGCGGCCAGATAGCCGTGGGCGAACCCCGGGTCGGCGTCGGCGAGCTGGAGGCAGGCGAGGGTGTACTTGGCCAGGTGGGCGTCGGGGTGGGCGGCGGCGTGCGCCGCCAGCTGCGCCGCGAGCGCCGGCCGCTCCCCCGCGCCGGCGTGCCACGCCCTGGCGACGGGATCCTCACCGGGCGTCGGCCTCCAGTCGGGATCGAGCTCCACCTTGCCCTGGGTCGCCCGGAACCCGAGGACGAACGTCGCGCCGGCGGCCAGCACCCGCTGCGGGTCACGGGCGAGGCCGGCGACCGAGAGCAGGCCGTGCGGCATGGTCAGGCAGTGGCTCCAGCCGTAGGGCGCCTCGTCGGGGTCGTCCTGGAGCATCGACCGCGCGCCGATCCGCCAGAGCGCCCGGGTGGCCTCGTGGCGGTCGACGCCGTCGAGCGCCGGGCCCAGCAGATCGGCCGCCAGGCCCGCCTCCTCGACCAGGTGCATGGTCGGGTAGATGAAGTTCACGTCCAGAGGGCCGGGTGACGGCGGCCGTCGCAGGGCCGCCACGAGGTCCTCCACGGACGACACCGAGCCCGAGGCCGCAGCCGCCGAGTGGATGGGCGCCGCGTCGAACCAGGTGAGCTGCCAGTCGGGGTACCGGGCGAGCTCCCGGGCCATGGCCGCGGCGCCGGGCGCGACCGGCGCGCCGGCGAACGACAGGACCTGGTGCAGCCAGATCCCGCCGTGGGCGGCGGCGGCGAGGCTGGGCGCCACCACGTCGACCAGCGTTGCGACGAGCTCGGCGGGCGGCACCGACCGGGACAGGGCCCGGCCGGCGGCGCCGGCGGCGTCGAGGTCACCGGCACCGATCGCATCGACCAGCGCCGACACCACGGTGGCGGCCGGCGCCCCCGCGAACCGATCGTCGACCGCCACCGACTCCCCCGCCGCCGCGTACGTCGCCGCGAACCACACCAGGCGCCGGCGGGCGGCGAGCCGGGCCTCCGGCGTCACCCGGGCGAGCAGCGCCGACCGGGCCATCAGCTCGAGCGGTGCGTGAAGCACGAACGAGCCCGGCGGCGCCGCCTTGGGGCGATCGACGATGGCCGCCGCGGTCGCGAGGGCGGCGTCGGCGAACCGGTCGAGGCCGAGGTCGTCGAACGCGCCGGGCACGGCGGCGGGGTCGAGGCCGGCCAGGACGCCCACCAGGTCGGCGGTCGCGGTCGGAGCGTCGGGGTCGAGCACGGAGGCCATGGCGGCGACCCTAAGACCTCGAGTTAACTCGAGGTCAAGCAGGAACGTCATCCCCCCGACCTGCCCGCGCCGGAGAGCGGTCACTACGCTGGCCCCGACCGACCCAGGGGGATCCACCATGGCCGAGACGGCCGACCTCGACGCGCCGCGTCCGACCGCACCCGACCACGACCACGACCACGAGCACGACGGCACCTCGGCCCGCCACGGGTTCACCGTCGCCGCCGGCATGGCCTCCCTCGCCTCCGGCGCGATCCACGCCGCGGCCATCGGCGTCCACGCCGAGCACCGCCAGGCCGCGCTCGCCTTCACCGTGATGGCGCTGCTCCAGCTGGGCTGGGGAGCGCTCGCGCTGGTCCGCTCGGGCCGCCTGGTGTCGTGGGCGGGCATCCTCATCGGCCTCGCCAGCGTCACCGGCTGGGCGGTGGCCAAGACCGTCGGCGTCGGGCTCGTCGACGGCCTCGAGGTGGCCGAGGCGCCGCAGACCGCCGACCTCGTCTGCGCCGCCCTCGCGGCGCTCAGCGTGGTGCTCGCGGTGCTCTCCCTGCTGCCCATCCGGATCGAGGCCCACGAGCGGAGCCTGCGGGCGCCCGCCATCCTCGGCGTCCTGGTCCTCACCCTCGTCACCTTCAGCGGCATGGCCGCGGCCTCGGACCACCAGCACGAGCACGGCGACGAGGGCCACGCCCACGGCACCGAGACCGCCGCCGACGACGGCCACAGCCACGGCACGGACGCGTCGGGCGAGACCGCCGGCGGCGACGCCGGCCACGCCCACACCGCACAGGCCGTGGCCCCGGTCCCCTACGACCCCGACGAGCCCATCGACCTCGGCGGGGTCCGCGGCGTCACCCCCGAGCAGCAGGCCACCGCGGAGTCGATCGTGCGCGCCACGATCGCCGACCTGCCCCAGTGGGCGGACTACCGGGACGCCGAGGCCGCGGGGTACCACTCGATCGGCGACGGCGGCACCGGCGTCGAGCACTTCATCAACGACGAGTTCATGGACAACCCGACGATCCTCGACCCCGACCAGCCGGAGTCGCTCGTCTACGACACGTCGGACGGCGGGCGCCGCCTGGTCGCGGCCATGTACATGCTCGAGCGGGGCCTGCCCCTCGAGGACGTGCCGGACTTCGGTGGGGCCCTGATGCAGTTCCACACCCACCAGAACCTCTGCTACACCGAGGACGGCGTGCTCGGCGGGCTCACCGACGGCGACGGCGAGTGCCCCGACGGCCTCTTCCTCCCCGAGCCGACCCCGATGATCCACGTCTGGATCGAGCCCCACCCGTGCGGCCCGTTCGCGGCGCTCGAGGGCATCGGTGGCGGCACCATCGAGGAGGGCGAGGAGGTCCTCTGCGACGAGGCCCACGGCGCGCCGGCCTGAGCCCGGCGGCGATCAGGCCGAGCTGAGGCGCAGGATCTGGCCGGTGTAGATCGCCACCCACACGTCGCCGGTGACGCCGTCGTAGGTGATGCCGATGGGGTGCACACCGGTCTCGATCGTCTGCAGCACCCCGAGGTCGGCCGCCCGCAGCGCGGTGACGGTGTTGGACTCGTAGTTCACGACGTAGAGCGCGGTGCCGTCACTGGAGATGGTCAGCGAGCGGGCCTCGGCCCCGGTCGGCACGCGGGCCACGACCTGGTCGGTGGTGAGGTCGACCTTCACCACCTCGCCCAGTTGGTTGAGGCTGGCGTACAGGTAGCGCCCCTCGGGGTCGAGCACGACGTGGCGCGGGCCCCGGCCCACCTCGATGGTGCCGACGATCGTGCGGGACTGCAGGTCGACCTTGGCGATGTGGCTCTCCCCCATCACCGCCACGTAGGCGTAGCGGGAGTCGGGCGACACCACGATGCCGCGGGGGTAGCGGCCCAGGTTCGGGACGGTCGCCACCGGCTCGTGGGTCTCCGCCGAGACGATCGACAGGTCCCACGAGCACCAGTTGGTGGCCAGCACGAACTGCCCGTCCGGCGTGGTGGCGACGTACTTGGGCACGAGCCCGACCTGGGCCACCGCGTCGATGGCCAGGGCGTCGGTGTCGATGCGGTAGAGGTAGCTCGGGGTGTACCCGTTCGCGACCGAGCTCTCGGGGGTGCACTCGTCGGCGCCCTCGGGGCCCTGGCCGGGCCCGTACATCGAGTAGTTCGAGACCCAGTAGTGCCGGCCGTCGGGGCTGAGCGCGCCCTCGACGGGGGCGCCCTGGACGACGGTGGGCACGTCGGCGAGGCCGAACTCGGCCAGGTCGACGGTGTCGGGGATCGTCGCCACCTGCTCGCCCTCGCTCGAGTACACGGTGACCGTGTGGTGGTACATCATGTTCTGGGCGAACACGAGGCCCGTGTTGGAGGCCACCACGGACTTGGGTGAGATCTCGCCGCCGATGGTCTCGGCCACCTGCAGCGTGCGCTCGGCGGCGGGCGGTCCGGGCGGGATGCGCTCGGCCGGGGGGATCGTGGTCTCGGTGGTGGCGTCCTCGCCGCCGTCGCCGGCGTCCCCTCCCCCGCCGCCGCCCGAGAGGGCGCCGATGGCGGCCGACCCGATGGCGATGAGCACGACCAGGAAGACCAGGGCCACCCCGCCCACGACGAGGCGGCGGATGAGGAAGGTCCGTTCGGTCGGCCGCCGGGGTGGCGCGGGCACGCGTCGACGCTACCGGCGCACCCCCCGGGTTCGGGGGCACCCCCGGAAGCGCTCAGCCCCGCAGGCCGTCGACGATCAGCACCGCGCCGAACACGAAGAACAGCACGGCCGCGCCGACCCGTATCGCCCGCTCCGGCAGGCGGGCACCCAGGAGCGCGCCCAGGGCGATGGCGAGGGCGTCGGCCGCGACCATGGCGAGGGTCGCACCGCCCCACGTTCCGAGGACCCCGTTGGTCGAGGCCAGGGTGATGGTGGCGAGCATGGTCTTGTCCCCCAGCTCGGCCACGAGGAACGCACCGGCGGTGGTGAGCACGACCGAGTGGGCCCGCACCTCCGGCGTCTCCTCGTCCTCCTCCTCGTCCTCGCCGCGCAGGGTCCAGAGCCCGAAGCCGACGAAGGCGAGGCCGGCGACCACGTTGATGACACGGGTCGGCAGTGCGGCCCCGACCACGGCGCCCACCGCCACCGAGAGGGCGAACATGAAGGCGGCGCCGAGGGCGATGCCCACGAGGACCGGCAGCGGCCGGTAGCGGGCGGCCAGCGCGAGCGCGAGGAGCTGGCTCTTGTCGCCGAGCTCCGCCACGAACACCACACCGAAGGCGATGCCGAACGCCTGGGCCCACTCCACCGGGCCACACTGGCACGGTGTCCCACCGGTCCGACAGTCCGGCCCCGCCCGGAGCGAGGTGGTCGGCCCCGGCGGCGGCTGAGTAGCGTCTGCCGCCATGGCCACCGACACCACCACCCTCAAGAAGGGGACGCGAGTCGTCGTCAACACCGACCTCCCCGGCGCCCCGTCGGGCACCGCCGGCAAGGTGGGCCGCTCGGTGGGCATGACCATCACCCGCTACCGCGTGGCGTTCGACAACGGCACCTCCTTCAACTCCGTGGCCGAGAGCAAGCTCGTCCCCGAGGCCGAGTGGGACGACTGGCAGGCCAACCGCGAGCAGGCCGAGGCGGATGCCGCGGCCAAGGCCGAGGCGGCCACCGCCGCCCCCGCCGAGGGCGAGGGCGAGGGCGAGGGTGGCGGCGCCGCGGCACCGGCCGACGACCGCCTGGCGGCGCTGCTGGCCCGGTCGAAGGCCGCCCGGGACCGCAAGGCCTGACCACCGGCGGTGACCTCGGTCACCGCTTGGTGACCTTCGACCCTCCCCGACCGACCCCCTCGGGGCGCATGCTCCAGGCATGGCAACGGGGGATCGAGAGCAGAACGAGGTGCTCTCGGTGCTCGTCGTGGGCACCGAGGCGTGGGCCGTCGACCGGGCCGCACGCCAGCTGCAGCACGCCGGTCACCGTGTCGTGGGGTGTCCCCTCGCCGACGACTACGGCCGGGACTGCGCGACCCTCGACGGCACCGGTTGTGGACTGGGCGACCTCGACGTCGTCCTCGTCGTGCGGGCCCGGCCCTTGGACCGGGTCGTGCGCTCCGAGTACGGCGCCCTCTGCGCCCTGCGCCGCAACGTGCCCCTCGTGCTCGCCGGCGCCGGTGGTCGCCACCCCTTCGCCGACTTCGCCGCGACCACGGTCGACCCCGACGGGGACGTGGTCGGTGCCTGCACCCTGGTCGGCGCCTCAGGGCCGACGGAGCACCCGAAGGCGGCGCTCGACGAGCTCGAGGTGCTCGTCCGAGGCGGTTCGCAGGCGGTCGACCGCCGCTGGGCCCACCACCTCGCAGACCCGGTCCCAATGCAGCGAGACCGCGTCGCCCGCTGAGGGCAGGCGAGCGACCGCACCCGGCCGCACCCGGAAGGGCCGCTCGATCGCCTCGCCCAGGATCAACCGAGTGCCGTCCCACCGCAGCGGTTCGCTGACGACGGTCACCGTCGCGGCGTCGACGGCGACGACCTCGCCCCACCCGATCCGGCAGCCGTCGAGCACCCGCAGGGGCTCGTCCACGAGGCCCTTGGCGAGCAGGGCCACCCACGGGGAGGCGCCGAAGACGTGGAAGAGGTGGGTGGGGCGACCGCCGAGCGCGACCGCGGCCTCGACCTCCGGCCAGGGCACGCCGAGGCGGTCCCCGAACCGGTCCCGTAGCCAGGGGCCGAGCACCGCCGGCGCCACCGCGTCGCTCAGCGCACCGCCGAGCCAGTAGGCCTCGACGACCCGATCGTCGAGGGGATCGTCGAGGCCCGCCTCGCGGGCGATCAGCTCGAGGTAGGGCCAGGCGCCCTCGAACCGCGGCGCGGCGCGGCTCACCGCCGCCGCGGTGGCGTCGGCGGCGAGCGGCTCCCCCGGCGGGCCGCAGTAGCCGAGCGCGCTCGGCGGGTGCGCGTACCGGGCGAAGCGTGCCGCGCCGGTCTCGCTCACGGGCTCAGTCGGCCGCGCGGCCGAGGGCGCCCGCCTCGTGCAGCGCGGCGAGCCGGGCCCGGGCGTCCTCCCCGGCCAGCTCGCCGACGGCCAGGCCGGTGTGCACCTCGACCCAGTCCCCCACCTCGACCGGCGTGCCCTCCAGTACCAGCACCGCGAGTGAGACGGTGCGCCGGGGGCCGCCCTCGACGAGCTCCGCGGCGGCGCCGTCGGCGGTGATGGCCGCCACCCGACCCACGTCGCTGACGCACATCAGGCGGGCACCGCCACGAGGCGCCCGACCTCGTCGCGCACCGCCCGAGCGACCCCGTCGACCGCAGCGGCGACCGCAGTGGACGGCGCCTCGCCCGGACCGAACCGACGGCCCTCGACGGCGAGGACGATGACGGTGGCGGGCACCCGACCGAGCGTCCGACCCAACCCCAGTGCCTCGGCCACCCCCGCGGCGTGCGAGGAGGTGCCCCCGCGCGCCGGGAGGACCGTCGGCGCACACGGTGGCTCCAGGTCGACGCGGTGGACCGTGCCCACCGGCATCCCCGAGGACGCCGCGTCCACGAGGACCACCGCGTCGAGGCCGTCCCAGGCGTCGAGGATCCGGGCGGGCTCGCCGTCGAGCTCGACCGCCGGCACGCCCGCAGGCAGGTCGTCCCGGACGGCGTCGAGCACCAGCGGGCCGATGGCGTCGTCGCCGGCGAAGCGGTTGCCCACCGCGAGGACGCCGACCCTCACCCGCGGTCCACCGTCAGCTGCAGGAAATGGGTGGCGCACGAGATGCACGGGTCGTGGTTGCGGATGGACTGCTCGCTCACGTGGCGCAGGGCGTCGTCGTCGAGGTCGAGGTTGGCCTCGACCAGCCGGAACAGGTCGTCCTCGATGGCCGGCTGGTTCTGCGACGTGGGCGGCACGATCACGGCGTCGGTGATGAGGCCCTCCTCGTCGAGCTCGTAGCGGTGGTAGAGCAGGCCGCGGGGCGCCTCGGAGACGCCGTGGCCCACGCCGGCACGAGGCTCGACGGGCACCCAGGAGGCGTCGGGCTCCTCGAAGCCCTCGAGCAGGGCGATGGCCTCGTCCACCGCGTGCAGCACCTCGACGGCGCGCACGACGATGCTGCGGAACGGGTTGCGCTCGTCCGGCGACAGGCCCACCTCGGCGGCGAGGGCCCGGGCGGCGGGCGTGAGCCGGTCGTGGCCGAGCGCGAAGCGGGCCATCGGCCCGACCAGGTAGCGACCGCCGTCGGCCCGGTGGGCGTGCAGCGCGTTGGACCGGGCCACGTGCTCCTCGACGAAGTGGTGGGGGAACTCGGCGGGCGCCAGGTCCAGCCCCGAGGTCGACGCGATGCGCCCACCGACCACGGCGTACTCGTCGGGCCGGGACAGGGCCACGAGGTCGTGGTCGTACGACAGGTCCGGGAAGTCGAACCCCGCCACCCAGCGCACCGTGTCCTCGGCGATGGGGCGCACCCGGCGCAGGTCGTCGAGCAGCGGGCGCAGCTCGGCCCGCGACGGCGCCCGGTGGAAGCCGCCGACCCGCACGTTGACCGGGTGGATGGCCCGGCCACCCACGATCTCGACGATGCGGTTGCCGACCTTCTTCAGCGCGAGGCCCGCCTCGACCGCGTCCCGGTGGTCCGCCGCCATCTCGATGGCGCCGTCGTAGCCGAGGAAGTCGGGGGCGTGCAGCAGGTACACGTGCAGGGTGTGGCTCTCGATCCACTCGCCGCAGTAGAGGAGGCGGCGCAGGTCCCGGAGGGGCCCGTCGACCACCACGCCGCAGGCGTCCTCGATCGCCTCGCACGCGCTCATCTGGTACGCGACCGGGCAGATCCCGCAGATACGGGCGGTGAGGTCGGGCGGCTCGGTGTGGCGCCGGCCCCGCAGGAACGCCTCGTAGAAGCGCGGCGGTTCGTAGATCTGGAGCTCCACGCCGACGAGGGCGCCGTCGCGGATCTCGACGTGCATGGCCCCCTCGCCCTCGACCCGGGCGAGGGCCTCGACGCGGATGGTGCGGGTGCCGTCAGGGCCGTCCGTGCCGTCGTCGCTCACGTCGCGCTCCTCCGGGTCGGGTCGGCCAGGCGCACCGCGCCCGCGGTGCGGAAGGGCTCGGCCCAGGCGTTGAAGGTGTGCAGGAACCGGCCGACATCGGCGTCGTCCATGCCAGCGGCGTGCAGGGCCGGTGCCAGGGCGTCGGGCGCCGCCGACTCCATGGGCCCGAAGCAGCCGTAGCAGCCGCGGTGGTAGCCGGGGCACAGCGCCCCGCACCCGGCGTGGGTGATCGGGCCGAGGCAGGGCGTGCCGTGGGCGACGAGCACGCAGACGTTGCCGGCGGCCTTGCACTCCACGCAGACGCTCTGCCCGCTCAGGGCCGGACGCCGGCCGGCCAGGAGGGCACCGATGACCTCGAGGAGCTGGCGCCCGTCGATCGGGCAGCCCCGTAGCTCGACGTCGACCGGCACGTGGTCGGCGATGGGCGTCGAGGTGGCCAGCGCGTCGACGTACTCGGGGTGGGCGTAGACGATCGACGTGAACTCGTCGAGGTCGGCGAAGTTGCGCAGGGCCTGGACCCCGCCGGCGGTGGCGCAGGCGCCGATGGTGACGAGCACGCTCGAGGCCGCCCGCACCTCCTGGATGCGTTCGACGTCGTGG
The DNA here is from genome assembly GCA_041908445.1 of Acidimicrobiales bacterium. Lineage (GTDB taxonomy): Bacteria > Actinomycetota > Acidimicrobiia > Acidimicrobiales > DATDAH01 > JAEUJM01. The sequence goes on along the minus strand of JAYRFK010000008.1, from coordinate 92,645 downwards.
GGCGTGGTGATCGACCCCTCGACCAGCGAGACGTCGTAGGGGCCCTCGACCGTCGCGCTGGTCGCCTCCAGGAAGTACGCGACCTCGACCGCGCCGGCGACGGCGACGGCGAGCAGCTCGTCCTCACGGTCGAGCAGGGTCAGCTGGCAGCCGTCGCAGGAGGAGAACTTCCAGACCGCCAGGCGGGGGCGGGCGGGGGCGTCCGGGGTCGCGCTCATCGCTCGCGCACCCGCAGCAGGGGCAGGGCCCGGTCGGCGGTGACCACGGGCCCGTCGAGGCAGACGAACGCGCCGCCGAGCTGGCAGTGGCCGCAGTGGCCGATCGCACACTTCATGTTGCGCTCCAGGGACAGCTGGATGGCGGCCCGGGGCATGCCCATGGCCTCGAGGGCCTGGGCGGTGAACCGCATCATGATCTCGGGGCCGCACACCAGCGCCGCGGCGGTCGCCGGCTCGGTGTCGAGCTGGTCGAGCACCTCGGTGACCACGCCCACGTGGCCGTGCCAGGAGCGATCGGCCCGGTCGACGGTCAGGAGCACCTCGACGTCCGGCCGCTCACCCCACGCCGCCAACTCGGCCTGGTCGAGCAGGTCGGCCGGGGTGCGGGCGCCCACGACGATCGAGAGCCGCCGCGCCCCCATCCCAGCGGCCGCGCCGGCGCCGGCGTCGAGGCGGTCGAGCAGCGCGAGCACGGCCGGGCGGAGCGGGACCAGGCCCATGCCGCCCGCGACCACCACCACGTCGCGGCCTCGGGTGGCGTCGATGTCCCAGGGGCGCCCGTAGGGGCCCCGCACGCCGAGCACCGCCCCCTCGGGGGCCTCGGCCAGCGCCTTGCTGACCGCGCCCACCACCCGCACCGACTCGTCGAGGACGCCACCGGCACCGAGGCCGCCCAGCGAGATCGGCACCTCGCCCACCCCGGGGGCCCAGAGCATGAAGAACTGCCCGGGCCGCGGCGCGGGCAGGCCGGTGCCCACCGGCGCCAGCGAGAGCGTGGCCGTGTCGTCGTTGTCCCAGCGTCGGGCCACGACCCGGTAGGGCACGGGGACCATCGGGTCGGCGGGCAGGGTGGCCTCAGGCATCGCCGCGGTCCCCGTAGAGGTCGAGCAGGCGCAGGCGGGCGGCCTGGAGGCGCTTGACCAGCACCGCGGCGACCCGCTCGACGACCCGGTGGCCGAGCCCGTCGTCGGCGGTGCAGAGCGCCCGCACCGCCACCGCGTCGAGGGCGAGGGCCTCGGCGTCGTCGAGCACGACCGCCTCGAACTGCCACTGGTAGGGCGGGAACAGCCACGAGGCGCCGAGCAGGTCGCCGGCCCCGAGGGTGGTGAGGAGGTGGGCGGGCCGGCCGGTGGCGTGGACCTCGAGGCCGATCCGCCCCGACTGCACCAGGTAGAAGCGCTCGGCGGGGTCACCCTCGCGGAAGACCACGTGGCCGGCGGCGAGGTGGACGGGTTCGGCGCACGCCGCCAGCGCGGCGAGGTCGGGCTCGGGCAGCCCGGCCGTGAACGGGTGGGCGGCCAGCGCCGCGGCGGTGACCGTCACGGCGCCCCTCCCCCGACGGCCCCGGTCGCCGCGATGGCGGCGACCTCCTCGGTCAGGTCGATGCCCACGGGGCACCACGTCATGCAGCGTCCGCAACCGACGCAGCCGAGCTCGCCGAACTGCTCCTCCCAGGTGGAGAGCTTGTGGGTCAGCCACTGCCGGTACCGGGACCGCACGGTGCCGCGGACGTGGGCGCCGCCCAGGTAGGTGAAGTCGAGGGTGAAGCAGGAGTCCCAGCGCTGGCTGCGCTCGGCCACGGTGCCCGCCAGGTCGACGGCGTCCTCGACGGTGGTGCAGAAGCAGGTCGGGCACACCATCGTGCAGTTCGTGCAGGCCAGGCAGCGGGTGGCGACCTCGTCCCAGCGGGGGTGCTCGAGGTTGGCGGCGAGCAGGCCGGCCACCGACCCGGCGGGCACCGAGCGGACCTGCGTCGCGGCGGCGTGCTCCGCGCCGGCGGCGGCCGCGGCCCGGTCGTCGTCGCCGGCGGGCTCGTGGGCCACCCGGGCGAGCAGCGCCGCGCCGGCGTCCGACCCGACCCGCACGTAGAACCGCGGCTCCTGCCCCGGCCGCTCGGCCACGGCCAGGTCGAAACCGGCCGTCGCCGCCGGCCCCGTGCCCATCGAGGCGCAGAAGCAGGTCGGCCCCGACTCGCTGCAGTCGGCGGCGATGACGACCACCTCGGCCCGCCGGGCGGCGTAGCCCTGGTCGGCGAACGGGCCGCCGCCTAGCACGTGGTCCTGGACGGCGATGCCGGCGAGGTCGCAGGCCCGCACCCCGACGAACGCGTAGCGGGGCGGCGCCGCCGGCGGCTCGACCTCGAACCCGCCCCCCTCGAGCCGGGCACGGAAGACGGTCTCGCGCGCCGGGTGCAGGAACGGGCGCCAGGAGGTGGCCGGCGTGGTGAAGCCGAACAGGGCGTCATCGTCCCGTCGGCGCAGGCGGTAGCGCCCCGGCCCCTGGTCGTCGGCCCAGCCCGACGGCAGGTCGGCGCTCGAGGTGACCTCGCCGAGCACGACGGCGCCGTCGCGGGCCTGCGGCCCGATGACCGTGCGACCGTCGGCCGCGAGGGCGCGCAGCAACTCGTCGAACCCACCCGTGGTCAGCAGCGCGTCGCTCGGGTGCACTCCGGTCACGTTCCCCAGTCTTCCCGACCGGACGACCCGGCGGGGAGAGCCGAAGGTCCCTTGGCCGTGGGTGCCGGCACGGCCAGGATGGAGGCCGCCCGCGCCGACCCACCAGGAGGACCATGTCCGTCATCGAGCTCGAAGGGGTCGCCCGTCGCTATGCGGTCGGCGACGGGGTGGTGACGGCGCTGCACGACGTCGACCTGGCCGTCGGCGAGGGTGAGTTCCTCGTGGTGCTCGGCCCCTCCGGCTGCGGCAAGACCACGCTGCTCAACCTGATCGGCGCCCTCGACACCCCGAGCGAGGGCTCGGTCCGGGTCGCCGGCCACGTGCTCGACGGGGCGAGCCGGAAGGATCTCTTCCGCTTCCGCCGGGACACGGTGAGCTTCGTCTTCCAGTCCTTCAACCTGTTCCCCGCCCTGACCGCACGGGAGAACGTCCAGTTCGCCATCGACGTGGCCCGCCGGGACCGGCCGGGCCCGTCCGCCGCCGAGGTGCTGGACCAGGTCGGCCTCGCCGACCGCCTGGACCACTTCAGCCACCAGCTGTCGGGCGGCGAGCAGCAGCGGGTGGCCATCGCCCGCGCCCTCGCCACCGGCAACCCGGTGCTCCTCGCCGACGAGCCCACGGGCGAGCTCGACTTCCACACCGGCGTGGCCATCCTCGAGCTGCTCCACGCGCAGTCCCACGCCGGCGTGACCGTGGTCATCGTCACCCACAATCGGGAGATCAGCCGCGTCGCCGATCGCGTCGTCGAGCTGTCGAGCGGCACCATCGTCGGCGACAGCCCGCCGCCCGGCGGGACCGTCGAGATCGCGAGCCTGCGCTGGTGAGCGAACCCCCGCCGGGCCGCGGCCGGGCCGGTCGGCCCAGCGCCGGACTCTGGTTGCGCTGGTCGTGGCGCGACCTCCGCGCCCGCTGGCTCCAGGTGGCCGCCATCGCGCTGATCCTCGGGATCGGCTCGGGCACCTACTCGGGCCTGACCAGCGTGTCCGAGTGGCGGCGGACGTCCTACGACGCCAGCTACGCGTCCCTGTCCATGTTCGACCTCCGGGTCGACCTCACCACGGGCAGCTACGCGCCGGCCCGCGAGCTCGTGCGGGTGGCCGAGTCCATCCCGCACGCCGACGACCTCGACACGGTGGAGGCCCGCCTGACGGAGCCCATCCAGGTCGACGCCAGCACGCCCGACGAGCTCGTGCTCGTGCCCGGCCGGCTCGTCGGCGTCGACGTGTCCGGCGGCGGCCCCCACGTGGCGGGCATCGCCACCGTGGACGGGCGGGGCCTGCGGCCCGGCGACGCCGGCGACGACGTCGTGGTCGTCGACCAGCACGTGATCGACCGCCACGACCTCCCGCCCACGGGCACCTTGCGCCTGAGCGGTGGGCGCGAGCTGCGCTACGTCGGCACCGGCCTGTCCCCGGAGGCGTTCTTCCCCGTCGACAACCGGGGCAGCGTCTTCGCCGACTTCGCCATCCTCTACGCGCCGTTGTCCACGGTCCAGCGCATCAGCGGGCACCCGGGCCAGGCCAACTCCCTGGTGCTGACGGTCCGCGACGGCGCGGACCGAGACCGGGTGCAGCGCGAGCTCGAGGACGCGCTCGCGGCCGAGCTCGGCGACGTCGGGACCACCATCACGCGCCAGGAGGACGACCAGGTCCTGCGCCTGCTCTACGACGACGTGGAGGGCGACCAGCGCTTCTACGACATCTTCGCCCTGCTCATCCTCGCCGGCGCCACGTTCGCGGCGTTCAACCTGACCGTCCGCATCGTCGAGGCCCAGCGGCGCGAGATCGGCATCGGCATGGCGCTGGGGGTGCCCCCGTCCACCATCGCGGTCCGCCCCATGCTCGTCGGCGCCCAGGTGGCGCTGCTCGGCGTCGCCTTCGGCGTGGTCGTGGGCCTCGCCATCGACCAGCTCATGGCCAGCCTGCTCTCGGGCTTCTTCCCGCTCCCCGAGTGGTCGTTCGCGTTCCAGCCGACGGTGTTCCTGCGCGGCGCCGCCCTCGGCCTGCTGCTCCCGCTCGTGGCCACCGCCATCCCCGTCTGGCGGGCCGTGCGGGTCACGCCGGTTGAGGCCGTCAGCACCACCCACCGCGCCGTCCGGGGCGGGCTGGCCCCCCTGGCCTCCCGGCTGCCCCTTCCGGGCTCGAGCGTGGCCCAGATGCCATTCCGCAACGTCCTGCGCGAGCCCCGGCGGACGGTGCTGACCGCGCTCGGCGTGGCCGCCGCGATCACGACCCTGGTCGGGGTCATCGGGATGATCGACTCGTTCGTCGCCACCATCGACGCCGGCGACCGCGAGATCGTGGGCGACACCCAGGACCGCCTCACGGTCGACCTCGACGGCTTCGCCCTCGCGACCTCACCCGAGGTGACCGCCATCACCGACGACCCGGGCCTGCGCGCGGCCGAGCCGGGCCTCACCCTCGGCGGCACCCTCGAGCCCGGCCCGGACGAGATCGACGTGGCCCTCTACACGGTCGACTTCGAGAGCGAGCTGTGGACGCCGACCGCCACGGCCGGGGCGCTCACCACCGACGAGCCCGGGGTGGTCCTGTCGGAGAAGGCGGCCGCCGACCTCGGTGTCGGGGCGGGTGACACCGTCACCCTGCGCCACCCGCTCCGGGAGGGCACCGGCTACCGGTGGGTCGAGACCGAGCTGCCCGTCCTCGCCCTGCACCCCAACCCGTACCGGTTCGTGGTCTACCTCGACGAGGCGTGGGCGTCGCTGTTCGACCTCGACGGCATCGTCAACACCGTCCGGGTGGCGCCGGCCGAGGGCGTGACCGTGGAGGACGTCCAGCGCGACCTCTTCGGGCAGGAGGGGGTGGCGTCGGTGCAGCCGGTGACCGACCTCGCCCAGAGCGTCCGCGACCAGATCGACGAGGTCATCGGCATCTTCCGCATCATCGAGGGCGCCGTGCTCCTCATGGCCCTGCTCATCGCCTTCAACGCCACCTCCATCAACATGGACGAGCGGGCGCGGGAGAACGCCACCCTGTTCGCGTTCGGCCTCCCGGTGCACCGGGTGGTGCTCGTCGCCGTGACCGAGAGCCTCGTGATCGGGGTGCTCGGCACGGTCGGCGGTGTGCTCGCCGGCCGGCTCCTGCTCGAGTGGCTCATGAAGGTGATCGTCCCCGACACCCTGCCCGACATCGGCGTGGTCACCTACCTGGCCCCGGCCACGGTGGCGACGGCGCTGCTGCTCGGCGTGCTGGCGGTGGCGGTCGCACCCCTGCTCACGGTGCGTCGCCTGCGGCGCATGGACATCCCGTCCACGCTGCGCGTCGTGGAGTGACGTTCGGCCCTGCCCAGCGGCGTGGATCGGGCGTTGACTGCAGCCATGACCACTCCCGTCCCGCCGCCCACCGGTGGTCCCGCGGGCCCGCCGCCCTTCCCGCCACCCGGCGGACCGCCCCCCGGGCCCCCGCGTGGCCCCGCCGGCCCGCCCTCGGGCGGCTTCGGCTACCAGCCCCCCGCCGAGCCCCCGCCACCCAAGCGCTCCAACACCGGCCTCATCGTCGGCATCGCCGTGGGCGTCGTCGTCTTGTTGATCGCCGTCACCGTCGGCGTGCTCGTGTTGACCCAGGACGACGCCGAGGCCGGCGAGATCTTCCTCGCCCCCGCCACCGACGTCGGTGACGACCCGTTCACCGACAGCGTGGCCAACCCCGACAACCGGGCGGTCGCCTCGCAGGGCACGACCGGCACCTCCGCCGGCGGCACCGTCGAGGTGCGCAGCGCCGCCGGCTCCGAGCCCGGCCTCTACGGCGGCACCCAGAACCAGGCGCAGTGCGACCGACGCCAGATGATCAACTTCCTCCAGGCCAACCCCGAGAAGGGCCGGGCCTGGGCGGGCGTGCAGGGCATCGCCTTCGAGGACCTCGAGGACTACATCCTCGGGCTCACCTCGATGCAGCTCCGCAGCGACACCCGGGTGACCAACCACGGCTTCCGCAACGGCCGCGCCACCACCATCCAGACCGTGCTGCAGGCCGGCACGGCGGTGCTGGTGGACCGCCAGGGCATCCCGCGGGCCCGCTGCGCCTGCGGCAACCCGCTCACCCCGCCCACCGCGGTGTCGTCCCGGCCCACGTTCCGGGGCCCGCGGTGGACCGGCTTCAGCCCGTCCAGCCTCACCGTCATCCAGGTGAACGTGACCATCGACATCTTCGTCATCACCGACATCGACACCGGCGACCCCTTCACCCGACCGCCCGGCACCGACGGTGACGACGACCAGCCCGGCGACGGCACCGACGACGGGCCCGACACCACCCTGCCGCCGAACACGCTGCCCCCGGACACCGTGCCCCCCGACACCCTGCCCCCGGACGACCTGAGCGGCGAGAACGACGTCGACATCATCCTCACCTGGGGTGGCAACGACGACCTCGACCTCCACGTCATCGAACCGAGCGGCGAGGAGCTCTACTTCGGGACGCCGACGACGTCCACGGGCGGCACCCTGGTGGGCGGCGACGACATCCCCGACTGCGCCGACACCGGCAGCCACGGCGAGGAGGCGTTCTGGGGGCCGGGCCAGGCCCTGCCCGGGACGTACCAGCTCTACGTGCGCAACTTCAACGCCTGCGACCAGGACGGGGCGAACATACGACCTCCAGGTCTCGGTCAACGGTGAGTTCGTCGCCGGCGACACCGGGGTGCTGACCCCCGGGACCGACTCGGCGATCATCACCTTCGAGGTCCCGGACTGAGGGTCCCCATGGCCGACGACCTCACCCTGCACCTGCCCGGCCTCGCCGGCGCCACCGTCCTCGCCGAGGACCCATTCGCCACGGTGTACCGCGCCACCCAGACCGCCTTCGGGCGACCGGTGGCGGTGAAGGTCTTCCACGACCCGCTCGGCGACGAGGCCGCCGCCCGGTTCGACGAGGAGTGCCACACCGCCGGCGCACTCGGTGACCACCCCGCCGTCGTCACCCTCCACGACGCCGGGCGCGACGACGAGGGCCGCCCGTACCTCGTCATGGCGTACCTCCCGGACGGCTCGCTCGCCGACCTGCTGGCGCGCCGCGGGCCGGTCGGCTGGCAAGAGGCGCTGCGCATCGGTGTCCACGTGGCCCACGCCCTCGCCGCCGTGCACCGCCACGGCCTGGTCCACGGCGAGCTGCACCCCGAGGCCATCCTGGTCGCGCCGGACGGAACCCCGCTCCTGGCGGAGTTCCGGGTCGCGCGGGTCGTCGGCGATCCGGCCCGCCGTGAGGGCCGCACCCCCGACTCGGTGGTGTGGTCCGCCCCCGAGGTGCTCGACGGCGCCGCCCCCTCCGTCGCCGCCGACGTCTACTCCCTCGGCGCCGTGCTGTTCGAGCTCATCGGTGGCGCTCCCCCGTTCCCGGTGGGCCCCGACGACACCGTCGACGCCGTGGTCGCGCGCATCACCTCGATGCCGCCGGCGCCACTGGGCGAGGACGTGCCCGCCGACGTCACCGCCGCGATCACCCAGGCGCTGTCCCGTGACCCCGCCGCCCGACCCGTGTCGGCCGCGGCGTTCGGCCGGGACCTGCACGACCTGTGCCGCGCCCACGACCTCGACCTCACCGACGGGCGCCGGTGGCCCGAGGCGGAGCCGGTCACCCCACCGCGGGGCGAGCCCACGGTGTCCGCACCGGCGCCCGCCGCCGAGCCGTACCGGGCCAGCCACCGGGTGCCGTGGACCGGCATGCCGGCGTGGTCCGCCGCCGACCCCGGCCCGGCACCCGCCGCGAACCTCGACCCCGACCTCGACGTCGAGGTGCTCGAGTGGTCGGGCGACTGGGCCCGCATCCGCTGCAGCAACGGCTGGGAGGCGTGGGTCGACGGGCGCCAGCTCGTCCCCCTCTGGCCGTGACCCCGTCGTCCCTCCCGGCGCCTTGACCCCGGTCGTCGACTGACGTACGTTTTCCGACGTGCCTTCGGAAAACGTCGATACGTCGACCGAGCCCGACCGCCGCACCCGCAAGCGGGCGGCCAAGCGCAACGACCTGCTCGACCTCGCCCTGGACCTGAGCGAGCGCCTCGGCGTCGAGGGCGTGACCATGGCCGCCCTCGCCGAGGCCGCCGACTACGCCCCCGCCTCCCTGTACACGTACTTCCCCTCTCGCAGCGCCCTCGTCGCGGCGATGCAGCAGCGGGCCCTGCACACCCTCGGTGGCGTGGCCGAGTCCACCCTGCAGGCGTGGGACCTCGAAGCCGGCGCACGCCCCGACCCGCTCCCCGGTGAGGTCGCTGCGCTGGCCCGTCTCTGGGTCTTCAGCGACCTCTTCCTCGCCGCACCGGAGTCCCACGCCCGGGAGTTCCGCCTCCAGCAACAGCTGCTGGCCACCCCGAAGGTGCAGGAGGCCAACGACGCCGCCACGGTCGTCCCCGCGGCCATGAGCGTGCTCGACCGGCCCCGCCGTCTGCTCGCCGAGGCGGTCGCCGCCGGCGCGCTCGCCGCCCACGAACCGGGCACCTCCCCGGTCGACACCCTCCTCGCCGGCGACCTGCTCCGCACCCTCGCCTGGGTCACCGCCCTCAACGGCGGCCTCCAGCTCGACGACCTCGGCATCGGCGTCCCCACCACCGGCGCCACCCTCGGGCACGAGCTCACCCGCGCCCTGCTCCGGGGCTGGGGCGCCGACGCCGACGCCCTCGCCGCCGCCCGCACCGCCAGCGACCACTGGGTCGCCGACCACCTCTGAGGTGACCACGATGACGTCCCTGCTCCTCGCCCTCGCCGCCTTCGCCCTCGGCTGGCTGCTCTGGACCCTCGGTGAGTACGTGCTGCACCGCTTCGCCATGCACGAGCTCCACGGCAAGGGGATCATGAGCCGCGAGCACCTGCTGCACCACGTGCGGGCCGACTGGCGCCTCGCCTACACGAACGTCCTGAGCTGGATCGGGATCGGCCTCGTCGGCGGCGCCGTGTGGACCCCGCTGTTCTGGTACCTCACCGGCAGCCTCGCCCTCGGCCTCGCGGTCGCCGCCGGCTGGGCGGTCGGCTACGGCGTCTACGAGTACTGCCACGCCCAGGCCCACCTCCGGGGCCCGTCCGGCCCCTACTCCCGCTGGCTGCGGGTGCACCACTTCCACCACCACTTCGGCCACCCCATGGCCAACCACGGCGTGTCGGTCCCCTGGTGGGACCGGGCCTTCGGCACCCTCGAGCGCCCCGAGCGCGTGCGGGTCCCCCGGCGCCTGGCCATGGCCTGGCTCCTCGACGACGACGGTGAGCTCCGCCCCGAGTACGCCGACGACTACGTCCTCGTGGGCAGCGCCACCAGCGACGAGCGCACCGCCGCCCTCGACCAGGCCCGCGCCTTCGCCTCGGTGGCGCCCGCCGACTGAGCCAGGGCGGCGGCGCCGCACCCGGGTGGGTGCGGCATGATGGACCCCTGACGCAACCGCGCCGAGGGGGCTCCACCATGACGATGACGACCCGCGTCGAGCAGCGCTCGCCGTACCTCGACGGGATGTACGCCCCCGTCCAGGAGGAGGTCCGGGCCGACCTCGAGGTGGTCGAGGGCGAGATCCCGGCGGACCTGCGGGGCGTGTTCACCCGCAACGGCTCCAACCCCCGCTTCGAGCCCGAGGGCCGCTACCACTGGTTCGACGGCGACGGGATGATCCACGCCGTGCAGTTCCACGACGGCGGCGCCAGCTACGCCAACCGCTACGTGCGCACCCGGGCCCTGGCGGTCGAGGAGGAGGCGGGCGAGGCGCTCTGGACCGGCATCCTCGAGCCGCCGGACTTCTCCAAGTTCCCCGAGGTCTTCAAGGACACCGCCAACACCGACCTGGTGTTCTTCAACGGCGAGCTGCTGGCGCTGTGGTGGCTCGGCGGCGACGCCTACCGCGTCTCGCTCCCCGACCTGGAGACCCTCGGCACCGAGGACTTCGGCGGCACCCTGCAGACCCACATCGCCGCCCACCCCAAGGTCGATCCCGTCACCGGTGAGCTGCTCTTCATCGACTACGACCCGGTGCCGCCCTTCCTCACCCTCGGCGTGGTGTCGCCCGACGGCAAGGTCGTGCGCAGCCAGACCGTCGAGGTCGGCGGGCCCCGCCTGCAGCACGACATCGCCTTCAGCGACGACTGGATCGTCGTGTTCGACTTCCCGTTCATGTGGGAGCAGGCCGACGGCCGCAGCCGCCTGGCCTTCCACCGCGACCGGCCCGCCCGCTTCGGCCTCGTGGCCCGCGACGGCGACACCAGCGCGCCCGTCGCCGACGTGCGGTGGTTCGAGACCGACCCGTGCTTCATGTACCACGTGTGCGGCGCATGGCAGGAGGACGGCGTGGTCAAGCTCGTCGGCTGCGAGATCGCCGACCCGCTCGCCTCCGACCCGGGCAACGCCCCCGACCTGCCGGACGCCCCGCAGATCGCCATGCTGCGCCTCGAGCCCTTCCTCACCGAGTGGACCTTCCACCTCGCCGACGGCACCATCACCAAGCGCCGCCTCGACGACCAGATGGCCGAGTTCCCCCGCATCGACGTCCGCCGCATCGGCCAGCCCTTCCGGTACTCGTACCTGATGCGATTCGCCGAGCGCTCCGAGCTGGCCTTCGACGGCGTCATCCGCCACGACCGCCTCACCGGCGCCACCACCAGCCACACGTGGCCCGAGGGCTGGTACGGCTGCGAGACGCCGTTCTGCCCCAAGGTGGGCAGCACCGACGAGGCCGAGGGCTACCTCGTGGCCTTCGTGGCCGAGGAGGCGACGGGGCGCTCCGAGGTGCACGTGCTCGACGCCGAGCGCCTCGAGGACGGGCCCGTCTGCCGGCTGGCCGTCCCCGCGCGCGTGCCCGCCGGCTACCACTCGTGGTGGGTCCCCGCCGAGGACCTCGCCGGCTCCGCGTGACGAGCGAGCCGACGCCGTTCGTCCTGGGCGGCCACCAGACCGACTTCGCCCGCAACGCCGCCCGTGAGGGCCTCGGCCTCACCGACCTGCTCGGCGAGGCCGCGCACGGCGCCCTGGCCGACGCCGACGTCGAGGCCGCCGACGTCGGCGTGGCCCACGTCGGCAACTTCGCCGCCGAGGTCTACTCGGGCCAGGGCCACCTGGGCGGCCTGCTCGTCGACGCCGTCCCGGGCCTCGAGGGCGTCGGCATCAGCCGCCACGAGGCCGCCTGCGCGTCGGGGAGCATGGCCCTGTTGGCCGCCACCGCCGACCTGGCCGCGGGGCGGGCTGACGTCGCCCTCGTGGTGGGCGTCGAGCTCATGCGGGCCAACGGCGCCTTCGAGGCCCAGCACACCCTCGGCGCCGCCGGCCGGGTCGACGAGGTGGCGGGCATCGACTACCCGTGGCCGCAGCTCTTCAGCGACGTGGCCGAGGAGTACGACCGCCGCTACGGCCTCGACGACGAGCACCTCGCCGCCATCGCCCGCAAGGCCTACGCCAACGCGCAGCGGAACCCGCTGGCCCAGACCCGCACCTGGTCGGTGGGCGCCGACGCCTTCGGCGACGACGACGAGCTCAACCCGGTCGTGGCCGGGCGCCTACGCCGCTACGACTGCTCGCAGGTCACCGACGGCGCCGCCGCGGTCGTGCTGGCCACGCCGGCCTACGCCGAGCGGTGGGCCGCCGCCCACGGCCGCTCGCTCGACGACGTTGCCCGCATCGACGGCTGGGGCCACCGCACCGCCCGCATGACCATGGCCGACAAGCTCGCCGCCAGCCGGGACGAGCCCTACCTGTTCCCCCATCTACGGGCCGCGGTGCTCGACGCGTTCGGGCGGGCCGGTGTCGGCTCGGTCGACGACCTCGACGCGGTGGAGACCCACGACTGCTTCACCATCAACGAGTACGCCGCCCTCGACCACCTCGGCCTCACCGACCCCGGCGAGGCGTGGAAGGCCATCGAGGAGGGCCGCACCGAGCTCGACGGCGACCTCCCGGTCAACCCCTCGGGCGGCCTGCTCGCCGGGGGCCACCCCGTGGGCGCCACCGGCGTGCGCATGCTCTGGGACGCGGCCCGCCAGGTCACCGGCCGGGCCGGCGACGTCCAGGTCGAGGGCGCCCGACGGGTCGCGACCCTGAACGTGGGCGGCAGCCTCACCACCACCGCGGCCTTCGTGGTCGCCCGGGGCTGAGGGCGAGCGCGGACGTGGGCTATCAGTGGGAGGCGGGCGAGGGCATCGCCGACGGGTTCCGGCGCATCGCCACCGACGAGCTCACCACCGCCATCGACGGTCTGGCCGCTCCCCAGGTGCAGGGCGTGGAGACGACCGTCCACGGCGCCCGAAAGAACTGCAAGAAGGTGCGGGGCCTGGCCCGTCTGGTCCGCCCGGGCCTGTCGAAGTCGACCTTCCGGGCCATCAACCAGGGCACCCGCGACGCCGCCGCCGAGCTGTCCTCCTTCCGTGACGCCCACGCCCTGCTCGCCACCTTCGACCGGCTGCTCGTGGCGCCGGCCGGCGAGCTCGAGCGCCTCGACCTGGCCGCGGTGCGCGAGGAGCTGGCCCGGCGGGCCGACGACGCCAGCCGAGCGGTGGCCGACGGCGGCGACAAGGTGCAGACCGCCCTCGACGGCCTCGAGGCCGTCCGCGAGCTCGTGGCCGGCTGCGAGGTGGACGACGACCTCGACGTGCTCCTCGCCGGCGCCCGCACCACCTACGAGCGGGGCCGCGACGCCATGACCCAGGCCCAGAAGGCCGAGCACGACGAGGACCTGCACGAGTGGCGCAAGCGCGAGAAGGACCTCTGGTACGCCACCCGCCTGCTCACCCCGGCGGCGCCCGCCGTCCTCGGCCCCCAGGGCAAGCTCCTCCACGTGCTCTCCGAGGACCTCGGCGACGACCACGACCTCGCGGTGCTCGCCGACCTGATCGGGGTCGACCCCGACGCGTTCGGCGGCGAGGACGCGGCCCGGCCCAGCCTCGACCGCGCCGCTCAGGTGCGCCACCGCCTCCAGCACCACGCCTTCGGCCTCGGCGCCCAGGTCTACGCCGAGTCGCCCAAGGCCTTCACCCGCCGCCTGGCGGCCTACTGGCGGGCCTGGCAGCACGGCGACGACGCCGATCTTCCCGCCGGCCCCATCGCCAGCTGACCCGGCGCCGATTCCGGGACCACGCTGATGTGCACCAGAACATCACGCTGGTCCCAGAACGAGTGGCGCGGGGCGCTCAGGCGGGGCTGAGGGCGCGGCGCTCGTCGTAGCGGGGTGGGGCGGGCTCGAGGCGCACCTTCACGTCGAGCGCCACCACGCCGGCAGAGGACACCACGACGGGGTTGGCGTCGAGCTCGACGACCTCGGGCAGCTCGTCGGCGATGCGACTCACCCGGCAGAGGAGCTCCTCCAGCGCCTCCACGGCCACCGGCTCGCTCCCCCGGTAGCCGAAGAACAGGGGCGAGAGGCGCAGCGAGCGCACCAGGTCGTGGGCGTCGGCGTCGGTGACCGGCACGAGCGCCAGCGCGGTGTCGCGCAGCAGCTCGGCCTGCACGCCGCCCATGCCGAAGGCGACGGTGGGCCCGAAGGAGCGATCGTCGAGGATGCCCACGATCACCTCAATGCCCGCGCCCACCATGGGCTGGACCACGGCGCCGCCCATGGCGTCGCCGAGGCGGGCGGCCATGGCCTCGTAGGCGTCGCGCACGGCGTCGTCGGAGGCGAGACCCAGGCGCACGGCGCCCACGTCGGTCTTGTGCACGATCGCGCCGGAGGCGGCCTTGAGGGCCACGGGCAGACCGAGCGCCCGGGCTGCGGCCACCGCGTCCTCGGCGTCATCGACGTGGCGGGACGGCGCGGTGCGCACGCCGAAGGCCTGCACCAGGGCGAGCGCGTCGCCGGAGTCGAGCCACCCGCCCTCGGGGTGGGCCAGGAGGTGGGCGTCGACGAGGGCGCGGGCCGCGTCCACGTCGACGCCGTCGAGCTCGGGGACGGTGCCCGGGTCGCGCCGGCACCACTCGGCGTGGTCCGCGACCCGACCGAGGGCCCGCACCGCGGACTCGGGGAAGGCGAACGACGGGACGGCCCGGCCGTCGGGCGACTGCAGGGCCTCGGGCACGCCCTCCTGGCCGAGGAAGCAGGCGACCACCGGCTTCGAGCCGTCGGCCGCGCCCACGATGGCACGGGCCACGTCGTCGGTCTCGGTGACGAGCGGGGGCACGAAGATGGCCAGGACCGTGTCGACCTCGTCGGAGGCGAGCAGCGTGCGCAGGGCTCGATCGAAGTGCTCGGCGCTGGCCGACGCCACCAGGTCGACCGGGTTGCGCACGGAGGCCGCCGGGGACGAGAACCGGCGCAGCTCGCCCTGGAGCGCCTCGCTCAGCTCGGGCACCTCGAGGCCGAAGCCGTCGCAGGCGTCGGCGGCGAGGATGGCGGGGCCGCCGCCGTTGCTCACGATGGCCACGCGTCGCCCGGCGGGCAGCGGTTGGTGGGCCAGGACCTGCGCCGTGTCGAAGAGCTGCTCGAGGCTGTCCACCCGGATCACGCCGGCCTGGCGGAACAGCGCGCCGACGGTGGCGTCAGGGCTGCTCAGCGCCGCGGTGTGCGACGAGGCCGCCCGCTCCCCCGTCGGCGTCCGCCCCGCCTTCACCGCCACGATCGGCTTGGTGCGGGCGATCTCGCGGGCGAGACGGCCGAACTTGCGCGGGTTCCCGAAGGACTCGAGGTACAGGAGGATGACGTCGGTGTCCGGGTCCTCCTGCCAGTACGGGAGCAGGTCGTTGCTGCTCACGTCGGCCTTGTTGCCGAGCGACACGAAGCTGGAGATCCCGAGGCCGAGCATGCCCGCCCGGTGGAGCAGCTCGATGCCGAGGGCACCCGACTGCGAGGCGAAGGCCACACGGCCGCGGGCGGGCACGAAGGGGGCGAACGTGGCGTTCATCCGCACCGCCTCGGCGGTGTTGACCACGCCCATGCAGTTGGGGCCGATGAGGCGCATGCCCGCGCCACGGGCCCGCTCGACCACCTGGTGCTGGAGGCCGGCGCCGCCGTCGAATTCGGCGAAGCCGGCGGTGATGATCACGAGGCCGTGCACCTGGCGCCGGGCGCAGTCGTCGACGACGTCGAGCACGTGCTCGGCCGGCACCGCGATCACGGCGAGGTCGACGTCGCCGGGGATGTCGACCACCGACGGGTAGGCCCGCACCGCCGCCACGGACGCCGCCGAGGCGTTGACCGGGTACACGGGGCCCTCGAAGTCACCGGTGATCAGGTTGCGGAAGACCTCGTGGCCGATGGTGCCCCGCCGGCGGCCAGCGCCGACGACGGCGATCGACCGCGGGGCGAGCAGGCGGGCCATCGAGCGGGACTCGGCCCGCCGCTCGCGCTCCTCCTGGGCGGCCAGGGCCGCCTCGGTGGGGGTGATGGGGAACTCGAGCTGGATGGCGCCGCCGTCGAAGTGCTGGGTGACCGGGAACGCCGTCCCGTGGAACACGTCGAGCATGCGGCGGTTGCCCGTGAGCACCGAGGCGCAGAAGGTGTCGATGCCGCGCTCGCGCGCCGCCAGCGCGAGGTGCTCGAGCAGCAGGGTGCCGATGCCCCGTCCCTGGTGGGCGTCCTCGACCGTGAAGGCCACCTCCGCCCGACGACGGTCGTCGAGGCGGTCGTAGCGGCCCACCGCCACGAGGTCCCCCTCGAGCACCCCGACCAGGGCCATGCGGTCGTCGTAGTCGATCGTGGTCAGGCGGTTGAGCCAGGTCTCGCTCAGCTCCTTCAGGGGGGTGAAGAAGCGGAGCTGGATCGTCTCCTCCGACAGTCGCCCGAACAGCGAGCGCAGGGCGTCGTGGTCCTCCCGGCGGATCGGGCGCAGGTGCAGGGTGGCGCCGTCCGCGAGGACGACGTCGGTCTCCCACTCGGGGGGGTACGAGGCCACCGCGGCACCCTAACGGCGCCCCCGACCCGCCCCGACTCTCCAGGAGGGCCGTTCACCCGAGGTTCATCGGGATGACCTCGACGGTGCCGTCGGGGGCGTGGTGCTCGATGACGAGCGGCATGCCGTCGCCGCCGCCGATGCCCATGGCGCCGACGACGCTGCCCGCCAGCTCCAGCAGGGCGTCGACCGGCACGACGGCCTCGGGGGCGTGGACGCCGGGCCCGCCCTCGAGCGCACCGCGGCGGTGCAGCACCGCGCCGAGGGCCGCGGGGATGCCCGTGCCCTCGCCGGCGCCCTCACCGGTGGAGGCCAGCGTGCAGACGTAGCGGTGGTCCTCGCCGTCCTTGATGCCGTCGACGACCACCCGCAGGGCGCCCGCCGGCCCGGTCACGCCCGCCTCGGCCAGGAAGCGGGGGCGCTCGTGGCGCAGCACCGCCACCATCATGTCGATCGGCGCGAGCTCGTGGCCGAGCACGTCGACCGGGTCCTCGCCGCCCATCCCCGCCCGCACGAGGTCCTGGGTCATGGTGAAGTACGGCAGCGGGAAGACCACCCCGAGGTTCGTGGCCCGCCGGAGGCTCGGGAACGTCGTCGGCAGGGTGATGGTCTCGGGGTGCGGGTACGGGAAGACCGGGTAGGTGCCGAGGCCGGGGAAGTCCTCGTGGCGCACGAAGGCGGCGCCGTCCTCGCCGAGCTGGCGCACGTGGACGAAGGCGCCGTCCACGAAGAGGGGCACGTCGTTGACCATGGCGTGGACCCGGTGCTTGATGACCGCCGGCCCCTCGTCGGGCTCGCCGCCGTGGATGTGCATGATGTCCGCGCCGGTGACCTCGTCGAGGAGCTGGTCGGCGCAGAGCTTCACGAAGATGTTGGCCAGGCCCGGCGAGTTGCCCATGCCGATGAGCGCGGTGACGCCGGCGGCCCGGGCGTCGTCGTCGAGCTCGAGCATGGCCCGGGTCGCGGAGAGGTCGTCGCAGATGTCGACGTACCCGGTCCCCGCCTCGATGGCCGCGGCCAGCGTCGGGGGCCCGAAGCGGTAGAAGGGCCCGACGCAGTTCAGGACCACGTCGGCGCCGTCGAGGGCGGCGACCAGCGCGGCCCGGTCGGTCACGTCGACGGCGACGGGGCGGAAGCGGTCGTCGCCGATCTCGGCCACGACGCCGGCGACGACGTCCTCGCGGACGTCACCCACCCGCACCTCGTCCACCTCGGCCACATGGGCCAGCGCCTCGGTGGCCACCCGGCCCACGCCGCCGGCCCCGCCCAGCACCACGATCGCACCCATCCCGCGCTCCTCTCGTCCCGCCGCCCGCCGTCCGCCGACGTCGTCGGCGAGACGCTAGGCCAGCCCGTGGGCTACGGCGACCACCCCTCGGGGGCCAGCTCGAAGCCCTCGAAGCGGAAGGCGGGCGACACGGTGCACCCCACCAGGGTGAAGGCCCCGAGGCTGCGGGCCGCCTGCCACTCGCCGGCGGGCACGACGGCCTGCGGCACCTCGCCGGCGGCCACGTCGGGGCCGAGCACGACGCGCCGGTCCCGCCCGATCGAGAGCTCGAGGGGGTCACCGGCGTAGTGGTGCCAGACCTCGGCGGCGTCGACCCGGTGCCAGTGCGAGCGCTCGCCCGCCCGCAGGAGGAAGTAGATGGCGGTCCCGCTCCCCCGCCGGCCGTCGACGTCGGGGTCCCGCCAGGTCTCCCGGAACCATCCCCCTTCGGGGTGCGGCGCCAGCCCCAGGCGCTCGATCAGCTCGTCGGCGCGAGCGGCAGGGTCGGACGGCGTGCCCACGCCGGTGATCGTACGGTCGACGGCGGCGCCGAGCGGCCCCGGGAGGTGGGCGTGGCCCCGGGACCGCTCGGGCCGGCCGGCGGCGTCAGCTCAGCCGGCGCCAGAGCACCGACTGGGCCGGGTCCACCTCGTCGATGAAGACCCCCGCGGCCGAGTCGACGAGCTGGGCGAAGCCGGCGTCCGCCGCGAGGGCCGCCTGCTGGGCCTGCATCGCCGCGGCGTCGGCGCTGCCCGTGAACCACGCCACCCCGCTGTATGCCCCGGTCACGTTGCGCATGAAGAGCGTGCTCGCCCCCGTCGCGGCGTCGGCCCGCGTCGCGATCTCGGCGCCCATGCCGATGCCCTTCACCATCTGGCCGCCGGCACAGGCCGCGCGCACCGACGACACGTAGAGCGGGTTCGCCTCGGGGTCCGGCGCGCCGGCGACGAGCTCCAGGAGCTCGTCGTCCACGGAGGAGCCGGGGACGATCCAGTCGCGGCCCTCCGCCGACTTCGCCATGTAGGCCTCGCTGCCCATGAGGGCGTCGGTCGACGCCTCGAGCGCGACCAGGTCCTCGTGCCACGACGTCCACGCGATCGTCCCGAATCCGGCCGAGTAGACCGCGCCCCACACCTGCATCTCGACCCCGGAGGCCGACGCGCCGGCTGCCGCGGTCTCGGTGGCCCACGCCACCCCGTCGAAGCTGTTGATGCGCGCTCGGCGCGAGTACAGGTACATGTCACTCCCCCTCCGAGGGCCGCCCGGGTGGCCACTCCTCGTCGCCGGCGGACGGTACGAACCGGACGCGATCCGGGCGCGAAACGGGCGCGAAACGAACGCGAGCGACGACGGACCACTACCCTCCGCGCATGGCCGGGCGGGTCTGCCTGACAGGGGTGGTCAGGATCGAGGGCGCCACCGGGGAGCGTGTGCTCCACGGGGACCAGCCCCGCCTCCTGCTCGTGCGCACCGCCCTCGACGCCGGCCACCCGATCCCTGCCGACGTGCTGGCCCTCGTGCTGTGGCCGACGGCCACCAGGCACTCGGAGGGCGCGCTCCGGGGGGTGGTGGCCAAGGTCCGGTCGTTCCTCGCCTCGGACGCGAGCCTGGAGAACACCGGTCACTGCTACCGGTTCCTCCCGGGACCGGCCTCGGTCGACGTCGACGACGCCGCCGAGGCGCTGTCCGACGCCGAGGCGGCGACGGCCGAGCACCGTTGGGCGGACGCGGCGGCGGCCGCCGACGCGGCCATCGCGCTCCTCCACGACCCCCTCCTGCCGGGTGTGGACGCCGAGTGGCTCGACCCGTGGCGCAGCCGGCTCGAGCGCCACGGCGGTCGGGCCCGGCGGGCCGGGGCGCTCGCCCACTCGGCCCTCGGCCACCACGACGCCGCCCGGGACCTCGCCGAGGCGGCCGTCGAGCCGGACCCCTTCGACGAGGCCAGCCACCGCACGCTGATGGGCGTCCTGCTCGCCGGAGGCAACCGGTCCGAGGCCGTCCGGGCCTACGGGCGCCTGCGGACGCTGCTCGCCGACGAGCTCGGTGTGGGCCCGGACGCCGAGACCCGGGCGATGTACGAGCAGGCGGTCCGCGACCCACCGACGCCCCGCCGCGACGCCGGCTGATGCCCGCCGACGCAGGCCGGCGGCCCCGCCCGCGATACTCGGGCATGGCGAGGCGGTGGCTGGGGGCCCGTGCGGGGCTGCTCGTGGTGGTGGCGTGCGGGGCCGCGCTGCTCGTGCCGACGGGGCCGGCGCGTGCGCAGGCCACCGCCGCGGTCGCAGGCACCGTGCGGGACGCGGTGAGCGGTGCCCCCGTCCCCGGCGCCCGGGTGGCGGTCCTGCGCACCGGGGACTTCGGTGTCGTCGCCGGCGGCAAGGCCGGGCCCGACGGTGCGTTCTCCCTGGGCGGCCTGCCGGCGGGGTCCTACTTCCTCTACCTGCTTGACCCTGCCGGCACCCACCGCACCGGGTTCCACGGCGCGCCGGCCACCGTCACGGTGACCGCCGGCGCCACGACGACCGTGACCCCGACCATGGCCCCGGTGCGGGGCGGCCTGACGGGCACGGTGACCGAGGACGGGACCGGCGCGCCCGTGCCGGACGCGTGGGCGCTGGTGCTGTCCGCGGCGACCGGCCGCCTGGTCGCCGGCGCCTCCACCGGCGCGGACGGGGGCTTCGCCCTTCCCGAGCTGCCGGTCGGCGACCACCGGCTCGTGGTCGTCGACCCGACCGCCGCCCACCGACCCGAGTTCTTCGACGACGTTCCCGGCCCGACCGGCGCGGCCACGATCACCACCACCGCCGGCGCCACGTCCGCCGCGGCCGTCGGGATGGCACCCACCACGCCGCCCGCCCGGCCCGCGGCCCTGACCGGCACGGTCCGGGAGACGGGGACGGGGGCCACCCTCGCCGGGGCATGGGTGCTCGCGCTCGACGCCGCCACCTTCGCGCTGGCGGGCGGAGCGGTGGCCGGCCCCGACGGCGGGTTCGAGCTCCCCGTGGCGCCTGGTCGCTACGTGGTCGGCGTGCTCGACCCCACAGGTCACCACCCGATGGTCTGGCACGACGGCGTGGCCCAGACCGACCTCGGGGCCGCCACGCCGGTGGAGGTGGCCGGCACCACCACGGTCGACGCCGCCCTGCCCCGCACCACCGGCGCCCTCGCCGGCGCCGTGCGCGAGGACGAGAGCCACGACCCGGTGGCCGGCGCCTGGGTCCTCGCCATCGGCCCCACCGAGGTCCGGGTCGCGACCACCGGCGCTGACGGCGCCTACGCCTTCGCCGACCTGCCCGCGGCCACGTACCGCGTCGCGTTCGTCGACCCCGGCGCCGGACGCCACCTCGAGTACTGGGACGGGGCCGGCGGCTTCGAGGGCGCCACCGCGGTCCCCGTCCCCGCCGGGGGCGCGCCCACCGTCGACGCCTCGCTGGCGCCGCCCCGGTGCGGCGAGGTGGGCGCCCCCGACCCGTGCCTGCCCGTGTTCCCTCTGCCCGTCGCCGGCTCGGGGTGGTCGCGCTACGACATCGCCGCGGGTGCCCACTCGGCGACGGTGACCCGCGGTGCCGCCGCGACGGCGCCCAAGGCGGGCTTCAGCACCGCGGCCGGCCGCCGCTACCACTTCGCGTTCGAGCCCTCGGCGGCGTACGTGCTCACGAACCCGACCCAACCCGAGGACCAGTTCGACTGGAACAAGCTGCCGGGCCTGTCCGACTGCGGCCAGCTGGACCTCGCCCAGGACGGCTGGATGTTCGGGTGGCGCTGGCGCACCGACCTCACCCCCCGGGTGCTGGAGGTCACCGCTTACGCCAACAACGCCGGCACCCACCTCACGCCGTCGGTCCCGCTGCTCACGCTGACCGCCGAGCAGCTGGCCGAGCGGGTCCCGCTCTGGTTCGAACTGGGCATCTCGGCCGACGGCCAGCGCTACGAGTTCCGCGTCGCCGGCCCCGGCCGGCGCCACGCCACCACCACCCTGCCCCGGCGGTGCACCGGCTCCTCGACGACCACCCTGAAGTGGGCATCGGGCTTCTACTTCGGGGGCACCAGCACGGCGCCGACCGCGATCCGCGGGTGGATCGACGAGCCCTGAGGACCGACCGTCGGACGGACCCGCTTCTAGCGAAGCTCAATGCGGGATAGGTTCTTCGCTGATGTTCGACGATCTGCTCGAAGCCAACCAGCGGTACCAGGAGGAGTTCCACGACTCCGGCGTGGCCGGGCGGGCCGCCAAGGGATTGGCCGTCATCACCTGCATCGACTCCCGCATCGACCCGCTCCGCATGCTCGGCCTGCAGGCGGGCGACGCCAAGATCATCCGCAACGCCGGCGCCCGGGTCACCGACGACGCGCTGCGCTCGCTCGTCCTCGCGGTGAACCTGCTCGGGGTGAACCGGGTGTGCGTGGTGCAGCACACCGAGTGCGCCATGGCGGGGGGCAGCGACGACGAGCTGCGCGCCACGATCGGCGAGCTCCAGCACGCCGATGCCTCCGGGTGGGAGTTCCACGCCATGGACGACCAGCGGGCCGCCCTCGCCGGCGACCTCGAGAAGATCACCGGGTGCCCGCTGCTGCCCGCCGACCTCGAGGTGGGCGGCTTCGTCTTCGACGTCCGCAGCGGCGCCCTCACCCCCGCCTGAGCGACCCGCGGGCACCGGGCGGCCACGCGCGACCATGAGCGCCATGGAGGTGCTGGTCCTGGCCGACACCCACGTCAAGGCCGACCGCCGCCGGGACCTCCCCGCCGAGGTCTGGGACGCCGCGGACCGCGCCCACCTGATCCTGCACGCCGGTGACGTGGTCACCGCCTCGCTGCTCGACGACCTCGCCGAGCGGGCGCCGCTCCGGGCCGTGCTGGGGAACAACGACGACGGCCTCGAGGCCCGCCTCCCGGCCGAGGACCACCTGGACCTCGACGGCCTGCGCATCACCCTCGTGCACGACAGCGGCCCCACCGCCGGGCGGCCGGGCCGCCTGAAGCGGCGCTACCCGGCGGCCGACCTCGTGATCTTCGGGCACTCGCACCTGCCCGTCGACGAGGAGGGCGTCGACGGCCAGCGCCTGTTCAACCCGGGCAGCTGCACCGAGCGCCGCCGCGCCCCCCGGCGCACCTACGGCCTGCTCGTGATCGCCGACGGCACCCTGGTCGACCACCAGATCGTCCCCCTCCCCGGCCCGTAGCCCCGGACGACGGTTCGAGGAGGACATTTCTCCCGCCACCTGGTCTACCCGGGGTATCCGAGGGGTAACAGCCGCCGGATGACCATGACCTCGACCGACCGACCAGGTGGCGCAGTGGCGAGCAGGCGGGTGCTGGTGGTCGACGACCAGCGGGCCTTCTCCGAGCTCCTGCAGCTCGCGCTCGACGTCCAGGACGACCTCGAATGCGTCGGCGTGGCCCTCACCAAGGCCGATGCGCTGGCCCTGGTGGCCGAGGAGCGTCCCGACGTGGTGCTCATGGACATCCAGCTGCCGGACGGCTGTGGGATCGAGGCCACCCGGGAGCTCAAGGCGCAGTACCCCGAGTGCGACGTGCTGATCCTGACCGGCCGCCCCGACGCCAGCCTGCTGGCCCGGGCCGCCGACGCGGGGGCGTCCGGCTTCCTGGTCAAGGACCACCCGCTCGAGGTCATCCTCACCAACCTGCGCCGGCCCCGGGAGAACACGATGCGGGTCGAGGCCGCCACCCTCGCCCACCTCCTGCAGACCGACGAGCGACCGTCGGGCGAGACCCGGGTCTCGCTGACCCAGCGCGAGCTCACCGTCCTCGGCCTGCTCGGCGAGGGCGTCGCCCCCAAGCAGGTCGCCTACCGGCTCGGGATCAGCCTGCACACCGCCCGCGGCTACGTGAAGAGCATCCTGCGCAAGCTCGACAGCCACAGCGTGCTGGAGGCCGTGGTCACCGCCCAGCGCCTCGGGCTGCTCCCCCACCCGGAACCCGACGGCTCGTAGCGGTCGCAGCCCGACCGCGCCGCCCCGGGTGGCGCTCAGCCGGCGAGCGACTCGCTCAGACGGTCGAGCACCGGCCGCAGCACCAGCGCGTAGGTGTCGGCCAGGGCCGGCTCGCGGTGCTCCGCCTGTGCGGCGAGGCGGTCCGGGTCGAGCGCCACGGTGAAGAACGCGTTCCGGCTGGGGAAGCGGTTGAAGCGGGCCTCGTCCCAGTCACGGCCGTCGCCCAGGATCGTGCCCTCGACCGTGAGCCAACCACCGATGCGCACGCCGTGGGGCACGGCCACCGCGCCGGCCGCGTCCTGGTAGCTCACCATCGCCTCGGTGGCGTCCGGGCGCTCCGCGAACCGCAGCAGGTGGAACACCACGATGGGCGGGTCGTCGTCGGTCGGCGGATGGGGCACGTCCGCCCAGGCCGGCGCGTCGGCGGGCAGCGTCGGGGTCGGCCGGGGCACGCCGCCCACCACGATCGTGCGCGCCATCCCCGCGTCCTTGTGCGGGTGCTTCTCCTCGAACGACGGCAGGTGGGTCATCTCGACGAAGGCCCGGTGGGTCGGGTAGCGGACGACGGCGACGCGGTCCCAGGCAGGTGGTTCGCCGAGGAGCTGCGACTCGACCTCGGCGAGGAAGACGAGCTCGGCGCCGACCTCGGCGAAGGCGTCGAAGGGGGCGTAGGCGTCGTCCGCCTCCTGGCCGCTCATCGTCGAGGCCCGGCCGTCGGCGTACTCGGCCACCGGCCGGTAGCGCATCAGGTTGACCATCCACACGGGACCGTCCTCGTCGGCGGCGGACGCGAGCGCCTGCTCGTAGGCCAGGTCCACCTCGGCGTAGCGGATGGTCAGGTTGGGGTTGACCGCCACGGTCGATGCCTCCCGATCATTTGACACTGGGTGTGTCAGATCATAGGTCGGCGCCGAGCAGCCAGTCGCACCACTCGTCCAGGCCCTCCCCCGTCCGGGCGCTCGCCCGGATCACGCGGGCGACGGGGTTCACGTCGGCCAGGTGGCCGAGGAACGCACCGAGGTCCACGTCGAGGTGGGGCAACAGG
This sequence comes from Acidimicrobiales bacterium, assembly GCA_041908445.1. Taxonomy (GTDB): domain Bacteria; phylum Actinomycetota; class Acidimicrobiia; order Acidimicrobiales; family DATDAH01; genus JAEUJM01. The sequence continues at coordinate 67,915 of JAYRFK010000008.1, read as the reverse complement.
TCCACCTTGTTGACCACGACGACGTCGACCGCCCGGAACATGACCGGGTACTTGAGCGGCTTCTCCTCCCCCTCCGTCACGGCGTAGACCATCGCCTTGGCGTGCTCGCCGACGTCGAACTCGGCGGGGCAGACGAGGTTGCCGACGTTCTCGATCACGAGCAGGTCGAGGTCGTCGAGCGGCAGCCGGGCCAGGCCCGAGCGCACCATGACCGCGTCGAGGTGGCACTCGCCGCCGAAGCCGGCGCTGGTGTTGACGAGCGAGATGGCCGCGGCGCCGCGGCCCGCGAGGTCGTCCGCGTCGAGGCTCGTGGCGATGTCCCCTTCGAGCACGCCGACGCGGCACCGCTCGGCGAGGCGGTCCAGGGTCCCCTTGAGCAGGGTGGTCTTGCCCGCCCCCGGCGAGGACATCAGGTTGACCACCCGCACCCCGGCGCTCGCGAAGGCGGCGCGGTTCTCGGCCGCGACGCGGTCGTTCTCCCCGAGGAGCCGCTCGAGGACCTCCACCCGCTCGGTGCCCGTGTCGGCGTAGCCCGAGTGGTCACCGACGTCGGGCCCGTGCGCGTGCTCGCCGTCGTGGTCGTGCTCGTGGGCCGTGCCGTCGACGTGGTGGTGGAAGCGGCCCATCACGCCACCACCGTCACGTCGATCGCCACCACGAGCAGCTCCTCCCCCGACACCAGCTCGACGTCACGGCTGTCGCAGGACCCGCACGCGAGCACGGGCCACTCGAGCGTCGTCGCCGCGCCGCAGCCACGGCAGCGCACGACCGCCGGCACCGCCTCGACGACCAGCTCGGCGCCGTCGAGGGCGCCGCCCTCGGTGAGCGCCCGCCAGGCCAGGTCGAGGGCCTCGGGCACGACCTGGCGGAGGTGCCCGACCTGCAGGTGCACGCGGGCCACGGGCCGGCCGTCGGCGTGGGCAGCCGCCGTCGCGACCACCGAGCGGCACAGCGCCAGCTCATGCACGGGGACGACCCAGGGTGACGGCCACGTCGTGCGACAGCCGGCCGTAGCGGTGGTAGGCGGCGCAGGCACCCTCCGACGAGACCATGCACGTCCCGATGGGGTGCTCCGGCGTGCAGGCGGTACCGAAGACCTTGCACTCCCACGGCTTCAGCGCGCCGCGCAGCACCTGCCCGCACTGGCAGGCGCGCGGGTCGGCGACCCGGCGACCCGGCAGGGCGAAGCGGGCCTCGGCGTCCCAGGCGGCGAGCTCGGGCCGCAGGGCGAGGCCGCTGTCGGGCAGCTCACCGAGGCCCCGCCACTCGAACGACGGTCGGGTCACGAAGGCCTCGTCGAGCAGCGCCCGGGCCACCGGGTTGCCGTCGGGGCGCACCACCCGGCCGTACTGGTTCTCCACCTCGCAGCGCCCCTCGACCCGCTGGGCGAGCAGGCGGGCGACAGCATCGAGCAGGTCGAGCGGCTCGAAGCCCGCCACCACGATCGGCGTGGCCAGCTCGTCGACCACGAAGCGGTACGGCTCGAGCCCGATCACGGTCGACACGTGCCCCGGGCCCACGAGGCCGTCGAGGTCGGCGTCGGGTGCGCCGAGGATGGCCCGCAGCGGCGGGCCGATGGTCACGTGGTTCACGAAGGCGGCGAAGTTCGCCACCCGGTCGTCCCGGGCGCGCAGGACGGTGCGGGCGGTCGATGGGGCGGTGGTCTCGAAGCCGACCGCGAAGAACACGACCTCGCGGTCGGGGTGGTCGACGGCGAGCGCGAGCGCGTCCAGCGGGGAGTACACGACGCGCACGTCGGCCCCACGGGCCTTGGCGTCGAGGAGGCTGCCCGTCGAGCCGGGGACCCGGAGCAGGTCCCCGAAGGTGGCGAGGGTGACCCCGGGGGTCGTGGCCAGCGCGATGGCGTCGTCGACCCGGCCCATCGGGATCACGCACACGGGGCAACCGGGGCCGTGGACGAGCTCGACCTCCGGGGGCAGGAGCTGCTCGAGGCCGTGGCGGTAGATGGTGTGGGTGTGGCCCCCGCAGACCTCCATGAAGCGGGAGGGGGCCTGCGGGGCCAGGGCGCGGATGCGCTCGAGCAGCCCCTCGGCCGCCGCCGGGTCGCGGTACTCGTCGACGAACCTCACCGCTCGGCCACCTCTCCCACCTCTCGCTCCAGCTCACCGGTGCGCTGCAGTCGGGCGAGCTCCCGGGCCGCCTCGTCCTCGTCGATGCGGGCCAAGGCGAAGCCGACGTGGACCAGCACCCACTCGCCCGGGCCGACGGGCGCGTCGGCGAGCAGGCTCACGTCCACCTCGCGGCGGACCCCGCCGACGTCGACGGTGGCCTGGTCGGGGCGCGCGGCGCCCACGTCGACGACCTGGCCGGGGATCCCGAGACACATGGCGCTACCTCGCTCGCTGCTCGGTCGACGCTACCGCTGCACGAGCCACGGCGACCGCGGCCTGGCCGAGGCTGACGGCACCGTCGTTCGGTGGGACGGTCCGGTGCTCGAGCACCTCGAGGCCGGCGGCGGCCACCTCGGCGGCGACCACGGCCGAGAAGCGTGCGTTCTGGAAGACGCCCCCGGTGAGCACCACGGTCGGACGACCCCGCTCGCGGGCCGTGGCGACGGCCAGCGCGCCGGCGGCACGGGCGAACGAGTCGTGGAACCCGGCGGCCACCTCCGGCACCGGCACCCCGGCGGCGGCAGCCGCCAGCACGGCCTCGACCAGCGGGCGCGGGTCGAGGACGACCTGCGGGCCGGCCCGGTCGACCACGGTCGGATAGGCCGGAGCCGCCCCGACCGGCACCGAGCGGGCCAGCGCCTCGAGCTCGACCGCGGCCTGGCCCTCGTAGGTGGTGGCGCGGCGGACGTCGAGCAGAGCGGCGACCGCGTCGAAGAGCCGCCCGGCGCTCGTCGTGGTCGGCACGCCGCCGCCGTCGAGCAGGGCGACGAGCGCGTCCGCCCGCGGGTCGAGGCGGCGACCCACGGCGAGGGCGGCGTCGGGGCCGACCGCGGCGTGCACCCACGCCACCGCCATGCGCCACGGCTCCCGGATGGCGGCGGCCCCGCCCGGGAGGGCCACGGGGCGGAGGTGGCCGACCCGCTCGCAGCCGACGAGGTCCACCTCGAGGAGCTCCCCGCCCCACAGCGCCTCGTGCTCGCCCAGGCCGAGGCCGTCGAACGCCATCGCCAGCGCCGGACCGGTGCGACCGTGCTCGGTCAGGCACGCGGCGGCGTGCGCGTGGTGGTGCAGGACCGGCTCGACCGCCAGATCGGTCGCTCGCGCCCACTGCGTGCTCCGGTAGCCCGGGTGGCGGTCGTGGGCCACCACGCGGGGGACGACGCCGAAGAGGCGGCAGAGGTGGGCGGCCTGCGCCTCGAACGCGGCCGAAGCCGCGGGGTGCTCGAGGTCGCCGAGGTGGGGGCCCGTCACCGCGACCGCCCCGGTCACGACGGTGACGGTGCTCTTCAGCTCGGCGCCCACCGCGAGCACGTCGGGCGTCGCCGGGCCGCCGACGGGCAGCGCCAGCGGCTCCGGGGCGTACCCGCGGGCCCGCCGCAGCACCTGGACGCCCCGGCCCGTCGCCCGCACGACCGAGTCCTCGCAGGCGACGTGGATGGTGCGGTCGTGGGTGAGCAGGGCGTCCACGAGCGGTCCGAGCCGGCGGCGGGCGTCGTCGTCGCGGTGCACGATCGGCTCGTCGGTGTGGTTGCCGCTGGTCATCACCAGCGGGACGCCCACCTCCCGGAGCAGCAGGTGGTGCAGCGGCGTGTAGGCGACGAGGACCCCGAGTTCGGCCAGGCCGGGGGCCACCCCGGACGCCACCGGGGCCTCGGGGTGCCGGGGGGCGAGCACGATGGGCCGGCGCCACGACGTGAGCGCGGCCACGGCGTCGGCGTCGAGGTCCACCAGGGCGGACGCGGCCCCGGCGTCGAGCACCATCACCGCGAACGGCTTGTCGTCCCGGTGCTTGCGGGCCCGCAATCGCCCCACCGCCGCGGCGTCGTCGGCCCGCACCGCGAGGTGGTACCCGCCGACGCCCTTGACCGCGACGACGCCGCCGGCACGGAGCCGCTCGGCGGCCGCGAGCAGGGCGGCGTCACCGGTGGCCACCGGGTCGACGGCGCCCGGCTCCTCCAGCGCCAGCTGCGGGCCGCAGGTCGGGCAGGCGACGGGCTCGGCGTGGAAGCGGCGGTCGGTGGGGTCCTCGTACTCGGCCCGGCAGTCCGGGCACAGCGGGAACGCCGCCATGGTCGTGCGCACCCGGTCGTAGGGCACGGCCCGCACGATGGTGTAGCGGGGCCCGCAGTCGGTGCAGTTGGCGAAGGGGTAGCGGTGGCGCCGGTCGGTGGGATCGAGCACCTCGGCCAGGCAGGCGTCGCAGACGCCCAGGTCGGGGCTCACCGCGACGGGCGCCGACGCCCCGGGCCCGGGCCCGGAGCGGGAGGCCACGATCGCGAAGCCCTGATCCCCCCGGGGGGCCAGGTCCGAGCTGTCGAGGCCCGCCACCCTCGCCGCCGGCGGCGGCTCGTCGCGGAGGCGCCGGCAGAGCTCGTCGAGGGCGTCGACCGGGCCCTCGGCCTCGATCACCACGCCGTGGGCGTCGTTGGCCACCGAGCCGACGAGCCCCAGCGCGGTCGCCTCCCGGAAGACGAACGGCCGGAACCCGACGCCCTGCACGGTGCCGCTGACGCGCACCCGGCGCCGGACGCGGGTCAACAGATCCTCGGCAGGGGGTCGCCCACCAGCACGTCCACGATCCGGGTACCCCCGAACGGGGTCGAGAGCACGACGAGCCCCTGCGGCGCCTCGTGGACCTCCCCCACCAGCGCCGCCTCGGCGCCGAGGGGGTGGGCGCGCACGGCGGCCAGCGCGGCGTCGGCCTCGTCGGCGGCGACGACCGCGACGAGCTTGCCCTCGTTGGCGACGTGGAGGGGATCGATGCCGAGCAGGTCGCAGGCGGCCGCGACCGTCGGGCGCACGGGCAGGGCGGCCTCGTCGAGCACCACGGCCACGCCGGCGTCGCCGGCCAACTCGTTGGTGACCGTGGCGAGGCCCCCGCGGGTGGGATCACGCAGCCACCGGGTCGCCGGTGCGGCGGCGAGGAGCACCTCGACCAGGTCGGCGAGCGGCGCGGTGTCGGACCGCACGTCGGCCTCGAGGGCGAGCTCGCCCCGGGCGAGCATCACGGCCATGCCGTGGTCGGCGAGCGTGCCCGACAGCAGCACGCGGTCGCCCGGACGGACCCGGCGGGCGTCGAGGTCCCGCCCGGGCGGGATGACGCCCACCCCTGCGGTCGTCAGCACCACGCCGTCGGCGGCGCCGGCGCCCACCACCTTGGTGTCGCCGGCCACCACCCGCACCCCGGCGACCGCGGCCGCCGCGGCCAGGTCGGCGACGATGGCGCGCAGCTCCTCGACCGGGAAGCCCTCCTCGAGCACGACCCCGAGCGACAGCCACGCCGGCCGGGCGCCCATCATGGCGAGGTCGTTGACCGTGCCGTGCACGGCGAGGTGGCCCAGCGAGCCGCCGGGGAACCGGCGCGGCTGCACCACGTGGCTGTCCGTCGTGAAGGCCAGGCGCTCGCCGGACGGCAGTTGCAGGACCGCGGCGTCGGTGAGCGGGAGCCGCCCGTCGCCGCCCAGCGCGTCCAGGAACACGGCGTCGACCAGGGCCGCGGTCGCCGACCCCCCGGCCCCGTGGGCCGAGGTGATCACCTCGTCGTCGAACCGGGGCCGGGCGCGCCGGAAGGCCTCGATGTGGGCGAGCACCTCGGCTTCGCGTCCCGGGTCGGTCACGCGCCGAGTGTCGCGCGGCCCGGTGGCGGCCGACAGGGGCGCAGGTCCCTGCTCGGCCGGGCCGACCACCCCGGTTCAGCCGGTGGCGCCGGCGGTGGTGCGCTCGTGGAGGCGCCCCTGCCGGTCGAGCCAGCCGTCCATGGCCGCCCACTGCTCGTCGAGCCAGTCGGCCAGGCCCTGTTCGTCCCCGGGCAGGAGGCGCCGGTCGTGGCGCACGACCCGCAGGCGCACGGGCCCGGCCAGGGGCGCGTTGCGCCAGAGCGCCCCGAGTGAGGCCAGCGGCTCGACGCCGCGGTGGGCGAGCACGACCACGTCGGCATCGGGCGCGGCCCGGAGCAGGGCCAGCGTGCCGGCCGCCCGCGGCGCGAGCAGGTGGCAGAGCGAACGGGCGACCGGCAGACGGGACGACCCCTTCTCGGCCAGGCGGCGGATGGCCCGCTCACGACGGGCCGGCGAGTAGAGGCCCCCCTCGGGGAAGATGACCGCGGCGTCCTCGTCACCCATCCCGGTCGCCAGTGCCTCCAGCGCGGCGATCTCCCGCCCCGGGTCCTCCCCACCGCGGTCCACGAAGTGGTTCGGCAGCCGGTGGCCCACGATGTCGAGGCAGGGGTCGAGGCGCAGGCCCCGGGTGAGCACGTAGCGGAGGCGTCGGCCGTGCCGCACGCCGAGCAGGTGGGCCGGCAGCAAGGAGTCGACCACGCTCACGTGGCGGCTCACGACCACGATCGGGCCGGGGGTGTCGAGCGCCACCACGCCCGAGCCGCCGGCGCCGTCCGGGTGCACCTCCTCGACCTCGAGCCGCAGGCCGAGCACCGGGCCGGCGGCCCGCACCAGGCTGGCGGTCCACCACTGCTGGAGCCGGTGGTTGCGGGCCTCCCAGCGGTCCCGTCGCCACGGCCGGGCCAGCCAGAGGGCGAACGCGGCGACGACCCCCAGGACCTCGTAGGTCGTGAAGGCCACCCCGAACGCGAGCAGGCGCACGGTCGGCGCACCCCGCACCCGACGGGCCGTGTCGAACCCGTAGGCCACCGCGACCGTCACGGGCACGGTCACGACCAGCACCGTCCACGCGGTGAGGAGGGCCGGGATGGTCACCAGACGACGGGCCACGGCTCCGAGTGTCGCGCCGCGCCCCGTCGGGCCCACGACGCAGGTCGGGTGGAGTTCACCCGACCGTCGCGCGGGCGCCCGAAACCCGCAGTCGCCCCGTCACCATCGGTCGGTACGATCCCCAGCGACGACACGAGAAGACCGTTCGACGGAGCGAGACATGACCTTCCACCCCGACTGGAACGACCAGTCCTTCCACGCCTGGCTCGAGACCGACCCCGCCGAGGACGAGCTGCGCCACGCCTACCTGGCCCTCGAGGCCCACCGGGCCGAGCTCTGGACCCCCGGCACCCTCGCCAGCTATCGCCGCGACCGCTACGACGTGGACGCCACCGACGTGCGCCGGCTGGTGCAGGTCAAGGCCGCCCTCGCCCGGGAGTGGGTCCGCTCGGGCCAGCTGCCCCGCACCGACCGGACCGACCACACCGACCTCACCGGCCAGCCCGCCTGACGCCGGCCGGTTCGGCCGGTCCGCCGCCGTGGGTAGTGGCGGGCGATGCCGACCGACGCCGCGCCCGCCGTGACCGACCTGGACCTCCCCGCCCGGCCACCGGCGGTCGGCGCCTGGGCGACGGACCGAGGGGTCCGCTTCCGGGTGTGGGCGCCCGACGCCCGCGCCGTCGCCCTGGTCCTGGGTGACGACGCCGACGGGGCCCACGCCGAGGTCCCGCTCGGCCTCGACCCGGACGCGCCCGGCCACTGGGTCGGCGAGGTCGAGGGGATCGGTCCCGGGGCCCGCTACCGGTACCGCCTCGACGACGGCGAGCCGCGGCCCGACCCGGCGTCGCGGTCCCAGCCCGACGGCGTGCACGGGCCCTCCGCAGTGGTCGACCCGGCGTTCACCTGGACCGACGGAGCCTTCGTGCCCCCGGCCCTCGCCGACTCGGTCTTCTACGAGCTGCACGTCGGGACGTTCACCCCGGACGGCACCTTCGACGCGGTCGTGCCCCACCTCGCCCGCCTCGCCGACCTCGGCGTGACCACGGTCGAGCTGCTGCCCGTGGCCCAGTTCCCGGGCGACCGCAACTGGGGCTACGACGGCGTGTTCCCCTACGCCGTCCAGGACACCTACGGCGGCCTGGACGGCCTCCGCCACCTCGTCGACGCCGCCCACGGGACCGGTCTCGCGGTGTGCCTCGACGTGGTGCACAACCACGTCGGCCCCGAGGGCAACGTGCTCGGCCGCTACGGCCCGTACTTCACCGACCGCTACCGCACGCCCTGGGGCGACGCCCTGAACTTCGACGGCCCCGGCGCCGACGGGGTCCGCACCTTCTTCGCCGAGAGCGCCGCCTTCTTCGCGGTCCACGCCCACGTCGACGCCTTCCGCCTCGACGCCGTGCACGCCATCGTGGACGCCTCGGCCCACCCCTACGTCGAGCACCTGAACGAACTGCTGCACGACCGGGCCCGCGCCGCCGGTCGCACCGTGCTGGTCATCGCGGAGTCCGCCGACGACGACCCCCGGCTCACCCGCCCGGCGGCGGCGGGCGGCTGGGGCCTCGACGGCCAGTGGAACGACGACTTCCACCACGCCCTGCACGTGACCCTGACCGGGGAGGACCTGGGGTACTACGGCGACTACCGCCCCGAGGACCTCGCCACCGCGTTCACGCGGGGCTTCACCCACCACGGCCGCCTCGCCCCCTCCCGTGGGCACCGCGTCGGGCACCCCCACCTCGAGGTCGACCCCGGCCGCCTCGTCGTGTTCTCCGCGAACCACGACCAGGTCGGCAACCGCCTCGGCGGCGACCGCCTCACCACCCAGGTGGACGCGGCGCGCGCCCGGGTGGCCGCGGCCGTCGTGCTCCTCTCCCCGTCGCTCCCGCTGCTGTTCATGGGCGACGAGCACGGCGAGGAGGCGCCCTTCCCCTACTTCACCTCGCACACCGACCCGGACCTGGTCGAGGCCGTCCGCCGGGGGCGGGCCGAGGAGTTCGCGGCGTTCGCCGGTGGCGCCGAGCCGCCCGACCCCCAGGCCGAGGCCAGCTTCCGGTCGGCCGTGCTCGACCACGACCGGGCGGACGACGACGGGCCGGGCCGGGCGCGCTGGGAGTTGCACCGGGCCCTGCTCGCCGCCCGGCGCGGCCATCGGCCCCAGGACGGCGAGGTGGCGGCCAGGGCCGGGGGTGGCGAGCTGGTCGTCCACTGGCGCGGGCGACCGGATCGACCCGACCTGGCCCTGCTCGTCGCCTTCGAGGACGGTGAGCGCACGCTCGACGCCGGCCCCGGTGGGTGGGCGCCGGTCGTCGACACCGGGGAGGAGCGGTGGGGTGGCCGTGGTCCCGCCCGCCCCGATGACCGGCGCGCCGGCCGCTGGGTGGTCCCGGGGCCCGGTGCGGTCCTGCTCGAGGCCGCCCGGTAGCGCACCGACGCGGTGGGTCAGACGCCGGCGGGCCGGGCGCGACGGGTCAGGAGGGCGACTGGGAACCGCGCCAGCAGCTCGGCGACGGGGACCGGCGCCGCGCCCGACCAGCCCCGTCCGGCGACCAGGGCGTCCTCCCACTCCCCCGGGGGCAGCTCCACGGCGGTGTCCCGCCACCCACCCTCCCGCGCCAGGGCGAGGGGGAAGCGGGGCAGGACCCCCACCACCTCGTCGCCCCGGCAGAGCCCGAGGACGTGCCGCGCCGCCGGCCCGTGCACGCGCAGGCCCACGGCCCGGCCCGAGAAGGCGTCGGCGTGGGCGCGCCGGACAGCGAGGGCCCGGTGGAGGAGCCACAGCTTGGCGAGGCCCGCCGCCTCGTCGTCATCCGGCTCGGGCCAGACCTCCTCGGCGCCGGCGGTCCGGGCCCGGTCGAGGAGGCGGCGCCGACGGTCCCAGTCCACCGGCCGGCGGTTGTCGGGGTCGGTGAGGTCGAGCCGCCAGAGCTCGTTGCCCTGGTAGACGTCGGGGACGCCGGGCAGCAGGACCCGCCCGAGGAGCAGGGCCAGCGCGTTCACCCGGCCCGGCAGGCGCAGCGAGGCCGCCCGGCGAGCCAGCTCGTCGAGCAGGCCGGCGTCGGCGAAGACCGCGTCGACCAGGCCCCGGACGGCGCCTTCGTAGGCGTCGTCCGGCTCCCGCCAGGAGGTCCGCCGCTTCGCCTCCCGCAGCGCCTTCTCCAGGTGGCGGCGCAGCCGCTCGGCCTCGAGGGGCCAGGCGCCGACGAGCGTCTGGACCAGGACCAGGCGGGGCAGGCCGTCCACCTCGCCGGTCCGGTCGAGCGCCCGGAGGCGCCCGTCCCAGCGGCGGACGTCCGCCGCCCACTCGTCGCCGAGCTCGGGTAGCAGCGCCAGGCGGGCCCGCACGTCCTCGCTGCGCTTGGCGTCGTGGGTGGAGCCGGCCACCAGCCCCTGGGGCCATGCGGTCGAACGCTGGGCGAACTCGACCACCTCGTCCGCCGAGCGGTCGGGTGGCCAGGGGGCACTGCCCACGTCGCCGGACGCGGGGAAGGCGACCCAGCGGTACAGCGCTGTGTCCTCGACCCCCTTGGCCGCGACCGCCCCCGTGACCTGGCCCAACCGGCGACGGGCCTCGAGGCCGGCCTCGCCCCCCGAGCCCTCGACGAGCACGTCGGCCAGGCGTCGGAGGAGGTCGGCCTGCGCCGGCGCGCCGCATGCCGCCCGCGCCACGGCCTCCGCGAGGTCGGCGGCGGTCGCCTCGTCGAGCGGGCCCGCGGGCGGGGGGTACAGGCGGTACCGGTCGAGCGAGGCCACGAGGGCGGCGACCGCCGCCCGCAGATCCGCGGGCCCGGACACCCCCGTCGCCGCCGCGAACACCGCGGCCAGGCGCTGCACCTCCGGCCCGAAGAGGCGGTCCACGACCTCGGCCTTGGCCTCGTCGACCACCTCCGGCCACGAGCGGGCCTCGCCCGCCACGTCCGCGAGGACGGCCAACGGGCCCTCGGGCCCACGCGCGTCGGTGAGCGCCCCCACGAGCAGCGCGCCGCCCTCGTACCCGGTGGTGCCGTCCACCGACCACGTCGACGGCAGCCACTCCCCTCGCTCCAGGATCTTCTCCACGACGACCCACGTCCCGTCGGTGAGCGCGGCGAGGCGCTCGAGGTAGCCGTCGGGGTCGGCGAGGCCGTCCACGTGGTCGACCCGCAGGCCCTGCACGACGCCGTCGCGGACGAGCTCGGCGACCAGCGCGTGGGTGCGCTCGAACACCTCCGGGTCCTCGACCCGCACCCCCGCGAGGGCGGTCACGTCGAAGAAGCGGCGGTACGAGAGCCCGTCGGCGCCGCCGCGCCAGTGCGCGAGGCGGTAGTGCTGTCGCTCGAGGACGGCAGCGACCAGCGCCGGCCCGGCCAGGGTGGCGCCGCCCGGGTCCAGGTCCTCCGGGGCGGTGCCCTCCCGCAGGGGGAAGCGGTGCTCCCCGTAGCGCAGCTCCGGCCCGCGGTCGCCCAGGGCCAGCGCCAGGTCGCCGCCGGCCACGAGCTCGTCGAGCGGCGCCCCGAGGACGGGCAGCAGCATCGTGCCCGCCGGGTGGTCGGGACCGCCCGACCAGTCCACGTCGAAGACCCGTGCGGCCGGGCCGTCCGGCCCCTCGGCCAGCAGGGCCCACCACGTCGGGTTGCACCAGTGCGCGGCCTGGTGGTTCGGCACGATGTCGAGGAGGAGCCCGAGGCCGTGCTCGTCGAGCGCGGCCCGCAGGCGGTCGAGCGCCGGCCGGCCCCCGAGCTCGGCACGGATCGCGGTCGGGTCGGTGACGTCGTAGCCGTGCTCGCTCCCCGGCACCGCCTCGAACACCGGCGAGAGGTACATGTGGCTGATGCCGAGGTCCGCCAGGTACGGGACGAGCGCCGCGGCCTCGTCGAGCCCGAAGCCGGGCCGGAGCTGCAGCCGGTAGGTGGCGGTGGGCTGCGGGTCGGCGTGGCCGTGGCGCCCGGGACGCTCAGGCGTCATGGGGTCGACAGCACAGCAGCACCGAGCGGGCGGCGACCCGGAGGGTCTCGCCGGGCTCGAGCACCCGGCCCGCGTCCTCGCCGCGCGCGTCGCAGGTGTCGAGGACGACCGTCCACGCGCCTGGCCCGCCCGGCACGACCACATCGAGGGCCTCCTCGGAGGCGTTGAGGGCGACGTACACGTCGTCGTCGAGCACGTGCTCCCCCCGCGGCCCCGGCGCCGCGATCCCGCCGCCGTCGAGGAACAACCCGATGGCCCGGGCGAACGGCGTGTCCCAGTCGTCCTCGTCCATGCGCCGCCCGTCCGGGCGGAACCACGCGATGTCGAGGCCGCGCTCGCCCACCCGCCTGCCCTCGAACCACTGGCGGCGGCGGAACGTCGGGTGCTCGCGGCGCAGTGCGGCGAGGCGGCGGGTGAACGCCAGCAGGTCGTCGTCGACGTCCTCCCAGTCGAGCCAGGTCAGCTCGTTGTCCTGGCAGTAGGCGTTGTTGTTGCCGTGCTGGGTCCGGCCGAGCTCGTCACCCGACAGCAGCATGGGCACGCCCTGGGAGAGGAACAGGGTCGTGAGGAGGTTGCGCCGCTGGCGACCCCGGAGGGCCAGCACCTCGGGATCGTCGGTCTCCCCCTCGACCCCGCAGTTCCACGAGCGGTTGTGGGACTCGCCGTCCCGGTTGTCCTCGCCGTTCGCCTCGTTGTGGCGCTCGTCGTAGGAGACGAGGTCGGTCAGGGTGAAGCCGTCGTGGGCGGTGATGAAGTTGACCGAGGCGTACGGCCGGCGACCGGTCGACTCGTAGAGGTCGGAGCTGCCGGTGAGGCGGGACGCGAACTCGCCGAGGGTCTCGGCCTCACCCCGCCAGTAGTCGCGGACCGTGTCGCGGTACTTGCCGTTCCACTCCGACCAGAGCGGCGGGAAGTTGCCCACCTGGTAGCCGCCCTCGCCCACGTCCCACGGCTCGGCGATGAGCTTGACCTGGTTGATGACCGGGTCCTGCTGGATGAGGTCGAAGAAGGCGGAGAGGCGGTCCACCTCGTGCAGCTCCCGGGCCAGGGCCGCGGCCAGGTCGAAGCGGAAGCCGTCCACGTGCATCTCGGCCACCCAGTAGCGGAGGCTGTCCATGATCAGGTGGAGCACGTGCGGGCCGCGCATGTTGAGGGTGTTCCCGGTGCCCGTGAAGTCCATGTAGTACCGGGGGTCCTCGGGGCTCAGCCGGTAGTAGTGGGCGTTGTCGATGCCCTTCAGCGAGAGCATCGGCCCGAGCTCGTTGCCCTCGGCGGTGTGGTTGTAGACGACGTCGAGGATCACCTCGATGCCCGCCTCGTGCAGCGTCCGCACCATCTGCTTGAACTCCTGCACCTGGCCGCCCACCTGGGTGCTGCTGCTGTAGGCGGCGTGGGGCGCGAAGTACGCGATCGAGTTGTAGCCCCAGTAGTTGGTGAGGCCGCGCTGCACGAGGCCGTGCTCGCTCACGAACTGGTGGACCGGCTGCAGCTCGACGGCGGTGACGCCCAGCGACGTGAGGTGCTCGACCACCGCCGGGTGGCCGACGGCGGCGTAGCTGCCACGCTGCTCGGGCGGGACCTCGGGGTGGCGGCGGGTGAGGCCCTTCACGTGGGCCTCGTACACGACCGTCTCGTGCCACGGCGTGCGGGGGTGGCGGTCGTCGGCCCAGTCGAAGAACGGGCTCGTCACCACCCCCTTCGGGACGAACGGCGCGCTGTCGAGCAGGCTCGGGGCGCCGTCGGGGTCGCCCATGCGGTACGGGAAGACGGCGTCACCCCACGTCAGGTCCCCGTCGAGGGCCTTGGCGTACGGGTCGACGAGGAGCTTCTCGGGGTTGCACCGCTGGCCCTCCTCGGGCGCCCAGGGGCCGTGGACGCGGTACCCGTACCGCTGCCCGGGCCCCACGTCGGGGAGGTAGGCGTGCCAGCAGTAGGCCGTGACCTCCTGGAGCTCGACGCGCGACTCGGTGCCGGCGTCGTCGAAGAGGCAGAGCTGCACGCGCTCCGCGGCCTCCGAGAAGACCGAGAAGTTCGTGCCCGCGCCGTCGTAGTTGGCCCCCAGCGGGAAGGGGGCACCGGGCCAGCGCTGCACCGGCTAGGCCGAGACGCCGAGGCGCCGGGCGACGGCGCGCGGGGCGATGCCCACGACGTAGCCGGCCGACCAGAGCCCGGCCCGCGCCAGTCCCACGGGCACGGCGGCGAGGCCGGCGGCCGCGGTGAGCGCCCGCTCGGCGGGGCCGCGGTCGGCCTCCGGCTCGTCCCGCTCGTCCCGCTCGTCCGGAGGGACGGCACCCAAGCGGGCCGCCATGGCGTCGAGGTCGGGCTGGTCCTGCTCGCGCGCAGGGTGGTGGCCGGGCTGGTTGTCCTCGGGCACCGGGCCGAGGTCGGGGACGGGAGCGGCAGACGACATGACGCCTGCCCTACCCGGGGGCCCGCCGAAGATGCCCCCGCCGGCGGGGCGGGCGGTGGGGTCAGCCCAGCGGTGGCGGCGTGCTGCGGAAGCGGGCCTCGACCGTGGCCGCGAGGTGCTGGGGTGTCGGGGTGACGTCGAACGAGAAGGTCTCGGGTGCCGGGGCCCCGCGGAACGCCTGCGCGACGGCCGGCATCGGGGGCGGGACCGGGGACGGGCCCTCGCTCAGCAGCGAGGCGTCGGCGAGCTCGACCAGCTCGGTGAGGGTGGCGCCGAGCGCCTCGGCGTACTCCCGTGCCCGGCGGACGGCGTCGTGCACGGCCGCGACCCGCACCTCGCGGTGCGCCGTGCTGTCGGGGCGCAACGACCACCAGGGCCCCACCACCGACGCCAGCTCGATGCTCGAGAGCTGCACGAGGAGGTCCCCGAGGGGGGTGAAGTCGTGGAGCAGCACCGTCCGGCGCACCACCCCGTCGTAGCCGGCGAGGCGCTCCCGGGGCTTGTTGGTGGCGAACTGCGGGCTGATCCGCACCGCCTCGGTGTCGACGCGCTCGATGGCCGCCTCGTGGCGGGACAGGACGGCGTCGACCGCCCGGGCCCGCTCGTCGAGGTCGCGGAGCACCCGGTCGCGGTCCCGGTCGCGGGCCGTGACCGTCACCGAGAGCTGCGCGAGGTCGGGCGGCACCTCGGCGGTCGCCTCGCCTCGCACGGTCACGAGCGGTCCGGTCACGTCGCCCATGGCCGCGGACCCTAACGGCGGTCGGGCACCGGCGCACGGCGCGCTCGGGGCGCCGCTGACGATCAGGGGGGCGACGGCGCGGCGGCGCGATCGGTGTCCACGCCCGTGTCGGCCTCGGCGGCGTCCGCGGCCGCGGCGGCCTGCTCGGCGGGTGCCCCGAAGCGCAGGAGGCGACCGCCGACCGCGACGGAGCAGAGGCCGAACCAGCCCCAGCCCAGGAGCAGGCCCGCGAGGACGTCGGTCAGCCAGTGGACCCCGAGCAGCACCCGGGTGGCCGCCACCATGGCGGCGAGGCCGGCGGCGGCGCCGAAGAGCACGGCCTGGGCCCGACGGGAGCGCCCTCGGGCGAGGAGCAGCGCGGCGACGGCCAACGTCGCGGCCGCCGCCGTGGCGTGGCCCGAGGGGAACGACGTCCCCGAGAAGCCGGTGAGGTTCAACAGGTCGGGCCGCGGACGGTCGACGAGGAGCTTCGCCGCGTTGGAGAGCAGGAACTGGCCGCCGACGACGAGCACGGCGAAGGCCATGGCCTGGGTCGCCCGCACCCGCGGCCTGCCGGTGCGCCGGGCGACCAGCACGGCGACGAGGGCCAGCAGCAGGGCCCCACGCGTCCCGCCCATCTGGCTGACCCACCGCAGCACGGTCGTCGAGCCCTCGGACGCGTGGCTCGCGCCGAACCGTGCCGCCGACAGGTCCCAACGGGCCAGGCCCGAGCCCGTCTCGACCATGGCCAGCAGCGCACCGACCCCGACGAGCGCCGCCACCACGGCGGTGACCGAGAGGCCCAGTGCGACCGCGGTCGCCGGGGCCGGCTCGAGCGAGCGGGCCGCCTTGCCGACGGCGGGGTGGGCGGCGACCTCCCGGCCCACCGACGCGGCGTCCACCCGGGGGGCCACGGCGCGGGGCCACCGGTGCGCGGCGAACCCGCCCGCCACGCCGGTGACGAGGCCCACGACGACGACGACGATCACCACGAGCACGACCGGTGCTCTACCCCGTCCGCGCCCGAGATGCACCCACCCCGTCACCACGCAGGGGGGTTAGGCCGCCACGCGTGGGGGTAGAGGCGCCGTGCCGGGGGCCGAGGGGCGGCCCCCCGGAAGGAGCGTTCACCATGCAGGCCACCACCCGCTTCGACGGGCCCAGCGTGCTCGACCGACCGGTGGGCGGCTGGGTCGACCAGCCGTCACGCCGCACCGTCGACTGGCGGGACGGGCCCGCCCGCACCCCGCTCACCCTGCTTTTCGTCGCCTACACGACCTTCACCCTCGTGGTCGCCGGGATCGGCGTCGCCCTCGTGCACGCCGGCCCCCTCGCCGGGGTCCGGGCGTGGGACGTCGACGTGAGCCGCTGGTTCGTCGAGCACCGGACACCGACGCTCGACGACCTCACCATCTTCTTCTCCAACGCCGCGGACACCCTCGCCGTGATCGGCCTCGCCGTGATCGTGGCCGCCGTGCTCGCGTGGCGCCACCGCTGGCGGGACGTCCTGCTCCTGGCCGCCGGGCTCGGGCTCGAGGCCTCCGTCTTCATCACCGCCAACGCCCTCGTGCGCCGGCCCCGACCGCCGGTCGAGACCGTCGGCCACGCGCCGGCCACGTTCAGCTTCCCGTCGGGCCACGTGGCCGCCACCATCGTGCTGTGGGGCTGCTTCGCCCTCCTGCTCGCACCGCGCGTCCGGTCGAGCGCCGTCCGCGCCCTCATCTGGTGCGTGCCCGTCCTGATGGCGTTCGCGGTCGGCTTCTCCCGGGTCTACCGGGGCATGCACTTCCTCACCGACGTGCTCGCCGGCGCCGCCCTGGGGGCGGCCGCCCTCTTCGTCGCGGCGGTGGCGGCCCGCTCGTCGGCCCTGGCCGACGCCGAGGTCGAGGGGGTGGCCCGATGAGCACCGTCGCCGTCATCGCCCACTCGGGCAAGACCCTCGGCGGCGGGCTCGACGCCCTGCGCGCCAGCCTCGCCCACGCCGGCGTCGACGCCCCGCTGTGGTACGAGGTCCCGAAGAGCAAGAAGGCCCCGAAGAAGGTGGCGAAGGCGCTGGAGAAGGGCGCCGACCTCCTGTTCGTCTGGGGCGGCGACGGCATGGTGCAGCGCAGCATCGACGCCGCCGCGGGCAGCGGGGCGGCCATCGCCATCGTGCCCGCCGGCACCGCCAACCTCCTGGCCACCGAGCTGGGGATCCCCCAGGACATCGACGAGGCGGTCGCCATCGGGCTGCACGGCCGCCGCCGGCCGCTGGACCTGGGCACCGTCAACGGCGAGCACTTCGCGGTGATGGCCGGCACCGGGTTCGACGCCCGGATGATCGGTGACGCCGACAAGGCCATGAAGCGCAAGGTGGGCAAGGCCGCCTACCTCTGGACGGGCGCCAAGAACCTCCGGGCCGGGCGCACCCGGATGCGGATCAGGGTCGACGGCGCCGACTGGTTCGACGGCCCCGCCAGCTGCGTCCTCGCCGCCAACGTGGGGACGATCCTCGGCGGCATCGAGGCCTTCCCCGAGGCCGCGCCCGACGACGGCGTGCTCGAGGTCGGGGTGGTGACCGCGGAGGGCGCCGTGGAGTGGAGCCGGGTGCTCGCCCGCATGGCCGCCGGCAAGGCGGAGCGCTCCCCCATGGCCCGGACCACGGCAGGCCGCAAGATCGACGTCCGCCTCGACGACGCCCAGCCGTGGGAGCTCGACGGCGGCGACCGCCCGAAGGTGAAGAAGCTCAAGATCCGGGTGGACCACCACGCCATCGAGGTCTGTGTGCCCGAGACCACCGAGGAGGTGGTCTCGTGAGCACCGCGACCACCGTGCCGGAGACCTTCGAGCTCACCGGCGACGACGCCCGCGAGACCCTGCGGACGACGGGCACCGCCCGCCTGCTGGGAGACGCGTTCGTCCGCCTCCGCTACGCCGACGGGTTCAGCCATGCCCGCTCGATGGCGTTCCTCCTCTCGATCCTGCTCGTGCAGGGGACGATCGCCGTGGTCGGCCTCGCCAGCGCGCTCGGCTCGGGCCGCCTGTCGCACGGCATCGTCTCGCTCGTCCACCAGCTGGCGCCCGGCCCCGCGGGCCGCGTGCTGACCCAGGCCGTCCGCCAGGCGCGCGAGAACGGTGCGTCCGGCCGCTACCTCGCCCTGACCCTCGGCGCGGTCGGCACCCTCGTGTCGGGCACGACCGCCATGGGCCAGCTCGAGCGCGGCCTGAACCGCATGTACGGGATCGAACGGGACCGCCCCGCCGTGCAGAAGTACGGCCGGGCCTTCGTGCTCACCGTGACGGTCGGCGCGCTCCTCTCGGCGGCGTTCCTCGCCGTCGGGTTCGGCGCCGCCGTGGGCAGGTCCTTCGAGGGCAGCCTCTGGACGACGCTGTGGGGGTGGCTGCGCTGGCCCGCCGCGATCGCGGCCATGAGCGCGGCGATGGCCCTGCTGTTCCGGTGGTGCCCCCGCCGGCACCAGCCGGGCTGGTCCTGGCTCGTGTTCGGCGGCACCGTGTCGATGGTGCTGTGGTTCGCGGTCACCCTCGCCATGGGGGTCGTGTTCCACCTGAGCCACTCCTTCGGCGAGACCTACGGGCCCCTCGCGGGGATCGTCGCCCTGCAGATCTGGTGCCTGCTGTCGTCGATCGGCGTCCTCTACGGCGGGGCCGTGGCCGCGCAGCTCGAGGCCGTCCGCGCCGGTGTGCCCGAGCCCCGCACCGGGGCGGACACCCGCACCACCCCCGCTCCCGCTCCCGCTCCCGCTCCCGCTCCCGCTCCCGCGCCCGCGCCCACCGGCGCCCGCCGCCGACCGGCGGCGGTGGCGTGAGCCGCCGGACCGCGGCCGCCGACCTCGCCGGATCCCGGGGCGGCGCCGAACGAGGGGATGCCGCGCACCGGATCCGCCGGCACCTCGAGGGCGTGCTGGGCACGCCGGCGACCGAGGGGAACCAGATCGACGTGCTGCGCAACGGCGACGAGATCTTCCCGGCCATGTTCGAGGCCGTGGAGGCCGCGGAGCGCACGATCGACTTCCTCACCTTCGTGTACTGGGAGGGCGAGATCGGCGCGGAGCTGGCCGCGCGGCTCTGCGAGCGGGCCGAGGCCGGGGTGCGCGTCCGGGTGCTGCTCGACGCGCTCGGCGCCCGCACCATGGAGCGTCGGCTCGTCGACGACATGGAGGCGGCCCGGGTCGACGTGCGCTGGTTCCGGCCACTGCGCCGGTTCCGGCCCCTCGAGGTGAACCACCGGACCCACCGCAAGGTGCTGGTGGTGGACGAGGCGGTCGGGTTCACCGGCGGCGTCGGGATCGCCGACGTGTGGACCGGGGACGCCCGCAACGAGCACGAGTGGCGCGACACCCACTTCCGGGTGACCGGCCCCGCGGTGGACGGCCTCCGCGCCGCCTTCCTCGACAACTGGGGGGAGACCACCCCCGAGCTGTTCAGCGACGTCGACACCTTCCCCGAGCAGCCCCAGCCGGGGTCCTCCGTGGTGCAGTGCATCCGCGGCGCCGCGGAGACGGGGTGGAGCGACGTCGACGCGCTGGTGCGCACGCTGCTGCAGCTCGCGCAGGAACGGGTGCGGATCACCACCGCGTACTTCGTGCCCGACCAGGAGCTGCGCCGGAACCTGTGCGAGGCCAGCGAGCGCGGCGTCCGCGTCGAGATCCTGCTGCCCGGACCGCACACCGACAAGCGCTTCGTGCAGTTGGCCGGCGAGGGGAGCTACCAGGACCTGATCGACGCCGGCATCGAGATCTGGCACTACGAACCGACGATGCTGCACGCCAAGGTGATGACCGTCGACGGGATCGTCAGCAACATCGGCTCGTCCAATCTGAACGCGCGCTCGATGAACCGCGACGAGGAGGTGAACCTCGTCGTGTTCGACCCGGCGCTCACCGCGACCCTCGACGGGCACTTCGACGAGGACCTCGAGCGCAGCGTGCGCATCGAGCCCGCTCGGTGGGAGCGGCGGCCGATCCACCAGCGGGCGCTCGAAGCCGCCCTGGCCCCCCTGCGGCCGCAGTCCTGAGGGGGCGGATCAGCGAGGGAGGGGTGGCGACGGCGGCTCACCGAGCGGTGGCGGCAGCGCGGCGCCGACGACCGAGGGGTAACCGCTCGGTCGCCCGCCGGTTCTACCTCGACGCACTGCCGGGTAGCTGTTCGGTGACGATCGGGGGGAGGGCGGTTGGTGCAGCGCATCACGCGGGTGCTCGTGGCGGTGGCCATCGGTGCCGCCCTGCTCGCCTCCTGTGGCGGCGACGATGGCGGCGTCCCCACCCTCGTCTGGTACACGAACCCGGACAACGGCGGGCAGCGCACCCTGGCGCAGCAGTGCACCGAGGCGTCCGACGGCGCCTACCGCATCCGCACCGAGATCCTGCCGAACGAGGCCGACGCGCAGCGCGAGCAGCTCGTGCGCCGCCTCGCCGCCCACGACTCGTCGGTCGACCTGATGAGCCTCGACCCGCCCTTCGTGGCGGAATTCGCCAACGCCGGCTACCTCCTCCCCATCACCGACCGGGCCGAGGTCGACCGCCTCACCGAGGGCGTGCTGGACGGACCGCTGGCCACCGCCTTCTGGGACGACGAGCTCGTCGCCACCCCATTCTGGGCGAACACCCAGCTGCTGTGGTTCCGCACGTCCGTGGCCGAGGAGGCGGGCATCGATCCGACCAGCGGGGACGTGACCTGGGACGACCTCATCGACGCCGCCGAGGCCACCGGCACCCGGATCGGCGTGCAGGCCCGCCGCTACGAGGGCTACATGGTCTGGATCAACGCCCTCGTGTCCTCGGCGGGTGGGACGATCGTCGAGCACGCCGACCGCGGCGCCGACGCCACCCCGACCATGGCCTCGCCCGCCGGCGACGAGGCCGCCGACGTCGTCGACCGGCTGTCGCACTCCTCGGCCCGGCCCGCCGACCTCACCACCGCCGGCGAGGAGGAGGCCCGCTCCCTCTTCCATGGGCCGAACGGCGGCTTCATGGTCAACTGGCCCTACGTGTACGCCGCGGCCAAGGGGGAGGTCGACAGCGGCGCCCTCGACCAGTCCGTCGTCGACGACATCGGCTGGGCGCGCTACCCGCGCACCGACGCCGACCACCCGAGCGCACCACCCCTCGGCGGGATCAACCTCGCGATCGGGAACTTCACGAACCACCCGGACGAGGCCGTCGACGCGGTGGCGTGCATCACCTCGGTCGAGCACAACGCGCAGTACATGGTCGAGTCGGGCAACCCCGCGGCGCGGGCGGCCGCCTACGACGACCCCGACGTACGCGAGGCCTTCCCCATGGCCGACCTGATCCGGGACTCCATCGACGAGGCGGCACCCCGGCCCATCAGCCCGTACTACGGGGACATCTCGGCCTCGGTCCAGCGCACCTGGCACCCGCCGACCTCGGTGTCGTCCCCCGACACCCCCGAGGAGACCGACAGCTACATGCACGAGGTCCTCCAGGGGGACCGGCTCCTGTGACCACCACCGTCCCCGACACCGCGGTCGCCGCGGCGCCGCGTCGCTCCGACCGGCTCCGCCACGAGCGCCGCCTCGGCCTGCGCCTCGCCGCACCCGCCTTCCTCGTGATGATCTTCGTCACCGCCTACCCGCTCGCGTACGCGGTCGTCCTGTCGCTCTACCGCTACCGGTTGACCGACCCCTCCGGGAAGGAATTCGTCGGCCTCAAGAACTACGTCACGGTCCTGACCGATCCGGTCTGGTGGGGCGCGGTGTCGACCACCGCCGTCATCACCGTGGTCAGCGTGGCCGTCGAGCTCGTGCTCGGCCTCGCCTTCGCCTGGGTGATGTTCCGGATCGTCCGTGGCCGCTCGTTCGTGCGCACGGCCATCCTCGTGCCCTACGGGATCGTCACCGTCGTGTCGGCGTTCGTCTGGCGCTACGCCTTCCAGCTCGACTCGGGCTTCGTGAACCAGTGGCTCGGCCTCGGCGACTTCAACTGGTTCGGCGAGCGCTGGTCGTCGCTGTTCGTCATCACCCTGTCCGAGATCTGGAAGACCACGCCGTTCATCTCGCTGCTGCTGCTCGCCGGCCTGGTCCAGGTCCCCGAGGAGATGCTGGAGGCCGCCCGGGTCGACGGCGCGAGCGCCTGGCAGCGGCTCTGGCGGGTCGTCCTGCCCAACATGAAGGCCGCGATCATGGTGGCCGTCCTGTTCCGGACGCTCGACGCCTGGCGCATCTTCGACAACCCGTTCGTGATGACCGGCGGCGCCAACGGCACCGAGACCCTGTCGTTCCTCGCCTACCGCCAGAACGTCACCCTGGTGAACCTCGGCGCCGGCTCCGCCGTGTCCGTGCTGCTGTTCCTCACCGTGCTGCTGATCGCGTTCGTCTTCATCAAGGTGTTCCGCACCGACCTCAGCCAGGTGCGGGGGGACGCCTGATGGCCGGCCCCCAGCGCACGAGCCCGTGGTGGACGGTGTGGGGGCTGGTCATCCTCGTGTGGGCCATGTTCCCGCTGGCGTGGATGGTGTCGTTGGCGTTCAAGAGCCCGGACACCTTCCGCACGGGGACGCCGAGCTTCCTGCCGAAGGAGTGGACCTGGGAGAACTTCCGCACGGTCTTCTCGGACGAGCTGTTCACCTCGGCACTGCGCAACTCGTTCGGCATCGCGATCATCGCCACCGCCCTGTCGGTGGTCGTGGCCATGTTCGCCGCGTACGCCATCGCCCGCCTCGAGTTCCCCGGCAAGCGCCTGCTGCTGTCGATGGCGCTCGCCATCGCCATGTTCCCGCAGGCCGCCCTCGTCGGGCCCCTGTTCAACATGTGGCGCGGCCTCGGCATCTACGACACCTGGCTCGGTCTGATCATCCCCTACCTGACCTTCGCCCTGCCGCTGTCGATCTGGACGATGTCGGCGTTCTTCCGCCAGATCCCGTGGGAGATGGAGCAGGCCGCCCAGGTCGACGGCGCCACCCCGTGGCAGGCCTTCCGCCGGGTGATCGTGCCCCTCGCCGCCCCCGGGGTGTTCACCACCGCGATCCTCACGTTCTTCTTCTGCTGGAACGAGTTCCTGTTCGCCATCTCCCTGACCTCGACCGACCGGGCCCGCACGGTGCCCGCCGCCCTGTCGTTCTTCACGGGCCAGTCGCAGTTCCAGTCGCCCGTCACCGCGGTCATGGCCGCGTCGGTCGTGGTCACCATCCCCATCGTGATCCTCGTGCTGGTCTTCCAGCGGCGCATCGTCGCCGGGCTGACCTCCGGGGCCGTGAAGGGCTGACCCAGGAGCACCCATGGCCGAGATCACCCTCCGCAACATCGTCAAGCGCTACGGCGACGGCTTCCCCGCCGTCAACGACGTCAGCCTCGACATCGCCGACGGCGAGTTCGTCATCCTCGTGGGCCCGTCGGGGTGCGGGAAGTCCACGCTGCTGCGCATGATCGTCGGCCTCGAGGACATCACCGAGGGCGAGCTGCTCATCGATGGCGAGCGCATGAACGACAAGGCGCCCAAGGACCGCAACCTGGCCATGGTCTTCCAGAACTACGCGCTGTACCCGCACCTCACCGTCTTCGAGAACATCGCCTTCCCGCTGCGGCTCCGCCACCTGCCCGACGACGAGGTGAAGCGCAAGGTCGCCGAGGCCGCCGCGACCCTCGAGCTCACCGAGCACCTCGACCGGCGGCCCGCCAACCTCTCCGGCGGCCAGCGCCAGCGCGTCGCCATGGGCCGCGCCATCGTCCGCGAGGCCTCGGCGTTCCTCTTCGACGAGCCGCTCTCCAACCTCGACGCGAAGCTCCGCGGCCAGATGCGCACCGAGATCCTGCGCATGCAGCGCCGGCTGGGGACGACGACGGTCTACGTGACCCACGACCAGATCGAGGCCATGACCCTCGGCGACCGGGTGGCGCTGCTGCGCAAGGGCGAGCTCCAGCAGGTCGCGACGCCCCGGCAGCTCTACGAGCAGCCCGTGAACCTGTTCGTGGCCGGCTTCATCGGCTCGCCGCCCATGAACTTCGTACCGGGATCGCTCGAGGGCACCACCCTCCACCTGCCGTTCGTGTCCTTCGAGCTGCCGCCCGACCTGCGCGACCGCGTCGGCGACCGCGCCCACGTGATGGTGGGCATCCGACCCGAGCGCTTCGAGGACGCCCGCACGGTCGAGGAGGGCCGCCGCGACCAGGGGATCTCCTTCGAGGCCGAGGTCGACGTGGTCGAGTGGCTGGGCAACGAGCAGTACGCCTACCTCCCCTACGACGCCCCCGACGAGCTCGAGTCGACCCTCGACGAGCTCGAGCGCGACCTCGACAGCGAGCGCCTGCGCAGCCAGCTCGTCGTGGCCCTCGACCCGCACGGCGAGATCGCTTCCGGCGACCGGGCCACCCTGTGGTTCGAGCCCGAGGCGCTGAACCTCTTCGACCCCGAGAGCGGCGAGAACCTCACCGTCGGGATCGGCTGAGCGCCGGCGTCAGGCCCCGCCCGCCCCCTCGTCGTCGCCCGCGGCGGCGGGTCCATCGTCGTCGTCGTCGAGGAGCTGGAGCTCGCTCCCGCGGGCGGGCAGCACCGCGGCGAGGAAGTCGGAGAGGGCCTCGGCGTTGGTGACCTCCCGGCCGGCGCCCGCGGCGAGGCGGTGGCGGTGGTCGAGGAGCTCGTGGAACAGCTCGGCGGGCTCCAGGCGGTCGGCGAGCTCCGGGGGCACCGCCGCCACGACCGGCTCGTACACCTCGGCGAGCCAGCGGGCCGCACCGACCGCAGCGGGCACCGGGTGGCCCTCCCGCTGCTCGAGGTGGGCCCGGAAGCTCTCGATGTCGGCCAGCAGCCGCCGCGCCTGGTTCTCCTGCACCTCGAGGCCGGTGTGCTGGCGCAGCGCCCGGAAGTGGTGGCCCTCGTCCACGACCGTGGGGGTGATGTGCAGCTCCCGGCCGCCTTCACCGGTGCGGATCGCCAGCTCCTCCACGTCGAAGCCGAGCTCGTTGATGCGCCGCACTCGGGCGTCGATCCGCCAGCGCTCGGTCTCGTCGAAGCGGTCGGTACGGGTCAGCTCGGCCCACAGCGCCTCGTACCGGGCCCGCAGCTCGTCGGCGATGGCGACGGGGTCGACCGATGCCGCCACCCGCCCGGCGGCCTGCAGGTCGAGCACGCCCCCCACGAGGTTCTCGTGGGCGACGTCGAGGTCGTTCGCGCGCAGGCCGTCGCCGATCGAGGGCCGGCGCTCGGCGGTCTCGGCGTCGACCAGGTACGCCATGAGTCCGCCGGCGTCGCGGCGGAACAAGATGTTCGACTGCGAGCAGTCACCCCAGTAGACGCCGGCGAGGTGCAGGCGCACGAGCAGCACCACCGCGGCGTCCAGCAGGACGTCGGTGGACGCCGCGTCGCGGGCGATCAGGTACCAGTACGGCAGGGAGAAGTCGAGGTACCGGGTGATGAGCGCCGCCGAGCTGTCGGTGCCGTGGGGCCGCACGAGCCCGACCGGCTCGACCACCGGCAGCCGGTCGGCCAGCAGCTCCCGGAGCACCCGGTGCTCGGCCTCGGCGCGGGCGGTCTCGGTCTCCTTGACCGCGTAGACCCGGCGGTCGTAGCGCACGAAGCGCACGACGTGGCGGCTGATGCCGTGGGCCATCGGCACGAGGCGCTCGTGGCGCCAGGACGCGAGCGGCGTGCCCCACGGCAGGTCGAGGAAGTCCGGGGTGCCCGCCCCGCACCACGAGCTCGACGTCCGGGACGCCCGTGGCCATGGCCCATGGTCCCACCTCCGCCCGGTGGGTGCCTGCGGTGGCGAACCGCTAGTGGCCGTCGTTCCCCGCGAGCTGGCGGGCGGTGGCCTCGAGCAGCGGGGCGTAGAGATCCGGGTACTCCTCGAGCAGCCCCTTGAAGTCACGCCGCTCGATGACCTCGACGACCATGTCGGTCTTCGCCGTGACGGTGGCGTTGCGGGGCTGGTCGAGCAGCAGGGCGGTCTCGCCGAAGAACGTGCCGGGGCCGAGGGTGGCGATGACCTCGCCGCCGCGGCTGACCTCGGCCTCGCCCTCGGCCACCAGGAAGAACTCCCGCCCGGTGGCGCCCTCACGGATGAGCTCGCGACCGGCGGCGATGTCGAGCACGGTGGCCAGGGCGCCCACGGACGCCAGCTGGCGGTTGTCGAGGTGCTCGAACAGCGGGATGGCCGCGAGGCGTTCGTCGATCGGCGGTCGGCGCATGGCGACTCCTCGGTCGGTGGTGGCGATCAGGGCGAGACGCTACTCGCCGGATCCCGACGGACGCGGCCCGCGGTTCCGTGGGCGTGCACCGGCCGCGAACCGGCGCGCCGGGGCCGACCACGGTCGGCGTGGTCGGGCCCGGCCCCCCGAGACAGCGGCGTCACGGCACGCCCGTGACGACCTCGCAGGTGGCGGCCGTGTCGGTTCCGTCCTGGCCCTTGCAGGTGTCGGCGCCGGTCCCGCCCTTCAGGGCGTCGTTGCCGACACCGCCCTTGAGGACGTCGGCACCGCCGTTGCCCTCGAGCACGTCCCTGCCGTCGTCGCCGACGAGCTTGTCGGCGCCCTGACCGCCGAAGGCCCGGTCGGCGCCGAGCCCGCCGTGGAAGGTGTCGTTGCCGACACCACCGCAGAACCGGTCGGCGCCGGCGAGGCCGTCGACCGTGTCGTTCCCCGGCGTTCCGAGGATCACGTCCGGGCCGGCCGTGGGCGTGTTGGCGAGGTTCAGGTCGACGTCCACCAGGCGGCCGTCGCACACCTCCCCGGCCACGAAGATGTCGGACCGGCCGTTGGTGTCGCCGTCGACGAGGTTCGTGGCGCTGCTGTCGAACGCCACCGTCCCGTTGTCCGCGAGGGACGGCTGGGACGAGTCTCCGTCCACCACGACGCCCGGTCGGGCGCTCATCAGCGTCGTGGTCGGCGTCCCGGTGAGCGTGCGGACGAACACGTCCTGCCCGTCGCCGTTGGCGTCGTCGGCGACCAGGTCGCTCGCGTGGCTGTCGAAGGCCACCCGGGTGCCGTCACCCGAGATCGAGGCGCTGAGCGAGAAGCTGTTCGCCGCCCCGCCGCCGGTGTCGACGCTCGCGTAGACGAGCTGGTTTGCGGACGGGGTGCGCACGTAGACGTCCCGCTGGCCGTTGTCGTCGGCGGGGACGAGCGCAGCGTCGGTCTCGAAGGCGAACGACAGGCCGTTGTCGCTGACCGAGGGCACGAACGACGGGAGGACGACCTGCTGGTTGCTCGAGTTGACGCTCACCCGGAACGTCGTGCCGGTGCTGAGGTTGCGGGCGTACACGTCGCGGACGCCGTTGGTGTCGTTGATGCCGATGAGGTCGGCGGCGTCGCTCTGGAAGGCCACCACGTCGCCGTCCTCGTCGATGCTGGCGCTGAACGAGTCGTCGCCCGACTCGCTCTCGTCGTTGGCCACGCTGGCCCGGGTGGCGGTCAGCGTGGCGCGGTCCACCACGAAGACGTCCCGGGAGGCGTTGGCGTCGCCGCTCACGACGTTGCTGGCATCGGACTCGAAGACGATGGTCGACCCGTCGCCCGAGACGGCCCGCCGCCGGGTCACCCGGCACCGGAGCCCGGCCGACCGGACGACGGCGAGGCCTGACCCCGTCCGCCATGCTGGGCGGGTGCACGTCGCCGCCGGCATGGACCCCACCCTCCCGCTCGCCGCGGTCGCCGAGCACGCCCGTCGCGTCGAGGCCATGGGGTTCGACGCCCTGCACGTGGCCGAGATGGTCAACGACTCGTTCGTCGCGAGCGCGCTGGCCCTCGAGCACACCGACCGGATCGTCGTGCGCACGTCGCTGGCCGTGGCCTTCGTACGTAGCCCGATGCAGGTGGCGCTCACCGCGTGGTCGCTCGGCCGGCTCGCCCCCGGCCGCTTCCACCTCGGGCTCGGCACCCAGATCCGCCCCAACGTCGAGGAGCGCTTCGGTGTGGCCTGGTCCGATCCCATCGAGCGCATGGCCGACTACGTCGCCGCCGTGCGGGCGTCCTTCGCCGCCTTCGCGGGCGAGTCGCCGCTGCACCACGAGGGCCCGCACTACCGGCTCACCCGCCTGCAGCCGGAGTTCAACCCGGGGCCCCTCGACGGCCCCGCGCCGCCCGTGTGGCTCGGGGGCGTCGGCGACCGCTCGTGCCGGCTCGCCGGCGCCGTCGCCGACGGCTTCGTGACCCACCCCACCAACTCGGACCGGCGCTACCTGACCGAGGCCTGCCTGCCCGCCCTGACCGCCGGGCGCGAGGCCGCCGGACGGGCCCCGTCCGCCGTGCCGCTCGTCGTCGGCGGCATGGTCGCGACCGGGCCGGACGACGCCGCGGTCGATCGTGCCCGTGAGGAGCGCCGCCGCCGCCTCGGGTTCCTGTTCAGCACGCCCGCCTACCGGCGCACCCTCGAGCTCCACGGGTGGGAGGAGCTCGGCGGGCGACTCCGGGCCCTCGCCCGCGCCGACCGCTGGGCGGACATGGCGGACGCCATCGACGACGACCTGCTGGACACGGTGGTGGTGGCGGCCCGCCACGACGGGCTCGCGGCGGCGCTCGTCGAGCGCTATGGCGATCTCGCCGACGGGGTGCTGCTCCAGGTCCCGGCCGACACCCGGGACGACGACGCCTTCGCCGCCGAGGTGGCCGCGCTGCGGGCGACCTGAGCCGACCGCGCGGCGGTCGGCCGGCGATCAGCGGCTGATGGTCACCGGCACCGCCGTGCGCCCGGCGCCGCCGTCGACCTGGTCGGCGGCGAGCCAGATGGCCTCGCTGGCCGGCGCCTGGCTCGTGATCGCCAGCTGGGCGAGGTCGTCGGGGTGGGCCTGGAACGGCTGCGTGGTGTCCTCGGTGGCGTGGCGCCGGCGGCGGTACTCCTTGGCGAAGCCGCGGCCCACCAGCGCCAGCACGGTGGCGTAGTCGGGGGGCAGCTGCCGGAGCTGGCGGGCGTAGCGGCGGGCCCGTGCCTTGGGGCTGTAGAAGCGCCCGAAGGCCCGCAGCACCCCGGCGTCGAGCTCGGCCGCGGTCATCTGCGCCGGCTCGAACACCGCCCGGAGCAGGGAGTAGTGCGACCAGTCCGTGTCGAAGATGCGGCCGGCCTGCCAGTAGCGGTCGAAGGTGCCCGTGCCGGGCAGTGGGGTGAGCACGCTGAAGAAGCCGACGTCCACGCCGATGTCGTCGGCGAAGTCCGCGGTGTCGTCGAAGACCTCGGGGCCGTCGGTGTCGAAGCCCAGCACGAAGCCGCCCTCGACCCCGATGCGGTGGTCGTGGATGGCGGCCACGAGGTCGCGGTACTCGTTGGGCCGGTTCTTCTTGTTGGCCTCCTTGAGCGAGGCGCGGGTGACCGACTCGAGTCCGAGGAAGAAGCTCGAACAGCCCGCCTCCTTGGCCAGGCGCAGCAGCTCCTCGTTGCGGGCGATGCCGATGCTCGTCTGCGCCGCCCACTTCACCGGCAGCTTGGCCGCCGCCATCGCGGTGAGCAGCTCCATGGTCCAGTCCAGCTCGGAGCCGAAGTCGTCGTCGGTGAAGAACAGCCCGGCGGTCAGCCGGGTGCGCTCGGTGCGCCGGCGCAGCTCGTCGACCACGACGCCCGGGTCGCGGTGGCGCTGCCCCCGGCCGTTGATCCGGATGACCGAGCAGTAGTCGCAGTTGTACCGGCAGCCGCGGGTGCTCTGGATGCTGTACTGCGGCCAGTAGCGGAAGCCCGGGAAGCCGTCGTAGAACACGCCGAGCTCGTCGAGCGTGGGCGTGTCGGACATGTCGTCCCACGAGCCGCGGTAGAGGCCCGCCATCGTCCCGGCGAGGGCGTCGGCCAGCACCGTGGACAGGATCGACTCGGCCTCCCCCACGACCACGGCGTCGGCGTGGCGGAGCGCCTCGCCGGGCAGCAGCGAGGGGTGCGCGCCCCCCAGCACGACCGGCACCCCTTGGGCCCGGTACCGGTCGGCGATCTCGTAGGCGCGGGGCGCGAAGTGCGTCCACGCGGTGATGCCGACCAGATCGGGCCGCTCGCTCGGCAGCGGTTCGTAGTTCTCGTCCACGACGACGGCGTCCCAACCCTCCCGCCGGGCCAGGGCGCCGATGGTCATGAGCCCGAGGGGCACCATCCGGTGGCCCCACACGTGGTGCAGGCCGTTGTTGTTCGATCGGGGCAGGACCAGGTGGACGACCGGCACGGGTCGAGGCTACCGACCGGCGCCGCCCGGTTTCCGGAGACCGGCGGTCGCTGGATCCGCGGGGCTCAGCCCGGGGCCGACCAGTGGAACCGCACGGCGAGCGGCGGGTGGTCGCTCAGGTCCTCACCGTCGTCCCGGGTGAAGTCCGCGGTCGGGTTGTCGTGGGTGAGCGGCTCGAGGGAGACCCCACCGTCGCTACGGAACGCGGCCTTGTCGATCGCCCCCGGGTCGTCACAGTCGAGGGCGGCGCACACGTCGGTCAGACCGGTCGCGTCGAGGAACGACTCCCAGATGGCGAGGTCGCCCTCCCCCTCGGGGTGCTCGGGGTCGACGGGGTCGTCGGTGTGGAGGTTGGTGTCGCCCGCCAGCAGCACCGGCCGACCGGCCGAGTGCTCGACGACGAAGGCCGCGAGCTGCTCGTAGTCGTCGGCCTGGAGGGCCTGGTCCTCGTCCGTGCTGCCCGCCTCGGCGTGCAGGTCGTACACGTCCACCACGACCCCGTCCGCGAGGGTGACGGTGGTGAGCAGGAACCCCTTCGTGGCGAGGCAGTCCCCCGCCCCGCCCTGGCTGGTGTCGGCGCCGCCGAAACAGCCCACCCACCGCTCCCGGGTGACCTCGCCGAGGGGGAACCGGGAGAACACGTTCAGGCCGTCGGCGAGGATGGCCTCGGGCCGGGTGGCGTCGCCCCCGAGGGGCAGGGCCGCAGACTCGGTGCCGTGCTCGAAGTCGACCCGCGACTCGAGCTCCTCGTGGTACACCCGCAGCGGCGCGAGCGGGTTGGGGTCGGGCGTCTTCCAGGTCTCCTGCAGCAGGACGAGGTCGTAGTCGTTCAGCCGGGGCCCGATGAGGGGCATGTTCTCCGCGGGCTCGGACCCCGAGAGGATCTCGGGCAGCCCGGCCACGTTGTACGAGAGCAGGTCGAGTTCGCCGCTCGGCCCGGTCGCCCCGCCGCCGCCGGTCGTCGGCGTCGTGGACACCTCGCCTCCGGCGGCGGCGTCGGTGGCGGGATCGTCGTCACCCCCGCCGCACGCGACGGCGGCGACCAGGAGCAGGGCGGGCAGGGTGGACAGCAGCAAGCGTCGCACCCGGACACCCTGGCAGACGGGTGGCGCCGCGTGCGCCCACCGCGCCGGCGGACGCCCCTGGCAGGATGGCAGCGTGCCCGCCCGGGCCGAGAGGAGCCGACCATGAGCGTCCCCGTGGACCTCGCCGCCCTGCGCGGCCGCGTCGCCGAGTTCGGCGATCACCCGTACCTCGTGACGGTCAACGACGACGGGACCCCGCACGTGACCTCGGTGACCGTCCGGCTCAGCGGCGACGACCTCGTCGTCGGCACGGGCCGGCGCACCCGCCGGAACCTGGCCGACCGGGCGGACGCCTCGCTGCTGTGGCCGCCGGCGGCCGATCCCGCCTACAGCCTCATCGTGGACGTCACCGCCCGCCTCGACGAGGGCGCGGACGAGGCCGTGCTGGCGCCGCGCTCGGCGATCCTCCACCGGGTGGCGGGGGCCGCCGGCGACGGGCCGGCCTGCGTGCCCCTCGACGAGGCCGCGGCGCCCTGACCCGCCCGACGCGCCGCCGGTCGCTCGCCGGCACGGCGGCGCTCCTCGCCGGCGCGCTCCTCCTGGCGTCCTGCTCGTCCTCGGAGAGCGCCCGCGAGCTGACGGCGAGCCCGGACGGCCGGATCGACTCCCGGAACGGCGACTGCGGCTGGACCGCCCCCTTCGACGGGGGACGGGTGCTCTGGGTGGTGTGCGACCCCAACGCCCTCCCCAACGGCCGGTCGAACTCGGTGGCCGCCACGACCCCCGACGACCGCACGCCGCCCTTCCAGGAGGCGGACTTCGTCCCCCTCGCCCCCGCCGACGTGGGCCGCTGCGCCGAGGAGGGCGGCGCCGCGTCGTGGATCGACGGGGTGACGACCGCGCCCGGTCGGGAGCCGGGCACGATCCTCGTCACGGCCTTCTTCATCCACGGCTGCCGGGTGCGCCTGCTCGACCGGAGCGACCCGGGCGACCGCGGGGTGGCCACCTTCACGTACGCGCCGGGCACCGCCCGGCCCTGGCGGGCCGAGGTCCTGCGGTGGGACCTGTTCCCCGGCCGGTGGCCCTCCGGCGAGCGCACCGTCACGTTCGGGGCCGGTGCCGTCTACCACGACGGCTACCACTACGCGTACGCCTGCCACCCCGACGAGGAGCCGGACTGGGACGGCGAGCAGCAGTGCGCCGTCGCCCGGGCCGCCCGCCTGGCCCCCTGGGGGCGCGCCTGGTCTGGTCGTTCTGGCGGGGCCCCGAGGAGGGGTGGGTGGGCTGCACCCCCGACCGCACCGACCCGGTGGGCTGCTCCGACGAGTCGTGGCAGGCCGCGGTGGGCGCCGCCGCGCCCTTGGAGATGCCACTGCCCGACGGCGAAGGGCCCGACGGCTTCACCCCCCAGCAGTACTCGGTGTCGTGGAGCGACCACCTCGGCCGCTTCGTCTCGGCGGCACCGCGCGCCTTCGGCGACCCGACGCTGCGGATCCGGGTGGCCGACGCGCCCGAGGGGCCGTGGTCGGCACCGGGCGACGTGCCCATCGACTGCGATCCCGGCGCGGTCGAGGGCGGCTTCAACTGCTACCACCTCGCGCCGCACCCGGAGCTGGGCGACGACACCTCGATGCCGTTCGGGTTCCACGACGCCGGCGGCGACGGCCCCGACGACATCGAGCTGGTGTCGGTCCCCTGGTGCGAGCTCGAGGCGCTCGGCCGCCCCGACGACGAGGCCGGATGCGGCTGAGCCGCCCACGGGCGGTCGTGCCCGCGTGGGCGGTCGCTCAGATGCTGCGGCCCGTGCCCTCCCAGTAGGGGGCGCGCAGCTGGCGCTTGAGGAGCTTGCCCGCCATCGAGCGGGGCAGCTCGTCGCGCCACTCGATGGTCTTCGGGCGCTTGTAGCCCGCGAGCCGGTCCCGGCAGAGCGCGATCAGCTCCTCGGCCAGGGCGTCGTCGCCGGCCACGCCCTCGACCGGCTGCACGATGGCCTTCACCTGCTCGCCGTACTCGTCGTCGGGCACGCCGATCACGGCCACGTCGGCGACCGACGGGTGCTCGGCCAGCACCGTCTCGATCTCCGCCGGGTAGATGTTCACGCCGCCTGAGATGATCATGTCGATCTTGCGGTCGGAGAGCCACAGGTAGCCCTCGTCGTCGAGGTACCCGACGTCACCGGTGGTGAACACCCCGGGCGCCAGGTGGGCGGCCTCGGTCTTGTCCGGGTCGTTGTGGTACTCGAAGTCCGATCCGAGGGCGTTGCGGAAGTACAGGGTGCCGGACTCGCCCTGGGGCACCGGCTCGCCGTCGTCGCCGACCACGAGGATCTCCATGATCGCCAGGGGCGGGCCCACGCTGCCGCCCTTGCGGACCCAGTCCTCGGCGCGGATGGTCGTGATGAACGCGCCCTCGGTGGAGCCGTAGTACTCGTGCACCTTGGGGCCCAGCCAGTCGATCATGGCCTGCTTCCAGGGCGTCGGGCAGGGGGCGGCGCCGTGCCACACCGCCACCAGGCTCGAGCCGTCGAGGCCGTCCCGCACCTCGTCGGGCAGGTCGAGCAGGCGCTTGAACTGCACCGGCACGAGGTGGACGTTGGTGATGGCCCAGTCGTCGAAGATGGCCACCGTCTCGGCCGGGTCGAACTTGTGGCGCATGACCACGGCGGACCCCGCCACCATCGGCAGGAAGCTGAAGGCCCACTGGGCCGAGTGGTACACGGGCCCGGCCAGCAGCGTCCGGCCCGGGGTGGGGACGAACTCGGCGACGGCGCCGGAGATGAGGGGCAGCAGGTCGCTCGGCACCTCGGGGCCGCCGGCGAGCATGCCCCGTACGCCCTTGGGTCGACCGGTGGTGCCCGACGTGTAGAACATCGGCCCGCCGAAGCAGTCGATGCCCGGGTCCTCGGTCGAGGCGGCCGCCAGTGCCGCCTCGTAGGCCGACAACCGCCCCCGGTCCTCGGCGCCCGTCACGAGGGCGAGGCGCACGGTCGCGGCCCGCTCGTCGGCCAGGGCCTCCTCGGCCACGTCGGCGAAGCGCTCGTCCACGACGAGGGCCACGCAGCCGGCGTCCTCGAGCACGTAGGCCAGCTCGTCGGCGGTCCAGTGCCAGTTCACCGGCACGTAGGTGGTGCCCAGGTGGGCGGCCGCCCAGAAGGCCTCGAAGGCCTCACGGCGGTTGCCCACCATGAGGGCCAGGGTGTCTCCCGGCGCCACGCCGGCGGCGAGCAGCGCCTGCTCGAGGCGCACCACCCGCTCGCTCAGCTCGGCCCAGGTCGACTCACCCCACTCGTCGGCGAGGGCGAGGTCGTCGCCCCGCTCGGCCAC
This sequence comes from Acidimicrobiales bacterium, assembly GCA_041908445.1. Classification (GTDB taxonomy): domain Bacteria; phylum Actinomycetota; class Acidimicrobiia; order Acidimicrobiales; family DATDAH01; genus JAEUJM01. Next base: position 33,612 of record JAYRFK010000008.1, on the reverse strand, counting down.
GAACCCGTCCAGCAGCTTCGGCATGTCCCCCCTCGGGTCGGGCGCCGCCGGCCGCGGCGCGCCGCAGACCGTAGACGGCCCGGCCCGGTCGCCCGGACCGCGGCGGTCAGACCGGGGCCGACTCCTCGAAGGCGCCGAGGCCGTAGTCGCCGGCGATGGTCGTGCGGTGCATGCAGCGCCCGTGCTGCGGGTCCGAGCCCGACACCGAGTGCAGCACCCGCCAGTTGTCCCAGATCACCATGTCGGTCGGCGACCAGCGGTGGAAGTAGCAGAGGCCCTCGGCCTTGGCCACGATCTCGTCGCAGACCTCGGTGAGCAGGGCGTCGGCCTCGTCGTCGTCGAGGCCGACGACACCCTTGGCCATCCAGGGCGAGACGTGGAGCACCTTCTCCCCCGTCGCCCGGGTCCACACCGCCGGATGCAGGGCGTAGGGGCGGTCGGCGTACTCGTCCATGACGTCGCCCGCCTGGGCGGACTGGCGGACCTCGACGAAGCCCTCGGGCCGGCCGTAGCGGAGGTTGTCGAGGATGACGTCCATGGCGTAGCGGACGGTCCGGCCCTCGACGTGCGCCCGCACCTCGGGGTCGATGGCCTCGTAGAGCGCGATCCCGTCGACGAAGCCGGTCATGCCGCCGTCCGGCGGGATGGTGACCGAGCGCAGGACGCCCGCCCGGTTGAGCTGGTCGTTGTAGCAGTGGTCGAAGTGCCACGGCAGCCACTGCGAGAGCTCCCGGCCACCGAACGACACGACGCCGCCTTCGCCGGGCTCGTGGCGGATCTCGATGACGCCGACCATGCCGTCGCCGCCGACGCGGGGCGTGGCCGAGCTGGGGTGGTCCTTCAGGGGACCGAAGACCGTGCTGATGGCGACCTGCACCTGGGGCGTCGGGTCGACGCCCTCGAAGATCAACAGGCCGCGCTCGTCGAACGCGGCGGCGAGGCGCCCGCGGACGGCTGGGTCCTCCAGCGCCTCGAGGGTGACGCCGCCGACGCGCGAGCCGAAGGGCAGGTCGTCGCGGATGGGGTCGATGGTGATGTCGGGCAGGGGCATGGGAGGGGCCTCCTCGGGGTCAGGGCGCGCCGACGGTGCGGTCGGCCCACTCGACGAGCTGGGGGACGAGCAGGGGCCACCGGACGAACAGCGAGCCGGTCTGCTCCACCGCCGCCCGGCGCTCGTTCCACTCGTCGTCACCCCAGGGCGGCTCGACCAGCTCGGCGTTCGGGAGGCCGGCGCCGAGGGCCTCGGAGGTCGCCCGGGTGTGGCTCATGTCCGACGTGCCGCTGCGGAACACGAGGATCGGCACCGACAGCCGGGCCACGTCCTCGTCGTCGAGGCCGGGGACGAGCGAGTCCTCGGAGGGGCAGTACGCCAGCATCCAGCGGTCCATGACCGCGAGGAACTCCTGGCGGTCCATGGCGAGGAAGCGCTCGCGGTTGCGGGGATTCTTCGCCAGCACCTCCTGCCACTGGTCGAGCTCGACGACGGCTTCCATCCCCCCGTGCCAGGCGGCGTCGGCGGACGGCATGCCGTAGTAGTTCGCCAGCTGGAGCAGGCCGGGCACGCCCCCGCTGATCCACCACAGGGCGACGCCGGCGGTGACGTCGGGGTACCGGGCCGCGGCGAGCAGCGAGACGCGCGCCCCACCCGAGCCGCCGGCGATCACCGTGGGGCCGAGCTCGAGGTGGCGCACCAGGGCCGCCAGCGCCTCGGCCTGCACCTCGGACTCCGAGCGCCCCCGGAACACCACCGAGGAGGCGCCGCAGTTGGGACGGTCCCAGGTGACCACCCGGCGGCCGGTGTCGGCGAGGGCCCGGGCCATCTCGGGCAGGCCCCCGACCTCCTTGGTGAAGCGGCCGCCGGGCGTGAGGATCCACGGCTGGCCCTCCCCCACGACCTCGTAGGCGATCTCGAACCCCTCGACCTCGACGACCGGCACGGCGACCCCCCTGGCGCGACCTGCGTGGCCCCCTTCGTAGCACCGCGCCGCGGGGCCCGCGACACGCGGGGCTCAGGTCAGGATCAGCACACCTCGGATGACGAGGTCGAGGGGGATGCTCACGAGCAGCACGACGGTGAGGCCGAGGGCGATGCCGGTGGCGATGAGCGGCATCGGGCGCAGCGGGGCGACCACCGCGAAGGCGTCGGTGGCGTGGCCCCAGAGTGGCGAGACCGCCCCCCGGTAGAAGCGCCACGCCTGGCGGAGCGCGCCGCCGGCCCGAGGCTCGGCGGACCGGCCCCGCACGTGCTCGAGCGCACCCTTGGCGGCCTCGCGGGCGTTCGGCGTGAGCGTCGCCGCCTTCTGCAGCGCCTGGTCGAGCCACCACCGGTGCACGAGGAGCCAGGCCCCGGGGGCGGCGAGCACCAGCAGCGAGCCGAGCGACGACCAGAGCGGCGGGCGGTCGGGCCACACCGGCGCGGGCAGGAGCAGCCAGACGACCAGGGCGGCGCCGAGCGAGGCGTAGCCCGCCGGCCGCAGCGGCCGGGCCAGTCGGCGGGCCACCACGCTGGCCCGCACGACGAGGTCCTCGACCCGCTTGCCCGCGTCGGCGAGCCGGCCACCGTCGGCGGGGGCCGGTCCGGCCACGACATCGGCGTCCTCGGGGTCCGGGCCCGGCGGTTCGGGCGGGCGACGGGGCACGGCGCCGGCGTCAGTCCGGTCGTTCGGGATCGGTCGACGGCCGCGTGGCGCCGAGGCGCCAGCGGCTCCAGGGCCACGTGCCCTCGACCTCGACCTCGAGGGCGAAGCTGAGGACGATCCGGATGACGACGATGATCCCCAGCACCGCCACCGACTCCATGGTCGGGTCGACGACGATCGTGCGCACGATGTCGCCGATGATCAGCACCTCGAGGCCCAGCAGGATCGCCCGCGCCAGGCGCTCGCGCAGCTGCGGGTACGCGTCGGCCCGGCGGTCCTTGTCGATGATCGCGGCCAGGTAGGCGAGCAGGGCGGCCAACCCGCCGAGGACCATGATGGCCACGCCCACGGCCTCGACCGCCTTGGCCACGTCGGCGATGAAGTCGTCGTAGCTCATGGGCGGAGCGCTCCGAGGGGTCGGCGTCGGCTCGGGGGTGGATGCCCCCTACCCCGCCCGGCGGGGTGCCGACACGCTACTGCCGGGCGGCGGACCGGTCAGGCGGCGCGCACGGCGACCGGGTCGGTGACCGGCTGCGTGAAGGAGATGCTCGCCACCCGCTCGACCATGGCCAGGTCGAGCACCCGGGAGGTGTCCTCGTAGTCGCTGATCGACGAGACGAGCTCGCACACGACCGCCGGCAGGTACGGGCGGAGATCCCCGTCGCCCCGCTCGCGGCTGACCGAGCGGAGGCGCTCGGCGGCCCCCGGGCCGAGGGTCACGTTCGCTGCGCCCGCGACCGCGTGCAGGATCTCGTCGAACTGCTCGTCCTCGATGGCCGGGATGAGCACCTTGCTGCGGATGCGCCGGAAGAACGCCTCGTCGGCAAGGTGTGCCGGCTCCATGTTCGTGGAGAACACGATCTTGGTGAGGCACGGCAGCTCGAACTTGAGCCCGCTCTCGAGGGTGAGGAAGTCGACCCCCCGATCGAGCGGCACGATCCAGCGGTTGAGCAGCTCCTCGGGGGTCATGGACTGCCGTCCGAAGTCGTCGATCACGAGGATGCCGTTGTTGGCCTGCATCTGCAGCGGGGCCGCGTAGTACCCGGCGTTGGCGTCGTAGCTCAGGTCCAGCTGGCCGGCGCGGAGCTCGCCGCCGACGATGATGCTGGGGCGCAGGCAGAGCACCCACCGGGGATCGAGGCCCTTGGGTTGGGGCGAGACGGGCTGGTGCAGCACCGGGTCGAACACCGTGATGATCTGGCCGTCGACCTCGACCGCACGCGGTACGACCACCGAGTCCTCGTGGACCCGGATGAGGCGCTCCGCGATCGAGGACTTGCCCGTGCCGGGCGGGCCGTACAGGAAGATCGCGCCCTTGGCCAGGATCGCCGGGCCGAGCTCGTCGAGGAGACGGTCCCCGACCACCAGGTCGGCGAAGGCCCGGCGGACCGTCGTCTGGTTGACCTTGGGCTGGCGGTGCTGGCCCCGAACGGCGGTGACGTAGTCGGCGAGGCTGACCGGCAGCGGGCCGGCGTAGCGGCTCAACTTCATGCGGTCGGTCGCCGTCGTGCGGCCGACCTCCGAGAGGACGAGCTTGTGGTTGCGACCCTCGAGGCCGGTCACCTCGACCATCCCCTCACGGCGGAGGTGCTCGACCGCCGACTCCATCAGGTACGGGGTCACCGCGAGGGCGTCGGCCAGCTGCACCGTCGACGTGTGGCCGTCGAGGAGGGCCCGCCGCAGCACGACGTCGAGGACCATCGCCTCGGGCACGCCCAGGTCGGAGAGGTGGCGCGGGGCCGAGAGGATGTTCGCCATGTCCCGACGAAACTCGGCATCGCGGTCCCTTCCCTTCAGCGGTCGGCCGGAAATGAGCCGCGGGACCCAGGTCGTCTCCCCCTGACGGGGGTGGGTGCTCCCCGGCCCGGGGGACGGTTCAGTGGTCCCGCTCGTGGAGCCGGCCGTCGGCGAGGTCGAGGACGCGACCCGCGTGCTCGAACACGAGCGCGTCATGGCTGGCCAGCAGCACGGCGGCACCGGCGGCGGCGAGGTCGGCGACCACCGAGAGCATGGCCTCGGCCCACGCCCGGTTCTGGTGCGCCACCGGCTCGTCGGCCACGAGCAGGCGGGGTCGGGCCACGGCGGCCCGCGCCAGCGCGACCCGCTGCTGCTCGCCCAGCGAGACCTCGTCCGGGTACCGGTCCGCGAGGTGGGCCAGCCCGAGCGAGGTGAGCAGCACCGGCACCTCGGCGGCGACGGCGGTGCGGGTGGCGTCGAGGCCGAGGCGCCCGGGCAGCCCCACGTTCTCCGCCACGGTGAGCTCGTCGAGGAGGCCGAGGGCCTGGGGCAGCACCGAGACGTCCGCCCACGGCCGGTCGACGCCGACCGCGACGCCGTCGAGGCGGACCTCGCCGGCGTCGGGCGCCGTCCAGCCGGCGGCGACGGTGAGCAGCGTCGTCTTGCCGGACCCCGACCGTCCGGCCACGGCCACGACCTCCCCCGGCGCCACGTCCAGGTCGACGCCGTCCAGCACCACGGCGGGAACACCGGCGGCCGCGAACGACACCCGCACGGCGCGCACGGACAGGCCCGCCCCGATCGACGGGAGGTCGGCGGGGGTCACCGCGCCACGACCTCGCCGTCGCGGAGGCGGATGACCCGATCGGCCGCCTCGACGAGCGCGTCGTCGTGGGAGCTGGCGACCAGGGTGGTGCCGTGGTCGGCGAGGGACCGCAGCACCCCGATCAGCCGGTCGGCGGCGGCGGCGTCGAGCGCGGCGGTCGGCTCGTCGGCCACCACGAGCATCGGCCGCCCGACCACGCCGGCCGCCACCGCGACCCGTTGCTGCTCCCCGCCCGAGAGCTGGGCGGGTCGGCGGTCCGCGAGGTCCGCCCCGCCCACCGCCGCCAGGGCGGCGCGGGCCTCGCCCGGGTCCGTCCCCCGCAGCCGGGCGGCCAGGACGACCTGCTCGAGTGCGGTGAGGTACGACACCAGGTTCTCGGCGGGAGCCTGGAGGACCACGCCGATCTCCCGGCGGCGCAACCGGCGCCGAGCGCCGGGCCGCAGGGCGGTGAGCGTCCGGCCGCCGACCACGACCTCGCCGGACCGGACGGGCTCGAGGCCGGCGAGGGCGCGCAGCAGCGTCGACTTCCCCGAGCCGGACGGCCCGGCGATCACGGTCAGCCGGCCCCGTTCGACGGCGGCGTCGACACCGCGCAGGGCGTCGACCGTACCGGCCGCGGCGGCGTAGGTGACGCGCAGCGCCCGGCAGCTCGCGACCACGTCGCCGGCGGGGGCCACGTCGTCAGGTCCCGCCACGGAGCACCTCCACGGGTTCGTCGCGGTCGGTCGCCCGCTGGGCCAGCGCGGCGGCCACGACGGCGACCAGCACCGAGGTCGCCACCACCGCGAGGAGCAGGCCGGTCGCGGGCCGCAGGACCGGCGTCGGGTCCACGTCCGGCAACGGGTCGAGCGGGGCGTGCGCCAGCGCGGCACCGGCCAGCGCCACCAGCGTCCCGAGTGCCCCGCCCGCGCCGATCCCGGCGAGCAGCTCCACCAGCAGCGCCCCACGGTGCTCGCGGCGGCGCAGGCCCATGCGTCGGGCGAACGCGTACGCCAGCACGCGCCCCCGCCGCCGGGCGTCGAGGTACACCGCCACGCCGCCGACCACCAACGCCGCCGCGGCCAGCGAGAGCGTGCGCAGGAAGCCGAACGTCTGCGCCACGGTCAGGAAGGACACGGCGTCGACGACGTGCCCAGCGGTGGTGGCCTCCTGGTAGGCGACGCCTGCCTCGTCGAGGGCGGCGAGCACCTCCGACCGGTCGCCCCGCACGCGCACCTCCCGCACCCGGGTGGACAGGCCGAGGCGCTCGAGGGCCGGCGCCGCGACGAACAGGGCCGGGCTCCCCCGCCGCATCCCCGGGAAGGCCGCCACGGTCGCGACCTGCTCGATCTCGAATTCGGTGGTGCCGGTCGTGACGATCGCCGCTGGTGCGAGCGCCGGCGCCGAGGCGCCCACCAGGATGACGGGCACCGACCCGTCCTCGGTGGGGGCGACCAGCCGGGCCACGAGCTCGTCGAGCGGCTCGTCGGCCAGCGAGTCGTCCCAGAAGGACCCGCCGGCGAAGGTCGCGGGATCGATGGCGAACACGTTCACCTGCAGGCGGTGGCGGTCGCCGATCCAGGCGTGCGAGTAGAGGTCGACCGACGTCGACCGCCCGGCCAGCGCCTCGGGCAGGGCCTCGCCCTGCGGGACCCGGACGACCACGTCGCCACCGAGGTAGACGAGCGCCTTGGCCTCGAGGGTGGCCTCCATGGACCGCTGGATGGTGGCGGCGTACGCGAAGACGCCGGCGGCGAGTGCCGACGCGACGACCATCCCGGTGACCGCGGTGCGGTAACGGGCCACTCGCCGGAGGCCGAGGAACAGGGCGGGCCGCCACGAGGCGCTGGCCCGGCGCAGCGGCCCGAGGGCGAGGCCCAGGAGGCGGGCGGCGAGGAGGACCGCGGTGGCCAGGAACAGCACCGGGAACAACAGGCCCACCACGTCGACGTGGCTGACCGACGACCCGTCGGCCACCGGCGTCCCCCAGGCTCCGAGGCGCCGGTAGGAGGCGATCGTCACCGCGGCGAGCGCGAGCTCCCACGGCACCCACCTCCTCCACGGGCGCGGCCGCACGGACGACCCGACCGTCCGGCTCCGCGCCGTGGCGACGGCGGCGGTGACGGCCCCCGAGCCGAGAGCGGCGACCAGCCCGAGGACGGCGGCCCGGCCGAGCGCCGACCCCTCGACGACGGGCGAGGGCCCCACCGACACCACCAGCGCCCAGGCGAGGGTCACCCCGGCAGCGGCGCCGACGACCAGGGCCGCGGAGAGCTCCAGTACCGCCTTGAGCCCGATCGCCGCCGGCCCCACGCCCCGGACCGTCAGGAGGGCCACCTCCCGCCGCCGGCGGTCGCACCACAGCAGCGCGGTCGCCGCCACGAGCCCGAGACCGGCGAGCGCGGCCAGGCCGGCCACGGGCCACACGCCGCCGGCGACCGCCGTCTGGATGGCCCGGCCCCGCTCGACCACGAACGGCAGCGACGAGTCGAGATCCCCCTGCAGGAGGGCTGCGGCCCCGTCCGCGGACGGCGGCGACCCGTCGGCGCACCACGCGAGGGTCGAGGACCGACCGCCTCGGCAGCCCAGATCGTCCACGAGCCGCTGGGCCGCCCCCAGGGTCCGGTCGGGGCGGAGCGGCGCCTGCCACACGGCGAGCACGCCGGTGAGGTCCGCTTCCCGTCGCAGGCGGGTCCACGTGGCCTCGTCGACGAGCACCACGGGGCGGGGCGGGATCAGCTCGGCGCCCCGGAGCGGGAGGTCGGTGCGGTGCGCGCACCAGAACGGGTCGTCGACCGTCCCGGCGGCGAGGTCCGCGTAGACGCCGCCGACCGGGACCGGGAGCCCGCCGATCTCGACGGTGTCACGACCCTCGGCCCCGGTCAGCGCGACCGCACGGTCGCTGAGCAAGGCCGCTCCCGGCCGGTCCCCGCCCTCCACCAGGTCGACGTGGTCGGCGGCGCCGTCGTGGGTGAGCACCACCACGGGGGTCCGCTCGTCGCCGGCCTCGAGGACGCTGTCGAAGCGGCCCCAGCGGGACGAGGGGCCGAGGTCGTCGGCGACGGGGACGAAGGGGTCGGGGTGGCCGAGCGGGTCCGGGTCGTCCACCGGCGCGGTGAGCGTGGCCCCGGTGTCGCGGGGGCACCGCTCGCCGGCCTGGATCGTCACCGCCTCGGTGCCCGCCGACGACAGGAACAGCGGCACGGCGGCGAGCGAGGCGGCGACCACGGCGACCGCGCCTGCGGCGGCGAGGAGCACCCCCGGCCGGCGCCACAGCAGCAGCGGCGCCCGCCGCCAGGGCGCCGCGCCCAGCGTGGCGAGCCGAGGTCCACGCCGGGGCCCGGGCGCGGCACCGCCCCCATCCGCACCCGCCACCGGTGCCCCCTCCCCCGGCTTCACGCCATGATCCTGCCAGGCACCGCGGTCCGCGGGTCGCCCGATCGTGGCGTCCCCGGTACGTCGATCGGGCCCGGATGAGACTTGAGTCACATGCGCTCAATTTTCCTGCGCGGGGTCGGTACCGTTCTCTCGGTGAGTCCGGCGGTGGTCCCCACGCAACACTGGCACGCCCTCGAGGACGGCCGGGTGCAGTGCGACGTGTGCCCCCGGGCCTGCAAGCTGCGTGACGGCCAGCAGGGCGTCTGCTTCGTGCGGGAGCGCCAGGGGGACGGCGTGGTGCTCACCACCTACGGGCGCTCGAGCGGGTTCTGCGTCGACCCGGTCGAGAAGAAGCCGCTCAACCACTTCCTGCCCGGGACCCCGATCCTCAGCTTCGGCACCGCGGGCTGCAACCTGGCGTGCCGGTTCTGCCAGAACTGGGACATCTCGAAGTCGAAGGAGATCGACACCCTCGCCGACGAGGCGTCCCCCGAGGCCATCGCCCGAGCGGCCCGGGAGTTGGGCTGTCGCAGCGTGGCCTTCACCTACAACGACCCCACCATCTTCCTCGAGTACGCCATGGACGTGGCCGACGCCTGCCACGAGGCGGGGGTGGCCACGGTGGCGGTGACCGCCGGCTACATCAACCCCGAGCCGCGGGCCGAGCTGTACCGCCGGCTCGACGCCGCCAACATCGACCTGAAGGGCTTCTCGGAGTCGTTCTACCGCCACACCTGCGCGGCGGAGCTGGGCGCGGTGCTCGAGAGCCTCGAGTACCTCCGGCACGAGACCGACGCCTGGCTCGAGCTCACCACCCTGCTGATCCCCGGGCTCAACGACAGCGACGACGAGCTCGACCGCATGACCGCCTGGGTCGTCGACCACCTCGGCCCCGACGTCCCCATGCACTTCAGCGCGTTCCACCCGGACTACCGCATGCTCGATCGCCCGCCCACACCCCCGGAGACGCTGACCCGGGCGCGTCACATCGCCCTGGCCAACGGGGTGCGCTTCGCCTACACGGGCAACGTCCACGACCGCGACGGCCAGCGCACCTCGTGCCCCCGCTGCGGCACCCCCGTGATCGAGCGCGACTGGTACGAGATCCGCGGCTACGCCCTCGACGACGCGGGCGCCTGCCGAGCCTGTGGCACCCGCGTGCCGGGGGTCTTCGACGGCCCGGCCGGCGACTGGGGCACCCGGCGCGTGCCCGTGGCCATGGGACGGCGTCGGTGAGCGAGGCGCGCCGGGTGCGGCCACCCGCCGTGGCCGGCACGTTCTACCCCGCCGACCCCGGCGCCCTGCGGGCCGCCGTCCAGCGCTCGTTCGCCGCCGCCGTCCCGGTCGAGGGGGCGACCACGGCGCCCGCGGCGCTGGTGGTCCCCCACGCGGGCTACGTCTACTCGGGGCCCGTCGCCGCCACCGCCTACACCCACCTCGCCGAGCACCGGGCGACCGTCCGCCGGGTGGTCCTGCTCGGGCCGAGCCACCGCGTGCCGTTGCGGGGCCTGGGGCTCAGCAGCGCCGAAGGGTGGCGCACACCGCTCGGCACCGTGGCCGTGGACCACGACCGGGACGCCGAGCTCCTCGGTCTCCCCGTCGTCGCCGTCGACGACCGTGCCCACGCACCCGAGCACAGCCTGGAGGTGCAGGTGCCGTTCCTCCAGGCGGTGCTGGACGAGTTCCGTCTCGTGCCGGTGATCGTCGGCGACGCGAGCGCCGACGAGGTCGTGGCGGCCCTCGACGTCCTCTGGGGCGGGCCCGAGACCGTCGTGGTCGTGAGCACCGACCTCTCGCACTACCACCGCCACCGTGATGCCCAGCGCCTCGACGCCCGCACCGCCGCGGCCATCGTGGCCCGCGACGGCGCCGCCATCGGCGACCGCGACGCGTGCGGCGCCCGGCCATTGCGCGGCTTGCTCGAAGCCGCCGTCCGCCACGATCTGAGCGTGCAGTCCCTCGATCTCCGCACCTCCGGCGACACCGCCGGCGACCTGACCTCGGTGGTGGGCTATGGCGCCTTCGCCCTCGCCTGAGCTCGTCTCCACCGCCGACGGCGAGCACCTGCTCGACCTCGCCGAGGCCGCCCTCGACGCAGCCCTCACCGGTCGCCGCGTGCGGCCGCCCGGCCTGGCGACCGTGCCCCCGGCCCTGCGCGACCCCGGCGACGCGTTCGTCACCCTCCACGTCGCCGGTGCGCTCAACGGCTGCATCGGGTCGCTCGACGGCGACGAGCCCCTGGCCCACGCCGTGGGTCGCCTCGCCGTGGCCGCCGCCTTCCACGATCCCCGCCTCCCGGCGCTGCGGCCGGTCGATCGGGCCGAGCTGTCGGTCGAGATCTCCCTCCTCTCGCCGAGGTCCCCGATCGACGCGAGCGGCCACGACGAGCTGGCCGCAAGGCTCCGGCCGGGCCGCGACGGCGTGGTGGTCCAGGCCGGGCACCGACGCGGCCTGTTCCTGCCCGATGTCTGGGAGCAGCTCCCCCACCCCATCGACTTCCTCGCCCACCTCTGGCGCAAAGCCGGCCTCCGACCGGGCAGCTGGCCGTCGGGCCTCCAGGCCGCCCGCTTCGCGACCCAGCGACTCGAGCGCGGAAACGGACCGCTGCGCGCCGCCGGCTGATCGCCAGTTCAGCGCGACGCTCAGCCCCGACGCCGTAGGGCCGCGGTGAGCTGCGGCAGCACGTCGGCCACCTCGCCGACGATGCCGTAGTGCGCGAAGCGGAACAGGTAGGCGTCCGGGTCGCGGTTGACGGCCACGACCGTGCGCGCCGCGCGCATGCCGACCAGGTGCTGGAGCGCGCCCGACACCCCGCAGCCGATGTACAGGCGGGGGTGCACCGTCTTGCCCGTCTGACCCACCTGACGTGACCGCGACGCGAGACCCGCCTCGACCGCGGCCCGGGTCGCGGCCACGGCGCCACCCACCGCCGACGCGAGGTCCTCGACCAGTGACCACGACGCCGCGTCGCAGCCGGCGCAGCCCGCGACGATCACGTCCGCCTCGGCCAGCCGCGTGTCCCCCGCCTCGACCCGGCGATCCAGCACCTCGACGACGAGGTCGAGCGGCTCGAGGCGGACCTCCAGGTCCACGAACCGGCTGCGGCACGGGCGGGCCCGTGCCTCGAACACCCCCGGCCGCACCGTCGCGACCTGAGGCCGCGCCTCCGGTGCGAGGCACGTGGCGAGCACACCGCCACCCATGGCCGGGCGGATCTGGTGGAGGAGGGCCTCGTAGCGGCGGTGGTGGCGTTCCCACGGCGCGACCGCGAGGTCCGTGCAGTCGGCCGCGAGCCCGGCGTCGAGCTCGGCCGCCACCCGTGGCGCCAGGTCACGTCCCGTGGTCGTGGCGCCGAAGAGCACGGCGACGGGCCGGTGGGTGCGAACGGCGTCGACGACGACCCTGGCGTGCGGTTGGCAGCGGGACGGGGCGAGTCGGGGGTCGGCGGCACAGAAGACCACGTCGGCCCCGTGGGCGGCCGCGGCCGCCGCGGCCGGCGCCGGGTCGTCGGTGGCGACCACCGTGCCGACGCCACCACCCAGGCCGGGCGCGAGGTCGACGGCCTGCGAGATCAGCTCGGCGGACACCTCGGCGAGGGCGCCGTCGACCAGTTCCGCTACGACCCACAACGCGGGGTCACCGTCGAGGGGGTCGCGCGGCGGCGGGACCTCGTGCGGCTCGTCCGGCGCGCGCGGTCCCGGCTCGAGTGCCCCCAGCGCGATCAGCTCGCGCACGAGGTCGTCGAAGCCGAACCCGTCGCCGACCATCCGGCACGTACGGTCCGGCAGCGGTGCCGGCTCGACGTGCGCGACCTTCGTCGGCGAGGCCTGGAGCCCGACCCGGTCAGTGCCGAGGTCGAGGTCGGCGGCGCTCAGTCGTTCGACGGTGGCCCGCTCGGCCCGACGACGCCCGGGGAGCGTGGGATACCGGGGCAGGAAGCCCGTCTCCGCCACCGTGCACACCGCGGGCAGCGGCAGGGCGAGGCGCTCGTAGCCGCCTTCGACGATCCGCCGCGCGATCAGCCGCCGACCCTCGAGTTCGAGGCCCTCGCACGCCGTGGCCTGGGGAAGGCCGAGGCGCTGCGCCACCTCCGGGCCCACCTGGCCGGTCTCGCCGTCGATGGCGGTGAGCCCGGCGAGCACGAGGTCGGCGCCCCCGAGCGAGGTCACGGCGGCGGCCAACGCGTTGGCCGTCGCCCAGGTGTCCGACCCGGCGAAGGCCCGGTCGCACAACAGCACCCCCGATCGGCACCACGCGCGATCGCGTCCCGCAGCACCTCCTCCGCCCTCGGCGGCCCCATGCTCACCGCCCACACCTCGTCACCGAGCCGGAGGGCGGCCTCGAGGGCGTGGAGGTCGGCGGGGTTGGTGATGGCCGGCGCCTGCGCCCGTTCGATGGTGCCGTCGCTGGACATCCCCACGGCGGCCGAGCGCAGGTCGGGCACCTGCTTGATCAGGACGATGACCCGCACGCCGTGATGGTCCTCCATCGCACGGCGCCCGTGCAGGGGCCAAGGCCCCATCCTGCGGCGCCGACCGACGGGCTTCGGGACCTCCGCCCCTGGCGTGCGCGCCCGCACGGCGCGAAACAACAGTCGTGCACGCGAGCCCCCGCCTCCGGATTCCCTGGTGCCGCGGTGTGGCGGCGGCCGCCGTCCTGGTGTTGCTCGCCGCCGGCTGTGGCGATGACGACACGTCGACGACCACCACGACCGCGTCGGAGTCGTCCACGACCACGGCCGAGCCGGCCACCTCGACCACCGAACCCGGCGACGAGCGGGTCGCCTTCGGCGTCGACCTCTCCGGGGTCACCCTTCCCGCGGGCGAGCCGTACGACACCTACGTGCTCGTCGAGGACGACACCGAGCAGGTCGAGGCCGAGGTGCCGAGCGACTGGGACGACCGCGACACCCGGACCGCCGAGCGCAACGGGCGCGAGGTGCCGGGGATCTGGGCCTCGACCGACCTCGACGCGCTCATCGAGGGGTACACGGTGCCCGGGGTCCAGCTCGACCTCCGCACCGCCCGGTCGGCCGATCGGCTCCTGGGACTGCTCGCCGACGACAACGCCACCACCACCAACTGCGCCGGGCCGGAGGGGTTCGACTACGACGACGGCCTCTACGTCGGCGCCGCCGAGCTCTGGACCGACTGCGGCGACGCCGGCGCCGCGCTCCTCCACGTCGTCGCGCTCCGCGGGGGCGACGAGTACGTGACCGCCGAGATCCAGATGGTCGCCGATCCCGACGTCGACGCCGCCGTGCGGATCCTCGAGACCTTCCGTGCCGTCGCGTTGGACGGTGGCGGACCCGACGACGGCCCCTCCGATGGGGACGGCGCCGACGTGAGCGCCTCGGTGGGTGATCGCTTCACCCTCTCGGTCGAGGCCAACCCCTCCGTCGGCGACGGCTGGCGGGTCGCCGACACGTTCGACGACTCGGTCGTCGCCTTCATCGGTGAGGACTTCGAGTCGGACGACCCGACCGGTGAGGCGGTCGGCGCGGGCGGCACCGTCGTGTTCACCTTCGAGGCCGTCGGTCCGGGCGCCACCGTGATCACCCTCGAGAACCTCTTCCGCGGCGGCGAGGTCACCGAGACCGCCGAGTACGAGGTGACGGTCGACTGATCGCATGCTCGTCGGGCGGCGCCCCAGGCGGGATACTGCCTTGGTGCAGGTGTGGGAGGAGCCCGCCCGGTCGGTGCCGGTCATCGGGTCGCCGGACGTGCTCGTGGTGGGCGGCGGGTCCGCCGGTGTCGCCGCGGCGGTGGCCGCCGCCCGACGGGGTGCGGACACGTGGCTGATCGAGGCGAGCGGGACGGTGGGCGGTCTCGCCACCTTCGGCCTCGTGAACCTGCTGCTGACCCTCGACGACGGCGCCGGCACCCAGGTCGTGGGCGGCCTGTGCCAGGAGACGGTCGATCGCCTCGCCGCCGCCGGCCAGGCCGTCTTCCCTCCGCCGGCCGAGTGGAACACCGAAGCCCCCCACCGGGTCGACCACTGGCGCCGTTGGGGCCTGGTCTGGGGTGCCCCCGAGTCGGTGCGCTACTCGGTGGCGTTCGACCCCGAGGCCTTCGTCGACGTCGCCTACGAGCTGCTGCGCGCGAGCGGCGCCCGTCTGCGCCTCCACACGTGGTTCGCGTCCGTGGCCGTCGAGGGGGACCGGATCGCCGCGGTGCTGGTGGAGTCCAAGCGGGGCCGCGAGGCGATCCTGCCCCGGGTCGTCGTCGACGCCACGGGTGACGGTGACGTGCTCGTGGCCGCCGGCGCGCCCCACGAACGGGAGTCGGTCCCGCCGTACCTGTGGTTCCGGGTCGGGGGTGTGGCGGGCGAGCCCGACGCCTTCGCGTTCCGGACCACCTCACCCGGCCGCTACCTCGTGCCGTGGGGACCCCACCCGGATCGGGTCGACCCGACCGACCCCGACGCGCTCACCGCCGCCACCCTGGCCTGCCGCGACGCGGCGCGGGCCGAGCTGGACCGGCTCCGCCGCGACGTGCCGGGGTTCGAGCAGGCGTGGCTCGACGACTACGCGCGCACCCTGGGGATCACCGAGAGCCGCCGCCTCGTCGGCGACCTGGTGCTGGCCAAGGAGCACGCCGGCGTGCGCTTCCCCGACACCGTCGCCCGCACCGGGCACTGGACGCGCCGCGACGTGGTCTTCGACATCCCGCTTCGGGCCATGACCACCGAGGCGGCGGGCAACCTCGTCGTCGCCGGCCGCTGCCTCTCGACGACCCGCTACGTGCACCAGGCCACCAAGGAGATCCCAGCGGCCATGGCCACCGGCGAGGCCGCGGGCGCGGCCGCGGCCGCCGCCGCGGGCGCGGGCGCGGGCGCGGGCGCGGGCGCGGGCGCGGGCGCGACCGGCGATGTCCGGTCGGTGGACGTCGCCGCACTGCGGGCCGACCTGGCGGCGGCGGGCGCGACCCTCTGAGCGCTCGGGTGCGACGCGGGTCCGGTTAGGGCGCCATCTCGTAGGCGCCGGACAGGGCCAGCACGTGGTCCTGCCACACCCGCTCGTAGCGGTCGGCGTCGACCACCGGCTTGGCGATCATCGCCAGACAGAGGTCCTGCTGGGCCTCGGTGGTGCTGGCCTTGCCGTGGAGCTGCACGGCGAAGCGCGAGACGTCGCGGACGAACACGTCGAAGAGCTGGTCGACCACGTCGTCCTCGATCCCGTAGATCGCCGCGTTCTCGAGCACCAGCTGCGCGTACACCACCAGGGTGAAGATCTCGCCGACGGCCAGCAGCACGTCGATGTCCCGTGACTGCGCCTCGTCGAGGGGCGCCTCCTGCAGGAGGCGCACGAACACCTCGGCCTGCTCGTGGAAGCGCACCACGTTGGGCAGGTCGACGCCGTCGAAAGCGGCCCGCCAATCGCCGAAGCGCACCTTGGACAGCCCGCCGGTCGGTCCCTGGTCGAACAGGAAGTCGTCGTTGGCGGCGTCGTCACGGCGGGGCACCGCGGGCACGTCGGCGGGCTCGCCGAAGTAGTTGGCCATGAACTTCACGATCAGCGAGATGTTGACGTGGACCGTGCCCTCGAGCTTGGGCAGGGCCCGGATGTCACGGGCCGCGCTCTCGAAGTACATGTCCTTCTCGAAGCCCTTGGCCGCGATGACGTCCCACAGGTGGTTGATGACGTCCTCGCCCTGGGTCGTGACCTTCATCTTCACGACCGGGTTGAACAGCAGATAGCGGCGGTCGTCCGGGCCCGCCGAGCGGAAGTAGTCGGCCGCCCGCAGCGCCACCAGCTTCATGGCCACGAGCCGGCAGTAGGCGTCGGTGAAGAGCTGGCGGACGTGGGCGAAGTCGGTGACCGGGTGCCCGTAGAGGATGCGGTTGTGAGCGTGGGTGACCGCCTCGTACATCGCATGGGTGCAGATCCCGATCGACGCCCAGCCGAGGTTGTACTTGCCGATGTTCACGGTGTTGAGGCCGGCGTTCCAGGCGTCGCCGCCCACCGCGATGATGTCGTCCTCGGTCACCGGGTAGTCGTGGAGGCGGAACTCCGAGACGTAGTTCTGGCTGTGCACCACGTTCTTCACGAGCTCGTAGGCCTCGTGCTGCGAGCGGACCGCGAAGGCCACCGGGTTGCCGTCGGGGAGCTTGCCGAACACCGAGACGAGGGCGGCCTGGTTGCCGTTGCCGATGTAGTACTTCGAGCCGTTGGCCCGGTAGGTGCCGTCATCCTGGGGCTCGAGCACCATGTCGGTCGAGTACAGGTCGGCGCCGTGGTCCTTCTCGGAGAGGCCGAAGGCGAAGATGCCGCCGTCGGCGAGCAGTTGCGCGGTGCGCTCCCGCAGGCCCTGGTTCTCCGACATCCACAGCGGGCCGAGGCCGAGCACCGTGACCTGCCATGTGTACCAGTACTGCAGGCCGTAGAAGCCGAGGATCTCCGCGAACTCGCAGATGCGCCAGGTGTCCCACCGACTGTCCTCGGCCCCGAGCCCCGCCGGCGTGCACATGGTGGCGAAGAGGCCCTCCGCGGCCTGGAAGTCGAGGAAGTCCTGGTACCAGACCGCGGCGTGGTCGTCCGCCTTCAGCCGGGCCTTGCCCCGCGCCTCGAACCAGGCGACCGTCTTCGCCATCACCTCGCGCGAACGCTCGTCGGGGTAGGGCCGGTCGAGCCGGCCGGGGTGCAGGAGGATGCTCATCGGGTTCGCCTCGGTGTCGTCGCCTGGGGCCCTCGCGGGCGCCCCGACGGTAGCGGCCCCGACGTCACCGACCGTGCGATCAGACGGGGTCCTGCGCGGTCGTGCCACCGTCCGACACGTCGGCCGTCCAGGCCTGCCCGTCCCAGTAGCGCAACTCGTGGCGACCGGTCGGATCGGGGAACCAGCTCGCCGGCGAGGCCGGCGCCGCCGCCCCGCCGGTGGCACCCGGCGCCGCGCCGTACGCGGGCATCGCGGACGTGGCCGCACCCGGGGCACCCGCGGCGCTGCCGAGCGCACCGACCGCCAACCCGACCAGGCCGATGATGACGCCGAGGAGGGTCATCACCAGGCCCAGGCCGACGCTCACCGGGAACACGTCCGGCGCCCTCAGCACCGTCACGACGTTGCCGGCCATGACGAAGAACGCCACGACACCCGCCGCCATCGCGGGCACGAAGAGCGCGGGATGCACCCGGAGCCGGGCCGGCGCGGGGCGCTTCGGGATCACGAAGAAGACCACCCCCACCGCCACGAGCGCCAGGCCGAGCAGGAGGCTCACCGCGCCGGTCACGAAGGGGTTGAAGCCGCGCTGGAAGGCCTCGCCGATCACGAGGAAGTTGCCTCCCGGCCGGCGGTCCTCGTGCACGAGGTCCCAGCCCGTGACCCCGAAGCCGCCCCGCACCTCGAACCAGGTCATGAAGGTGGCGAGCATCACCAGCAACCCGCCGCCGATCGCCACCAGCCCGCCGATCCCCGATCGACGCTCCCACGCCGCCTTCTCGACCATGTCGTCGCCTCCCTGCGAGCGGACGGTGTCGCGTGATGTTCCCACCGTCGGGCCCCTGCCGGTAGAGCCGAACGACCCCGCCCGCCGGCACCGCAACCGTCACCGTGGCACCGTCGACCCGACGTCGGGATGGGGGACGTTCGCCTCTTCCGTCGGCGGCCGAGCGGGGCTTGACTGAGGGTGTGCTGAACGCCTGACAGGAGGATTCGACATGCGACCTGGTTCGCTTCGATGCCCGACCTGCGCAAGCCAGTCGATCCAGGACCGTTCCACGGAACGCAAGGTCCCCTGGCTCGTGAAGCAGGATCCTGCGAGCCGCACGCTCCTGAGTTGGCTCCTGGTGGCCACGGGGGTGCTGCTGTTCGCCGTCGCCGCCTTCCTCGCCTTCATCGGGATCACCGCGGGCGGGGGATGGTTCGCGTTGCTGTTCTTCGTCTTCTGGGGCCTGCTGCTCGCTCGGTTCGGCCTCTACGCGCTGCAGGGCGGACTGGAGGGCATGAAGGAGGAGCCCACGGATCTGGTGTGCCTGTCGTGCCGGACCACCTGGCAGGTCGGCGCGCCGCCCCCGGTTGCGCCCGGCCCCGTCCCGCCGGCCGTTCCCGCCGCCGGTGTGGCACCGCCGCCGACCCCCTCGGTGCCGCCGACCGTCTCGGCCGGCCAGGTGTCCGGGGTGGACGCGCCGGGGATCGCCCGGCTGGAGGCCTTCATCCGTGCGTCGGTTCCCGACCAAGCCGACCTCGCGGTCGATGACGGCGACCTCGAACGGCAGCGCATCGACGCGGTCCACTCCATCGCGAGGATCGGCCAGACCGAGCGTGCTGCGGGCCGAGACGGACGTCCCGCCGTCGACGCGCTGGTGCGCCTCCTCGACGTGGGCACGGGATACGTGCCCGAGCTCCAGCTCGGCGCGGCCAAGAAGACGATGCGGCACCACGTCATCGAACTGCTGGGGCAGTCCGGAGACCCGGCTGCGCTCGAGCCGCTGATGGGGGTGCTCACCGCGGAGTGCGCCGCCTACGACGCCCTCGCTGCGTCGGCCGGGGAGGGACCCGATGCGATCGGGTTGCGTCGAGTCGCCATGACGGAGGACCAATTCGAGACCGCGGCCGACGCGCTCGCAACGCTGGGTGACCCCGCCGCGCTCGACGCCCTCCACGAGACGGAGGCCCAGGTGCACTTCGGCATGAAGCGGGCCGCCAAGCGGGCGATCCGCAAGCTGGAGTCCCGCCGGGCCGCCTGACCTCTCTCGACCTCCGTGCACGGCACCCGTGCACGGAGCAGGGGCGGTGCGATGAAGACCCGACCTTCGGCTCTACCCGAGCGCCCGGCTCGTCCGTACCGTTGTAGGTGATCGAGGAAAGGGAGTGACTCATGGAAGCACTACTCGTACTCATCCTCGTCGGCTTCGTGGTGTTCGTCGTCGCCGGCTTCGTGGCGTTCCGCGTGGGACGGGCACGGGCCCTGAAGGAGGCCTCGGCGTTCCAGGACTACGTCGCGTCGCACTTCCCCGACCTGCCGGCGCCGGTCGAGATGCTCTGCACGGCGCGACAGAGCCGGGGCAAGCCCGACATCGCCCTCGTCGTCGCCGACCCGCGCGGCGAGGTCCTGGTGCTGCTCGACGAAGGCCCCCAGGGGATCCGCCATCTCGCCTACCCCTTCGACGCTCTCACCGGCGTCCACTCGACCAGCCAGATCCTGAGCCGTGGCCTGCCCACGTCGCGCATCTACAGCTACGAGCAGACGATGACCGTCAGCTTCGCCGACGGCAGCGCGATCCCGTTCGTGTTGGAGACCATCAGCAACCGCCACGGCAGCGACAATGCGCCGGCGGAGCTCGCCGCCATCTTCGACCCGTGGGAGCAGCGCCTCGACGCCGCCATGAAGCAGGCACACGGCGGCCGGGTCCCCTTCTGATCCTCTGATCCGGCGGGGCGACCACGGCCCGACCAAGCAGGAAGCAGCTCGAGAAGCACGGGTCCTGGCGAGCCGGCTGAGCCGGTGGGCGAGGGTCAGTAGTTGAAGACCAGCGCGCCGCCGGTCGTGTACTCGAGGACCGAGGGCATGCCCGCGACCTCGGTGTTGGGCACCCAGGTCGCCCCCTCGAGGCCGCGTGTGCGCACGCACACCGGGCAGGCGAAGAACCGGCCGCCGCTCGCCACGTACTCCTCGTGCAGGGCGGCGACCGACGGTGCGTCGGGTACGTCGATGCCGGCGGCGAAGCCGGGGGTGGCGACGAAGACGGCGTCCTTGGTCAGGAACATCACCGCCTCCTTGCCGGCGCGGAGCGACTCGACGCCCACCAGGTAGGCGATGAGCACGTTCTCCGGGTCCTCTGCGCCGTGGTTCAGGCAGATGAGGACCTTGGCGTCGGCGGCAACGGCGGTCGCGCCGGCGGGGCGGGGCGACGTGTTGAGGCTGGTGGTGGTCATGGGTGGGTCCTCCTCGTGGGCCGGCGGGTGCCGGCGGGCTGGTCGATGGCGGGTGGTCTCGGTGGTCTCGCCGACCGCGACGGATCGGGGGCCCGTCCGTCCGGCGGCCGGCTCAGGGCGTCGGGTGCTCCCGGCGGAAGCCCGAGCAGACGAGGGCCAGGAACCGGATGCGGCCGGTGGGCCCGGCATCGGCGTAGGCGTGCTGCTCGACGACGAAGTCGTCCGGGCCCAACCGGCCGCCCCGGACGTGCAGTCGCCAGCGCAGCTGGAGGCGGTCGCCCACGTGGCCGATGGTCGCGTCGAGCACCTCGTACTCGTCCATGCCGCCGAAGAAGCCGGCGAAGGCGTCGCAGACGGCGTCGCGCCCGATCCACTCCACGTGGCCCCGAGGGAGCAGTGCGCTGAGCCGGGCGTCCTCCTCCAAGGCCACGCCCAGCCGGGAGAACTGGCCGGCGGCCAGCTCCTCGAGGAACGCGCCGGCCGTGGCGAACTGCGGGGCGGTCGGTGCGGCGGTGGAGGTCATGCACCGGTTGTACGACGGGCGGCCGGCGCGGGGCATCGGGCAGCTGCCCGATCTTCGGTGGGTTCAGTGGGCCCGCTCAGCCGCCGACCGGGTCGGTGAGGCCGTGGCGCATGGCGAACAGCGCCGCCTCCGTGCGGGTCGTCACCCCGAGCTTGGCGTAGATGTGCTCGAGGTGGGCCGACACCGTCTTGCGGCTGATGGTGAGCTCGGTGGCGATGGCGGGGTTGGACAGCCCCCGGGCCAACAGCACCAGCACCTCCGCCTCCCGGCGGGTGAGGCCGGCCGGGAGCACGGCCCGGCGGGCCGTCCGGTGGCCGGCCGCCCGCAGCACCGCGTCGACCGAGCCGCTGTCGAGGCGGCCGGCACGGACCTCCTCGTGCATCGTCGCCACCGCGGCGTCCGCGTCGAGCGCCTCCCGGTGGGGCCGGGGCTCACGCAGGGCGTGGTACACGTCGGCGCACGCGAGCAGCCGCGCCGCGGGCGACAGTGCGCTGGCGTCCAGGCCGTGCGGGTAGCCGCTGCCGTCCAGGCGCTCGTGGTGCTGGGCGGCACAGGCCACGATCGGCCGCAGGGACGCCACCCGGGCGAACATGCGCTCGGTCAGGTACGGGTGCGTGCGGGCCCGTTCGCTCTCGCTCAGGGTCCAGGGTTCGGTGGCGTCCCACACCCCACTCGGCACGCCGACCATGCCGACGTCGTGGATGGACGCGGCCCGGCGGAGGTTCGCGATCTCGTCCTCGTCCATGCCGACCAGCGCGGCGGCGTCGCCCGCGAGGTCGGCGACACCGCGGGAGTGGCCGAGCCGGAAGGGCGACTTGAGGTCGGCGAAGTCGCCGAGCGCCTCGAGGGCCGAGTCGAGCTGCGCTGGCGTGAGGCGCTCGCCGAGCCGGGGGTCGAGGTCGATCACCTGGTCCCACGCGTTGAACGTCCCGAGGCCGTGGAGGATCTCCTCGGGGCGCTCGCAGAAGCAGTCGACGAGTGCCGGGTCGAACTGGGTGCCGCGGCGGGCGGTGGCGACCTCGATCGCCGCGTCGATGCCGCCGGTGTGCTCGAAGGCCTCGAGCGCGTCGGCCAGCTGCACGAGCCGGATGGCGGGGGCGAGCTCGCTCGTGCCGACCCGCCCCGGCACGCCCTTGCCGTCCCAGCGCTCGAACGCCTGCACGAGGGGCACGCACACCGACTCCCCGAGCTCGAGCCGGTCCGCGAGCTCGCTCGCCGACTGGCAGTGCGACTCCATCTGCTGCTGCACCGAGCGGCCGGCGGTCACCACGAACTTGCCGACCATGCCGAGCCGGCGGAAGCGGGAGCTGCCGTACCCGAGGTGCTTGGCCACGAACACCGCCATGGTCAGGCCGGCCATGTCCTCGTCGTGGCTGTCGGCGTAGAGGTGGGTCTCGTCGCCGAAGAGCTCGGCCAGCTCGCTCGTGTCGGTGGCGCAGCCGACCCACGTGAGCAGCGACGTGTAGTACGTGGCGGCGCTCACCTCGGGGCCGACGTCGGCGGCGTCGGCCAGCCGCATCGCGATGACGGTCTGGCGCAGCACCCGCTCCATGGGCCGCCCCATCCCGAGGTCGGACACGAGCGAGAGCGTCGCGACCAGTTCCGCCAGGCGAACCGGCTCTGGGCGCATCGCGGCAGCGTAAGCGACGGCTCCCGCTGGTGTTGTCGGGCGTCCCCGCTCGGGGTCCGCCTCAGCCGTTCCGGGTGGCTCGGAAGGTCGAGGCGCTGTCGGCCCGGCCGAAGTTCTCCAGGTCGACCGCGATGTCGACCCGCCAGGTGATCGCATCGGGGTCGGAGGCATCGAGGCCCTGGGCGGTGTACGGCGCCTCGGACCCCGGCTCGATGTCGCTGCACATCAGGGCGGCGCCCCGGCAGTCGACGACGGTCTGGGTGCCCTGCCCCGTCGTCAGGTCGAAGCTCCCCTCGGTGTAGATGTGGGTGACGCCGAGGGCGTTGTCGACCTGCTGGTCGATCGAGAACGTCAGCTGGTCGCCCTCGACCACGGCGTCGCCCGTGTAGGTGTACTCGGAGTCCGCGACCTGGCTGTCCCGGCCGACCAGGGTCCCCTGCCCCTCGATGGCGTGGGTCGCGCCCTCCAGACCGCCGAGCTCGGGGACGTCCACGACCACCTCGAGGTCGTGCCAGCGCTTGACCGCGTACCCCTGCGCGTTGTCCCGGTAGAAGACCGTCGGCGTGGCGTCGACGAACTCGTCCCACGGGGTGGTGACCTCGTCGACGGTGACATCGGTCGCCCGGTGGACCGGGACGTCCAGCGTCTCGGCGTCGTAGAAGTACCGGTCGCAGGCGCCGCCCGTGACGCACACCTCGTCACCGGACTCGACCCAGTCCATCGTCACGGCTTCCTCGGTCGATCCGGCGGTCGGGACGGTGGCGTCGAACGAGACCGTGGGCGACGACAACCGCGTGCGGATGACGCCGTCGGCGAGGCGGTGGCGCACGTCGCTCGGCAGGGCCACGATGCCGACCGGGTCGGCGGCGAAGTCCTCGGTCATCAGGTCGACGACCTGCTGGCGGGGGCGTCCGCTCCCGTCGTCGACCACGACGCTCCACTGCGCGGTCGTGCCCTCGGGGGCATCCTCGACCTGTCGGACCCCCAGCGTGAGGCGGTAGCCCTCCGGTTCGCCCTCGAACCGCGTCGTCGGCATCAACGAGACGCCGTCGGGGAGGTCGAGGGCCTCCTCGAGCCCGTCGGGGTCGGTGACGTCGAAGTCGTAGTAGGTCGTCGGCACCTCGTTCGGGACCTCGAACCCGACGTAGGCGTCGCCGGTGCCCTGGAAGAGCTGCTCGACGCGGCCGCGCATGACGCCCCGCTGGTGGCCGTTGTCCTTGAACGCCAGCAGGTCGGCGCGCTGCGCCGGGGTCACGTCGAGGTAGGGCGAGTCCAGGTTCGCCAGCGGCGAGGCGACGTACTCGAGGGTGTTCAGGTAGTAGGTCGCGTCGAGGAGCTCGGGCTCGATGTACTGCGCCCAGCGGCTGCGGTCGTCGATGGTCGTCCGCTCGGTGTCGACGTAGCGCCCTTCCCAGTTGTAGGTCGTGGCGTTGTAGACGATGTGGTCGTACACGCCGTTGGGCCAGTGCATGTAGTCGTTGGCGATGGCCATCTCGGCCGTCCAGCGCACCGGCTCCGCCGTGTCGGGATCAGGGAGCGGGAACGAGGAGGTGAAGACGGGCACGTCCTCACCCTCCACACGCTCGCTCACGTTCGCGACCACCTCGTCGCCGTCGATCTCGTACGACACCGGGTTCGCCTCGGAGAGCAGCGTCGTGGGGTCGAACGAGACGTTGGCCGACAGCGCCTGGATGATCATGTACCGGGGCCGGGCCGGGCTGTCCGGGTCGGCGCCGGCCGGCGGGCTGACGAACACGTCCCACTCCGCCCGGGCGCCGTCGACGATCGAGCCGCCGCCGGCGATGTAGAGCATCAGGGCGACGAAGTACTCCCCCTCGGGGTCGTCGCTCTCGAGGAACTGCGTGGGGGCGAGGGTGAAGCCGGGCGGGAGCACGTCGCGGGCGAACGCCTCCCGGGCGGCCCGGTCGCGGAACCGCCAGCGGAAGAACACCGCACCGGGAGCCGGCGGGGTGTCGCCGTCGGCCTCGCTCTTGATGATCAGGTCGATCCAGGGGGCGTTGCCGGTGCTGGACACGCCCTCGGCGTAGTCGTTCGCCTCCATGCCGACGAACAGCTTCTTGGCCACGTTGCGCACGGCGAGGGTCGCCTCGGGCGAGCCGTCGAGCGGGCTCGCCGGCAGCGGCACGACGACGCGGTCGAGGCCCTCGGCGACCGGCGCGGCGACGGTCAGCGGCTCCTCGGAGGGGTCGTCGCCCTGCACCGCGTACCGGTTCAGGGTGTTGTAGCGGTCGACGAAGGCGTCGGCGTTCGTGGTGTGGAAGGCGAGGGATCCCTCGAGGTCGCCGTCGACGACGTCGAGGGCGCCACTCATCACGGCGGCGCTGCGGAGGGACTCGGCGGGGGCCACCTCTTCGAGGAGCGCGGGCAGCCCGTAGACGAGGCTCAGGTCGGCGTCGGCGTCGAGTGCCGACAGGAAGGGCGCGATCGGGCTGTCGGCGGCGGTGGTCGTCCCGTCGGCGGCGTCCACCACCGCCTCCACCGCGGCGCGCGTGCCGACCGCGAGCACGCCGCCCGGCAGGGTCACGGCACGGTGCCCGTCGCCGTCCGGGTAGAGCGGCCGGGACTCGGGGCCGTAGGTGGAGGCGGGCTCGGACCACGACGCGACGGCGTCGTCGAGCGCCGCGGCGTCGACCTTGGCCAGGAGGAGCGAGCCCTCGGCGTTGTCGGTCGTCTGGGCGAAGAGGGCACTGGTCACGTCGTCGGTGACCCCGAACGCGCCCGCGAGCGCGCCGATGCCGGCGAGCGGCTCGTCGACGAGGACGGGGTCGCCGCCCTCACCGCCGAGCAGCGCCTCGACCTCGTCGGCGGACCCGCCGGCGCGCAGCGCCGCGAGGTCGGCGGCGAACACCCCGCGGGCGTCGTCGGGCAGCGCGGCCGTGAGGGTCGGCAGATCGACGGCGTGCGTGGTCGCCACCGGGGCGCTTCCCTCGTCATCGCCGCCGGCGCAGGTCGCGAGGGTGCCCGCCAAGAGGATGACCAGCACGATCCGGAGGGACCTCGAACCGGCGACGCGTGCCCGCACCGCCCACGTTCCTGAAACACGCCGCATGCCCATGGCGGACTCCTTCTCGCCGGCCCGCCCTGCGGCGCACCGGGTGCACCGTCCGGCTTCTTCGCCCGGGCCGGAGCGGCCCGCGGAACAGCCGAACCTGCCCCGAGGGTGCTCCCGGAGGCCGCCCCGGGCCCGAGGCCAAGGTCCCCCGCACCACCGTCCGCCCGCGACGGGACGGGCGAACGAGGTCAGGTCATGCGGGCGGGATGCAGCACCATCCCCGGTTCGTCAGCTCGGTGGCCAGCACCTCGGCGTCGAGGCGCACCACGAGCTCCTCGTCCGCCGCCCGGCGGCGCGCCTGGGCCCGAGCCTCCGCGGCGGCGGATCTCGGTGCCACGGCGCGCGAGGACGGCACCGGCGACGAGGCCTCACCGACCGCCTCGGACGCCTCGGCCTCGAGGCGCTCCAGCAACTCGTCGACCTCGGCGGTGGTGAACTTGCCCGCCGCCTGGCGCTGGGTGAGGCCGATCGGGTGCCGAGCCTCGCGAAAGCTCTCGTAGCCGAGCGTCTCGAGCACCGCCGCCAGCTCCGCGACCCGGCGGGCCGATGCCGGCGGTCCCGCTGCCTGTCCGAACGCCATGGCGCCCACGGTAGGCCGTCGGCCTGTGGCGCCAGGCGAGGCCACCCGCCCGGCGTCGCTGCGGATCCGCGACGATGGGGCCGATGGGCTGGGACGCGCTCGACCGGTGGGGCGACGACGTCGTGCGCGTCGAGCCGCTCACCGGTGGCGCCGGCGCCAACGAGGTGTGGCGGGTCCGCCTCGATGGGCGGCTCGCGGTGGCGCGGCTCGGCCGGCGCCGCGACGACGACCTGGCGTGGGAGGTCGACCTGCTCCGTCACCTCGCCCGAGCGGGCATGGCCGTCCCCGCGCCGATCCCCACCGTCGACGGGCGCTGGTTCGCCGACGGGCTCGTCGTGATGACCCACCTGGACGGCGGGCCGCCCGAGACTGCGGCCGACTGGCGACGTGTCGCCGCCGCCCTGCGGCGCCTGCACGCGCTGACCGAGGGCTGGCCGCAGCGCCCGGGCTGGCACTCCTCGACCGACCTCCTGCATGCCGAGCGCGGGACGAGGATCGACCTCGACGCCATGCCGGCGGAGGCCGTGGCCCGTTGCCGGGCGGCGTGGACCCGACTCGCCGGGCGGGACCAGCGCGTCGTCCACGGCGACCCCAACCCGGGCAACCTCCTCCTCACCACCGACCAGGTCGGGTTGATCGACTGGGACGAGGCCCACCTCGACGTCCCCGACCTCGACCTCGCGCTCCCCCACAACGCCGCCGACCTCGACCCCGCGGCGCTGGACGTCGCCACGCAGGCGTCGGCGGCCTGGGAGGCGGCCGTCTGCTGGGACGACGACCACGCCCGCGAGCAGCTCAGCCGGGTCCGCCCCCTCTGACGGCCCCGCTCCTCGTCCCAACCTGCGTCACGGAGCGGGAGGATCGCGTACGCCGACGGTCGAGCCCGACCCACCGCACCGTGTCCAGCCTCTAGGAGGACGACCCCCGCACCTGAGCCCGGGCCGCGCCGCCCGCGGCCCGGAGCGCTACTCGTCCGGATCGGTCAGGCGCCCGCCCGTCACCGGGGGGCGTCGTCCGTCGCCGGCCCCCGCGCCGATGCCTCCTCGAGCTGACGCCGGCGCACACGGGCGGAGAACTGCTCGCGGATCGTGACC
Organism: Acidimicrobiales bacterium; assembly: GCA_041908445.1. Lineage (GTDB taxonomy): Bacteria > Actinomycetota > Acidimicrobiia > Acidimicrobiales > DATDAH01 > JAEUJM01. The sequence continues at coordinate 6,280 of JAYRFK010000008.1, read as the reverse complement.
GGCTGCTCCGCCTCCCGTGCGCCCCAGTCGTACACCACGGTCGTGCCCGCGGCGACGTCGTGCAGCGTTCGTCGCTCGCGCCCCAGCACCAGGCCGAGGAAGAGGACCGGCACGAAGAGCGACACGGGCAGCACCGCCGCCCGCACGAAGGCCCGTCCGCCGGTCACCACGCCCCCGTCGCGGCGGACAACCGCGAGGCCGAGCAGGGCCATGGCCGGCGTGCGCCCGAAGAAGGCCACGGACGACCAGAACCACACGAGGAAGAGTGCGGCCAGCGAGGTGAGCGTGAGGACCGCCGTCACCCCGGGCGAGGGGTCGACGCCGAGGATGCCGCCGAGGACGAACGCGACCACGGCGACGAACCCGGCGTTGAGGGCCACCACCGCGGCGACATCGGCCGCGACCGACAGCAGGCGGGTGACGGGCCCGGCGTAGTGACCGCTCACGTCCCGGCGCTGCAGGTCGTGCGGGACGGCGTCGGTGGGCCGCGACCGGGCGTGACCCGCGTCGAGCCGCCCGGGCGCCTCGGGACGGCTGCCGGGCCGGCGCCGCAGCAGCCGACCCACGATCCCGTCGACCGTCGCGTCGACCCGGACGATCTGGCGGCGCACCAGGTCGAGGCCGGACACGGCGACGTCCTGGCTGGCGCCCGCGGTGAGCTTGGCCATGTCGAGCCGGGCGATCAGCGCCTCGATGTCGAGGCGGCCCGCGATCTCGTCCACGTCGATCCGCGCCAGCAGGGCGTCGAGGTCGAGGCGGTCGGCGATGGCGTTCACGTCCAGGCGCGCCACGAGCGCATCGAGGTCCAGGCGGGCCGCGATCTCGTTGACGTCGAGCCGCTCGATCAGCGCGTCGAGGTCGAGGCCGGCGGCGATGACGTCCACGTCGAGGGCGTCGACCAGGTCGTTGGTGTCGATCTGGCGCATGACGACCGGCGCCAGGCGACCGACGACGCTGCCGACCAGTCCGGGGCGGTGAGGCTCGCCGGCGGGTGTGTCGACCACGCCGTCGACGCTAGTGGCCCGCTCGACGGTGACCCGTCGGGATCGCTCCGTTCTCACGGTGGCCGCTCCAGCGACCGGGCGACCATGACCTTCGCCTCTGTCCCTCCGGGCGGGCTGGTCGTCCGGTCGGAGGTGACCCCGAGTGTGCGGCCCGCCACCACAACCGACACACCGGCCCTACTCCGCCCACCATTGATGCACCCCTGCGACGCCCGTGCCCAGATCATGAGCGTAGGGAGTAGCGAGAGTCGGGAACGACCGACGAGCACACGGCTTCCGAGCGTCGGCCCCTGCTTGCCGCCGCGGTTCAGGGCGGTTCCACGTTCCTCCGCGCTGAGCGCCAACAAAGGGCGAAGGTCCCTGTCGAGGTCAATGCACCATTGAGAGAGTGGTCGGGTGAGCATGCCTCCCGGTCCGCCGCCCGGCCCCACCGGGCCGCCGCCCGGCCCGCGTGGCTCGGCGCCGCTTCCGCCCGGGCTCCCGCCGACCCCGCCCACCCAGCCAGCGCCGGGGGCGGGATCGGGTCGCTCTCTGTGGAAGGTGCTCCTGGTCGCCTTGGTCGCCGTGGCCCTCATCGCTGGGGGCGCCGGCATTGCGCTGCTGCTCACCGGCGACGATGGGGGCGATGGGGAGGCATCGGAGGTCGTCCTCGAGCCCGTCGGGTCGACCGGCGAGAACCCGTTCATGCCATCGGTGGGCGACGACCAAACCGGTGTCCAGACGCCGCCCCAGAGCGCCGGGACCTTCCCGGGGGACACCGCCGGCCTGTACGGCGGGACCACCAACGAAGGCAGTTGCGCCCCCGACCGGATGGTGTCGTTCCTCGAAGCGAACCCGTCGAAGGCCGCAGCGTGGGCCGGCGTGCTCGACATCGGGGTCAGCGACATCTCCTCCTACGTGGACACCCTCACGCCAGCGGTGCTCCGAGCCGACACCGCCGTGACGAACCACGGGTTCTCCGGCGGCGACACCGCGTCGAAGTCCAGCGGCGAACCGGCACCACCCACGACCGCCGGCGGTGATCAGGGCGGTGTGGCCACGTCCTTCCAGGCCGTGCTGCAGGCCGGCACCGCGGTGCTGGTCGACGACACCGGGCTCCCCGTGGTCAAGTGCGGCTGCGGCAACCCGCTGCTGCCGCCGCAACGCACCGGCTCCGTGCGCTACCAGGGCACCCCCTGGTCGGGTTTCGACGGGAACCGGATCACCATCGTCCAGCAGGCGTCGGTGACGATCGACATCTTCGTGCTCGTCGACGTGGTGACCGGCGATCCCTTCGGACGACCGACCGGCACGAACGGTGGCCAGGACGGCCCGGCACCCGAGCCCCCCGCGTCGGGATGGACGATCACCGCTACGCCCACCGACGGCTCGACGACTACCAGCGGACCGACGACCACGGCATCGGGCCTTCCCGCCGATGGCACCTACTCCGTCACCACAGCGGGGGGCTGCGCCCTCCCTTCGTTCACGCTGACCGTCAGCGGATCGACGGTGACCGCCAACCTCGCGGGCCAGACGTTCTCGAGCGCTCTCGGGGCCGACGGGAGCTTCTCGATCAGCGACGCGACCGGCGGCATCTCGGGCCAGTTCGCCGGCGACAGCGTGTCCGGCAACCTCGTGGGCACCGACTGCACCGACACCTTCCAGGGGAGCCGCACCGGCTGAGCAGGGTCGCGCCGCCACGGCCCGCGGCGGCGGGCGCTCCCGCGGTCGGTCGAGCTCAGGGACCGAACAGCGTCAACAGCATCGCGGTGGGCTCGGCGGCGACGAGCGAGTGCGGTGCACCGGGCGCCATGTGCAGCCACGAGCCGGCGGCCAGATCGAACTCGTCACCGTCCACGGTGAACCGCAGCCGCCCAGAGAGGACCTGGACCACGGCGCCTCGGGCCGCCTGATGCTCGGTGAGCCGTTCACCGGCGTCGAAGCCGAAGACGGTGACCTCCAGGCCCTCACCCCGGTGGACGACCTTGGACACGACAGCGCCGGGTTGGATGGTGACGTCGTCCGCGGGAGCGCTGATCAGCGTGTGGGCCATACCTCAATCATGCTCCGGTTCGTCCAGTGCTGCTTCCGTGCCGGGCTCAGGCCGGTCGACCAGAGCGAGGGGCGGCTGGCCGAGACGGTCCGCTCAGACAACCGGGGGCGGCGGTTGACCGACTCGGCCTGGGTCATCGAGGGTGTGTCCACCGACGACCGCCGAGCGATCGTGCGCACCGCCCCCGGCGTTCAGCGGATCTGGCGCACCCGGCCGCCGTCACCCCAGGCCCTGTCCGCGGTGAGCGCGTCCTCGTCCTGACGCTCGGCCAAGGCAAGGCAGAGGCGGTCGGCGAGCGACAGCCCCTCGCCGCGACGCCAACGCCGGGCGGCCCACTCGCCGTCCTCCGGCGAGACCGGCTCGACACCGAGGTCGTAGCTGGCGAGCAGGGCTCGCACCAGATCCCAGTCACGGCCGGACCCCAGCACTCGCTGAGCGACCTCCGACCAGTTGGCCGCACCGCAGCGCGCACCCCGGTTGAGCGCGTCCTCGACCACATCCGCGCCCGGCTCGCCCTGCAGGAACGCCAACAGGGCCGACGCATCCAACACGGGACTCACGCGGCGTCCTCGCTCGCCGCCTCCCGCCGCCGCTCGGCCAACAGCTCGCCCACGAGGTCGAGGCCCTGCAGCTCCTGGCGCACCCGGTCCCGAGCCTGCGCCTGGGTCATCAGCACGATGCCCGCCGGCGTCTCGAGCAGCACGAGCCTGCTGCCCTCGGCCAGCCCACTGCGCTCGCGCACTTCCGCCGGCACGACCAACCGCCCCCGATCTCCCATCGTCACCGTGTGAGTCCCATCCATGCCGTCAATGTACCATCTGGAGCAGATAGATGGGATAACCGAGCACCGCGCCGCCGAGGGGTCACAATCGATGACCGCCTCCCACGGATCGGATCAGGGGTCGAGAGCCGGAGCGACGTTGGCGAAGGCGGCGACGCGGTCCTGCTCGACATCCCGCGCCGACGCGCGCGCGGGCCCCTTGGCCAGGTAGTCGTCGGCGAACTCCGCCTTGACGGCTCCCGTTGCGTCGAGGAGCTACACCGGCGCCATACGGCGGGGCACGGTGACCACACCGGGTTCGTCGTAGGTGCCGAAGACCTTGTCCCACAGCGGGCTGGTCACACCGAAGTTGCGCATGGGTGCGCCGAAGTGGTGGTGCAGGTGGTTGCGGCGGGCCCACCGCCCGTAGCGGTTGCGAGGGGGATGGGTGTGGGTGCGGCGGTGCGCGACCTCGTAGACGACGTACATCGAGAGCAGCCCGGCGGTGAAGGCGGTGGCCCAACGCCGCCCCGCCACCGCGGCGGTCGCGGGATAGGCGACCGCCGTGGTCGCCGCGGCCGAGGCCAGCTTCTTCGACGCCGGGGAGAAGTAGGTGACGTCGGCGTGGTGCTTCAGGTGCTCGACGGAGGCCAGCCCGCGCCCGCGGAGCTCGTGCATGAGGAACCGGTGCAGTCCGTACTCGGTCGCCGTCCACGATGCGGCCCCGATCAGCGCAGCAGCCCCACGCGAGCCGACGATTCTCACGGCCCTAGTCCTCGTCGAAACCCACGAGTACGCCGTCGAGCTGACGGCGGAGCTGCGGGACGTCGGTGCCGATGACCTGCCGAATCACGGCGGGGTCGATGTGGAAGTACGCGTGGGCGAGGATCACCCGGGTCCCGATGATGTCCCGCCAAGGGATCTCGGGGTGAGCGGACGTGACGCCGACGGAGACCTTCGACGCTGCCTCCCCGAGCACCTCGATCCATCGCTGGGCTGCCGCCTGGACCACAGGATCGCGCTCCAGCAGGTCCAGGTCGGCCGCGTGTTCGAGGAGGAGATCGCACATCTCCACCATGTCGAGGACGAGGTCGCGATCGTCCCTCACAGGTCGACGGCGTCGGCGAGCACCCGCTCTGCCACACGGGGCCGCAGTCCAGCCTCGGTGGTCACGTCCACGTCACAACCGAGTAGCTCACGCAGGTCCATCAAGAGCCCACCGAGATCGAACAGGCCACGCTGCTCGTCGAGTTGGACGAGGAAGTCCACATCGCTCCCAGCGGACGATTCCCCACGAGCGACCGAGCCGAACACCCGCACCCGGTGAGCTCCGCGCGCTTCAGCGACTCGGATGATCTCCTCACGGCGAGCCCGAAGCTCGCTCAGCGCAGGCACCGCCATGCCGTAGAGGCTACGCGCCGCGGGAGCCAGCCCGCCGCTCATCGTGATGCGGGACCCAGAAGACCGAGCGGTCAACGCGCCGCGGCCAAACGAATAGGGCTCCGCCGAGACAGGGGTGCTTCCGGGTGGGCGATACTGGTTTCGAACCAGTGGCCTCTGCCGTGTGAAGGCACGAGGACGGATCGCGAGAACCCCGTGTTTCAGGGTTTTCCCAGGTCCGAGCTCCGTTTCCGACTGACCGCCGGTGACCGCCCGTGACCATGGGCGACCGCCATTTCGTGGTCTGGAGGTGGTCTGGCAGCCGCTGTGGAAAGCGCCTCCGCCCCGCCCATGTCATCGCGTGGGAGGATGAGCCCGTGGAACTTGCCTCGGGTACCACCGTCGACGACGAGGCGCTCGCCGAGCTCTGCCGCCGCCACGGAATCCGACACCTCGCCCTGTTCGGCTCAGCCCTCCGCGACCAGCTGGGTCCCGACAGCGACATCGACCTCCTCGTCCAGTTCGAGCGCGACCGGGTCCCGGGCCTTCTCCGCCTCGCATCCATCGAGCTCGACTTCGAGCAGTTGTTCGGACGTCGCGTCGACCTGCGCACTCGTGACGATCTCAGCGAGTACTTCCGTGCCGCCGTGACCGAAGAGGCTCGACCTCTCTATGACGCCGCCTGAGGACGTCGTCCGACTGCGGCACCTGCGGGACGCCGCCGAGAAGGCGATCGCGTACACCGGCGGTCGAACACGACGTGACCTCGATGAGGACGAGCTTCTCCGCTTGGCACTGACGAAGCTGGTCGAGATCGTCGGCGAAGCCGCGAAGCAAGTCAGCAGCGCCACCCAGGCCGAGCACCCCGACGTCCCGTGGTCGGCAGCCGCCAGGATGCGCGACCGCCTCGTCCACCACTACTTCGACATCGACCTCGACGTGCTGTGGAAGACCACGCAGGACGACCTGCCGGCCCTTCTCGCCGCGCTACCGCAGATACCCGAGGACTGACTGACTCCACCGCCGTCCCCGTGGCGCCGCCGACCGGCACGGAGGTGCATCCGTCGCCCCGAACGCGCAGAACCCCCGCCGAGACGGGGG
>JAYRFK010000007.1:0-39903 GCA_041908445.1 Acidimicrobiales bacterium | reverse complement strand
TTGGTGGCGGGGGCAGGATTTGAACCTGCGACCTTCGGGTTATGAGCCCGATTGTCTAGGTCCCATTGCATCCACTTCCGTACCAGAATGTACCGCTGACCTGGACCTTCTCGAAAATGGTGGATTGTTCAGTACCAGCCTATACCGCTTGGTATCGGCCAGCAGAGTAGAAAAAAGAGTAGAAGATCTGCGTCTGCTTGCGAGGCGCGACGCCCCTCCGCCAGGGTCGGCACAGCGACCTCCCCTCCGACATCGCGAACTTCACCGGCAACACCGCGTGCGGTTCACCGCGTGACCTTCGGGTTTCAGGCGCTCAGGCCACCTGGACGGCATCGGTGAGCTTGGCGGGGACCTTCGCGGGGAACGAGACGATGAGGTGCCGGTCCAAGGCGGTGGCGACTCGGGCGAGGGTGTCGATGCGGTTGCGCGCGCCGCCGCCTTCCTCGAGCCGGGAGATGACCGACTGCGTGGTGCCCATGCGCTCGGCCAGCTCGCGCTGGCTGAGGCCGGCCCCGGTGCGCAGGTCGTAGATGAGCTGACCGAGCGCGAGGTCCTGCTCGACGCCGGCGCGGGTCTCGTCGTCGGGCGCCCGGCGCTTGTTCTTGATGTCGTCCCAGCGGGAGTAATTAGCCATCGTTGTCTCCTTCACGGGTACTGCTTGGCGCAGTCCGTGGCGGCCTTTCGGGCCCGGTCGATCTCGTTGCGTTCGTTGTTGCGCTGCTTGCGGAAGGTCGTCAGCAAGATGATCCGGCCGTCCTTGGTGAACCGGTAGGTGATCCTCCGCGCCGTCGGGCCGAGGGTGAAGCGCAGCTCGAACAGCCCCTCACCGAGGCTCCTCGACAAGGGCATCCGCGCCGACGAACCGAGGGTCGCAAGCCGGTCGATCACCACGACGGTGCGATCCCATTCTGTGTCGCCGAGCGTGTCCATCCATTCGACGACTTCGTCGTGGAGCTCGAGCTCGGCCACATCGACGAGATTATCGCATCAATGCGATGATCGTACAAGAGCGATCATCGCGATCCCGGTGGCCAGAGAACCGAGTGCCATCACCAGACACGGCGGGCCGTTGGCCCGCAGGGGTACCGTCGCGAGGCACCATCGGCCCGGGGGGACCATGACCGCAGACGTCGCCACCAGCACACAGCGCTACTTCCATGCCGACAGCCACGTGCTCGAACCGACCGACTGGTTGCGGCCCTACGCCGACCCCGACATCCGTGAACGGCTGCGCGTGCTGCCGCTCCCGATGGCCCCGAGCAACGAGGACGCCCTGGCCCGAGTCGCCCAGCGGGCCGGGGAGACCGTCGAGTCACCGCAGTGGGGCCGGGGTTACGACGCCGTGGGTGCCTGGGATGCAGGCGAGCGCATCGAGCTCCTCGACCGGTTCGGCATCGACGCGCAGCTGGTGTTCTCCACCTTCGCGCCCGGCCAGTTCCTCTCCGAGGACCTCGACCTCCTCTACGGCGGGGTGCGGGCTCACACCCGCGCCTTGGCCGACTTCTGCTCCGCGGACCCCCGCCTCCTACCGGTGCCCCTGATCCCGTTCGCCGACGTCGACCGGGCGATGATCGAGCTGGACGCCGCCTTGGAGCTCGGCTGCGGAGGGATCCTCGTCCAGACCACCGCGCCGTCGAAGACCATGGGCCCCAGCCACCGCGCGCTGGACCCGTTCTGGGCGCGCCTGCAGGACGCCGATGTCCCCTTCGTCAGTCACATCGGAACGGGTGGCCGGCTCGTACCGACCGGCTACCGAGAGAACGGCCGGCCCCTCCCCACCGACTTCCTCGGGGGCGGCGAGAACATCCGGTCGAAGGACTTCATCAACATCGGCTACTGGCCGGAGAACTTCCTGTCGGCCCTCGCCCTGGACGGCGTGTTCGAGCGGTTCCCTACTGCGAGGGGCAGCCATCGAACAGGGAGCCGAGTGGGTCCCCGGGATGCTCAAGAAGCTCGACGGGGCCATGCAGTTCGCCCGCACCGAACCCGATCTCGCCGCGCTGCCGATGCCGATGCCGGCGGCGGACTACATCCGCCGCCAGGTCAAGTTCACGCCCTTCCCCAAGGACGACGTCGGCTGGGTGATCGACCAGGTCGGCCCCGACCTGCTTCTGTTCAGCACCGACTTTCCCCACCCTGAAGGCACCCGAGACCCGCTGGGGCGCTTCGCCGACCACCTCTCGCGCTTCGACGACGCGACCCGCCAGAAGTTCTACGTGGACAACATGGCCGAGCTCGTCGGGACCTCCCGCCTCGTCTGACGCTGGCCCCGGGACCTCGCGGTCGGTCAGCCGATCTGGACGGTCTCGGCGTCGGCTTGGAGCTCCTCGATGTCGTCGGCGAGGAGGAAGCCTGCGTCGACCGTGTCATCGAGGGCCGCGTCGAAGGCCCGCAGGTAGCCGTCGGTGGAGCCGTAGAGCTCGGCCAGCTCCGCGGGGGCAAAGGGAATGGTGCTGCCGATAAGCGGGACGCCCTCGCCGGTGAGGGTGGCGACGGGTACGTCGACGGCCGGGGTGCGGACCCCGCCGAGGGCGTTGCCGTGCTCGTCGCGCACGATCGCGCCGGCCTCGACGTCCATCGGTTCGGCGATGGGCGGCTCGACGCCGTCGATGACCCAGTCGTGCAGGGCGCGCAATGCCGCACGCATCACGTAGGTCTGCGGGCCTTGGTTGGCCACCGCGAGGACGCCGCGGAGGTCGAGGAAGTCCTCGAACTGCGCCGTGCCCTGCTCGTAGAGGTGGGCGAGGTAGTCCGAGTCGGCATGGGCCGTGCCGGCGATCTCCCAGGTGTGGACCCGCTCGCCGTCCGGCTGGCGGGCGTCGGGGAACGGGGCGTCGGCCCGGAGGGAGAAGAGGTCGGTCTCGGTCTCGACCTGCAGGACCGGGGCGTCGCCGTCGGTGCGGACCCGGCTGGTCTCGGGGTCGGTGACGGCCGGGTCAGCGAGTGGGGCGCCGCCGCCGTCGCGGCTGTGGATCAGGAAGCCGTCGAAGACCTGCGCCAGCGGGTGAACGGCGTTGACGTAGGTCAGGAGCCGGAACGCCGACTGGGACTCGCCGTCGGCGAGCACATGGTCGGGGACCAGGCCGCCGAGGGCTGCTTGGCCGGCCTCGGTCCGCAGCACGGCGCCGGCCTGGGAGAAGATGTCGTACGAGTAGGCGTCGCCGGGGTGGGACAGGTCGTGGTAGCGCTCGGGGTCCCAGGCCTGCAACCCGATGGCGGCGTCGCCGAACTGCCCGCCGCCGGTGCTGGTGACGGCGACCTCCTGAGCGGTCACCCCGACCCAGGCGTACCCCTCCCGCAGGAGCTCCTCGGCCAGGAACCCGAAGTCCACGTCGACGTCCACGTTCGAGGTGACGTTGAGCCACTCGACCACGACTGTCCCGTTGAAGGCCGCCGGGTCCTCCGGACGCCGGACCAGGATCCGCGTCGTGTAGGGCGAGGTGTCAGCCGGTTCGGCCGACCACTCGCCGTCGTCGCCCGGCTCGTCGGTGTAGCGGTACGAGGTGGCCTCTCCGTCGAGCAGGAACTCCTCTTCGACGTAGCCGGCGGCGTCGAGGTCGAAGGGCGTGGAGGTCTGCGGGAACCCGTGCTGACCACCGGTCAACGGCCCGGTCACCGTGGCCTCGCCGACCAGCGACGCTGCCTCGGTCGTGGTCGTCACCGCCGGCTTGTCGGGGCCGGCGACGTCTCCGTCATCGCCGCTGCACCCGGCCAGCAGGCTCAACCCGACCACGGCGACGGCGAGGAGGCGCTTCACGCCGGTCACCTCCCTCACGCCGATCCCGTGCTGGCTCGGACCCGCGACGCTGCAAGCTCCCCGTACACCGCGGCCACGGGCCTCGGTCGGCGGTCCGTGTCGAACAGGCCGACCTCGGTGACCTCGCCGACGGGCCGGGCCAGCATGGTCTGCCAGTCGACCTGGTCGCCGCGGCTGTACCAGCACACCCCCCGGGCCGGGAGCCCGTCGCCGCGGAGGCGGTCGAGGGTCTCGACGAGCGCGCCGAGCCAGGCGGACCCGTCGCCGACCGGTAGTCCGAGGTTCGAGGTCTCGGCGATCCAGAACGGGCGTTGGTAGCGGGCGTGCCAGGCTCGGGCCTCGTGGTCGTAGGCCGCGAGGCGCTCGTCGATCGACAGCGGTTCGCGGTCGCCGTGGACGATGACGCTGACGGGGTAGACGTCGTGCCCCGCGACGACGCGCTCGGTCGGGCCGGCGAGGGCGGCGATGCGTTCGAGCACCGCGTCCTCGACGTGGTCGCCGATGTCGGCCACCGAGGCCGGTGGTTCGACGCCGAGGTGCAGGTCCCAGGTGAGCTGCTCGAGCTCGCGAGCCGTGGTCGCCGCGGGTTCGTCATCAGGAGTGGCCGCGACGTGGCAGCCGAAGCCTTCGGCGCCGATCCACCAACCGTCCCGATCAGCGTCGATCCGGGCGACGGCTTCGAGGTTGGCGAGGGTCACGTGCGCCAGGGCCCGGAAGTAGTCGGTCCGGCTGGCGCGCCGGTCGTTCCAGATCCCCCACATCGCCGAGCACATCGCGGTGATCATCGGCTCGTTGACCGGGGTGAACAGGACCGGTTCCCGGTAGCGGGCCAGGAACGCGTCCACGTAGCGGACGAAGCCCTCCACCCACTCCGGATCGGCGAACCCGCGGTGGTGGGCCGGGAGCCCGAAGTGACAGAGGTCGACGATCGGCACCAGGCCGTGGCGCTCGCAGGACGCGAGCGCCCGGTCCCACAGCGACCAGTCGTAGACGCCCGCCTCGGGCTCGGTGAGCCGCCACGGCATGCCGTAGCGCCAGAGCCTGACGCCGAGCCCGGCGACCGCGGCGAGGTCCTCGTCCTGACGGTCGAGGTGACCCGACGCGGCGAGCTCGTCGACGCGGATCTCCCGGCCCTCGTGGACCACGAACGGATCCGACGCCTCCTCGCCGCACGCGACCGCGAAGTCGGGGAAGGCGACGCCCGGACCAGCCACCCGGGACTCCGTACGGTCGGGCTCAGACACCGCTGCTCCCGTTCGACGCTCTCCAGGGCTTCGCCGAGGAGGCTCGCCAACGTTGGTAGCCGGGAACTGACCGGAGACCAGGCCGGGTCACTGCGGGTCTCCGCTGAGGCGGTGCAAGACCTCTTGGCGGACCTTCTGGTAGTCGAGCTTGCCGACCGGTGTGCGAGGGACCTCCTCCACGAACACGATCTCCTTTGGGACCTTGAAGTCGGCCATCGACGTTCGGCAGTGGGCCCGGAGGTCATCGGCGGTCACCGCGCTGCCGGGGCGGGGCTGCACGAGGGCGGTCACCTGCTCGCCCCAGCGGTCGCTCGGGGTGCCGACGACGCCGGCGTCGAAGACCGCGTCGTGGCGGACGAGGGCGGCCTCGACCTCTTCGGGGTGGATCTTCTCGCCGCCGGAGTTGATCGACACCGAGCCGCGGCCGAGGACGCTGACGCTGCCGTCTTCCTCGAGGCGGGCGAAGTCGCCGGGGATGACCCACCGGACGCCGTCGATGACAGGAAACGTCTTCGCCGTCTTGTCGGGGTCCTTGTGGTAGCGCAGCGGGATGTGGCCGGTGCGGGCGAGCATCCCTACCTCGCCCGGATCGCAGCGCCGGAGCTGGTCGTCGAGGACGGCCACGTCCGGCCCGGTGTGGAAGCGGGGCGACGCGAACCCCTCGCCGGCGTCGGGACGGGTGCCGGTCGATCCGGTCTCGGACGCCCCGTAGCTGTCGATTATCGTGACGTTTGGCAGCGCGGCGCGCAGCTGCTCGCGGACGGCGGTGGAGAGCGGAGCGCCGCCGTTGCCGATGGCGAGCAGGTTGGTGAGGTCGACCGCGGGCGGGTCCGGGGCGAGCAGCGCCTCGGCGATCGGGCGGGCCATGGCGTCGCCGATCGTGCTGATCATCGTCGTCTGCGAGGACGCCGCCAGTTCGAGCACGTCGCGCGCGTCGAAGCGGCGTCCGGTGTAGAGCACGAACGCACCGCCGGCAACGTGGGTGTTGCCCATGACCCACTGGCTGCCGCCGTGCATCATGGGACCGAGCCCCATGAGGCGAAGCTGTCCCGCGGCGGCCTTCGCTTCCTCGCCGAGCTCGTCCACGCTCGCCAGCGGCCGGCCGTAGCGCATGGAGTTCATCGCTCCGAGCACGATGTCCTCCTGGCGCCAGACGACGCCTTTGGGCATGCCGGTGGTCCCGCCGGTGTAGACGATGTAGTGGTCGTCGGGGGACCGCTCGTCGAAGTCTCGTTCCGGCGACGCCGTCGCCAGTGCCGCCTCGTAGTCGTCGCCGATGACCAGCCGGTGGTGCAGCGGCGGGACGCGGTCGACGAACTCCGCTGCGACGATCGAGGCGACAGCATCGGCGTCCTCGTAGAGGTGGGCCAGTTCGCTCTCGACGTAGCGGAAGTTGATGTTGATGGGAACGGCACGCAGCTTGAAGCAGGCGTAGAAGGCCTCGACCCACTCGGGGCAGTTCATGGCGTGGATGGCCACGTGGTCGCCGGCGACGATGCCGATCTGGCGCAGGTGGTTGGCCAGGCGGGTGGCTCGTTCGTCGAGTTGGCGGTACGTCAGCCGGCCCGCCGCGGTGATCAACGCCGGCTTGTCGGCGATGGCGTCGGCGAGGACCTCGATGATGTCGCCGAGGTGGATCGAGCGGTCGGTCATCGTCCCTCCGGTGGTTCGGTGTCGACGGCCAGGCGGGAAGGTGCGGTCAGGAGTGCTTCGAGCAGGTCAACCATGTGGATGGCGAACTCGTCGCGGCTCAGGAGGAGGTCGAGGCCTTCCTCGATGGCGTGGGCGCGCTCGCCGAGCATCGTGGTGAAGACCAGCGAGTAAGTGACGAGTCGCTCGCGCCGGACGCGCTCGGGGATGGATCGGGCCGCCATCCGATCGTCCAGCAGGTCCAGGATCCGGCGGCTCTCCAGCGTGGCCGGGTAGACGACACCCGCCCGCAGGTTGCGGCTGAGCGCCGGGAGGAGCTGAGGGATGATCCGGACACAGTCCCGGCCCGACTGCGTGTCGAGCGCCGCGACCTCCGGGTGGACGACGGCAGCCACGACCTCGCGCATGTCGGGCTCGCGGCCGTCGGCCTCGATGCGATCGAGGGCGTCGGCCACGGTCACGTCGATGGCCGACTGGTAGCGCAGCAGGATCGCCTCGACGACGGCCATGCGGGACCCGAAGTGGTAGTGGAGCGCGGAGGGGTTGCGCTGACCGGCCAGCTCGTTGATGTCCCGGATCCGGGCGCTGTGCACGCCGTCGCGTGCGAACAGCCGCTCGGCGGCGTCGAGGAGTCGGTCCTTGGTGGTGGCCGTTCCGCTGCCGGTCACGTCCGGGCTCCATGGCTGCTGATGTCGATGGACCGCTCGTCGGTGCCCAGGTACGACGCCACCACCGCAGGGTCGTGGCGGACCTCGGTCGGCGGGCCCTCGGCGATCACCCGGCCCAGCTCCAGGCAGTACACCCGGTCAGAGATGCTCATGATGAGCGGGATGTCGTGTTCGATCACCACGACCGCGGCCCCCAGCTCACGGCGGATCTCGAGGATCAGGGGCCCGAAGGCCTCGGTCTCCCGTTGAGCCACACCGGCGGTCGGCTCGTCGAGGCACAACACCCGGGCGTCGAGGGCCAGCAGGCCGGCCAGCTCGACGATGCGGCGCGTCCCGGTCGACAGGTCGGCGATGTAGGCGTCGGCGTAGCGTCCGAGGCCGAGGAAGTCGATGAGCTCGGACGCCTCCGCGGCCCGTGCTCGCTCCCGCCGGCGGGACCGTGGCAGGGCGAACGCGCTGGTGAGGAACTCGGTCCGGCCTCGGCCCTCGAGGGCGACCTGGACGGTCTCGCGGACGGTGAGCTCAGGGAAAAGCGCGGCCGCCTGGAAGGTGCGACCGAGCCCGGCCTGGGCCCGCGCCGCGGCCGACCGGCCCGTCAGGCTCCTGCCCGCCAGCTCGATGCGTCCCGTCGCGGGCACGAGCCCGCCGATGGCGTCGAGCAGGGTCGACTTGCCGGCCCCGTTGGTGCCGATGAGCCCGACGACCTCCTCGGCGCCCACGGTGAGGCTCACCCCGTCGACCGCGGCGATGCCGCCGAACCGGACCCGGATGTCCTCCACCTCCAGCGCCGGGCCCTCGATGAGGTCGTCGTCGGCGCTGGCCGCCCGGCGCAGCGAGGCGGGCGGCGCGTGGGTGTGCTTGGCGTCGTCGGTGGGGAGCCGGGCGTCGAGCCAGCGGACGAGGGCGTCGCGGGCGCTGTAGCCGACCTGGACCAGGCCACCGGGGAAGTAGAGGAGCAGGACGAGCAGGCCGATGCTCGAGCTGAACAAGGGGATGGTGTCGTTGCCGGGGAAGATGGCGGGCAGTCCGACGACCCACAGGGCGCCCAGCACGGGTCCCGCGACCGAGGTCAGCCCGCCGATGACCACCATGGACACCAGGCGCAGGGAGTCGTCGACCTGGAAGATGCGCTCGGTCAGCGGCACGTTCTGGATGGCCGAGGCCATGAGCCCGCCGGCCAGGCCGGCGAGGCCTCCCGCCAGGGCGAAGGCGGTGAGCTTCGTGCGGGCGCGCCTCACCGTGTAGGCGGCGGCGGCGTCGGGGTTGTCCCGGGCCGCGATGGTGATCCGTCCGACCCCCGTGCGCCGCAGGTGGGCGACCCCGACGAGCACCACCACCATCACCACGAGGCTGAACCAGTAGAACGCGCGCTGGCTGGCGAGGTCGATGCCGAGCACTGAGCCCCGCACGAGCGGCACCGACGTGGTGTTGCCGTCGGACAGGAGGGGCCGCCGGTAGAAGTACTGCTGCGCCGCGATCGCGAAGGCGAAGGTGGTCACCGCGAGGAGCAGGCCGCGGACCCGGAGCGCGCCGACGCCGACCACGACCGCCAGCAGCGCGGCGAAGGCCGCGCCGGCCAGCAGTGAGACACCCCACGGCAGCGGCACCACCCCGGCATCGAGGCGCAGGTCGCCCCAGCCGATGTCGACGGCGAGGCCCCGCTGGCAGGCGGCGGCGAACAGGGCGCCCATCCCGGCGAAGGCCATCTGGCCCAGCGACAGCTGCCCTGACCAGCCGGTCACCACGACGAGGGAGAGGGCGGCGATGGCGAAGAGCAGGATCTGCGTGTAGAGCAGGTGGCGGGAGGGTTGGGTGACGACGACGGGCACGAGGGCCGCGACCAGGACCGCGGCCGCGCCGACCAGCAGCCCGAGGTGCCGCACCCACCAGATGGCGCGGAGGCGGTCGGGCACGGGGGTCACCCGCGGGGCGAAGGAGAAGGTGGCCGCCTCCTCGCGTTGGCCGCGGGACTGGAAGAACACGGCGACCACCACGGCGAGAAACAGCACGAAGTCGACCAGGCCGGCCTGGTCGTACCAGTTGAACCGGATCACCGCCTCCGCCACGCCGAGGGCGACACCGGCGAGCATCGCCCGGGGGAACGAGACCATCCCGGCGAGCACCGCCGCCACCAGGGCCCGGTTCAGGGTGCTCGGACCGAGGCTCTCGATGCCCGCGGGCGAGCCGGCCATCCCCGACAGCAGGATGAGCGACAGGCTGGACAGGACACCGGCCACGACCCACACGAAGGTCGACACCGTCTTGGGGCTGATGCCGGAGAGGCGGGCGAGGTCGGCGTTGTCGGCCGACGCGTGGACCGTGCGCCCGAAGGTCGTGCGGTTCAGGAACCAGCCGAGGAACAGACTCAGGACCGGTACCACGACCAGCACGGTCAGCTCGGGCCCCGTCACCCGGATGCCGGCCACGTCCTCCCACACGCCGCCGATCGCCACGGGGTAGCGGGCGCCCTGGGTCGTCTCCAGGTCGGGGAAGGACCGGACGACGGCCTGGGCGAGCTGGGCGATCCCGATGGTGGCGACGAGCAGGATTACCCGGGGCGCCCGGAACAGGCGGCGGACGACGACAAGCTCGGCGGCGGCGGCGAACGCGGCCCCGACGAGGAGGCTCAGCAGCACCGACGGCCAGAACGGCAGCCCGTAGTTGGTGGTGAGCAGCACCAGGAGCGCGGCCGCGGGCAGACCCATGTTCCCCACCGCGAAGTTGATCACCTTGGTAGCGCGGTGCACGAGCACCACGCCGAGCGCGACCAAGCCGGTGACCAGCCCCGACACGACGCCACTGAAGACCAGCTGGGGGGTGATCCAGTCCGCGGCGAGGATCATCAGCCGCCCTCACGGCCGAGGAACACGGCGCGGGCCAGGTCGTCGCGGTCGGCCAGCTCCTGGGCCGGGCCCTCGAAGCGGACCTCGCCCTTCTCCAGGAACACGGCCCGGTCGGCGACCTGCAGGGCGACGTTGAGCGACTGCTCCACGACCACGATCGTCTGGCCCCGCTCCTCCTTCAGGCGCTCGAGGGTCTCCAGGAGCTCGGCCACCACGATGGGGGCGAGGCCGAGGGAGAGCTCGTCGATGATCAGCACCTCGGGGTCGTGCAGCATCACCCGAGCCAGCGCCAGCTGCTGCTGCTGACCGCCGGACAGCGACCCGGCGAGCTGGCGGCGACGGTCGGCGAGGACGGGGAACAGCTCGAGGACCCGGTCGATCCGCTCCTGCCGCAGCCGATGGTCGTCGCGCAGGAGGTAGGCGCCCATCTCCAGGTTCTGTGCCACTGACATCGTCGGGAACACCCCTCGTCCGCCCGGGAGCAGTTGCAGGCCCATGGCCGACCGCTGCTCGGGTGAGGTGTAGGTGATGTTGCGGCCGTTCAGCCGGATCGAGCCCTGCGAGGGCGTCCCGAGCCCGGCGACCACCCGCAGGACGGTCGACTTGCCGGCGCCGTTGGTGCCCAGCAGCGCCAGGGTCTCGCCGCGCTCGACGTGGAGGCTCACACCGAAGAGGACCTGCACCTGGCCGTAGGAAAAATCGATGCCCGACACCGCGAGCGCCGGGACGTGGTCGGGATCGGCGGCCATCGCCTCTGCCTCCGCGTGCTCGCGGCGCAGGTCGTCGACCACCATGGTGATGTCGGAGCGGATCGAACGCGACGACCGGATGAGGATGGTGCCGCCGATGAGCGTGGCCGGCACCGACAACACGATCACCGCGGTGCGCTCGCCGAAGCTGCCCACCAGCAGCGCCGACAGCAGCGCACCGCCGAGCGCCCCGATCAGAAAGATGTAGAGCGTGCCCAGCGCAGTGCCGATGCCGCGGAGCCGGTACGGGACGACCTGCTGCAGCAGCGGCCCGGCCATGGCGACCGCGGCGCCGGCCGCCACCGTCGTGGGGATCCCCGTGATCGTGAACAAGACGACGTTCGGCATCGAGAACTGGATCGGCACCATCACCGCGCCGGGCAGGATCAGGTAGCCCACCATGGCCAGGGCCCGGGCCGGATCCTGCTTGTAGAGACGGTCGAACCAGCGGCCGGCGAACGGCAAGGTCACCGCCATGGCCACGCCGTAGGTGAAGGCGACGGCGCCCCGGCCCAGGGCGTCGAGGCCGAACTCCTCCTCGAGGAAGAAGTTGGCCAGCGACTCGCGCGGGAACAGGATGAACCCCAGCGCCGAGAAGGCGACGATGACCAGCCGCATCGTCTGGATCTGCCAGATGCGGGCGAACCCGGCTTCGAGTGAGATCGGGACGTCGCCCTCGTCGGCGACGGCGCCGACCACGTCCTCCTTCTCCCAGCGCCCGCGCACCGGCTCGGGCAGCCAGAAGGCGACGACGGCCGCAACTGCCACCGGGAGGCCGAGCAGGTAGAAGGCCCACCGCCATCCTTCCTCGTCCACCCCGCCCGCGGCGACGGCGATGCCGCCGACGATCAGCGGGCTGAGCGCTCCGACGACACGACCGACCATGGCCGTGGTCGCGCCGATGCGCCCCCGGACCGTGATCGGATAGGTGTCGGCGAGGAGCGACGCGTGCACGGGAACGGTGTTGGCCTTGGAGATGCCGGCACCGAACCGGGCCCAGAACAGCCAGAACGCGTTGATGGCCAGGCCGGACAGGAAGACCATGGCGGAGAAGACGAGGCTGCACACCCCGACGATCGGAGCCCGCCGGACCCGGTCGGCCAGCCAGCCCAGCGGCACCGCACCGACGACGAAGAAGGCGCTGGCCACCGAGGCGACGAAGACCATGGCGCCGTCGCTCATGTGCAGCGTGTGGGCGATGTCGGGACCGAGGACCGTGAGCGCGGCGCTCTCGAGCTCGTCCAGCGAGTTGAGCACCAACAGGACGACGAAGGTGAACAGGCCCCCCTTGGCCAGCCCCTGTCGGAGGGTCAGTTCGCCTTCGTTGGCCCCGAGTTGGTGGTCCCGGTCGAGGGGGGCGGGCGGGTCCCGACGGTGGAGGTCGTCCTCCTGGGCGAGGAGGCCTGCCGTCAGCGTCGCCGCGCCACCCCCTTCCGAGGGCTCGGCCACCTAGCCGGTGACGTCGGTGACGTCGGTCAGCGGCTCCAGCCCACCGTTCCTGCCCACGTCGGCGCTGAACTCGGCCAGCTGGAACGAGTCGTTGGCATCGGTCTTGTCACCGAGGGACGCGAACGGTGAGACCCCGAACGAGAACTCGTCCAGACGGCCGGCGGCGTCGGCGAAGCTCACGTTGGTCAGGTCGGCCCCTGCCTCGGTGGCGACGGCCTCGAACAGTTCCAGGAACCCGCAGCCGAGGAGGATCCCCGAGATCCAGGCCTCATCGCCCTCCTCCAGCTCGGAGGGCAGGCTGACATCAACGTCGGGGTTGGCTGCGGTAAAGGCGTCCAGGCACGCCGCGATGCCCTCGGCGTCCAGGACGTCGTCGCCGGTCGGCGGGGTGGCGGTCAGCGTGCCCTCCGCGTCCGCGGGCTCGACGGTGGCGCCGAGGTTCTGCAGGGAGTCCTCGTCGGTGGCCCACAGGTCGACGTCGAGGCCCTGGCTGGCGAGGTTGCGGACCGCGGAACTGGGGTTGCCGACGATCATCACCGTGTCGGCGCCCGAGCCCCGGATGCGCTCGGCCAACGGGCCCCACGCGGCGTCCTCGGCGGGGATGTCGCCGATGGGCGCGTCCAGGAGCAGGTCCTCCACCGGATCGACGCCGAACTCCTCGAGGGAGGCCTGGACGTCGCCGCGGATGTCCTCGGCGTCGATGTTGGTGACCAGCGCCACGCTGGCGTCCTCGAGGTGCCCCTCGTCCTGCAGCAACTGCAGGAGGATGCCGGCCTTGCGGGTTCGCTGGGCCCGGTCGGTGATCCAGGGCGCCTGGGCGTCGGCCAGGCGCTCCTCGCTCTGGACCCCGCCGACCAGGATCGTGTTGCCCTGGCCGACGATGCAGCTGTTCGCCGGCTCAGCCGGGCCGAGGAACCCGCCGAGCACGGCAAAGACCTCGGTGTCCTCGGTGAGGCGAAGGCACGCCGCCTCGGCCTCCTCGGTGCCGACCGGGCTGTACGGCTCGAAGACCACCTCGACCTGGCGGCCGTTGATCCCCCCACGCTCGTTGAGGTCGTCGACCAGCGACTGGAACGCCACCTCCTGGTCACCCCAGCCCGAGGCGATGAGGCCTTGCTCCACCAGGCTGTCGAAGTCGATGTAGGTGTACGCGACGGTGATCGTGTCCTCGGTCACCCCAGGGGCGGATGCCGTCAGCTCGCCAAGGGTCGTCTCGGTGGACTCGGTGCCGTTCGGTCCCTCGTCGGCCTCCTCGGCGTCGTCCCCGCTCGTGCAGGCGGCGGCGATCACGAGCACCACCAACAGCATGGCGATCGTGGTCCGCAGGCGATGGTGTGCGCGCATGGATCCCCCCTGGTCCGGCGGGCCCCTCCGCCCGCTCCTGCGCGATCTTACTCACTTGTTCGATCGATTCGATTACGAGGTCTACGATCGCTGCCCGTGAGGGGGCACACCAGCGACTTCGGGTACCTGCTGGCCCCGGGCCGGTTGGGCCCGCTCGAGCTGCGCAACCGCGTCGTACTGCCGGCGATGGACATGAACCTGTGCGACGAGGGGGCCATCACCGACGGCGAGGTGGCCCACTACACGGCCCGGGCCGCCGGCGGCACAGCCATGGTCATCACCGGCTCCGGCGCGGTGGCGTTCCCGGTGGGGGCGGCGTCGCACCACCAGCCGGGCCTCTCCGAGGACCGGTTCATCCCCGGCCTGGCCCGGCTCGCCGACGCCGTCCACGCCGAGGGCGCCCGGCTCTGCGTGCAGCTCACCCACCACGGCAAGTCCGCCCGGGTCGACATCGCCGACGGCCGACCGCTCTTCGTGCCCTCCATCCCCCAGGGCCACCAGGACCTGTCGTCGCTGCAGGACAACACCCCCGACGAGCTCGCCAAGCTGATCGCCACGACCGGCGGTCAGGTCCCGACCTACCAGGAGGCCGACGAAGACGGCATCGCCTGGCTCGTCGACCAGTTCGCCGAGGCCGCCCGCCGGGTCCGCGATGCGGGCGGTGACGCCGTGGAGGTCCACGTCGCCCACGGGTACGTCCTGTCCACGTTCCTCGCCCGGGCCGACAACCGCCGGGACGATCGCTGGGGCGGGTCGCTGGAGAACCGGGCGCGCCTCACCGTCGAGGTCGTCGCCGCCGTGCGCCGGGCCGTCGGCGACGACCTAGCCGTGCTCGTGCGCCTGGCGGGACGCGAGTTCGGCGAGTCCGGCGCCCTCACGACGGAGGAGGCGGTCGCCGCCGCCCCCCTCTTCGTCGCCGCCGGCGCCGACGCCATCCACGTCACCGGGTGGGGGCGGAACTCCTTCGCCAACTTCACCGAAGGTCCGCTGCCCGACACCGTCGGCGCCTACCGGAGCCTCGCCCGCCGGATCAAGGACGCGGTGGACGTCCCGGTCATCGCCGTCGGGCGGGTCCTGCCAGAGCTGGCCGAGGAGATGGTCGCCGCCGGCGACTGCGACTTCGTGGCCATGGGCCGCCAGCTGCTCACCGACCCAGGCTTGGTCGCCAAGTTGGCCGCGGGCCGGCGGGCCGAGGTCCGGCCCTGCATCAACTGCTACGTCTGCGTCGAGCAGAACTTCTGGGACGACGCCCCGCACTGCGCCGTGAACCCCGCCCTCGGCGATGAAGCGGCCGTCGACCTCCCATCCGCCGACCCCGCCCGCGATCTCGTCGTGGTCGGCGGTGGCCCCGCGGGCATGGAGGTCGCTCGGCTCGCCGCCGAGCGAGGCCATCGGGTGACGCTGATCGAGGCGTCCGGACGGCTGGGCGGGACGGCCTGGTTCTCCCAGCTCACGACCCCGGCGAACGGGCCGTTCGTGGACTGGCAGGCTGGCGAGCTGAACCGCCTCGGCGTGGACCTGCGGCTCGGCGAGCGGGCGACGGCATCGTCGGTCCGGGACCTCCGGCCGGACGTCGTCGTGGTGGCCACCGGTGCCGACCGTGGCCGGCCCGACCTCCCTGGGGCGCGCCTCCCCCACGTCCAGACCGGTGACCAGCTCCGGGCGCTCGTCACCGGCGAGCCCGGCAGTGCAGGGCGTCGCTCCCTGCGCCTCTTGCTCGGCGCGGCGCGTCGCCTGCGCCTCTCCGACGATCCGGACCGGCTGCGCTCCCTGTCCAGGCGGTGGATGCCGATCGCTGACGACGTCGTGATCCTGGGCGGAGGCCTCGTCGGCCTCGAGCTCGCCCACTTCCTGGCCGAGCGCCACCGGCGGGTCACCGTGCTCGAGCCCGGCCCCGCCCTCGGGCTGCCGATGGCTGCCCCCCGGCGGTGGACCGCGGTGCGCCGGGCCGCCGCCCATGGCGTCACCCTGGTCCGGGGTGCGGACGTCGTCGAGATCACACCGTCCGAGGTCGTCCACCGCATCGACGGCGAGGAGCGCCGGACGCCGGCCGGCACCGTGATCGTGGCCGGCGAGGTCCGAGCCGGAGCGCCCCTGGCCGACGATCTGCGGGCCGCCGGGGCCGAGGTCCACGTGGTCGGCGACGCTGCCGAGGTCGGCTACATCGAGGGCGCCGTCCACACGGCGTGGTCCCTCGCCCGCACACTCTGAGACGAGGGGAAACCGGATGGGGACCGACGTACAGGATCTGCTCGACGGCGACGCCACCGGGGTGGCCGACGCCATCCGCCACGGCGAAGTGGCGGCCACCGACGTGGTGCGGGCCGCCCTGGCCCGCGTCGAGGAGCGCAACCCCGAGCTCAACGCCATCGTCGAGCACCGGGCCGAGGAGGCGTTGGCCGAGGCCGCCGCCGGCCCGAGCGGGCCCCTGGCCGGCGTCCCCTTCGTGGTCAAGGACCTCGGCCAGGAGGTAGCCGGTCTGCGCACGTCCGGAGGATCCCGGCTGTGCGCCGACCTCCCGCCGGCCACCGAGGACTCTGCGCTCGTGGCCCGCTACCGAGCGGCGGGCCTCATCGTCCTGGGCCTGACCAACACCCCGGAGTTCGGCCTCAACGGGTCCACCGAACCCCTCTGGCGGGGCCCGACCCCCAACCCCCACGCCCCCGCCCACTCGGCCGGCGGGTCCTCGGGCGGGACGGCCGCGGCGGTGGCGGCCGGGATCGTGCCCGCCGGTCACGCCAGCGACGGCGGCGGGTCGATCCGGATCCCCGCCTCGGCGTGCGGGCTCGTCGGCCTGAAGCCCAGCCGCGCCCGGACGCCCAAAGCGCCCCGCCGCGCCGCGTTCACCGGCCCCATGTCGGTCGACCACGCCCTCACCCGCAGCGTCCGCGACAGCGCCCTGCTCCTCGACGTCGCCGCCGGACCGCTGCCCGGCGACGCCTACCTCGCCCCGCCCCCGGCCCGCCCCTTCGTCAACGCGGTCGGCGCCGCCCCCGGCCGCCTGCGCATCGCGGTGAGCACGACACGACCCGACGGCACCCCCGCCGACACCGTCTGCGCCGGCGCCGTGACGGACCTGGCCGAGCTGCTGGCCGGGCTCGGCCACGAGGTCATCGAGGCCACTCCCCCCTACCCCACCGACGCCATGCAGGCCGTCATGCAGTTCTTCTCCGCGGCCCCGATGACCGCCGCGATCGACGAGCTCCTCCGCGACCTCGGCCGCGACCTCCGCGACGACGACCTCGAGCCCTTCACCCGGCTGCTCTACGACTACGGCCGGGACGCCCGGGGCGTCGAGGTCCTCACCGGCCTGAACGAGATCGAACGGGTCGGCCAGGAGCTGGGCCCGTTCTTCGCCGACCACGACCTGCTCCTCACCCCCACCCTGCCCAGCCCACCGCCGCCGCTCGGCCTCCTCGACACCACCGACATCGAAGCCATGTACACCCACGCCGGCGCCATCTCGGCCTTCACCAGCGTCTGGAACATCACCGGTCAACCCGCCATCTCGCTGCCCACCGGGCGCACCCCCGACGGCCTGCCCGTCGGCGTGCAGCTGGTGGCCGCCCTCAACCGGGAGGACCTGCTGCTGCGGGTCGCGGCCCAGGTCGAAGCCGCCCAGCCCTGGCCGACCGCCCCCGTCCGGCCCGAAGGCGGCGGCGCCGCATGAAGGCAACGCTCGCGGGACCGATCTCCGGCGGCCGTCACGGGTTCCCGCAGACGGCGACGCCCGTCGACCTCGACGCCGCCGGCTACGTCGAAGAGGAGTTCGCCTTCGCCGGCGAAGCGACCTCGTACCGCTACACCGCGCCACCCCGGACGGACGGCGAGTGGTCCGTCGAGCCCGACCGCACGGCGCCCTACACCTCCCGGATGCTCGTCCGGCGCCCGCACAACGTCCAGGCCTTCAACGGCACAGTCGTGGTCGAGTGGCTCAACGTCACCGCGGGCGTCGACGTGGACGTGGACTTCGGGTTCTTCGCCGAAGAGGTGCTCCGAGAGGGCTACGCGTGGGTCGGGGTCACAGCGCAGGAAGTCGCCGTCACCAGCACCGGCGGCGGACAGTTCGGCGACGCCGCCGTCGGCCTGAAGACGTGGGATCCCCAGCGCTACGGCCACCTCGACCACCCCGGCGACGCCTTCGCCTACGACATCTTCGGCCAAGCAGGCGCCCTCCTGCGCACCGACGAGGGCCGAACCGCACTCGGCGGCGTCTCCCCGGAGGTGATCCTGGCCGACGGCGAGTCCCAGTCTGCGTTCCGGCTCACCACCTACCGCAACGCCATCGATCCCCTGGCCAGCGTGTTCGACGGGTTCCTGATCCACAGCCGCGACGGCGGCGCCGCCCCGCTGGACGGCCGGTCCTTCGAGGTCGAAGCCGACGAGCCGCCCACCACCAGGCTGCGAACCGACGCTCCCGCCCCCGTCCTGCAGGTCATCACCGAGAGCGACCTCTTCCTCCTGCGCCCCGACGCCCCGTTCCCCGACGCCCGTCAGCCCGACGGCGACCGGATCCGGACCTGGGAGGTGGCCGGCACCGCCCACTCCGACGCCACCTACCTGCGCCGCCTCAACCAGCAGGGCACCCGCCAGTTCGAGGGGTTCTTCGACCTCAGCGAGGTGATCCCCTTCGCCAACGACGGCCCCCAGCGGTTCGTCGTGCGGGCCGCCCTCCACGCGCTCCGCGCCTGGGTCGTAGGTCGGCCACCGCCCCACGCCGAGCCGCTCCAGGTCGTCGACGGCACCATCGCCCGCGACGAGCACGGCAACGCCCTCGGCGGTGTCCGCACGCCGCCCGTGGACGTCCCCGCCGCCACCCACACGGGCGAGGGCACACCCCTCGGCAGCACGACGCCGTTCACCGCCGACCAGCTCCGGGACCTGTACGGGAGCCGGGACGCCTACCTGTCCGCGTACCGCGCCGCGACCGACGCCGCCGTCGCGGCCGGGTTCATCCTCGCCGCCGACACCGCTGAGCTGAACGCCGAAGCCGAAGCGGTCACCTTCGAGTGAGAACCCGGCGCCGGCACGTCACGAGGCGCCGTCGGGTCGCCGCAGACGTGTCGTGAGGCGCCCGACGGCGCCGGCTCGCCCTGGGTAGAACCGGACGAGGAGGTCGAGCGCGCGGGCGTCGGGACCGACGGTGACCCGGGCGCGGTCGCGTTCGATGGCGCCGACGATGCGTCGGGCGGCGACGGCGGGTGGTCGCATCGCGAGGGGCGCGAATCGTGAGCTGCCCATTGACGCGAGCTGCGCGGCGTGGGTGCCGCGGGCCGTGTTGGTGATGTCGGTGCGGATCGCGCCGGGGAAGACGACGGTCAGGCCGATGTCGGTGGTGACCAGCTCGGCCCGGAGCGCTTCGCTGAACGAGCGGACCGCACCCTTGGTGAGGGAGTAGACGGCGTTGTGGGGCAGGCCCAGCAGGCCGACCATGCTCGACAGGTTGACGATGTGTGCCTCGTCGGCGCGAAGGAGGACAGGCAGGAAGGCGCGGCAGCCGTGGACGACGCCCCACACGTTGATGTCCACGATCCAGTGCAGGTCCTCGAGGGCCTCGTCCGCGAAGCCTCCGGCGCAGGTCACCCCGGCGTTGTTGACGAGGATGTGGCAGCCGCCGTGCTGGTCGACGACCTCGTCGGCGACGGCTTCGAGCCGTTCCTGGTCGCGTACGTCAGCGATGTGCACCGAAGCGCGTCGGCCGTGGGCGCGGACGAGGTCTGCCGTCTCCGCGGCCCGGGCCTCGTTGGTGTCGATGACCGCGATGTCGGTGCCGCGTCGGGCGAGGGCTTCGCTGGTCGCGCGTCCGATGCCGCTTCCGGCCCCGGTGATGGCGGCGACTCGATCGACGAGCGTCCTCATGCGCGGGTCGGCTCGGTGAGCACGCAGCGGGTGCCGGTGTAGATGGTCGGGAGGCACTTGTTGCAGTGGATGCAGAGCCCGGAGGCGGTCTGCTCGGTCGCCAGACGGGTGGGGAGATCGGGCTCGCGCAGAAGGGCGCGGGCCATGGCGACGAGCTCGAACCCTTCGTCGAGCGCGTTGTCGATCGTGTCGAGGCGGTTGATCCCGCCGAGCAGGATCAGAGGCATGTCGAGCTCGGCGCGGAACTGGCGGGCGAGGGGCAGGAAGAAGGCTTCTTCGAAGGGGTAGTGCGGGAAGATGCGCCGCCCGGCGACGCGAAGTCCGAGGCCGACGAGCTTGGGCTGGGTGGCGATGAACTCTCGCATGGGGACATCGCCGCGGAAGAAGTACATGCCGTTCAGAAGCGAGCTCCCGCCGGTGAGCTCGATGGCGTCGAGGTGGCCGTCGGACTCGAGCAGCTGCGAGATCGGCACGCTGTCGTCGAGCCACAAGCCGGCCGGGACGCCGTCGTCCATGTTGAGCTTGGCGATCACCGCCATGTGCGCCGGCGCGGCGCGGCGCACCGCTTCGAGGACCCGTCTCGGGAACCGCGCGCGGTTCTCGATCGAGCCGCCGTAGTGGTCGTGCCGCCGGTTCAGGTTCGGGCTGAAGAACGAGCTCAACAGGTAGTTGTGGCCCAGGTGCACCTCGATGCAGTCGAACCCGGCGTCCGCGGCGATGCGGGCGGCGTTCACGAAGTCGTCGACGACATGGTCGAGCTGTGCTTCGCTGGCCCCGCGCACCACCGTCATCGCCGGGGCACTGACCCGCGTCGAGGGTGCCAGCGTGGGCAGCCGGTTGGATCGGGTGTTGGCGACCAGGCCGGCATGACCGAGTTGTGCGGAAGCAGCCGCGCCATGCTGGTGAACGGCGTCGACCAGCCGGCGCAGCCCGGGAAGGGTGCGGGTGTCCATCACGAGGGTGTCGCGATGGACCCGGCCGCCCGGTGAGACGGCGCAGTAGGCGACCGTGGTCATCGCAGCCCCACCGGCGGCGACCCGGGCGTGGAAGTCCACCAGCTCGTCGCTCACCTCGCCGCGGGGCATGACCCCCTCGAAGGTGGCGGCCTTGATGATGCGGTTCCGCAGGGTCAGCGGACCGAGCTGCGCCGGCTCGAACGCTCGCGACATCGTTCCAGTCTGGTCCGGTCGGCGGAGTCGAGTTGAGTCGTCGGCTCTGCGGTACGCAGCTCCGTCGTCGTGGCAGCATGCCGGCGTGACGCACGAGAACGAGCTCACGCACGAGGTCGACCTCTGCCGAGGCGACCAGCTCAACCCCGACGCGTTGGGATGGTCTCGCCGGCCGCTGCACCGGGCGAACCTCGACGGCCACTTCGGCACGAACAAGCGGTGGGACTACTGGGCGGTGCTCGCCGGTGATCTCGTGGTCTCCGCGGTGTACGCGGACATCGATCACTTCGGCCTCGCCGACGTCTGGTGGGCTGACCTCTTGAGCGGCGCGACCGGCGGCAACGGGTTGCTCACCATGGACCGTGGCGACGTCGTGCTTCCCGACCGCCCGGGCACCTCCCCACTGCGGGTCGACCGTGACGGCTTCGCGCTCGACATCGTCGACGATCCGGACGGCACCCGGCTCCAGGCGTCATGGACCGAACACGACGGTCGTCCGGGAGCGCTCGACGTGCGGGTGGCGTTGCCGGCCGGGCACGAATCGCTCAACGTCGTCATCCCCTGGAGCAAGGAACGTTTCAACTTCACGTCGAAGCATCAAGCCCGTCCGGCGACCGGAGAGCTCACCGTCGGCGAGGAGCGCCGTGCCATCGGTGGGAGCAGCGACGCGTGGGGCGTGCTCGACGTGGGCCGGGGCCGGTGGCCCGAGGAGATCACCTGGAACTGGGGTGGCGGCGGCGGGCGCTGCGGCGACCACGTCGTCGGGCTCCAGTTCGGCGCGAAGTGGACGGAGGGCTCGGGCTACACCGAGAACGGCCTGATCGTCGACGGGCGCCTGACCAAGATTGGGCGCGAGCTCGACTGGTCCTACGACTGGGATGTGCCGATGCGTCCGTGGCGGGTGGTCGATCCCGGCGGTCAGCTCGACGTCACGCTCGAACCTCGGTATGACAAGCACACGCAGCTGCCGGGTCGCGACAAGGGCTCCGAGACGCACCAGGTGTTCGGGACGTGGTCCGGCCGGCTTCGCACCGACGACGGGCTCGAGCTCGAGCTCGCCGATATCCAAGGGTTCGCGGAGGAAGCCCGCCAGGAGTGGTGACGTCGCCCCCCGACCTCACCGGCGCCGGCGCCCCCGGCTGAGGAACGCAACCGCCGGGGCGCTCGAGCAACCAAACATGCCGCCGGCGACCGCACGCCAATCGACGTGGGAAGGCTCTTCGGATTGGCTCCGAAGTGGATTCGGCCGACAGTCTTCGGAGGTGCTCTACCGATTCTTCTACCGGGTCCCGATGGTCGGGGCCGGTGGAGGAATCGAACGATGGACGGATATGTCGCCCGGAAGGGCAACCGCTGGTACGCGGTGATCTATGAGGGGCTCGACCCGGTCACCGGCCGAGAGATACGGCGCTGGCACGCCGCCGGCACCGACAAGGCCGCCGCCGAGAAACTCGCGCGCCGTCTCGCCCGGGATCTGAAGGGCCCCGATGACCGCGGGCGAGGGTTGAGCTTCGGCGCCTACCTGACCCAGACATGGCTACCGGCCAAGCGCATCGAGCTCCGCCCCACGACCTGGCACGGCTACCAGCGGATCGTGAACCGGCACGTGCTGCCGGCACTGGGATCGACACCGATTCGGCGGCTTCGCCCGCAGCAGATCGAGGATCTGTACGAGTCGAAGCTGCGGCCGGCCGACGGCTCCCGGTCGCTCGCACCCAAAACGGTGCTGGAGATCCACGTCGTCGTCCGCGGCGCGCTCAACGATGCCGTGCAGCGCGGCTACGTCAGCCGCAACGTCGCCCTGATCGCCAAGGCACCCCGGCAACGGCCAGCCGACGAGCAGAAGGTCTGGACCGCCGACCAGCTCGCCGCCTTCCTGCGCCACGCCGCCGGACACCGCTACTTCCCCGCGATCTGGACCTCAGCGTTCACGGGCATGCGTCGCAGCGAGCTCCTCGGACTCAAATGGAACGACCTCGACCTGCGGGCCGCAACGCTGTCGATCAACCGCGGCCGGGTCGACATCGCCTACCAGGTCCTCGAGACCCCCGACATCACCCCACAGATCGGAGCCAGCCGAGGCAAGACCCGAAGCGCCCGACGGCGCATCGACATCGACCTCGCCACCGTCGACGTGCTCAGCGCGTGGCGGACATGGCAGAGCACCGAGCGGTCCGCCGCCGGACTCGAAGCGACCGAGTGGATGTTCACCGACCAGCACGGCGAACCGATCCACCCCCAGGCGATCTCGCAGACCTTCGACCGGATGGTCCGCCGCGCGCCGGTCCCGAGGATCCGACTCCACGACCTGCGCCACACCCACGCCACGCTGCTCATCGCCGCCGGCGTGCCCGCCAAGGTCGTCGCCGAACGACTCGGCCACTCCCGGGCCAGCTTCACCATCGACAGCTACCAACACGTGCTGCCCGGCATGCAAGCCGAAGCGGCACAGATCTTCGCCAACCTCATCGCCGACCCCGCTTCTACCGGCCACACCCGGTGGAAGAACCGGAAGAAGACCGCCTGAACACGGTAGAAGCCGGGCCGCAAGGCCCGGCTTCTCAAGGTCTTTGGTGGCGGGGGCAGGATTTGAACCTGCGACCTTCGGGTTATGAGCCCGACGAGCTACCAGACTGCTCCACCCCGCATCGAGCAGGGTAGCGGCGCCGCCCCGGGGTCGCCAACCCGCCGGTCAGCAACCGGTCGAGGCAGCCAGCACGCGGCAAGCCTCGGCCAGTCGCGGCGGCGACAGCGCCGCGACCCGACGTCGAAATGCTTCTCTGGGCAGGGTGTGGAGGTTGTCGAAATTCACGACGCATTCGGCGGGTACGCCGTCGACCGCCGGATCGAGCGGGAGCTCGGACACCAGACCCCGAACCGTGCGGGTGAGCCCGGCGACGACGACCGCGCCGATGCGGTCGGCCACCGGGTCACGGGTGAGGACCAGCACGGGGCGGTCGCCGCCCGGCGTCGCGGCGAACCAGATCTCACCCCGCCGCATCGGCCCAGTCCGACCAGTCCTCGGCGGGACCCCAGTCCGCGATCGTGGCCAGCGCCCGCTGGCCGTCATCGAGTGGTACCGACGACCAGCCGGCGTCCTCGTTCTCGACGGCGAGGCGGTTCAGGTGTAGGCGCACCGCCTCGCGGAGCAGCTGCGACCGGTCGATGTGGAGCTTCGCCGCCCACCGGTCGATGGATACGACGGTCTGCTCGTCGCAGCGGAAGCTCACCATCGTCATACAGAGATCATACATCGTCATACACCCCTTCAACGCCGGCGGCGGGGGGAGCGGCGGTGCTAGTGCCTCAGGTGTCGGCTCGGGCGGTCGGGGTGGCCGCCGATGACGACGTCGGGGAGGTCGAGGCAGGGCTGCCAGCGGCGGACACGCGGGCCGACCATGTCGGCCGGGAGCACCACCTGGAGCGCCCGCTGGTCAGGGGCGAGGCCTCGGGAGGCGTAGGTGGCGATCAGCTCGTCGTAGTGGTCGTAGATCTCGTCATCGGTCCATCCGTCGCATTCGAGGCACATGCCGACATGATCCCGGGGCGCGCTGACAGGAACCGCGGCGGTGGCCGCGCCCCGTGGGGCAGGCTGTGAGCCATGGACAACACCGACAGCGTCTACGTCAGCCAGAGCATCGCCGCGGTCAGTCGGCGGATCGAGGCGGTCGAGTGGAACGTGGCCCGGCTGCTGACCCAGGCGGGGTTGCAGTGGGAGGAGCCGCCGGCGCCCGAGGGGCCCGACGCCGAGATCGTCGCCCTCGTGCAGGCGGGCAACAAGCTCGAGGCCATCAAGCGCTACCGCGAGCTCACTGGCGCCGACCTCGCCACCGCCAAGTTGGCCGTCGACCAGATGGGCTGAGCCGCCCCCCTCAGTCGGCCAGCGGGAGCGACACGACGAAGCGCGCGCCCGGCAGGTCCGCCGAACCGTGGCCGACCAGCTCGATGGTCCCGCCGTGTCGGACGGCGACGTCACGGGCGATGGCCAGCCCCAGTCCCGTGCCGCCGTCGGCCGCCGAGCGGGCGGGGTCGAGGCGGGCGAAGCGCTCGAAAACCCGGTCGACCTCCTCGGGCGCGATCCCGGGCCCGTCGTCCGCTACGGTCACGACGGCCCGCCCCGCCGCCCGATCCACGCCCACCGACACCTCGACGACGGTGGCGGCGTCGGCCTCGTCCGCGAGGCGACGGTGACCGGCGGCTCGGGCCAGGTCGACCTCGTCTCGTTCGACGCCGGCGGCTGACCTCCTTGGTCCCATAAACCTGGACACTCTTTATCCGGATAGTTAGTATCCGGATATGCAACTGGGCGAAGGCGTCGAGTGGGCCATCCACTGCTGCACCCTCCTGGGGGTGCTGCCGGAGGGGATGACCCTCCCCGCCGCCCGGCTGGCCGAGTACCACGAGGTCACCCCCAGCTACCTGGCCAAGCACCTGCAGGCCCTGCGCGAGGCCGGCATCGTCACGTCGAGCGCCGGCCGCCACGGCGGCTACCGGCTGGCCCGGCCGGCCGAGGACATCACGCTGCTCGACGTGGTGCTCGCCGTCGAGGGCGGCCGCCGGGCGTTCCGCTGCACCGAGATCCGCCGGTGCGGCCCGGCCGCGGTCCCCCAGGCCACCTACCCCGAGCCCTGCGGCATCGCCGCCGCCATGCACCGGGCCGAGGACGCGTGGCGGGCCTCACTGGCCGGGGCGACGGTCGCCGACATGGTCGGCGAGGCCCTGCGAAACGCCCACCCCGAGGCGCTGGAGCGGGGCGCCACCTGGATCCGTTCCATCACCACGAAGCGAAGTGCCCGATGACCGACGCCCACGACCTCCCCCGCGCCGAGCCCAAACGGGTCTTCGTCGCCGGCGCGACCGGCGTCGTCGGCCAACCCGCGGTGCGCGCCCTCGTGGCCGACGGCCACCGGGTCACCGGGGTGGCCCGCACGCCGGCCAAGGCCGACCTGCTCCGCGCCCTCGGCGCCGACGCCGTGGCCGTCGACCTCTTCGACGCCGCCGCGGTCAAGGCCGCCACCGAGGGGCACGACGTCGTCGTCAACCTGGCCACCCGCATCCCGCCGTCGTCGCAGGCCTGGCGGTCGAGCGCCTGGGCCGAGAACGAGCGCCTCCGCACCGAGGCCAGCGCCCTGCTCGCCGACGCCGCCCTCGACCACGGCGCCGAGCGCTTCGTGCAGGAGGCCCTGGCCTTCGCCTACGCCGACCACGGCGAGGCGTGGATCGACGAGGACGAGCCCATCGAGCCGCCGGGCGAGCTCGGCGGCGTGCTGGCCGCCGAGGCCAGCGCCGGCCGGGTCACCGAGGCCGGGGCGGTCGGGATCGTGCTGCGCTTCGGCAACTTCTACGGTCCCACCGCCGGCCACACCCGGGAGCAGGCGCAGCTGGTGCGCCGCCGGGTCAGTCCCACGCCCGGCGACCCCGAGGCGTGGTGGTCGCTGGTCCACACCGACGACGCCGGCACCGCCGTGACCGCGGCGCTGCGGGCGCCGGCGGGCGCCTACAACGTGGTCGACGACCGGCCCGTCCGCCGCCGCGAGCTCGACGAGGCCATGGCCCAGGCGATGGGCGTCGGACGCCTGCGCCGCCCGCCGAAGGTCGTGCGCCGAGCGGTCGAGGCCAAGGCACCCATCCTCACCCGTTCGATCCGAGCCTCGAACGATCGCCTCAAGGCGGCCACCGGCTGGGCGCCGACCTACCCGAGCGTGGTCGAGGGTTGGGCGGCCGTGGCCGCCGACACCTAGCGGCCGCACCCCCACCCCATGCCCGGCCCGGGTGCGGCGGCAACCCGGCCACGGCTCCGTAACCTGGGGGCGAGATGTTCGTCGATCGCGCCGCGTGGCCGTTCTTCGCCGCGGCGCTGGTCGTCGCCGGCCTGCTCACCCTCCTGCTGAGCTGGGTGTGGGCCCTGCCCGCCGTGGTGCTGGCCGTCCTCTTCCTCATCTTCTTCCGCGACCCCGACCGCGTCGCACCCACCGAGCCCCTCCTCGTGGTCTCCCCCGCCGACGCCCGCATCACCGTGGCGGGCGACCCGCCGGGCCCGGGGGCGCCACCCGGGCAGTGGCGGCACGTGAGCATGTTCCTCTCCCTGCTCGACGTCCACGTGAACCGCACACCGGTGACAGGCACCACCGGGGCGATCTCGTACCACCCTGGCCGCTGGCTCCCGGCGTACCGTCCCGAGGCCGGCGAGCTCAACGAATGGACCGAGGTGTGGTTCGACTGCGACGGCGGGCCGGTCGTCTGCCGCCAGATCGTCGGCATCCTCGCCCGCCGCATCGTCTGTCGGCTCCGTCCGGGCGACCTGGTCGAGCAGGGCCAGCGCTTCGGGGTCATGAAGTTCGGCTCCCGCATCGACCTCTTCCTGCCGCCCGACGCCGACATCCTCGTGTCCCCCGGCGACAAGGTGCGCGGCGGCACCACCCCCGTCGCACGCCTGACCCCGGCGTTGGCGTCGTGACCCGGGAGGACGAGCGCAGGCCCGCTTCCGCCCGGCGCACCCTGCTGCCCCTGCTTCCGAGCCTCTTCACCGTCGGCAACCTGCTGTGCGGGTGGGCGGTCGTCGTGCACGCCCTCCGGGGTGACCTCGGCGGCGCCGCCCCCTTCGTCGCCCTCGCCATCCTCTTCGACATGTTCGACGGGCGCATCGCCCGCCTGACCGGCACCACGAGCGCCTTCGGGGCCCAGCTCGACTCGCTCGCCGACCTCGTCTCGTTCGGGGTGGCGCCGGCGCTGTTGGCCTACCGCTGGGGGCTCGAGCCGCTGGGCCTGCTCGGTTGGCTGGCCGGCGCCGCGTTCCTCACCGCCGCCGCCGTGCGCCTCGCCCGTTTCAACGTCCACGCCGCGCACACCGAGTCGGCACAGGTCGAGTCGACGGGCCCCTCGTCGGAGGACGGCGACGCCGCCCTCGCCCACGATCCGGGCAGCCACTTCAGCGGTCTCCCCAGCCCGGCGGCGGCCGCGGTGATCGCCGCCACCGTGCTCATGGCGCCGGCGGGGCTGCACACCCTGCCCTCCGCCGTCCTGGCCCTGGCCGTCACCCTCGTGCCCGCCGTGTTGATGGTGAGCACCCTGCCGTTCCGCAGCTTCAAGAGCGTCCACGTCCACGCCGGCCGCACCGTCCCCCTGGTGGCGGTGGCCTGCCTCGTCGCCGTGTTCGCCCTGGTCGAGCCCCACGCCGCCTTCCTCGTGGCGGCCTACGCCTACCTCACCTCGGGTCTGGTCGAGTTCGCCGCCTGAGTGCCCAGCCCCACCGCCCGACGTGCCGTCGGTGGCGGGCAGCCCGTGCCGGAGCCCACGATGGCGAACCCGGTCGGGACGGTGAGGGTGATCATGCCGAGGCTCCCGTGGCGATCGTGCGGGCGAGGTCGGCGGCGCCGTGGAACGCGCCGAGCAGGCCGCCCGGGCCGGCCGCGTCGCCGAGGACGTGCACACGGGCGGCGGTGATCCCCTCGGCCCAGGCCGGCGTCGGCACCGGCACCGGGTCGGCGACGATCACGGTGTCGACCGGCTGCTCCTGAGGCTCGGCCTTGGCCACGTCGACGCGCAGCGTCGACCCGTCGAGCGAGGCGGTGGCGAACGTGGCCAGCTCACCGCCGGCGGCCAGGTAGTCGGCGACCACCCGGGCCCGGCCCGGCATGCCCAGCCCGGGCGCCACGTAGCCCTCGGGGCTCACGAGCACCACCGTCCGGCCCCGGTCGACCGCGGCGCGGGCGACGGCCAGCCCGGCCTCGCCCACGCCCACCACGGCCAGCCGGGCACCCACCGTGTCGTCGTCGCGGCGCAGCCAGGGCCCGAGGTCGGCCACGCCGAGGGCACCGGGCAGCCCCGGGTGCTCGGGCGCCCACGACGCACCCGTGGCCACCACGACGTCGTCGAACCCCTCGGCCTCGGCCGGGTCCGAGAACGGCCGGTCGCACACCACCTCGGTCCCGGCGGCGCGCACCTGGCCCTCCATCCAGCCCAGCAGTTGCGCCAGCGGCCCGTCGAGGGCGGCGGCGTCGGCCAGGCGCCCGCCGAGCCCCGCAGCGGCCTCCTGCAGGCGGACCGCGGCTCCCGCCGCCGCCAGCAGCCGCGCCACCTCCATCCCGGCCGGCCCGCCGCCGACGACCAGCACCCGCCGGGGCCCGGGCAGCGCGAGGGCCGGCTCGGACTCACGGCCGAGCTGCGCGTTGACGGTGCACTCGGCCCGCTCCCGCAGCGCGATGTTGCCGATGCAGCGGTACTGGTAGGCGCAGGGCCGGATGGCCTCGCGCTCGTCCGCCGCGAGCCTGCGGGGCAGGTCGGGGTCCGCCAGCAGCCGGCGCCCGAACGCGATCACGTCGGCCCCACCCTCGGCCAGGATGCGCTCGGCCTCCTCCGGCTCGTAGCGCCCGTAGGTGATCACCGGCAGGCCGGTGCGGCGCCGCACCTCGGCAGCGAAGCCCGGAAGGTCGCCGACCACGTGGGGCGCGTAGGAGTCGGTGGCCGAGGTGGCCACGTCGGTGTTGGCGTAGGCGGTGACGTGGACGGCGTCGATCCCCGCCGCCTGCGCCTTGTCGATCACCGCGCACTGCTCCTCGAACACCTCGCCGACCTCGCGGTGGTACTCCCGGGCGTTGATCCGCATCCAGAGCGGGAAGGTCGCACCGACCCGGGCGCGGATCGCCCCGATCACGGTGAGCAGCAGCCGGGCCCGGCCGTCGAGGTCGCCGCCCCAGCCGTCGGTCCGAGCGTTGCGCGGGGACAGGAACTGGTCGAGCAGGTAGCCGTGGCCGGCGTGCAGCTCGAGGCCGTCGTAGCC
Organism: Acidimicrobiales bacterium; assembly: GCA_041908445.1. Taxonomy (GTDB): domain Bacteria; phylum Actinomycetota; class Acidimicrobiia; order Acidimicrobiales; family DATDAH01; genus JAEUJM01. The sequence continues at coordinate 10,392 of JAYRFK010000007.1, read as the reverse complement.
CGCCCGCACGCACCGCTCGGCGGCATCGGCGAAGCGGTCCACCACCCAGGCCAGGTCGTCCTCGTCGGCAACCCGGTAGCGCAGCTCGGCCCCCGGGTCGAGGAACGGGGCGCTCATGGCCGCCAGCTCCTCCCGGGGCGCCAGGAAGCTGAGCGCGTCGGGTGCGGGTCGCGCGGGCTCGAAGGGCACCAACCGGGGCCGGCCCTCGATCAGGTCGAGGAAGGAGTAGAAGCCCATGTGGTTGAGCTGGGCGGCGATGCGGCCGCCCTGGCGGTGCACGCCGGCCACCAGGCGCTCCATCCCGGGCAGGTAGCGGTCGTCCGAGACCGCGGGCATGCGCTCGTGGTTGGCACCCTGGGGGTAGGCGACGCAGGCCGTCCCCTGGATGAGCAGGCCGGCGCCGCCGCGCGCCCGGCGCTCGTAGAACGCGGCCTCGCGGTCACCGACGCTCCCGTCCTCCTCGCTGAACAGGATGCCCATCGGGCACATCGCGATGCGGTTCGGGAGCTCGAGAGAGCCGATGGCCCCGGGGCTGGTGAGGTGGGGGAAGTCCATCGCGCCCGTCCGTGAGCCTCCCGCCCGCGGCGCGGGCGGCGTGGAGGCCCGACCCTACGCGCCTGCGGTGCACCCGCCGAGCAGTGCGTGGCTCAGCGGCGGGGGTAGAAGGTGGCGCGCCAGAGGCCGGTGAGCGGCATCGGGGTCAGCGCCTGCAGCGCCGCCAGCATCCACTCGAGGGTGGCGTCGGGATCGGGGGTGGTGCCCGGGCGCGCCTCGAGCACGATGCCCCGCTTCGGGTGGTCCTGCACCTGGCGCCAGCCGTCGGGCAGGGGCAGGCCCGCCTCCTCCAGCTTGGCGCGGGCCCGACCGCCGGACGGGTGGCGCAGGCCGATGGACAGGGGCGTCACCTTGTCGCCGCGGCGCTCCCCGGGGACCCAGCTGGCGTCGGGCAACGCCGGGCCACGCCCGGAGAAGATGTCGAGCCACGACGCCCGCACCGGCGGCAACGCGTCCTCCTCGAACAGCGGCTCGAAGGTGACCCACCCGTCGAGGCCGTCGGCCAGCGCGGCCATGCGCGCCACGACGTCGGCACGGACCTCACCGCCGAGGCCGAAGTCGACGGCCTCGGGCCCGGGGCGCGCCACCCCTACGCGCTGCTGTCGGGGGGCGCGGTCGTCGTCGTGGTGGTCGACCCCGACGCTCCCGAGCGCTCGGCGCCACCGAGGTCGATGGCCTGCTGGACGAGGTCACGGGCCTCGTCGACCTTGGCCTGGTAGGTGCCCAGGTCGCCGTCGGCGAGGGCCTGGTCGGCCTCGGCGAAGAGGTCCTCGGCCCGCGCCAGCAGGGCCGCGATCTGCTCGGCGGTCGTGCCGGTGGGCTCGGCGGCGGTGCCGTTGTCGCCGGAGCCCGTGTCGCCCGAGCCGGTGGTGCCCTGGTCGTCCGCGCTCGGGTCCTCGAGCGTGTCGGGCGCCTCGCCGAAGATGGCCTCGAGCGCGCTCTGGAGCGTGCTGCGCATCTCCACCTGGTCGCCGAAGGCCACGATCACGTTCTTGAGCTGCGGTACCGGCGTGTCGCCCTGGGCCTCCACGTAGAGCGGTCGCACGTAGAGCAGCGACTCCTCGATCGGGATGAGCAGCAGGCTGCCGAGCTTCACCGTCGAGCCCTGCTGGTTGAGGAGGCTGATGCGCGACGAGACCGCCTCGTTCTGGAGCATCGTCGCGTTCACGATGGCCGGGCCATCGACGTTGAGGTTCGGCATCTCGTAGACGCGGAGCTGCCCGTAGTCCTCGGGGTCGGACAGACCGACCATGAACGAGGTGAGCTGCTTGCGCTCGTCGTTGTCCGACACCGGTACGAACGAGCGCAGGATGAGGAAGTCCTCGTTCTCCCGGTCGGGCAGGCGCATCTGCAGGTAGTAGGGGTCGATGCGGCGCTCGCGGGTGCTGACCAGCTGGCCCTGCTCGTTCGTGGTCTGGGTCTGCTCGGCGCCGGTCACCGCGGTGCCCGGATCCTGCGCCACCGCCCAACCGCCGGTCTGCTCGTAGAAGTCCTGGGCGTCACCGATGTGGTAGCGGCCCCACATGTTGGTCTGCACCCGGAACATGTCCTCGGGGTAGCGCAGGTGGGCCTGCAGCGCCTCCGGCATGTCCTCGAACGGCGAGAACAGCTCGGGGAACGCGTCCTGGTAGGCCTCGATGATCGGGTCGTCGACGGGCATGACGTAGAAGTCGACGGTCCCGTTGTACGCGTCCACCACCGCCTTGACCGAGTTGCGCACGTAGTTGAAGTCGCCGTTCAGGCCCGAGCGGGGGTCGAGCTGCTCGTTGTCGGCCGACTGCGCGTAGGGGTACTGGCTCGTCGTCGTGTAGGCGTCGAGCACGTAGTAGATCCGCCCGTCGACGATGACCGGGTACGGATCGGCGTCGTACTGCAGGAACGGCGCGAGGGTCTCGACCCGCTGGCGCACGTCCCGCAGGAAGATCAGGCGGGAGTTGTCCTCGACGAAGTCGGAGATCAGGGGGTCGATGTCCCCGAAGCGCAGCGCGAACGCGGCCTTGCGCACGAACGAGTCCAGCCGCACGCCGCCCTCGCCGTCGTACTCGAACGGCACCGTCTCGCCGTCGTCCGAGACGTAGTCGACCTCCTGGCGGTTGGTGCCGACGATCGCGTACCCGCCCTGGTCCTCGCCGATGTAGAGCTGCGGCGTGTCGACCGGGATGTTGTCGGGCGAGCTCACCGGGACGTCCGACACCACGAACTTGGGCTGGCCGTTCGACGTGACCGCGTTGGCGGGGGCCATGGCCGCGCCGTAACCGTGGGTGAAGGCGAGGGTCTTGCCCTCCCACGACTGCTGGGGCACCCCCGCCTCGTTCAACTCGCGGGCGCCGATGACGACCTGGGTGGTCTCGCCGTCGAGCTCGTAGCGGTCCACGTCGAGGTCGTTGAAGCGGTAGAAGCCCCGGTCGGCCTGGAGGCGCTGGTAGGTGTCGTTGACGATGCCGGGATCGAGCAGGCGGATGTTGCGGACCGTCTCGGAGTTGTCGAGCAGGTCGTTGGCGGTGAGGCGCTCGTCGTACTCGAAGGTCTGGGTCTCGACGTCGGCGAGGCCCATGGCCGACCGGGTGGCCTCGATGTTGTCGCGGATGTAGGGCCGTTCCTTGGTGGACTCGGCGGGCTGGACCTGGAAGCGCTGGATGAAGGTCGGGTAGATCCCACCGGCGACGATGGCCACGAAGGCCCAGAGGCCGACCGCCAGCACCGGCAGCACCCAGCCGCGGCGCCAGATGTTGGCGATGAACAGGCAGAACGACAGCAGCGCGATCAGCAGCAGCAGGTAGATGGCCGGGAGCTGCGCGTTGACGTCGGTGTAGGTCGCGCCCTCGACGACGCCGCGGTTGGACACCGTCAGCTCGTAGCGCTGCAGCCAGTAGTCGGCCGCCTTGATGAGGGCGAGGATGCCGAGCAGCACCGACAGGTGGGCCTTCACCTGAGGGGTGACCCGCTGCAGCGGGGCCTGCACCCGGATGCCGCCGTTCAGGTAGTGGGCCACCACCGTCACGATGAAGATGATGATGAACGCGGCGAAGAGCCAGTTCACCACGAAGCTGAGGAACGGCAGCTGGAAGACGTAGAACCCGATGTCGGTGTCGAACAGCGGGTCGGTGACCCCGAAGTCGACCCGGTGGGTGAACAGGATCCACGAGTCCCACTGGCTGGAGACCCCCGACCCGGCGATGATCGCGAACAGCAGCGCGACGCCGACGCGGACCGCCCCCGAGCGCCGCCCGACCGCCTGGTGGTACCGCTCGAGCAGCTCCTCCTCGGGACCGGCGGGCCGGAACTTCGGCGCCAACCGGTCGGCGATGACCAGGTTCACCAGCATCAGCACGAAGAACAGGCCGGTGAAGATCAGCCCGAGCGAGAGCCGGGCACCGAGGATGCCCCGGAACACCTTGGACAGGCCGAGGCTGTCGAAGAAGAGGAAGTCGGTGTAGAAGCCGGCGATCCCGCGGAGCGAGGTGGCCAGCAGGAAGATCGCGACCGCGGCGACGACCAGGATGACGCGGCCGCGCCCGGAACGACGCCGCCGTTCCCGGCGGCCGGGCCGCGGCATGTCGGTGGGGGCACGCATGACGGGCCGAGCCTATCGGGCGGTCCCGGCGCCTCCGGGGTCGCCCCCCACCCCGTCTCGGGCCGTGACCGCGGCCACGACCTCGATGGCCGCCTCGATGTCGGCAGCGCTCACGTCGAGGTGGGTGACCGCCCGCACCCGGCGCCCGACGGGCCCCATGCGCACCCCCTCGGCCTGGATCGCCGCCAGGAAGTCCCCGAGGGCCCAGCCGTCGGGTGGCGCGAAGTACAACATGTTCGTGTCGGGCCGCTCGACGCCGATGCCCGCGGCGGCGAGGCCCTCGGCCAGGCGGGCGGCGTTCGCGTGGTCGTCGGCGAGACGCGCGAGGTGGTGGTCCAGGGCGTGCAGGCACCCCGCCGCGGCGATGCCCGCCTGGCGCAGCGCCCCGCCGAAGAGGTGCTTGAAGCGGCGGGCGCTCGCGATGAAGTCGGCCGGCCCGGCGAGCACCGCGCCGATGGGGGCGCCGAGGCCCTTGGTGAAGTCGATCCAGATCGAGTCCACCGCCCGGCCCCAGACGTCGGCGGGGACGCCCGAGGCGACCACCGCGTTGAGCAGGCGGGCGCCGTCGACGTGCACCTTCGCACCCCGGTCGTGGGCCAGGTCGGCGACCGCCCGGTAGCGGTCGAGCGGCCAGATGGCCCCACCGGCCATGTTGTGGGTCTGCTCCAGGGCCACGAGCGTGGTGGGCGGGATGTGCACGGTGCCCTCGGTCATCACCTCGTCGAGCTGCTCGGGGGTGAAGGTGCCCCGATCGCCGGGCAGCTGCTCGAAGAGGATCCCGCTCATCAGGGCCGGCCCACCGGTCTCGTAGCGCATGAGGTGGGCATCCCGCTCGATGACCACGACGTCGCCGGGCCGCGTCCACGCCGCCACGCCGAGCCGGTTGCACATCGTGCCGGTCACGACGAACAGCGCCGCCTCCTGGCCCAGCAGCTCGGCGGCGCGCCGCTGGAGCTCGTTGACGGTCGGGTCCTCGCCCCGCTGCTCGTCGCCCACCTCGGCGTGGGCGATGGCCTCCCGCATGGCGGGCGTGGGGCGGGTGGCGGTGTCGCTCGAGAGGTCGATCACCCGTCGGCTCCGCCGTCGGGCTCGTCGGCCGGCTCGGCGACGGGCAGCAGCAGGCAACGGCAGCCGTCGTGGGCGGGCGGATGGCGGTGCCCGGTCGGATAGCGGTCGCCCCGGGGCACCGGGCCGGCCAGCGCGTTGTCGTCGCACTCCGGGCAGGCCCCGTCGGCGTCGTCCAGCGACCACACCAGGCGGCTGCCCTTGCCCACCCCGGCCAGCAGGCCGGCGTGGTAGGCGGCGCGGGCCGCGTCGGCGGCCAGCGCCCCGACCCGCTGGCCCTTCCACTCCCGGAAGGCGGCACGGGCCGCAGCGGTGGCCTCGCCGGCGTCGCCGGCGTCGGCCAGGGCGCGGGCCAGGCGGTCGTGGAGCGGACCGGCCAGCTCGGTGGCGACCGCCGTGGCCATCGGACCGGGCGCCGGCGGGCGGGCCCGGTGGTCGGGCTCGGCCGAGGCCATGGCCGCGGCGGCCAGCCGGCCGAGCGGCTCGCCGGCCACCGCCGCGAAGCGCTCGGTCATCGCGCCGGCGTCGTCGAGCACGTCGGCGACGACGGGCTGCTGGCCCTTGCGGACGCGGCGCAGGCGGTCGAGCACCTCGTTCTGCTGCTCGCCCAGCACCCGCTTGAAGGCCCGGCCGAGCCCGTCGGCCGCCTCCCCGAGCGCCAGCTGCACGTCCAGGGGGCCGGTGGGCAACGGCGGCGGCGGTTCGGGCGTCGGCTCGGGTGCGACGGCAGCGGGCTCGGCGATGGGCTCGGCCTCGGCCGCCTCCGCGGTCACGCCCTCGTCGGCCAGCACCGTTCGGGCCTCGGCCACCGCCTCCTCACGGGCGGCCCGCAGGCCGGCGAACAGGTCGTCGAGGTGACGCTGGTCGACGGGCGCAGCGGCCTCGGACGCGCCGTCCTCCCCCTCGGTCGCCCCCTCGGGCTCGACCTCGTCCGGCGACCCGTCGACGGCGTCGGCCGCCTCGGCGGCACCGCCCTCGGCGCGGCCAGGGTCATCGTCGTCCGCGGGCGCGTCGTCGGCGCGCGGAGCGTCGGTCTCGACCACCGCCTCGGCACCCGCAGGCGAGTCCTCACCGGCCACCACGTCGTCACCGGCCACGACCTCGCGATCGGGTGCCTCGTCGTCCGCAGGCGCGTCGGCGGCGGTCTCCACCGGGCCGTCGTCGGCGGGCGCCCCGCCCTCGGCGTCGGCCTCGTCGGCCCCGTCGGGCTCCTCCAGGGGCACGATGCGCACGTCCTCGAAGTCGGCGCCGAGCTCGACGGGCGGCATCTCACGGACGTCGCGCTCGCCCAGCAGCGACGGCTCGGTGCGGGTCGGGTGGGTGGCCTGCTCGCCGCCGTCGGCCTCCTTCTCATCGGGCGCCACGATGGGCAGGCCGGCGAGGCGGGCGGCCTCGATCTCCCCCTCGAGCGCGGCGACGGCCTCGTCCTCCTCCGGCTCGCCCTCGTGGTCGAAGCGCCGGCCGGCGGCCTCGGCGGCGAGCCGCGCCTCGGGGAGTGCGCCCCGCATGTCGGCGGTGGCCGCGTCGATGGTCTGGCGCGCGGCGTCGAAGGCCTCGAGCAGGCGCTCGCGGCCGGCCATGAGCTGCTCGACCTGCTGGCGGGCGTGGCGCCGGCGCCGGGCAAGGTCGCCGAGCATGCGCTCGCGCACCCGCTGGGCTTCGGCCACCATCTCCCGGCCCTCCCGGCGGGCCTCGTCGGCGGCCGCCTCCACCTCGGCGCGGGCCGTCTCGCGCAGTTCGCGGAGGGCGTGCTCGGCGCGTCCGAGCTGGTCGCGCAGCTCGAGCTCACGGGCCTCCGCCGCCCGCAGGGCGTCGGCCACCGTGGTCAGGAAGGCCCGGACCTCAGCGGTGTCGTAGCCCCGGAACGACGTGGCGAACTCCGTCGCGGCCACGCGGTCGGGGTCGAGCGGACCGGTGGCGGACATCGCCTCCGATCGTACGACCGCTCACTCCCCGGCGGGCTGATCCACCTCGGGGACCTCGAGGTCGAGGGCGTTGCCGCCCAACCGGTCGAGGGCGCGCAGGGCGTCGTCCAGGGTCTCGACGCCGACCACCTCGACGTCGCCCGCCCGCTCGCGGGCCTCGTCGGCCTCGCTGGCGGGGACGATGAACACATCGGCGCCCTGCTCGCGCACCGCAGCGGCCTTCTGCTCGATCCCGCCGATCGGGCCGACGTTGCCGAGCCCGTCGATGGTGCCGGTGACCGCCACCTGGCGGCCGCCGGTGATCTCGCCGGGGGTGAGCACGTCGAGCACCGCCAGGGTGAAGGCGAGGCCGGCGGACGGCCCGCCCACCTGCCCGGTGTCGATGGCGACGGGGTACGGCAGGTCGATGACCTGGTCGCGGGTGCCGAGCTGCACGCCGAGCAGCGGCTTGCTGGCGTCGTCGGGGCGGGCGCCGAGCCGGACCCGCTCGGTGCGGGTCGGCAGGTCCGAGTGGTCGGTCGGCTCGCCGTTCGGCACGGACGTGGTCGGCGCCGGGCCCTCGTCCTCGCCCTCGCCCCGGTCCTCGTCGCCCTCGACCTGGATGGCGGACGGGTCGTTCTGGAGCTCGAGGGACACCTCGTCGCCGGGCTCGTGGCGCTGGATGCGGTCGACCACGTCGTCCGAGGTCTCGGTGGGGTGGCCGTCGACCGCGACGATGACGTCACCCGGTCGCACCACGTCGTTGACGGGCAGATCGGGGGCGACGCCGAGGATGGTGGCGCCGGTGCCGGACTCGACGTCGAACCCCAGGTGCTCCCAGGCCACCTCGGCGGCCACGTCCACCGAGTTGTCCATCATCTGGAGGTTCACCCGCCGGTTCTCCTCGGGCGTGTTGTCGCCCAGGATCACGTCCTCGTCGACCACCTGGACGTCGTCGTCGAGCCAGCCCATCAGGGCGGTCAGGCCCCGGGCCGGACGGGTGGACACCGTCGTGAAGTAGATGTTGCCCTCCTCCGGCGGGTACGAGGGCCCGCCGGCGCCCACCTCCACCAGGGGCTCGGTCGCCCGGGCCGAGCCCGGCTCGATCAGGTAGTAGGGCAACGGCACGAACAGCGCCGCGAGCAGGGCGAGCAGGAGCAGGCCGGCCACGATGACGAGGCCGAGCTTCAGGTAGTGGCTGCGCCGCTCCCGCCGGCTCGGGGCGCCGGGCTCGACGGGGTCCACCGAGGGGAAGGGACCGTCCCCGGGGCCTGCGGTGCCGTCCGGCGCCCCCGCGGCATCGGGCGACAGCTCGTCGCCAGGCCCGGGCGGTGGGGTCGGTAGGGTGTCGTCTCTCGTGTCCACGTTGTTGATCAGCCTGGCGGTGGTCGGCGGGGCGGCGGCCGTCGCGCGCGGGTTCGCCAGCGGCTCGGCGGCTCAGCCTGCCACGGCCGACGTAAAAACGACGTACGCCGGCCCCCTCCTCGCGTCGCGGGTCACGCGCGTGGTGGGCGGCCGGCCGGTGTCGGGCCCGGAGGACGGCGGCTCCGCCGGCGGCGCCACCGCCGAGGGCGCCGGTGACCTCGACGCCGATCCGGCCGGCGCCACGACCCCGGACGTGAGCGGGCCGGTCGAGGATGGGGTCCCACATGCCCCACCACCTCGACCGGCCGATCCGGTCTCCGTCGATCCCGGTCGCGTCGCCGCCCGCCGTCGGACGACGCCCCGGCCCGGCCCGCTCGCCGACGTCCCACCGGTCACGGCGGGGCGACGGGTGCGGTCGGCCCTCGGGGTCGTGCTGCTCGTGCTCTGCGCCGGCCTCGTGCTGGCCATGGCCGTCACCGTCCTGGTGGCGGCGGTCAGCCGGGCCCTGCACGGCGCCGTCGACTGATCGAGCGCCCCGGGCCCGACCCGGGGCGCCGGGCGATCAGCGACCGAAGAGGCCCCGACGGGCGCCCATGCCGTTGGTGCTGCCGACGGCGTCGTCCTCCATCGTCGGCGGCGGAGGCGGCGGGGGCGGGATCGTCTCGAAGATGGGCGTGGCCGGCTCGGGAGCCGGCGCCACCGGAGGCTCGCCGAACGGCGAGGCCATCTCGACGGGGGCGGGCTCGGCCGGCGCACCGAACGGGTCGACGACGGGGGCCTCGGTCGGCTCCTCGATGACCGGCAGGTCCATCCAGTTGTGCTCGTCCACCGGCGCCGGCGCGGCGGCCGGGGCGGAGAACGGGGCCATCGAGGGGGCGGGCTCGGGGGCCGGAGCGGGGGCGGGGGCCATCGCGGGTGCCATGGCGGCCTCGTTGCCGACCTCGACCTTGAAGTACGGCTTGAAGTCGAAGGTCACCTCTTCCATGCGGAAGATGCGGGCGTGGTCCACGCCGTCGCTGTTGCGGAGTCGCTCGACGAACGAGACGGCATCCTCGAGGGCGTCGGTCTGGTGGTAGCCCGGCTGCCCGTCAGCAGTGCGATAGATCACCATGTGCGACACGGTGGTACTCCTTTGTGTGGGAACACACCCCAATCGGGCGCGCACGAGGCCATCTTGAGCGAACCACTGCGAAATCGACGGCGCGAGGCCGCCCTGGCGGGGCACCGGGGCGACGAGGCGACGGCCCGCGCCCTGCTCGCCGACGCCGACCCCGGGACCCGCGCGGCGGCCCTCGGCGCCCTCGGGCGCATGGGCGCGATGGGCGTGGTGGACGTGCAGGCGGCGCTCGCCGACCCCGACCCGTCCGTGCGACGACGGGCCGCCGAGGAGGTCGCCGCGGCCGACCCCGGGCCCGCGGTGTCGCTGCTGGCGCTGCTGGAGGACCACGACCCCACCGTCGTCGAGGTCGCGGCGTGGGCCTGCGGCGAGCGCGACCCCGCCGAGCCAGGGGCCGTGGCCGCGCTCTGCGCCATCGCCCGCGACCACGCCGACGCCCTGTGCCGCGAGGCCGCGGTCGCCGCGCTCGGCTCGATCGGCGACGAGGCGGCGCTGCCCACCATCCTCGCCGCCACCGCCGACAAGGCGACCGTGCGGCGCCGCGCGGTCATCGCCCTCGCCCCCTTCGACGGCCCCGAGGTCGACGCCGCCCTCGAACGGGCCCTCACCGACCGCGACTGGCAGGTCCGCCAGGCCGCCGAGGACTTGTTGGCTTAGGGGCTCCTTCGTCGCCCCGCCTCCGGCATCCGGTTCACCGCCGCCGCGCCTCCGCTCCGCTCCGGCACGTCACCCCTTCGTCGCCCCGCCTCCGGCATCCGGTTCACCGCCACCGCGCCTCCGCTCCGCTCCGGCACGTCACCGCACGCGGACCC
>JAYRFK010000006.1:0-74621 GCA_041908445.1 Acidimicrobiales bacterium | reverse complement strand
GGCGTGCAGGGCTCGCCCTACTTCTTCACCCCCGCCGGCGCGTTCTTCTGCCCGTCGCTCGACATCTCCCGCGACGCCCAGGGTCACCTGCGCATCACCGCCGACGCCGCCGGCTTCCAGCAGTTCGTCGACTCCTGCTTCACCGGCGCCTGACCCCCGCGGTCAGGTGTTCTGGGCGGTCATGCCGCCGTCGACGCTGAGGACGGCGCCGTTGACGAACGAGGCGCCGGGCAGCACGAGCGACCAGACCGCGTGGGCGACCTCGGCGGGGTCGCCGTAGCGGCCGGCGGGCACCCGCCGGCGGGCGAACTTGGCCTTGGCGTCGTCGGGGATGACCGCGGTCATGCCGGTGTGGATCGGGCCGGGGCAGACGGCGTTGACGGTCACGCCGGTGCGGCCGAGCTCGACCGCCAGCGCCCGGGTGAGCCCCACGACGCCGTGCTTCGATGCGGTGTAGGCGGACAGGTAGGCGGTGGCGCCCAACGCCTCGCTGGACGCGATGTTGACCACGCGGCCCTCGCCGTCGCGGCGCAGGTCGTCGACGCAGGCGCGGATCATCCGGGCCATGCCGGTGAGGTTCACGGCGAGGGTCTGGTCCCAGGTGGCGTCGAAGTCGGGGGCGTCGATCCCCGCCGGTAGGGACACGCCGGCGCAGTTCACGAGCACGTCGACCGGTCCGAGCGCCTCGCGGACCTCGGCGAGGACGGCGTCGACCCGGCCGGCGTCGGTCACGTCGCAGGCCCAGGTGCGACCGCCATCGGGCGCCTCGGGCTCGACCCGGTCGAGCGCCGCGACGGTCGCGCCATCGGCGGCGAGGAGCTCGGCGACCGCCCGCCCGATCCCGGAGGCGGCGCCGGTCACCACCGCCACGCGCCCGGCCACCGTCCGCGGACCCTCAGCCATCGGTGCCGACCCCTGCTGCTTCTGGGTACGGGCGCTGGCGGCGCGCGGTCACAGGTCGGCGAGGGCGGCGGTGAGGAGGTCGACGGCGAGGTCGGCCTGCTCGGGGGTGACGACGAGGGGCGGGGCGAGGCGGACCGCCGCCGGGCCGCACGTCAGCACGAGGAGGCCCCGGCGGAAGCAGGCCTGCTCGAGCGCCTCCGCGACGTCGTGGTCGGGCAGCTCGATGCCGATCATCAGGCCGCGGCCCCGCACGTCGACGATCTGGTCGGGGTGGTCGGCCTGGACCACCCGCAGGCGCTCCATGAGCTGGTTGCCGACCTTGGCCGCGTTCTCCGCGAGGCCGCCCTCTACGAGGTCGAGGGTGGCGAGGGCCGCGGCGCAGGCAACGGCGTTGCCGCCGAAGGTCGAGCCGTGGCGGCCGGCGGTCCAGCTGAACAGCTCAGCCCGCCCGATCACCGCCGACAGGGGCAGGCCCGAGGCCAGGCCCTTGCCGGTGAGGAGGATGTCGGGGGCCACGTCGTCGTGCTCGATCGTCCACATCGTCCCCGTGCGGCCGACGCCGGACTGCACCTCGTCGGCGACGAGCAGGATCCCGTGGCGATCGCAGACCTCGCGCAGCTCGGCCAGCCAGCCGGGCGGCGGGACGAGGTAGCCGCCCTCGCCCTGGAGGGGCTCGACCACGACGGCGGCGACGTCCTCGGGGATGGTGAGGTGGCGGAAGATGACGTCCTCGAGGTAGCCCGAGACGCCGTAGGGCGCGTGGTACACGCCGGCCTGCAGCGGGCCGAAGCCGCCCCGGTAGTGGGCCTTCGACGCGGTGAGCGAGAGGCTGCCCAGCGAGCGACCGTGGAAGGCGCCGAGGAAGGCGATCACGTTCGGGCGGCCGGTGGCGGCGCGGGCCAGCTTGATGGCGCCCTCGACCGCCTCGGTGCCGGAGTTGGCGAGGAAGACCCGGGAGGGCCCGTCCCACGGCGCCGACTCGGCCAGCCGCTCGCACACCTCGGTGTAGCCCGGCATGGCCCAGTCGCTGCCGCAGTAGTGGATGAGGTCGCGGGCCTGGCGCTCGATGGCCTCCACGACCTGCGGGTGGCAGTGGCCGGTGGCGGTGACCGCGATGCCGGCGTTGAAGTCGAGGAAGCGGTTGCCGTCGACGTCCTCGATCACGCAGCCGGCGCCGCGGGCGGGCACGAGGTCGTAGACGCGGGCCATCGACGGGCTGGCCACGGCGGCGTCGCGGGCGATCCACTCGGCGGCCTTCGGGCCGGGTAGCTCGGTCGCCAGGTGCGGCACCGGCGCGGTGGCGAGGTCGGCGAGGTCGTGGATCGCGGTGGATCCGGTGGCGTCGGTCATGTGGGCGCTCCCCCAGGGTGTCCGTTCACGGCCGCCGGGCGGCGAGCCGGATCCTGCGGCGCCTCGGGCCGGGCGGGCGGTGCGGACCGCCGCCCCCGGGCCGGGGCGTGGTCCCCGTCAGCCCAGCTGCTCGTGCAGGAAGGCGAAGACCTGGGGCCAGATCTGCTCGGCCCGCTCGGCGTCGAGCGTGCCGAGCGCGTTGTGCGGGCCCATGAAGGCGTGGCCGGTGCCCGGGTGCACCGTGAGGGTCACGTCCTTGCCGAGGCCCTGGAGCTTGGCCTCGAGCGCGTGGGCGCCCTCGGGGCCGAAGAAGTCGTCGTTCTCGGCCATGTGGCCGCGGACGACGGCGGTGAGGCCGGACCAGTCGGGCTCGCCGTCACCTGACGGGTAGCCGTAGAAGGGGACGGCGGCCTTCACCTTGTCGCCCCGGTTGGCGGCGATGAGGAAGGTGAGCATGCCGCCCATGCAGAAGCCGACCACGCCGACGCCGTCGCCGGTGGTGGCGTCGTGGGCGACGAGGTAGTCGACCGCGCCGCTCATGTCCTTGCCGGCCCGCTCGGCGGGCATGGCGTTCATCAGCGCCGCGGCCTTGTCCATCTCCTGGTGCTCGGGGTCGGCCAGCTCGCCGTGGTAGAGATCGGGCGCCAGGGCGACGAAGCCCTCACCGGCGAGGCGGTCGCACACGTCCTTGAGGCTCTGGCTGACGCCCCACCACTCCTGGATGACGATCAGGCCCGGCCCGCTCCCCGAGGCGGGGACGGCCAGGTAGCCGCCGGCGGTGCTGCCGTTGGACGCGAATTCGACGCTCTCACCCATGCCCAGACGTTAGTGACCGTTCGGCCGGGCCGCCGCCAAGCCCGGGCCGGCCGGCGCGGTCAGGTCGCCGTCAGGTCCGCGTCAGCCTTCGTCGACCAGCGGGGCGTAGGTGTCGGGGCGGCGGGTGGTGAGGAAGGGGAAGAGGTCGAGCCAGTCGCGGCGCTGGTCGAGGTCGAGGTCGGCCACGAGCACGGCGGGCTCGTTGCGGGGCGCCTGCACCAACACCCGCCCGTACGGGTCGCTGATGAACGACGAGCCGTAGAACGTGAGTGGCGGCTCCTCGCCGATGCGGTTGACCGCCACCATGAAGGTGCCGTTGGCGATGCCGTTGCCCCGGATCACCTGCTCCCACAGCGGCTGCGTGTCGAAGCCGGGGTGGTCGGGCTCGGAGCCGATGGCCGTCGGGTAGACGATCACGTCGGCGCCGCCGAGCGAGTAGGCCCGGGCGAGCTCGGGGAACCACTGGTCCCAGCAGGTCGGGAAGCCGAAGCGGGCCTCGCCGAGGGCCACCACGGGGTAGCCGCCGTCGCCCTTCCGGAAGTACTTGTCCTCGTAGTAGCCCGCGGTGATGGGGATGTGGAGCTTGCGGGTACGGGCGGCGAGCTCGCCGTCGGGGGTGACGACGATGGCGGTGTTGTAGGCCAGGCCGTCGGTGCCCACCTCGTCGGACGCCGGGCGCTCGTAGAGCGAGGCGTGGACGGCGGCCCCGGTCTCGGCGGCGAGGGTGGCGGCGAGCTCGAAGGTGGGGCCGCCGGGCAGGTCCTCGGGCTCGGCACCCGCGGCGGCGGGGCCGTCGGCGGTGATGGCGAAGTACGGCGAGAGGGTGAGCTCCTGGAGGCAGACGAGCTCGGCGCCCTCGCCGGCGGCCATGCGCACGCCCTCGGCCAGCGCCGCCCGGTGCTCGGCCGGGTCGGGGTGCCAGCGGTGCTGCACGGCGCCGATGCGGAACGGGGGCCGGGTGGGGGCGTCGACGCGTGCCGGCGAGTCCGGCACGCCGTCGGCGACCAGGAGCCGGATCGGCTCGCTCACCGGGCGCTTCCTCCCTCGTCGACCCGGCGCTCGTCGGTGCAACCCTCGTGCGCCCGCTTGTTCTGGCTCCCGATTTCGGTGCCCTGGCACCGAAATCGGGAGCCAGTTCGATTCAGACGGGCGGTCACGGCGCCACCGCCGGCACCTGCTGGGTGATGCAGTGGACGCCGCCACCGCCGAAGGCCAGCACCGTGCCGGGCACGCCGACCACCTCCCGGTCGGGGACGGCCGACTGGACGGCGTCGAGGGCCTTGTCGAGGTCGGCGCCGGCGGTGACCGGGACGATGCACGCGCCGTTGGCCAGGTAGAAGTTGGTGGGCGGGACCACCACGGTCTCGCCCCCGACCTCGGCGTAGGGCAGCACGTCGACCGTGCGCACCTCGTAGCCGGCGGCCTCCAGAACCTCGAGGTTGCGGTGGAGGCGCCCGTAGTTCGGGTTGGTGCGGTCGCCGGTCGTCTGGGCCACCACCACGCCGGGCGCCACGCAGGCGGCCACGTTGTCGACGTGGCCGTCGGTGTCGTCGTCCTCGACCAGCCCGAACGGCAGCCACACGACCCGCTCGACGCCGAGCCACGTCTCGAGCTCGGCCTCGAGGTGGTCCTTGGACAGGTCGGGGTTGCGGTTGGGGTCGAGCAGGCACTCCTCGGTCGTGATCACGGTGCCGGCGCCGTCGACGGTGATCGACCCGCCCTCGAGCACGACGTGCGAGGCGTCGTAGCGGTCGAGGCCGAGGTGGGCGCACATGCGCTCGGCGAAGCGGGCGTCCTCGTCGTAGGGCAGGAACTTCTCGCCCCACGAGTTGAAGGCGAAGTCGACCCCCGCCCGCCGGCCGGCGTCGTCGGTGACCACGATGGCCCCGATGTCGCGGGCCCACGAGTCGTCGATGGGCCACTCCACGACCTCGATGTCGTAGCTGCCCGCCTCGCAGGCGGCGGCCGCCTCGGCGCCCTCGCCCGGGCGGGCCACCAGCAGCACCGGCTCGTAGCGGGAGATGGTGCGGGCGATCTCGGCGTGGTCGTCCTTGGCGGCGGCGAGCAGGTCGCCCCACATCGACGCCCGCGCCGGCCACGCGATCACACAGCGCTCGTGCGGCGCCCACTCGGGCGGCATCGCCATCCCATCGGTGTGGGGCGTCGACGCCCCCGGCTCCGTCTCGCCCAGCATCACCCGGCCATCTTGCTACGCCGGCGGGGCCCCGGTCCCGGTGGGCGTAGCGTCAGAGCATGGACGCCACCACGGCACGGCGGCTCTGGGCGGTGGGTGAGCCGGTCCACGCCCTCACCTACTTCGCCCCCGAGTCCCGGGCGGCGTGGGAGGCGGGCGGGCTGCGGGGGTTCTGGCGGGGCTACTTCGCCACGCGGGCGGCACCGCTCGGGGCGGTCGGCGCCCCGGTCGTCACCGCCGCCTTCTACAACTTCGCCCCGGACTTCGTGGCCCGCGCCGTTCCCGAGGTGTGGTCCCTGGCGTCGCCCGCCGATGTGTGGGCCGCCCGCCTCGCGGGCATGGACGCCTCCCTGCGGGCCCACCTCGACGACCCGTCGGTGCTCGCCGGGCCCGAGGTGCGCGAGGCGGCGGCGCTCGCCCGCCGGGCGGCCGAGGCCTGCCCCACCCCCGGGCGGCTCTTCTTCGCCGCCCACCTCGACCTCGACTGGCCCGCCGAGCCGCACCTGGCGCTCTGGCAGGCGCTCACCCTGCTGCGCGAGTACCGCGGGGACGGCCACAACGCCGCCCTGCTCGCCGCCAACCTCGACGGCTGCCAGTGCCACGTGATGGTGACGGCGGTGGGTGGCCCGCCGCGCGCGGTCCTGCAGCCCGCCCGCGGCTGGACCGACGAGCAGTGGGCGGCGGCCGAGGCGGGGCTCACCGAGCGGGGGCTGCTGACCCCCGGCCGCCCCGACGAGGCCACCGAGGCGGGCCGGGCGCTCCGCGACTCGGTCGAGCTCTGCACCGACCAGACCGACGTCGCCCCCTGGCTGGCCCTCGGCGCCGACGACACCGAGCGCCTGCACGGCCTCGTCCGCCCCCTCGCCAAGGCGCTGGCCGAGAGCGGCGTCCTGCCGTCGGTCAACCCCATCGGCATCTCCTGGTAGCCCCCTTCTTCCAGCAGAAACGGAAGGTGGTACCGCGCGTTTCTGCTGGAAGAACGAGAGATCAGGAGGCGGGGGTGGCGGCGGCGCGGGCGGTGCGCCCTTCGGCGCGGCGCTCGCGGAGGCGGGCGCCGCGGCTCCACTCTATTGGGTCGAAGTCGGGCGGGTCGGCCGGGATGGCGGCGGGGTCGGCGAGTGGCGTGCCCATGATCATCTCGACGAGCAGCGGTCGGCTGAGGATCTCGCCGGCGCAGTGGACGCCGCCGACCATGGCGCCGGCGATGCCGTGCCCTGAGGTCGTGTTCTGGCCGACGACCCACAGGCCGGCGATCTCGGTCTTGTGCTGCGGCCGCTTGTCGCCGGTCTGGTCCGGCGAGTGGACGAAGCCGTAGCTCGTCCCCCCGGTGGAATGGGTGTAGCGCTCGTGGCTGAGCGGCGTGGCCGTCTCCACGTGGACGATGTGGTCCCGGAAGGGCCCGAGCACCTGCTCGGCCGCCTCGAGGAGGTGCTCGGTGAGCTCGGCCTTGCGGGCCCGGTAGGCCTCGTTGCGACGGTAGGGCTCACCGCCTTCGGTCGGCCCCCGATCGACGCCCCAGTACTCGTAGCCCGCCGGCGCCAGGGTCATCACCTGGAAGTTGGTGTGGCCGGGCGGGCAGAGGCGGGCGTTGCCCGGGTCCTTGCGCGACGCCATCGCGACGTAGGCGAACATCGCCTCGGGGTCCATGCCCTCGCCGGCGTAGAGGCGGCCGTAGAGCTCGTCGGTCTCGTAGGTCGGGAAGACGAAGTAGTTCGTGTTCGGGCCGCTGAGCTCGATGTCGACGATCACGTAGACGCAGACCAGCCCGACGGTCATGGTGGCCTGATCGAGCCAGTCGAGGGTGGCCGGGTCCCACTGCGACGGGTCGACGAGCCCGCGGACGGTCTGGGTGTAATCGGCGTTGGAGATGACGAGGGGGGCGGCGACCTCGGTCCCGTCCTCGAGCACGACGCCCCGCGCCACCCGGTCCCGCACGACGATCTCCCGCACCGGGCAGAGGGTGCGGACCTCGCCGCCGAAGGCCTCGATCACCTGGATGAGGCGGGCGGGCAGCTCCTGGCCGCCGCCCTCGGGATAGAAGGCGCCCCGCATGTAGTGGTCGATGATGGTCGCGTGCATGGCCACGGCCGTCTGCGCCGGACCGCCGCCGTAGAGGCCCGACCAGTGGTCGAGCACCGCCGCCGCCTTCGGCGACAGCTCGCACTCGGCGAAGAGCTCGGACAGCGGACGGAAGGCCCAGCGGTCCCACGTCGGCGTCTGCACCCCGGGCAGCACCCGGTTGCGACCCTCCTCGGCGACGTTGCGGAGCACGTCGACGCAGCGGTCGATGCCGGCCCGGTCCTCGGGCAGGGCCTCGTCGAGCCGGGCCTGGTACTCGACCCAACCGACCGGCACCCGCACCTCGAGGTCGGGGAAGTGGAGGGTGTCGAAGCCGTCGGGATCGAGCGGCCGCCACGCCAGGCGGTCGCCCACGCCGAGGGCGCCGAAGATGCTGGGGAAGAGGCCGCCGGCGCCACAGTCGCCGATGTAGTGGATGCCGACGTCGAACTCGTACTCCGCCCCCTGGTGGTGGCGGCGGAAGACCTGGGCGTTGCCGCCGGCGAGGTCGTGGCGCTCCACCACCAGCACCTTGCGCCCCTGGGTGGCCAGGCAGGCGGCGGCGGTCAGCCCGCCTGGCCCCGACCCCACCACCACGACGTCCCACTGCTCGTCCCGGTGCTCTTGCATGCAGCCCTCCCCGTGTCCGGCCCGACGCTAACCCGTCCCGGACTGGCCGGATCCGGCGACGCGCCTCCGTCCGAACGGGCGAGACTGGGGGCGTGGAGCGACCGAGCTGGCTGCCGCTGCGGCACCGGGACGACCCAGGGGTGCAGCGGGACCTGAACTGGGGGCGGGGCGGCGCCGCCGACCACCTACCCGCCGGCCTCGAGGTGCAGTGGCTGGGCACCGCCGGGTTCCGCCTCACGTACGAGGGCACGACGATCCTCATCGACCCCTACGTCTCCCGGGCGCCGCTCGGCGACGTGGCCCGCCAGCGCCGCCCGCTGCACGCCGACGCCGGTCTCGTCGCCGACCTGCTCCCCGCGGCCGACGCCGTCCTGCTCGGCCACACCCACTTCGACCATGCGATCGACGCCGCCGCGGTGGCGGCCGCCCACGATTGCCCGGTCTACGGCTCGTCGTCGGCGCAACACCTGCTCGCCCTCCACGGCCGGCCCGACCTCGCCGTCGCGGTCGAGCCCCACCAGCCGTACGAGATCGGGCCCTTCACCGTCCGCTTCACGCCGAGCCGCCATTCCAAGCTGCTGTTCGGCCTGGCCGTGCCGAGCGACGGCGAGCTCACCTGCGACTCGCTCGACCACCTCGGCGCGGGCGCCTACCGCTGCGGCCAGGTCTGGGGCATTGCCATCGAGGTGGCGGGCACGACGGTCTACCACCAGGGCAGCGCCGACCTCGTCGACGACGAGATCGGCGACCGCGACGTCGACGTGTTCCTCTGCGGCATCGCCGGCCGCGTCTACACCGACCGCTTCGTCGAGCGGGTGCTCGGCCGCCTCTCGCCGAAGGTGGTCGTGGCCCACCACCACGACGACTTCTTCCGGCCCCTCGCGGCCGACGACATGGGCTTCTCGTTCAACGTCAACCTCGGCGGGTTCGTCGCCGACGTGGCCCGGGTGGCCCCGGGCACCCCGGTGCGGGTCCTCGACCCCCTGCAGGCCGTCACCGGCGCCTGACGGTCGGGTCCCGTCCGGGCGGCGGGCGTCAGCGGTCGAGCGCCGACCGCCAGAGGGACTGGAACTGGGCGACGCCGGCCTCGTGGCGGGGGCTCAGCACCCCGGCGTCGTAGACGCCGGCGTCGAGGTTGCGCTGGACCTCCTCGCACATCGCCTTGTCCTCGTCCATCAGCAGCATCGAGAGGCGCTCGGACTCCTTCGCACCGGCGCTGCCGGGCTCGCAGAACCAGTACGTGTAGACGATGGTCGTGCGGTCGGGGCCGTTGGGCAGGATGCGCTCGACGTTCATCCCGTCCGGGTAGAGGTTCAGGGCCAGGTTGGGCCAGCGGAACAGCCAGCGGCCGGCGCTGAGCGTGCCGGTGCGGGTCTTGGACGAGTGGATGCAGTAGCGGTCCTCGTCACGCACCTCGACCCGGTAGGTCGCCATGTCGAGCTCCCGGTTCAGCTCCGGGTGCAGGAAGGGGACGTGGTAGCCCTCGAGGTAGTTGTCGCAGTAGGTCTTCCAGTTGCAGGCCAGGTCGTGGACGACCTCGTGGCTGAAGCGGTAGTCGGCGACGTGGAAGGCGTCGGCCTCGGCCGCGAACCCGCCGAGGTCGTCGAGCAGCGCCGGCGCCACCGGGTCGAGGTTCACCCACACCAGGCCGCACCACTCCCCCACCGCGATCGGGTGCAGGCCCCATTCGTCAGGATCGAGCGGCGCCCCGCCCTCGACGTCGGCCTCGCCGAAGTCCCGGGCCTTGCGGAGCGAGCCGTCGAGCTCGTAGCTCCAGCCGTGGTAACCGCAGACGAGGCCACCCTTGCACGGGTGGCTTCCGTCCTTGGCCACCTGCGCCGCGCGGTGGCGACAGACGTTGTGGAAGCCCCGCAGGTCGCCGGCGAGGTCGCGCACGACGACGAGCGGGTAGCCGGCGAGGGCCTTGGCCACGCTCGTCCCCGGTCCGGTCACCTCGTCGGCCCGGGCGAACACCAGCCACTCCCGCCCGAACACCGCGGCCCGCTCCGCGGCGTAGACCTCTGGATCCCGGTAGGCCGACGCCGGCAGGGTCTCCATCCCCGCCGACGCTAGACCGCGACCCTCCGCGAGCGTGGGTGATCGGATCAGCGAAGGTCGAGGGCGCGGCGGAGGCCGTCGTCGACTCGGCTGGAGAGCGCATGGTCGAGCGAGCCGATGCGCTCGGTGAGCCATGCCTTGTCGAGGGTCACCACCTGGGACACGTTCGCGACCGAGTCCTCGTCGAGACCACCGGTGCCATCGGGCAGCAGCACGTTCCCCGGGGCATCGGCCAGCCGCAGGTTGCTCGTGACCGCCACACAGGTGACGGTGTCGATCCGACTCCGGTTCCAGGCGTCGGCGGAGACGACGAGGACCGGGCGCCGACGCGCCGGCGCCGACCCCCGGGGCGGGCCGAGGTCGGCCCACCAGAGCTCCCCGCGGCGGATCACGGCTCGCGGGCGAGCAGGGCGCGCTGCGAGTCGGCGAGGTCGGCGTCGAGCACGCTGGACGACCCGTCGTAGACGGCATCGAGCGCGGCGGTGACGTCGCCGTCGTCCGCACCGGCGAGCTCGTGCGCCAGCGCGGAGGCGTACAGCTCGCTGCGCGAGACGCCACGACGGGCGGCGAGGCGATCACCGGCGGCGAAGAGCTCGTCGGGGATCGAGATCGCGATCTTCACGACCGGCGAGTATAACCGAGTCATACCGATGCTGGCGGGCGGTCGCGCCCTCGACAGGGGGTCATGCCCCAATGATGGCGAGGGGGTGTGACGGTGACCGCAGTCACGTGGCAACGGGTCCTCGCCAGTACGGCTGCGCACCGGACGGCTGGACCCCGACCGGGATCTGGCGTCAGCAGTGCCCGCTGAGCGGGCGCCACCGACGCCAGAACGGGCAGGGTGGGTCAGCGCAGGACGAGGGTGCCGGCGAGGGGGTGGCCCTCGTCGTCCACGCCGCCGTCCTCGGCGTCGACCACGACGGTGTCGCCCTCGGCGTACTTGCCGTCGAGCAGCGCCACCGCGAGCCGGTCGCCGATCTCGCGCTGGATGACCCGCTTGAGGGGCCGGGCGCCGTAGGCGGGGTCGAAGCCCTCCGTGGCGATGAGCGCCTCGGCCGCCGGCGTGACCTCCAGCCCGATGCGGCGGGCCTCGAGGCGGCGCTTCAGCACGTCGAGCTGGATGCGCACGATCTCGGTGAGGTCCTCCTGGGTGAGGGACCGGAAGCGGATGATGTCGTCGACCCGGTTGATGAACTCCGGCTTGAAGAAGTCGGCGGGGTCACCGGGCAGGTTCGACGTCATGATCAGCACGGCGTTGGTGAAGTCGACCGTGCGGCCCTGGCCGTCGGTGAGGCGGCCGTCGTCGAGCACCTGGAGCAGCACGTTGAACACGTCGGGGTGGGCCTTCTCGATCTCGTCGAGCAGCACCACCGAGTACGGGCGCCGGCGCACGGCCTCGGTGAGCTGGCCGCCCTCGTCGTAGCCCACGTAGCCCGGAGGCGCGCCGATCAGGCGGCTGACCGTGTGCTTCTCCTGGTACTCGCCCATGTCGATGCGGACCATGGCCCGCTCGTCGTCGAACAGGAAGTCGGCCAGCGACCGGGCCAGCTCGGTCTTGCCCACGCCGGTGGGCCCGAGGAACAGGAACGAGCCGATGGGCCGGTTGGGGTCGGACAGACCGGCCCGGCTGCGGCGGATGGCGTTGGCGACCGCGACGACCGCGGCGTCCTGGCCGATGACCCGCTCGTGCAGCACCGACTCGAGGCGCAGCAGCTTGGCCATCTCGCCCTCCATGAGGCGCGAGACGGGGACGCCCGTCCACTTGGCCACGACCTCGGCCACGTCCTCCTCGTCGACCTCCTCCTTCAGCATCTTCTGGGTCGCCTGGAGCTCGTCGAGGTGGGCGGTGGCCTCGGCCACGCGGTGCTCGAGCTCGGGGATCTGGCCGTAGCGGATCTCGGCCGCCTTCTCGAGGTCGTCCTCGCGCTCGGACGACTCGCGCAGGGCCTCCAGCTGCTCCTTGAGCTCGCGGATCTGGCCGATGGCCTCCTTCTCGGACTGCCAGTGGGCGACCATCGAGGACTTCGTCTCGGTGAGGTTGGCGAGCTCCTCGTCGAGGGCGGCGAGGCGGTCCTTGGACGCGGCGTCGGTCTCCTTGGCGAGGGCGACCCGCTCGATCTCGAGCTGGCGGATGCGCCGCTCGACCACGTCGATCTCGGTGGGCATCGAGTCGATCTCGATGCGCAGCTTGGAGGCGGCCTCGTCGACCAGGTCGATGGCCTTGTCGGGCATGAAGCGGCCGGTGAGGTAGCGGTCGGACAGGACCGCCGCGGCCACCAGGGCGGCGTCCTGGACGCGCACGCCGTGGTGCACCTCGTAGCGCTCCTTGAGGCCCCGCAGGATGGCGATGGTGTCCTCGACCGAGGGCTCGCCCACGAACACCTGCTGGAAGCGGCGCTCGAGGGCGGCGTCCTTCTCGATGTGCTTGCGGAACTCGTCGAGGGTGGTGGCGCCGATCATGCGCAGCTCGCCCCGGGCGAGCATCGGCTTGATCATGTTGCCGGCGTCCATGGCGCCCTCGGCGGCGCCGGCGCCCACGATGGTGTGGAGCTCGTCGATGAAGGTGATGACCTCGCCCTCGGAGTCGGTGATCTCCTTGAGCACGGCCTTGAGGCGGTCCTCGAACTCGCCGCGGTACTTGGCGCCGGCGACCATGCTCGACAGGTCGAGGCTGATGAGGCGCTTGTTCTTCAGGCCCTCGGGCACGTCGCCCTCGACGATGCGGCGGGCGAGGCCCTCGACGATCGCGGTCTTGCCGACGCCGGGCTCGCCGATCAGCACGGGGTTGTTCTTGGTGCGGCGCGACAGCACCTGGATGGTGCGGCGGATCTCGTCGTCGCGGCCGATGACCGGGTCGAGCTTGCCGGCGCGGGCGGCCTCGGTGAGGTCACGGCCGTACTTCTCGAGGGCCTGGTACTGCTCCTCGGGGTTCTGGCTGGTGACCCGGTGGCTGCCCCGCACGTCGCGCAGCGCCGCGAGCAGCTCGTCGCGGCCGACGCCGACCTTGTCGGCCATGGCCAGCAGGAGGTGCTCGGTGGAGAGGTACTCGTCGGTGAGCTCGGTGCGGGCGGCGTCGGCCGCATCCATGAGGTCGGTCAGCGCCTTGGCCATGCGGGACTCCCCGCCGTAGGCGCTGGGGAGCTTGGCGATGGCGTTCTCGGCCTCGTTGCGGAGCGAGACCGGGTTCTTGCCCACCTTCTGGAGGATGGGGAGCACCACCGACTCGGGCTGGCCGAGCAGGGCCACGAGCAGATGGTCGGGGGTGACCTCGGGGTTGGCGTGCTGGCGCGCCGAGTCGACGGCGGCCTGGAACGCCTCCTGGGTCTTCAGGGTCCAGCGGTTGGGGTCGAGCGCCATGACCGGAGCCTACCAGCACTGACAGGAAAGTTGACAATGTGATTGTCAAGTTTCTCCGGCACGGTTCCGGTGCCCGCAGCGATCACCCGCCGGAGCCGTGCTAGGAAGGGGCCGGGCGGTGCCGCGGTCCGGGGCACCCGGAGACCGAGGAGCACCCATGCGCCGAACCCGAACCGTCGCCGTCGTCACCCTCGCCGCCGCCGTGGTGGCCGTGACCCTGGCCGCCTCTCCGGTGGGCGCGGGACCGAGCGCAGGGGTCGCGTCGCCGCCGGCCGAAGCCGGGCCGACGCTGAAGGCGGACTACAAGTTCAAGGGCAACCGCAACAGCTCGGTGCCCGGCGCATCGCCGCTCGCCAACGTCGGGCCCGGGGCCAACACCTTCGCCACCGAGAACGTCGACGGGGTGAACCGCACCGTGCTCCAGTTCCCTCAGGCGAACGGCGTCGAGCTGCGCAACGCCACGAGCGTGCTCCCGCGCGACCGCTACACCATCGTCATCAAGATGCGCCTCGACGACACGTCGGGGTACCGCCGCATCGTGAACTTCGTCCTGCCCGGGGCCGCCGCCGACCGCGGGCTCTACAACCTGGCGGGCGATCTCACCCTGTCCCCGGTGGCGTTCGGCTCCGGCTCACCCATCGATCCCGACCAGTGGGTCAACGTGGTCCTCACCCGATCGCAGGGCGGCCGCCTCCGCGGCTACGTCGACGGGGTCCCGGAGTTCGACATCGTGGCACCGGCCGAGGCCAAGATCGGCGCCTCCAACATCCTGCGCTTCTTCCGGGACAACAGCGATCGCCAGGAGTCCTCGGGGGCCGTCGCCCGCATCCGCCTCTACAACGCCACCATGACCCCCGCCCAGGTCGCGGCGCTGGGCACCTGACGCATCGCCCCCCGGCGACGCTTCCTCAGCACGCCGCGGGTCACTCAACTACGGTCTCGAACGACTCCGGCAGACGGGAGCGGACGATGCCCACCACCCTCAGGAAGGCCGCGGTGGTGATCGCCGTCTCGACCTCGCTCACGGCGCTCACCGCGGTCACGGGCCCGGCGGGGGCGTCGCCCGCCCGCCGCCCCGCCGCCGTGACCGCACCGGCGAGCCCCGAAGCCGCACCGGTCCTGCGGGCCGACTACAAGTTCCGGGGCAACCGCCGCAGCGTGTCGCCCGCGGCGCCCACGCTGTTCGACGTCGGGAGCGGCGGCCGGAGCGGCTTCGCCGCCGACGTCGTGGACGGCGCGGAGCGGATCGTCCTGGAGTTCCCCCAGGCCAACGGCCTCCAACTCGTGGACGCGACGAACGTCATCCCCCGTAACCGCTACACCATCGCGGTGAAGTTCCGCTTCGCCGACGTCACCGGCTACCGCCGGGTGATCGACTTCTCCCGGGCCGTGTCGGACAACGGTCCCTACGTGCTGAACGGGGCGTTCGTGTTCCACCCGAACGCGCTCGACTCGCCGGTGAACATCGACGCCGACGAGTGGGTGAACGTCGTGCTCACCCGCTCGCGGGCGGGGCGCCTGCGCGGGTACGTCGACGGCACCCAGGTGTTCGACTTCACCGACCCCAGCGCCGGCAAGATCACCGACCTGAACACGCTGCGCTTCTTCCGGGACAACGACAACCGCGAGGAGTCGGGCGGCGGCGTCTCCCGGATCCGCCTCTACGACAACGGCATGACGCCGGCGCAGGTCGCCGCCCTCGGCACCTGAGCCCCGATCAGGGGTCCGTCGGGAGGTCGGCCACGGCCGCCTGGGCGACCTCGACGACGAGGTCGAGGCCGCCTTCGGGCTTGGCGTCGCCCCGGACGTCCACGTTCAGCACCACCCCGCCCGAGCGCACGACCATGGAGTCCGCGTAGCCCTCCTGGGCCGACGACCCGTTGAAGCGGACGAAGGCCTCGTCCCCCACGGGCGTGCTCGTGTCGAAGCCCTGCGTCGGGCTGCTCGGCCGCAACAGCTCGTAGGTCCGGTTGGCGTCGCCACCGATGGACGGGACGGCGAGGAGGGTGACCAGGAGGGTCTCCTCGCCGGGACGGGTCGTCCAGGTGCAGCCGCCGGCGGCGCCCACGTCGGGGACGTCCGAGGGTTCGCCGGTGGCCGGGCTCGACCCGGTGTCGAGGGGCCGGCCCTGCTCGAAGCCCCGCCCGTAGACGGCCCGGAGCTCCGCGGGCGTCAGCAGCTCGCAGACCGCCTCGCTCGTGAGGGGCGTCGCCGCGACCGGCCGGCCCTCAGCCCGCGGAGGCGGGGTGAACGTGGTCGACGAGGACGGGTCGTCGGCGCCGCCGAGGAAGAACCGCACGGCGACGACGGCCACCGCCGCCAAGGAGCCCACCCCGGCCGCTCGTCGGCGGCGGTGGCCCCCACGGGGCGTCATCCGCGAGCGGGACGACGCCGCCGCGGCGTCACCGGTCGGGAACGGTGCCGGCGGCGGGGCGAAGGCGCCGGTCGGCGGTGGGTCGGCGCCGGCGGGGCGGGGTGGCGCCGCCCATCCCGCCTCGTCCTCGGCCGGCCCCTCCGAGGGGGGCGGTGGCCAGGCGTCCGGGGGCGGGGGCGCCCCTCCGCGGTCGGTCATGGCCTCCGAGTCTCGCGAACCCTGCGGGCGCCCGCGGTCAGGACGACGACGTGGGGCGCCGGCGGCGCTGGTAGAGCGTGATGGCCTGGCTCACCGGGACGAGGTCGCGACGGTACTGGCGGTGGGTCTCGGTGACCGCGGCGTGGGCCTGGGCCCGCAGCTCGGCGATCTGGGAGCGCAGCGCCTCGACCTCGGCCTCGAGGGCCAGCACCTGGCGGACGCCCTCGAGGTTGAGGCCCTCGTTGGTGAGGTCCTGGATGCGCCGCAGCTGGGCGATGTCCTCGTCGGAGTAGCGCCGGCTGCCGCCGCCCGTGCGGGCGGGGTCGACCAGGCCCTTGCGCTCGTAGATGCGCAGGGTCTGCGGGTGGACGCCCGCGAGCTCGGCCGCCACCGAGATCACGTACACCGCCTGCTTGGCCCGGTCGGGTTCGGGTCGGGCTGCCGCCATCTCAGCTCACCTCCTCGTGCGCTCCCCGGCGCACTGGCTCCCCGAGCATGACATCACACGCCCAGGTGCGCGCGGGGGGATTCCGTGGACGCCGCGGCCAGCGCCTCGACGGCTTTGCGCTCGGCGGCGGACAGCTTCTGGGGCACGGCGACCTCGACCGTGGCGAGCAGGTCTCCGGTGCCCTTCTTCGTGGCCACCCCACGGCCCTTCACCCGGAACGTGCGGCCGTTGCGGGTGCCGGCGGGGAGGCGGATCTTGACCGACTCGCCGTCGAGGGTGGGGACGGCCACGTCGGCGCCGAGCGCGGCCTCTGCGTAGGTGACGGGGACGGTCAGGGTGAGGTCACGGCCCGTGCGGCCGAAGAAGTCGTGCGGGCGGACCCGAACGACCACGTAGAGGTCGCCGGCGGGGCCGCCGTTGCGGCCGGGGCCGCCGCGGCCCTTGAGGCGGATGCGCTGGCGATCGCTCACGCCGGCGGGCACCCGGATCTTCACGTCGCGCGCCCGGCGCTCGACGCCGGTGCCCCGGCAGTCCGGGCACGGGTCCTCGACCACCACACCGCGGCCGGCGCACTGGGGGCACGCCTGGCTGAAGCTGAACAGGCCCTGGTTCTCGTCGAGCACACCCCGGCCGCCGCAGCGCGAGCACGTGACGGGGCTCGAGCCCGGTGCCGCGCCCGAGCCGTGGCACGTGTGGCAGGGCGCGTCGCTGGTGAGGTTGACCGCGGTGGTGACGCCCCGGACCGCGTCCTCGAAGGAGAGGTGCAGCTCGGCCTCGAGGTCGTCGCCGCGCTGGGGGCCGGCCCCGCGGGGGGCGCCGCCGCCCCGTCGCCCGCCCCGACCGAACAGGCCGCCGAGCAGGTCGCCGAGGTTGCCCATGTCGCCGAGGTCCTCGGCGGTGAAGGTGGCGCCGCCGGGGCCGCCGAAGCCCCCGGGGCCGGGACCGCCGAAGCCCCCGGCCATCGGGCCGAGGCGGCGGACTTCGTCGTACTCCTTGCGCTTCTCGGCGTCGCCGACCACGTCGTAGGCGGCGGACACCTCCTTGAAGCGCTCCTCGGCCTCCGGCGCCTGGTTGGTGTCGGGGTGGTACTCGCGCGCGAGCTTCCGATACGCCTTGGTGATGTCCTTCTGGGAGGCGCTCTCCGAGACGCCGAGGACCTTGTAGTAGTCCTTTTCGAACCACTCGCGCTGGGGGGCCACCGGTCGGCTACCCCCGGACCTTGACCATGGCCGGGCGCAGCACCCGGCCCTTCCAGGTGTACCCGGTGCGCAGGACCTCGGCCACGATCGGGCCGCCCTCGTCACCGTCCGCCGCGGGCTCGTGCATGACGGCCTCGTGGAAGTTCGGGTCGAAGGGCTCGCCGGCGGGGTCGAGCCGCTCGAGCCCGGCCTTGGTGAGGGTGTCGACGAGCTGCGCCTGCACGGGCGCGACGTCCTCGGCCCCGTGCTGCACCGCGGCGTCGCAGGCGTCGAGCACGGGCAGGAGCTGGCCCACCAGCGACTCGTTGGCCCGCTCCGCGACCTCGCCCTGCTGGGCGATCGTGCGCTTGCGGTAGTTCTCGAAGTCGGCCTGCACCCGGCGGAGCTGGTCGAGGTGGTCGTCGCGCTCGCGCTCGAGGGCGGTCAGGTCGTTCTGGACGATCAGGCGGGCCTCGGCGAGGGCGTCCTCGCTCAGCTCGCTCGTGCCCTCGTCACCCTGACGACGGTCGGGGCCCGTGTAGGGCTCGCCGTCGGCCGCCGCGCCCTCGGCGGGCGCGGGGTCGGCGGCGGCGTCCTTCTCGGCCTTGCGACCCCGGCCGCTCGGAGGCGGCGGCGGGGCCGCGCCGGGGCGGACCCCCGGGCGGCGCTGCTGCACCGCCGGGGACTCCTCGGCGTACGGGAGGTCCTTCAGGAGGTGACGGGCCTCGTCGCCCGTCCCGCCCTGGTCGGACGTGTCCTTCTTGCTCACGGTCGGGACCGGCTCACTGGTCGTCGTCGTCGACGATCTCGGCGTCGACCACGTCGTCGTCGGCCGCGGTCGGATCGGCCGACTCACCACCGCTGGACGCCGCCGACTGCTCGGCGGCGGCCTGCTCGTAGAGCTGCTGGGCGAAGCTCTGCGAGGCGGTCATGAGCGCCTCGGTGGCGTCCTTGATGGCCTCGAGGTCGGTGCCGGCGAGGGCGGTCTTCAGGGTCTCGAGGGCCGAGGTGACCTTGTCCTTCTCGTCACCGCTGATCTTCTCGCCCTGCTCCCGGAGCAGCTTCTCGGTCTGGTACACGAGGCTGTCGGCGTTGTTGCGGACCTCCGCCTCCTCCTTCTTGCGGCGGTCCTCCTCGGCGTGGGCCTCGGCGTCCTTGATCATCTGGCTGATGGTGTCCTTGTCGAGCGAGGACTGGCCGGTGATGGTCATCGACTGCTCCTTGTTGGTCGCCCGGTCCTTGGCGGACACGTGGACGATGCCGTTGGCGTCGATGTCGAAGGTGACCTCGATCTGGGGCACGCCGCGCGGGGCGGGGGGCAGGTCGACGAGCTGGAACTTGCCGAGCGTCTTGTTGTACTGCGCCATCTCCCGCTCGCCCTGGAGCACGTGGATCTCCACCGACGGCTGCATGTCGTCGGCCGTGGTGAACACCTCGGTGCGGCGGGTCGGGATGGTGGTGTTGCGCTCGATCAGGCGGGTCATGACGCCGCCCTTGGTCTCGATGCCGAGCGAGAGCGGGGTCACGTCGAGGAGCAGGACGTCCTTGACGTCGCCCTTCAGCACGCCGGCCTGGATGGCGGCGCCGACGGCCACGACCTCGTCGGGGTTGACGCCCTTGTTCGGCTCCTTGCCGGTGTAGCTCGACACCAGCTCGGCCACCGCGGGCATGCGGGTGGAGCCGCCGACCAGGATGACGTGGTCGATCTGGTCCTTCGACAGGCCGGCGTCCTTGATGGCCTGGTCGAACGGGCCCTTCACCCGCTCGAGCAGGTCGGCGGTGAGCTCCTGGAACTTGGCCCGGGTGAGGCTGTAGTCCAGGTGGAGCGGGCCGGCGTCGGTGGCGGTGATGAACGGCAGGTTGATCTGGGTCTGCTGGACCGAGGACAGCTCGATCTTGGCCTTCTCCGCGGCCTCCTTGAGGCGCTGCACGGCCATGTTGTCCTTCGACAGGTCGACGCCGTGGTCGTTCTTGAACGACTCCTCGAGCCAGTCGATGACGCGCTGGTCCCAGTCGTCACCGCCGAGGCTGGTGTCGCCGTGGGTGGACTTCACCTCGAACACGCCGTCGCCGATCTCGAGCACGGACACGTCGAAGGTGCCGCCGCCGAGGTCGAACACGAGGATGGTCTGCTCCTCGCCCTCCTTGTCGAGGCCGTAGGCCAGGGCCGCGGCGGTGGGCTCGTTGATGATGCGCAGCACCTCGAGGCCGGCGACCGCGCCCGCCTCCTTGGTGGCGGTGCGCTGGGCGTCGTCGAAGTAGGCGGGGACGGTGATGACGGCCTGGTTGACGGTGTCACCCAGGTACGCCTCGGCGTCGGCCTTCAGCTTCTGCAGGACGCGGGCGGAGATCTCCTGGGCGGCGTAGCCCTTGCCGTCGATGTCGATCTTCCAGTTGGTGCCCATGTGGCGCTTGACCGACCGGATGGTGCGGTCGGGGTTGGTGATGGCCTGGCGCTTGGCCACCTCGCCCACCAGGACCTCGCCGTTCTTGGCGAAGGCCACCACCGACGGGGTCGTGCGCGACCCTTCGGCGTTGGGGATGACGACCGGCTCGCCGGCCTCGAGGACGCTGACGACCGAGTTGGTGGTTCCGAGGTCGATTCCGACGGCCTTGGGCATTGCTGGCACTCCTGTGGGTGGGGGCTGGTGCGGGGGTCCTGCGGGATCTCCCGACCGGTTCTGTCGGCAGATCGAGATCTTGCGTGAGGCTCAGGCTACAAAGTTGAGTGATCCATTATCAACCTCTTCGCCACGGAAGCCGTAGCCGGGACACGAAGTTCGTGCCACACTGGGTTCGTGCGGAACGTGACCATCGTCCTCGACGACGAGACCGCCCGTTGGGCGCGGATCGAGGCGGCGCGCCAGGACACCAGCGTCTCGAAGCTGGTGGGGGCGATGCTCCAGGAGCGCATGCGCCGCGACGACGCCTACGAGCGAGCGAAGCGCTCGTACCTCTCCAGGAAGCCGGTGCCGCTGGGGAAGAAGGGCGACCGCTACCCCACCCGTGAAGAGATCTACCAGCGGTGACCACCTTCGTGGACACCAACGTGCTCGTGTACGCGCGGGACGATCTCGAGCCCGAGAAGCAGCCCGTCGCCCAGGGCTGGCTCGAGTACCTGTGGAACACCGGCGCCGGCCGTACCGGGATCCAGGTGCTGAACGAGTACTACATCAACGTCACCAGGAACGTGCGCCAACCCATGGCCCCCGAGGCGGCCCGGTCCGAGATCGCCGACCTCGCCGCGTGGCAGCCCGTCGGCATCGACGAGAACCTCGTCGCCGCCGCTTGGGAGATCGAGGACCGCTACGGGTTCCACTTCTGGGACGCGCTGGTCGTGGCGGCGGCGCAGGCCGCGGGCTGCGACGCCCTCCTCACCGAAGACCTGCAGGACGGCCAGGACCTCGACGGCGTCGTCGTCGTGAACCCCTTCCTCCACCCACCACCCGAGCGCGACTGACCGGCCGGGCGCGCGCCGGCGCCCGATCCCCTTGCCAGAGCCAGGAGATCGGGCGCCGGTTCCACCGACCCGTGGACGATGCCGGTCAGGTGGCCTGCAGCGCCTCCAGCACCGGGACCCGGGCCGCCCGGCGGGCGGGCAGCAGGGCCACGACCACGCCGGCGAGGGCGGCGAGGGCGGTGATGACCGCCAACTGGGCGACCGGCACCGACAGCACCTCGAAGCCCTGGGCGGCGAGGGTGTCGACGAGGGCCCAGGCGAACGCGAGACCGATGACGAGACCCAGGGCCGTGCCCAGCAGGGCGATGATCACCGACTCCCAGCGGACCGTGGCCCGGACCTGGCTGCGGGCCATGCCCACGGCCCGGAGGAGCCCCAGCTCGCGCGTGCGCTCGTGGACCGAGAGCGCCAGGGTGTTGGCGATGCCGAACAGGGCGATCAGCACGGCGAGGACCAGGAGCGCGTAGATCAGGTTGAGCATCTGGCCGATGACCGCCGCCCGGCTCTCGGCGAACTCGTCGGTGGTGAACAGCTCGGCCGTCGGGTAGTCGGTCAGCGCCGACTCGATGGCGGCCCGGGCCTCGTCCATGGACACGCCGTCGGCGTTGGCCATGAACAGGAAGCTGTCCACCGGCTCGACGCCGTTGGCGTCGAAGGCGGCCAGGCTCATCGTGTACGGGCCCATCGGCTCGAGGGTGTCGTAGACCGCCGCCACCCGGAAGGTCTGGGCCCCCGTCTGGGCGAACTCCACGGTGAGCTCGTCCCCGACGACGACGCCGTCCGCCTCCGCGGTGCGGGCGTTGACGGCGATCTCGTCCGCGGCCAGGCCGTCGATGGTGCCGTCGGTCACGGCCAGGTCGACCAGCTGGTCGATCCGGGACGGGTCCATGGCCGAGAGGGTGGCGCCGGCACCGTCCACCCGAGCCGGCGTGTAGCGCATGGGGGACAGGGCCCCGACCTCGGGGAGCGCGGCCACGGCCTCGCCGGCCTCGGGGCTGAGGCCGCCCTGGCCGAAGGTGGTGTGGACGATCCACTCGGCGCGGGCGGCGGTGTCGACGCTGTCGGCGATCGAGGCTCGAGCCGAGGCGCTGAACACGGTGATGAACACCACCAGGCCCAGGCCCACCATGAGCGCCGAGGCGGTCGCCGACGTGCGCTTCGGGTTCCGGCTGGCGTTCTCACGGGCCATCGTGCCGGTCATGCCGCGGAGGCGGGGCAGCGCGGCGCCCAGCAGGCGGCTGACCGGGCGGGCGATGACCGGGCCGAGGATGCCGATGCCGAGGAACACGACCAGGGCACCGAGGCCGACCACACCGGCGATGCCGCCGCCGAGGCCGACGGCCAGGGCCGCCACCCCGAGGGCGGTGACCAGGCCACCGACCACGGCACGGGTGACCGAACGACCCGAGCGGTCGACGGCGACGTCGCGCAGGGCGGCGATGGGCGCCACCTTGGCGGCCCGACGGGCCGGGACGATGGCGGCCACGAGGGTCACGACGACGCCGACGCCCATGCAGACGGCGATGGTCGAGCCGTTCACCACGAGCCCACCCTCGGGCAGGTCGAGGCCGAACCCGGCCAGCAGGGCCCGCAGACCCAGGGCCGCACCGATGCCCAGGACCACGCCGAGGGCCGAGGCCACCACCCCGGTGACCAGCGCTTCGAGCCGGGTGGCCCGGGCGACCTGACGGCGACTGGCACCGATGGCCCGCAGCACGGCGGTCTCCTTGGTGCGCTGGGCCACGGTGATCGAGAAGGTGTTCGAGATCACGAACGACCCCACCAGGAGCGCCACGGCGGCGAAGGCCATCAGGAAGGTGCTCATGAAGGCGACGCCCTCACCGCCTTCGGCCTCGGCGGCGGCCACGGCCTCGGCGTGGTCGAGGGTCTCGACACGGGGCGTGCCCGCCAGGGCCCGCTCGAGGCCGGCGACGAGCTCGGACGAGGCCACGCCGGGGCCGGCGCGGACGGCGATGGCGTCGTAGCGGCCGGGCTCGCCGATGGTGTCGGAGGCCGTGGCCGGCGTGAACGCCACGACCGGCGAGCCGGCGGCATCGTCGGCGCCGCCGTAGGTGACCACCCCGGCGAGCGTGTAGGTGTCGGAGCCGGCGGGGGTGAGGACCCGGATGGGGTCGCCGACCTCGAAGCCACCGGCGTCGGCGGTCGCGCGGTCGATGACGATCTCGTCGGCCGCCGAGGGCGCGCGACCCTCCACCAGCTCGACGGGGCTCAGCTCGGCGTCGTCGGTCCAGGCCAGGGCCAGGGGGACGGCGCGGTTCTCGTCGTCGTCGAGGAGCCGGCCGTCGGCGCCGACCACCTGGGCGATGCCCTCGATCCGGGGCGCCGCAGCCGCGACGCCCGGCGTTCCCCGGACGGCGGCCAGGACCGACTCGTCGACCGAGCCTCGGACCGTGGTGCCGTCGGTCCCGGAGATCTCCTGGGTCGACCGCACGAGGGCGTCGGTGCCCTCGAGGGCGTTGCCGGAGACGGTCTCGTAGGCGCTGGACAGGGTGGCGGTGAGCACCAGGGTGCCGGCCATAAAGGCCACCCCCAGGGCGATCGCCACGGCGGTGAAGGCGAACCGGGCGCGGTGGGCCCGGATGTTGGCGATGGTGAGCTTGGACATGGTTCCCATGGGGATCACGCTCCGAAGTGCCGCATGCGGTCGAAGACCGAGTCGGCGGTGGGGTCGGGCAGGTCGTCGACGATGCGGCCGTCCGCGAGGAACACGGCCCGATCGGCGTAGGAGGCGGCCACCGGGTCGTGGGTGACCATCACGATGGTCTGGCCGAGCTCGCGCACGGCCTGACGCAGGAACGAGAGGATCTCGGCACCCGTGTGGGAGTCGAGGTTGCCGGTGGGCTCGTCGGCGAAGATCACGTCGGGGCGACCGGCGAGGGCCCGGGCCACCGCCACCCGCTGCTGCTGGCCGCCGGAGAGCTCCGAGGGCCGGTGGGCGAGGCGGTGGGAGAGGCCGACGGTCTCGACCACGTGGTCGACCCAGGCCGGGTCGGGCCGCCGGCCGGCGAGGGCCATCGGCAGGGTGATGTTCTCCGCCGCGGTCAGCGTCGGCACCAGGTTGAAGGCCTGGAACACGAAGCCGATGCGGTCGCGGCGCAGCTTGGTGAGCTGGCGGTCCTTGAGCCGCCCGAGCTCGACGTCGCCGACCCGCACCGAGCCGCTCGACAGGGTGTCGAGGCCGGCGAGGCAGTGCATCAGCGTGGACTTGCCCGAGCCCGAGGGGCCCATGATGGCG
The DNA here is from genome assembly GCA_041908445.1 of Acidimicrobiales bacterium. Taxonomy (GTDB): domain Bacteria; phylum Actinomycetota; class Acidimicrobiia; order Acidimicrobiales; family DATDAH01; genus JAEUJM01. Next base: position 50,341 of record JAYRFK010000006.1, on the reverse strand, counting down.
GTGAAGCGACCGGCGCCGAAGGCGACGGACACGCCGTCGAGGGCCCGGACCTGGGTCTCGCCCCGGCCGTAGACCTTGACCGCCTCGATGGCGCTTGCCGCGGCGGGCCGTGGCGGCGGCGCCTGGGCGGGAGTGCCGGTCGGCTGGGCCTGGAGGATGGTGGACATCGGGTGCTCCGTTTCGTCGGATTCGACCGGTGGTTCCGGCCTGATGCCACGGTGCGCTCCCGGGGGCGTCGGCGTCGTCGGCCCCCGGACTCGACTCGGGTCCCCCGCGGGGATGACCGGGCGCGGTCCGACGGGCGGCACGTGCCCGCCTCGAGGTGGCCACGTCGGCGGCCGCGTACATCCCGGGATGTACGCGGGACACGACCACAGGCGGATGCGCCGCCGACGGGACCCCCGTACGGTTTGGCCCGTGGAGCCGAGCGCCGTCGCCGATCGCGCCCGGCGGGCCGTCGCCGCCCACCCCGGCGCGGTGGACGCCGTCTGGGCCACGTTCTTCGTGGTGGCCACGATCGCCTCGACCCGCAACGGGTCCACGGAGCGCCTCGGCACCCCGCTCACCGACGACGCCGCCGGGTGGTTCCTGCTGCTGGCGGTGACCCTCCCCTACTACGTCCGCCGCAGGTCCCCGGTGGCCGTGTTCGTCGTCTCGTCGCTGGCGGTCATGGTGCTGTCGGGCCTCGAGTACCAGGAGGGCGTCACCCCCCTCGTCACCCTGTTCGGCGCGTACACGGTCGGCGCCCGCTGCCCGGCCCGCGTCGTCGCCTACACCTACGCCTACACGGTCGCCGGCCTCACCTGCCTGTTCCTCTCCGACACCTCGCACTTCGACGTCGCCAACCTGGTCTCCTACACCGGCCTGTTCGCGGCGGCGCTCCTCTTCGGCTGGAGCCTCCAGTCACGGGCCGCACGCCTCCAGGCCCTCGAGGACCGCGCCGACGCCGTCGAGCGCGAGCACGAGGAGGAGGCTCGGCGGGCGCTGTCCGAGGAGCGGTTGCGCATCGCGCAGGAGCTCCACGACGTGGTCGCCCACTCGATGGGGGTCATCGCCGTCCAGGCCGGCGCCGGCATGCACGTGATCGACGCCGACCCGGCGGCCGCCAAGCGCTCGCTCGTGGCCATCTCGGACACCAGCCGCTCCACCCTGACCGAGATGCGCCGCCTCCTCGGGGTGCTCCGCGACGAGGACGGGACGCGCGCCGCCTCCTACGTCCCGGCCCCCGGGTTGGCCGACCTGGACGCCCTCGTGAAGGAGGTGACGGACGCCGGGCTGACGACGACCCTGCGGGTCGAGGGCGACGTCGACGGCGTGCCCAAGGGGGTCGAGCTCACCGCCTACCGCATCGCCCAGGAGGCCCTCACCAACGTCTTGAAGCACGGGGGCCCGGGGGCCGCGGCCGCCGTCACCGTGGACCTGGCCCCGGGCGTGGTCGAGGTCGAGGTCCACGACGACGGGCGGGGCGTGGACCTGTCCAGCGAGGGCAGCGGCGGCCACGGGCTCGTCGGCATGCGCGAGCGGGTGGCCGTGTACGGCGGCACCCTCGAGGCGGGTCCCCGTCGCTCGGGCGGCTTCCGGGTGGCCGCCCGCCTGCCCTACGGGGCCGAGGACGCGGACGCGGAACGAGCCGACGACGGCCCGGCGGTCGCCGCCGGCGCCCGAGCCGACGACGCGGGGGTCGACCCGTGATCCGGGTCGCGGTGGTCGACGACCAGGCTCTGGTGCGCAGCGGCTTCACCGTGCTGCTGGCGTCCGACCCCGAGCTCGAGGTCGTCGGCGAGGCCGCCGACGGGGCCGCCGCCTGCGAGCTCGCGGTGCACGAGCGCCCCGACGTCATCCTCATGGACATCCGCATGCCCGGCGTCGACGGCATCGAAGCGACCCGCCGCCTCACCGCGGACGAGCGGACCGCGGCCTGCAAGGTGCTGATCCTCACCACCTTCGACCTCGACGAGTACGTGTTCGAGGCGCTCCGCGCCGGCGCCAGCGGGTTCCTGCTGAAGGACACCCTCCCGGACGAGCTGCTGGCCGCCGTGCGCGTGGTCGCCGCCGGCGAGGCCCTGCTCGCGCCGAAGGTCACCCGTCGGCTCATCGAGGAGTTCGCCCTCCAGCCCGCCGCGGCGCCGCCCGAGGCCAACCCCGGCCTGGCCCTCCTGACCGAGCGCGAGCACGAGGTGCTCCTGGAGGTGGCGAGGGGGCGCACGAACGCCGAGATCGCCGAGCGCCTCTTCATGTCGCAGGCGACGGCCAAGACCCATGTGAGCCGCCTGCTCTCCAAGCTCGCCTGCCGCGACCGCGCCCAGCTGGTCGTGGTCGCCTACGAGTCCGGCGTGGTCACGCCCGGCGGCGCCTGACCCCGACGCCGCCGCGGCTCGGGGGTCGTCTCCGCCGTCCGCTTGCGATCTGGCGTCGTCCTCGCCCGGTGGGCGGGCGCCGGTGACGCCAGAACCCGGGTGCTACCAGCCGGTGCGGAAGATCGCCTCGACCCCGATGGCCACGACGACCTGGGCGCCGAGCCACCATCGCAGCGACCCCGGGCCCCAGCGGCGCACCGCGGCGGCGCCGGCGACCAGCAGCCAGACCGTGAAGGGCAGCCAGATGCGCTCGACCTCGCCCTTCGCCAGGCCGACCAGCGCCGCCAGCGCGACGGCCGCCAGCGCGCCGCCCACGACCTGCCACAGGCGGCGGTCGCGCAGGCCGACGAGGCCGATGACGGCGGCCGGGCCGCAGGCGATGGCGAGGGCGGCGGCGTTCGACACCAGCGAGAACCAGTAGGGGCGGGTGCGCTGGACACTGTCGGCGACCTGCTGGCGCGTGATCTCGAAGCCCTGGACGTAGTCGAACCCGACCAGCCACAGGGCGCCGACCACCGCTCCCGCGGCGGCGAGGGCGAGGGCGGGCAACCGCACCCGACGGCGCACGACGAGCACGGGCAGGGGCACCAGCCAGAGCAGCAGCAGCCCGTAGGAGAAGACCGCGGTGAGCCCGAGCAGCAGCCCGCCGGCGAGTGCGAGCAGGTCGGCGCGACGCCCCTCGCGTCCGGAGGCCAGCACCACCGCGGCCACCCCCAGGGCCCCGACGCCCGCGTAGAGCGCGTCGGCGCTGGTGGCGACCCAGAGCGCGGCCGGGGACACCGCGAGGAAGGGGGCGGCGTCGCGCGCCCACCCCTCGCCGGCGACCTCCCGGGTGGCGACCAGCACCGCGGGCGCCGCCGCCGCGCCCAGCAGGATGCACAGCGCCGCGGCCCAGCCCGCCCCGCCGAGGCCCAGTCGGTCGAGGCCGTAGAGCAGGAGCAGGAAGCCCGGCGGGTGGCTGCGGACGTGGACGTTGTAGTCGTCCACCCGGTCGGGGTAGCTGGTGAGGAAGTCCCGGGGGCCGCCCGCCGCGTCGATCGCCTCGACGTTCGGCAGGTACTCGTCGTTGGCGCGGGTCAGGGGGGAGGTGAGGGCCTCGGGGCCCCGCGAGAGGTTGAGGGCGACCGGCCACACCACGGCGACGGCGAGCACCACCAGCAGGAGGGGACGCCACCCGAGGCGGCGCAGCCGAGGGGCGAGGACGACCGCGGCGACACCAGCGGCGACCGCCAGCAGCGTCCCGGGGGCGACGTGGACATCGCCCCGACCCACGAGCGGCGCGGCGCCCAGCCGGAGCGCCTCGACCCCCCGCTCGCGCACGATGGCCAGCGCCCAGGCCCGGGCCACGAGCACGAGGGCGAGCCAGGAGGCCACGCCGGCGACGGCCCAGCCGACCGGGGCCCGGCGTGACGTGGGCTCGTCGGCCCCCGACGGCGCCGGCGGGACCGGGGCGGTGGTCGTCGCGGTCACGGGCGCGACCACCGGATCCAGGCGACGCGGCCCAGCGTCCACAGCCCCACCCCCGCCCAGACCAGGGTGAGCGCGGTGAGGGTCGAGGTCCGGTAGTCGAGGGGCTGGATGGTCGGGTTGCGGGCCACGTGTGCGGTCCCGGCCAGCGGCAGCCACGCGAGCAGCACCACGAAGGCGCTGATCACCAGGCCCGCCGCCACCGGTGGCCACCACCGGCCCGGCACGACGCGGGCCAGCAGCCACGCCACGAGGGCGACGACGGGCGCGAGGAGGAGGTCGTGGGCGAGGTCGGCACCCACCAGCCACACCACGAAGCTTCGCCGGGCCTCGGTTGCGGGCGTGGCCTCGAGGAACAGCGCGATGCCCCAGCCCATGATCAGCGCGCCCACGGCGAGCGCGACCCAGAAGCGCGACCCACCGTGGTCTGCGTCCTGCAGCGGGAACCCCTTCACGAGACCTCCAGGCGGCCGACCCACTTGGTCTGCTGCACGCCGGGGCGGTTGGGCCCGATGAGGCGCACGGGGAAGCCGTGGTCGGGGTGGAGGTCCTCGTCGTTCACGGCGACGGCCAGCAGGGTGTCTCGGTCGTCGGCTTGGCCGGCCGACAGCAGCGACGTCTTCTGGCGGTTGCTGTCCTGCAGCGAGACCACCGTGACCGTGGCCCCCGACCGGGCGCCCGCCCGCTCGAGGAGGTCGCGCACCCGCACCCCCCGCCACCGCTGGCTGGTGCTCCACCCCTCGACGCACGCGATCGCCAGGGTGGCCTCGTGCTGCGGCAGGGCGAGAAGCTCCTCGTACCGGAGCGAGAGCGGCGTCGCGACCCCCTCGCCGACGACCTCGAGCCGGTAGGTGGCGAGGTCCACGTCGGTCAGGCCGACCGAGGCGGCCGTCCGGTTGACCGGGAAGCCCTGCGGCCCGGTGTCGGGCCGTCGCGGGGCGAGCAGCGCGAGGGAGCGCAGCGGGGCGAAGGTCTGCCCCACCGTGAACAGCACCAACGCCCCGCTGGCGGCGGCGGTGGTGCCGAGGAAGGCACGGCGGCTCAGCCCACCGCTCGGCGTGTCGGTCGGCCGGTCGACCGGCGGCGCGACCGCCGTCGGGAGCGACGCCGCCGACGGGTGCCGGCGGTCGGCCACGACGGCTCGCGTGGTGGCCCACCGCGCGGCCACGTGCACGACCAGCGCGCCGACCACGATCCACCCCGCCGCGTAGTGGCCGGTACGGAAGGAGAAGTCGTACGGGCGCCAGATGTTGACGTTGCCGACGCCGGTCACCAGCAGGAACAGGCTCGCGCCGACGAGCGGCAGCAGGGCGAGCCGCTCGAGCAGCTGCGCGAGCGACCGGAACGGTGGCCAGGCGAAGAGCTTCGGGAAGACCACCCAGAGCTTCACCAGCAGCAGCGGGATGGCGGCGATCCCCGTGGTCACGTGGAGACCCTGGTTGAGGCGGTAGAGCCCGGCCGGGCGGGCCGGCCAGTGGAACCAGGAGGCCGGGTCCTGGACCTGGTGGGACACGATGCCGGTCACGAAGCAGACGGTGAAGCAGACGCCCAGTGCGATCCCGAGCCAGGCCGCGTTCTCGTCGTCGTGCTGCCGGCTCGGGAACCGGGGGGCGAACGGGAGATGTCCGGAGGCCCCGCTCATCGCCCGCCCCGCTCCAGCACCACGAACCACCGGCCGTCGGCCTCCCACGTCTCGGTGACGGCCAGGCCGGCGAGCGCGGCCAGCGGTGCGGCGCGCTCGGCGGGCACCCGGTCCCACGCGAACCAGGGTCCCGGCGCCCCCGCCACCTCGAGGCGGGCCGTGGTGGGCGCCGCCGGCGTCCCGGGCGGGTCGAGCTCGGCGACCACCACGCCGTCGGGCGCGAGCAGCTCGGCCGACCGGATCAGGAGGGCGACCGGGTCGCCGCCGATGCCGAGGTTGCCGTCGAGCAGCAGCACGGTGCCCCACCGACCGGTGCCGGGGAGGCGGTCGAACACGCTGCGGTGCAGCACCATCGCTCCCCTCGGGGCGGCCCACTCGAGGGCCGCCGGCGTGATGTCCACGCCGAGGGCCGGCACCCCGAGACCACCGAGGGCGAGGGTGTGGCGGCCGGGCCCGCAGCCCACGTCGAGCACCGGCGGGCGGCAGCGCCGGAGCGCCTGCTCGTCGGCGGGCTCGAGCGGTGCGACCCAGCGCTCACCGTCGGTGACCTCCCCCGCGCCGGTGCGCAGGAGCGTGGCCCCGCCGGCGCTCACCGGGCCACCACCAGGCAGGCCTCGACCTCGGCGACGGCCCGTGCCAGGTGCGACCCGGGCGTGGCCGCGGCCGCCTCCAGGGCATCGGGCCAGTGGTCGATGTCGCGGAGAACGCCCGCCCGGTCGAGCACGAGCCCGCACCGCCGCAGCTGCGCCTCCTGGCGGGCGCCGGTGTCGTCGCGGCTCATGGGCACGCCGGTGAACACCGCGCCGTCGGGCTCGGCCAGCCCGAGGGCCCACCAGCCCCCGTCGGCGGCGGGGCCGAGCACGGCGCGCCCCGGTCGCAGGGTGGCGACGACCGAGGCCAGCCCCTCCGGTGTCAGCTGCGGGGTGTCCATGCCGATGACGACGACCGGGCCGCCGGCGCCGTCGACCGCGTGGGCGAGGCGCTCACCGAGGCCGTCACCCCGCTGCGCCACCACCGAGAAGCCCGCGGGGAGCCACGGCCCGACCGGGCCGTCGAGGGCGACGACCCTGCGGATCCCCGGGACGGCGAGGACGGTGGCGAGGGTGTCGCGCAGCGCCGCCTCCGCGATCGCGGCGGCCTGGTCGGGGCGGCAGGGCGGGCAGAGCCGGGTCTTGGAGCGCCCCGCGCGAGGCGCCTTGGCCATGACCACCACGGTGGGCCGGGCGCTCATCGGACCACCCCCGCCACCTCGGTCATGTCCCGGACGGTGCGCAGCGTGCCCCGCACCGTCCCCGTGACCTTCGAGCGCCCCACCCGGGGGGCGTAGCCCACCTCGACCTCGTCGATGCGCCAGCCCGCGAGCGCGGCCCGCAGGACCATCTCCAGCGGCCAGCCGAACCGGCGGTCGACCAGGCCGAGGTCGAGCAGCGCCTGACGTCGTGCGGCCCTCGTCGGGCCGAGGTCGCGCACGGGCACCCCCGTGCGGCGGCGGATCTCGAAGGCCAGCACGTGGTTCGCGAGCCGGGCGTGGACCGGCCACGCGCCCCGCTCGGGCCGCCGGGCGCCGAGGACGAGGTCGCGCGACCCGTCGAGCACCGGGCCGGCCACCCGGGGGAGGTCCGCGCCGGAGAGGGAGCCGTCGGCGTCCATGAAGCACACGACGTCGTCCGTCGACGCGAGCAGGCCCCGGAAGCAGGCGGCGCCGAACCCCCGGCGGGGCTCGTCCACCACCTCGGCACCGTGGGCTCGGGCGACGTCGGCCGACCCGTCGGTCGAGCCGTTGTCGACCACGATCGGGCGAAAGCCGGCGGGCAGGCCGGCGAGCACCGCAGGGAGCGCGGCGGCCTCGTCCAGCACGGGAAGGATGACGTCGGGCATGCGGCGGAACGTACCGACGACCTCTCCGGCGCCGACCCCGCTCCTGCTTACGATTCGCGAAACTCGCTCGAGGTCTTACGAATCGCGAAACAACCGGCGGGCGCCCACCCTCCCGCCGTGGACCGGCCGTACCCTCGCGGCGGTGAGCTCCCCCGACCCGGTGAGCGGCCCCGGCGGTGCGGCCGTGCCCTCCGACGGCGACGCGTCGGCACCTGCGGCGCGCGTGCTGATGATCGAGGACGACCCCACCGTGGCCGAGATCGTGGTCAAGTACCTCGAGCGGGAGGGGTACCAGGCCACGTGGGAGTCCGACGGCGCCGCCGGCCTGGCCCTCGCCCTGGAACAGGAGCCCGACCTCGTGGTCCTCGACCTGATGCTGCCGGGGCTCGACGGCTTCGAGGTGTGCCGGCGCCTGCGAGAGCACCTGCCCGTCCCGGTCATCATGCTCACCGCCCGTGGCGAGGAGACCGACCGGCTCCTCGGCTTGGAGCTCGGGGCCGATGACTACGTGGCCAAGCCCTTCTCCCCACGCGAGCTGGTCGCCCGGGTGCGGGCCGTCCTGCGCCGGGCGGGCGGCCAGGTGCTCCCACCCGCGGGCGCCACGGTGGTACGCGCCGGGACGCTGGTGATCGACCTGGCCGGCCGACAGGTCACCCGACGGCGGGGCGGCGACCCCGAGCTGGTGACCCTCACCGCCCGCGAGTTCGACCTGCTCGCCCACTTCTGCACCCACCCGGGGACCGCCTTCCGGCGCGAGGACCTGCTCGAGTCCGTGTGGGGCTACAGCTACGGCGACGCCTCCACGGTCACGGTGCACGTCCGCCGCCTGCGCGAGAAGCTCGAGGAGGATCCCTCCGACCCGACGCTGATCCTGACCGTGTGGGGGGTGGGGTACCGATGGGACGGGTGATCCGGGCCGCCTCGCTCGACCGCTGGGCCGCCGGCCTCGCGGTCCTCGGCGGCGTGGCCCTGCTCGTCACCGGCGTGCGCTCCGGCATGGGCGCGGCGGACGCCGCGTCGCTCCTGGCCCTCGGGGCCGGCACCGCGCTGGTCGCCGGCGGGCTGGCCGCGTTCCTCCTCGCCCGGGCGCGGCCCCGGACCTTCGCGGTCCAGATCGCGCTGGTGGCCGTGGTCCCCCTGGCGGCGGCGCTGCTGGCCACGTTCCTCGGTGCCCGGGCCATGTTCTTCTCCGCCCACGACGAGGCCGCCCTCGTCATCCTCCTGCTCGGCGCCGGCACGGTCGCCCTGGTCACGGCACTCGTCCTGGGCAGCCGCATCGCCCGTTCGGGCGAGTCCCTGGTGCAGGCGGCCCGGGCCCTCGGCGACGGCGATCGCTTGGCGGCCCCGGCCCAGGGCTACGGGTCCGCCGAGCTGGACGCGCTGGCCCGCGAGCTGGACGAGAGCGCCCGCCGCCTCGGCGAGGCCCGCCGCCGCGAGCAGGCCCTCGACGCATCACGCCGGGAGCTCATCGCGTGGGTCTCGCACGACCTGCGCACCCCCCTGGCCGGGATCCAGGCGATCGCCGAGGCGCTGGAGGACGGCATCGTCGAGGACCCCGCCACGCTGGCGAGGTACCACGCCACGCTCGGGATCGAGGTCGAGCGCCTCGGGGCGCTCGTCGATGACCTCTTCGAGCTGAGCCGGGCCCAGAGCGGCGTCCTGCGCCTGGAGTGGGAGCGCTGCTCGCTCGACGACCTCGTCGCCGACGCCATCGCCGGGGTCCGCCCGGTGGCCGAGGCCAAGGGCGTGGTGGTGGAGGGCCGGCTGACGACGGGCGACCTCGCCCTGCAGGGCTCACCCCCCGAGCTCCTGCGGGTGCTGCGCAACATCCTCGCCAACGCGGTGCGCCACACGCCGGCGGACGGCTCGGTGGTGGTGGAGGCCACCGTCGACGGCGAGCAGGCCCTGGTCACCGTCGCCGACACCGGTGGCGGGATCCCCGAGGCCCACCTCGATCGGGTCTTCGACGCAGGCTTCCGGGGCGACGACGCCCGCACCCCGGGCACCGGCGGCGCCGGGTTGGGCCTCGCCATCGCCCACGCCCTCGTCGAGGCCCACCAGGGCGAGATCACGGTGTCGAACGCGAACGGCGGCGCCCGCTTCGTGGTGCGCCTGCCCGTCAACGGCCCGTCCGGGGTGGGGGCACCGGGATGAGGGCGCTGGTCACCGGCGGCGCCGGCTTCATCGGCTCCCACGTCGTCGACGCGCTCGTGGAGGAGGGCCACGACGTGGTGTCCCTGGATGCCTGCCTGCCCCGGGCCCACGACGGCACGCCGGGCTACCTGCACCCCGCCGCCGAGTACGTCTGGGGCGACGTGGCCGACGCCTCGCTGGCCGCCCGTGTGGCGCGGGGCTGCGAGCTCGTCAGCCACCAGGCCTCGATGGTGGGCCTCGGGGTCGACTTCGCCGACGTCGGCGAGTACTGCTGGCACAACGACCTCGGCACCGCCGGCCTGCTCGCCGGCCTCCACGCCACCGGCTTCCAGGGCCGCTTCGTGTTGGCCAGCTCGATGGTGGTCTACGGCGAGGGCCGTTACACCTGCGCCGACCACGGCCCGGTCCCGGCACCGCCACGGCGGGCCGCCGACCTCGAGGCCGGCCGGTGGGAGCCCCGGTGTCCCCGCTGCGACGCGCCGCTGCGCCCCGACACCGTCCCCGAGGACGTCCCCGCCGACCCCCGCAACGTCTACGCCGCCACGAAGCTCCACCAGGAGCACCTCGTGCGGTGCTTCGAGCGCGAGCACCCCGGCACGGTCGCGGTGGCGCTGCGCTACCACAACGTCTACGGCCCCCGGATGCCACGGGACACGCCCTACGCCGGGGTGGCCAGCATCTTCCGCAGCGCCCTGGAGCAGGGACGGGCGCCGCGGGTGTTCGAGGACGGCGGCCAGCGGCGCGACTTCGTGCACGTCACCGACGTCGCCCGCGCCAACGTGGCGGCGCTGACCACCCCGGACGTCACCTCCCACGCGTTCAACGTGGCCAGCGGCGACCCGCACACCGTCGGCGAGATGGCTGTCGCGCTGGCGGCGGCGTTCGGCCCGACCGCACCCCGCCCGGAGGTCGTGGGCGGCTACCGCCTCGGCGACGTCCGCCACGTGGTCGCCTCGCCCCGGCGGGCCGAGGCCGAGCTCGGGTACCGGGCCGTGGTCGGCTTCGAGGCGGGCATGGCCGAATTCGCCCACGCACCCCTGCGCTGAGCGGGCTTCCGGCGGCTGCGACCACCCGGGTACGGTCGGCCCATGGCCGCCTCCCCCACCGCCGCCGACGCCCCCGCCACCCTGGTCCTGCTGCGCCACGGCCAGAGCACGTGGAACGCCGAGAACCTCTTCACCGGCTGGTACGACGCCGACCTGACCGACCTCGGTCGCGAGGAGGCCCGCCGCGGCGGCGAGCTCATGGCCGACGCCGGGATCCTGCCCGACGTCGTCCACACCTCGCTGCAGGTGCGGGCCATCCGCACCGCCCACGAGGCGCTCGACGCCATGGAGCGGCTCTGGATCCCGGTGCGCCGCCACTGGCGCCTCAACGAGCGCCACTACGGCGACCTCCAGGGCCGCAACAAGAAGGAGACGGCCGACAAGTACGGCATCGACCAGGTGAAGGTGTGGCGGCGCTCGTACGCCACCCCGCCGCCGCCGCTCGACCCAGGCGATGAGCGCAGCGCCCACCACGACCCCCGCTACGCCGACCTCGCCCCCGACGTCATTCCCGGCTCGGAGTGCCTGAAGGACGTGGTCGAGCGCATGCTCCCCTACTGGTACGACGCGGTCGTGCCCGACCTGCGCGCCGGCCAGGTCACGCTGCTCGCCGCCCACGGCAACTCGCTGCGGGCGCTGGTGAAGCACCTCGACGGCATCTCCGACGAGGACATCACCGAGCTCAACATCCCCACCGGCATGCCCCTCGTGTTCGAGCTCGGCGCCGACCTCCAGCCCCTCGAGGCCAAGCCCCTCACCGACCGCTACCTCGACCCCGAGGCCGCCGCCGAAGCCGCCGCCGCGGTCGCCAAGCAGGCCGGCTGAGGACAGCGACCGGCGCCGGCACGATCGCCTAGCGACCGTCGACCACGGCCCGGAGCCGGGCGGCGATGTCGCCGACCTCGCGGGTGTCGGCCCGGCCCTCGGCCACCGCGACGACCAGGTCGTACACGTCGTCGTTGTCAGCCCGATCGGCCGGGACGTCGTTGACCATCAGGAACACCGCCGTGGCGAGCCACCCCAACCGCTTGTTGCCGTCGACCAACGCGTGGTTGGTGACGATCGAGTGCAGCAGGGCGGCGGCCTTCTCCCACACATCGGGGTAGGCGTCCTCACCGAAGGCCGTGGCACCCGGGCGGGCGGCCGCGCTGGCGAGCAGCCCGGCGTCGCGGATCGGTGGAGGGTCACCCAGCAGCCGCCGGGCGAGCTCGATGAGGTCATCGACCGTGAGAAGCTCGACGGGCCCGGTCACCGCCCGAGTCGGTCGAGCGCGTCGGCGTGCACGTCGAGCACCCGGTCGGCGGCGGCGCTCACACGGTCCTCGTGGGCCCGTCGGGCGACGTAGTCGCGAACCGCCTGCCGGGCCGCGTCCTGCATCGAGATGCCGTCCGCGCTCGCCCGCTCGCGCAGCGCCGCCTGTTCGTCATCGGTCAACCGCAGGGTCATGGCCATGGTTCGATGATACCGAACTGATACCAGGCCGGCACCGACAGACCCGCGCGGCTGACACCCGTCGCCGGGCGGCCGGCGCTCAGTCGGGGTCGGGGAGGCGGACGCCGGGCGCCATGCGCACCTCGCGCACGTCCCGCACCTTGCCGAAGCCCTTGATGCGGCGGGTGCCGCGGTCGACCACCTCGACCCAGCCGGGGGCCATGAGGGCGACGTCGCCGTCGGCGAGGATCTGGCCGGGGCGGGCCTGATCGCTCAGACGGGCAGCGAGGTTCACCGGCCGCCCGATGTAGTCGTCGCCCTCGAACAGCAGGCACTCGCCCGACGCCACCCCGGCGCGGACCGGGAGGGGCCCGTCCGACAGGCGGGCCAGCAGCTCGCTGACGGTCGCGACCATCGGGCCGGGGTCGGTGCTGACCAGCATCACCCCGTCACCCAGCCACTTGGCGATGCGCACGCCACGGCGGGCGGCGAGCTGGCGCACGCCGGTGCGGAAGGTGCCGAGCACCTCCACCGCCTGCTTGGCACCCTCGGCCTCGGTGAAGGCGGTGAACCCGCAGAGGTCGAGGAAGGCGAAGGTGCGCTCGACCGCCTGGGGCCCCGACGAGTCGGGCAGGAACTCGGGGAGCTCCATGCCCGAGGCGCCCTCGTCGAAGGCACCCGAGCCGGTGACGGGGGCGGTGCCGTCGGTGGCGGCCGTGAGGGTGGTGGAACGGGACATCCGCTAACCAAAGCTAGCAGTGCGGATCCTCCGGGCAGCAGCCATTCCGTAAACGTTCCGTAACATCTGCCTGACGGGGCCACGGCCGACGGCCCACCCGACTAGACCATCGGCGTGGCCGAACGGGGGCGGCGCCGGAGCGAAGCCGTGCTCGTGGTGGCCTGCGTCCTGGTGCTGGCCGCGCTCTTCGGGATCGACGCGGCGAGGGGCACCGGCCGGTACCGGAGCCACGTCGACTTCGCCATGGAGGTCCCGCTCCCAGCCGCCCACTGGGACCCGACGCTCGACGCCCTCACGCCGGCCGAGGCCATGGACCGCGCCCGCGAATTCGCCGAGAGCGACGAGGTGCAGGGCGCCGTCGAGGACGAGCTCGACTACGAGCACACCCTCGACGTCGAGGTCGTGGACGACCAGACGCTGCGCTTCACGGGCGAGGCCGAGGCCCCGAGCCTGGCGGCCAACACCGCCACCGCAGCAGCCGCCATCTACGGCCAGCTGCGGGTCCGGGACGCCCAGGCGGCCGCGTCCGCGGTGCTCCCCGAGCTCCGCGCTGCCGCGGACGCCGCCGTCGGCACCGCCGACGAGGAGGACGCAGTCCGCCGGCTCCACGCCGCCGAGGACACGGTCGAGCTCGGGCCCGCCGGAGGGCCCCGCGGCGAGGCCGACGTGCCGGGCTCCCCCGTGCGCGAGCCGCTCCTCCCCGCGCTGCTCCGGGGCGCGGCGATCGGCCTCGTGCTGGGGCTGGTGCTGGTCGGGCTCTGGCGGCTCGAGCGCCGGTACGGCGCCGCGTGGCGCGCCCGCCGGGCGACGGGCGGCGGCGACGAGGGCGAGGACGCGGTCCCGCCCAAGCCGCGCTGGTGGGCGGCGGCGTGGGCCGGTCCGGTGGTGGTCAGCGTCCTGGTCGGCCTCCGCTCGCTCTACTACGCGGTCCTCGGCCCCCGCCTGATCCTCGACGACTGGCTCATCACCTATCGGGGCCAGTTCTACGGGGTGCTGAAGGCGGTGCCGGAGGTCACCCGGACCGCCCAGCCGACCAAGTGGGCCTGGCTCACGCTCGTCTTCGGGCTGTCGGGCGAGCACCCGCTCGTGCTGTTCCTGCTGGTGACCATCATCAACGTGGCCGCCGCGGTGGCCCTGTACTACGCCCTGGCCCGGTTCTTCCCGACCCCCGTGCCCCTCCTCGTCGCTGGCCTCTGGGTGCTGACCGCCAACCACAGCTCGCTGACCGTGTGGGCCGCGGCCAGCCAGGCGGTGGTGTGCGTGCTGTTCTGCTGCGTCGGCGTCACGCTGCTGTCCAAGGGCCGCTGGCTGCTCGCCCTCCTCGCCTTCGCCGCGTCCACCCTCGCCTACGAGTTCACGATCCCGATCTGCCTCGTCGCCGCCGTCCTGGTGGGCACGCCGTGGCTCCGCCCCCGCGAGGGCGTGCCCGTCGTGCGGGAGGTCCGGCCCTGGCAGCGGGGGGTCATGGTGGCGGGCCTGCTCGGCATCGTGTGGTGGACCGCGAAGCACCCGAAGTACCCCGTGGCGTGGCGCCCGCCGGACGTCTGGGACACCTGGTCGGCCCACGTCTCGACCGGGCTCCTCGGCACCGAGTCGGCGCCGACACTGCTGCTGCGCGCCCTCGAACTGGGCGTGGTGGTCGGCCTCGTGTGGTGCGCCGTGCTCTGGTACCGGGGCGACCGGGGCCGGGACCGCGGGCCGGCGCTGGCCCTCGCCGGCGCTGCGGTGATGGCCCTCGGCCTCGTGACCACGATCGTGCTGCCGGGCCTCACCATCGGCCTGTCGAACCGCCTCTACGGCGCGTCGTCGGTGGGCACCGCCATGGTGCTCGCCGGGCTCGTGCTCACCGTGTGGCGACGGCGGGAGACCGTGGCGCTGGCGCTGGCCACCGCGCTCGTGGTGCTGTGCGTGATCGGCCAGGTCGTCGCCCTGCGCGCCGCCCACCGGGGCGGCGAGGACGTCCTGGCCCTGCTGCGGTACCTGCCGGCGGTCGCCGACGACCCGGCGAACACCCGCTTCGTCGTCGCGCCCCGCCCCGAGCACGACGGCTTCTACGCGGTCGACAACTTCTTCGGCACCTATCCCTACGAGCTCACGTACCCCGGCGGCGACGGCGGCCTCCGCCTCGCCACCGACCCCGACGAGCTCGAGGCCCCCGAGCCCGGTGAGGTCCCGATCACGTGGGAGGAGGTCCTCGGCGAGGCGCCGTGAACAGGGGCCAGATGGTCCGAGCAGCGGTCCTGATCGCCAGTGTCGGCAGGCCCGGCCGCGCCGGTGCCGCCACCACGGGTCAGAGCTGGTCGTCCTCGGCGAGGTGGTCGACCACGACGTCGTCACGACTCCACTGGCCGTGGCGGTGCGCCGCCCGGCCGACGAGGTGCGCCGAGACCGGGGCGGTGGCGAACTGCAGGATGATCGTGAGGAGCAACAACGTGACCGCGCCGGCGCCGTTGAGGTGGAACATGGCACCGATGGCCACGAGGAGCAGGCCCAGGGTGCCGGGCTTCGTGGCGACGTGCATCCGGGTCATCAGGTCCTCGAACCGGACCTGGCCGAACCCGGAGAGCGCGCCGAAGGCGGCGCCCACGAGGATGAGGAAGCTACCGACGAGCTCGCTCACCGCCGCCGACCGCCTTCGATGAACCGTGCGAACGCCGACGTGCCGAGGAAGGCCACCAGGGCGACCACGACGCCGACGGTCAGGTAGGTCGAGCGGCCCGTGTAGGCGCCCCACGCGGCCATCGACGTCACCACGATGGTGAGCAGGCCGTCGAGCGACACCACCCGGTCCGCGAGGTTCGGGCCGATCACCAGCTTGGCGAGGAAGCCCGCCCCGCCGAGGGCCAGCAGCACGAGGGCGACGATGATCACGACGCCTCCTCGGCGTTGCTCGACGCCGCCGCCGGCGGCGTGCAGATCCGGGCGACCTCGTCGGCGGTCCCGAAGGCCCGGACGACCCGGCGCTCCAGGTCCTCCACGTCGGCGACCGCCGACTCGACGTCGGCGAACGACAGCACGTGCACGTAGAGCAGTGCCGGGCGGCCCCGGGCGTCGATGGTGAGCGTGCCGGGGGTCAGGGTGATCGCGTTCGCCACGATGGTGGCGAGGCGCCCCGAGCTCGTGCGGAGGCGCACCGCCACGACCGCCGGCCGGATCTGCGACCTCGACCGGGGCAGGAGGACCTCCTTGGCGACGGCCAGGTTCGTGATCACGAGCTGGCCCAGGAACCACACGACGAACGACAGCGCCGGCCACGGCCGGACCACGATCGGGTCGTCCTTCGAGTCGCCCGGCGGGAAGACGAGGACGAGGCCGGTCGCGGCCACGACGCCCGTCACGACATTGGCGACCGTGAGGTCGCCCCAGAGCAGCACCCACATGACCGTCAGCCACACGACGATGACGGCGCGGCCGGCGTTGCCCCGTCGACGGCTCATCCGAGCACCGCCGCCCGGTAGGCCGCCGGCTGGAGCAGGTCCGCCGCGGCTCGCTGGCAGACGTCGTACACGGGGCCGGCGAACAGGGCGAGGGCGAGCGAGCCGGCCACCAGTGCGCCCGTCGCCACCAGCATCGGGGCGGTGCCGCCGAAGCGGGCCGTGACCGCATCACCCGGCTCGAGCACGAGCTCGGGCGTGCCCCAGAAGGCGCCGCCCCAGATCTTGGTCATGGAGTAGAGGGTGAGCGCGCTGACCGCGAGGCTGGCGCCCACGACCGCCCACGCCTGCTCGTCGAAGCCCGCCTGCACGACCGCGAGCTTGGCCACGAACCCCGAGAACGGAGGGATGCCCGCGAGGCTCAGGGCGGGCAGGAGGAAGAGCCAGCCGAGGAGCGGGAAGCGGCGGGCGAGCCCGCCGATGTGGGAGAGCTGCGCCGAGCCGGCGGAGTGGTCGACCATGCCGGCGGTCAGCAGCAGCGTGCTCTTGAGGACGATCTGGTTGACCACGAACAAGATGGCCGCCGCGATCCCGGCGACGGTGAAGAGCGCGAGGCCGAGGATCATGTAGCCGATCTGGCTCACGATGTGGAACGACAGGATCCGCTTGATGTCGTCCTGGGCGATCGCCCCCAGCACGCCGACGACCATCGTCAGCGCGGCGATCACGAGCAGGAAGCCCGCCGGGCGGTCGGCGGGCGCCACGATCAGCGTCTCGGTGCGGATGATGCAGTACACGCCCACCTTGGTGAGCAGGCCCGCGAACACCGCGGTCACCGCCGTGGGGGCGGTCGGGTAGCTGTCGGGCAGCCAGAAGAACAGCGGGAAGACCGCCGCCTTGATCCCGAACACCACGAAGAGCATCAGCGCGAAGGCAAGCCGCAGGTTGGGGGGCAGGTCGCCCATGCGCTCGGCGAGCTGCGCCATGTTGACCGTGCCGAGGGCCGCGTACAGCAGGCCGAGCAGGGCGACGAACAGGGCCGACGCCACGAGGTTGATCACGACGTAGGTCATGCCCGAGCGCACCTGGTCGGCGCGACCACCGATGGTGATGAGCACGTAGCTCGCCGTCAGCATCATCTCGAAGGCGACGAACATGTTGAACAGGTCGCCGGTGAGGAACGACAGGCCCACGCCGGCGGCCAGCACCAGGTAGACGGGGTGGAAGCCGGGTTGCTCTCGCTCGGTGCCGGGCTGGCCGATCGAGAACACGAGCACGGCCACGAGCACCGGTGAGGCCACGACCATCATGAGCGCCGAGAAGCGGTCGGCCACGAGGGCGATCCCGACCGGCGCCTCCCAGCCACCCATGAAGGCGGCGGCCGGGCCGTGGTGGTCGACGTGCACGAGGATCGCGACCGACACGGCCGTGGTGGTGCACAGCACCACCAGGCCGATGATGCGCTGCGCCGCCCGGTGGCGGGCGACCGCCATGGAGAGGCCCGCGCCGAACAGCGGCAGGACGACCGGTAGCGGGAGGAGGACCCGCATCACCTCTCCTCCCCTTCGGCCGCGCCGCCGGCGTCGGCGCTCACCGTGGCCGCGGACAGGGCCTCCTGGTCGACGACCTCCTCGTCGACCGCGTCCTCGCCCTCCCGGGCGATGCGGCGATCCTCGACGTCGTCCTCGACCAGGTCGTCGCCGGTGAGCTGCCAGCTGCGGTAGGCGAGGGCGAGGAGGAACGCCGACACGCCGAACGAGATCACGATGGCCGTGAGGGCCAGGGCCTGGGGCATCGGGTCCGCGGGCCGCGACCGTCCGATGCCGCCGATGAAGGGCGCGACCCCCCGCTCCTGGCCCGAGAGGAGCAGCAGGAGGTTCGCCCCGTGCCCGAGCAGGCCAAGGCCGATGATGATGCGGGTCAGGCTCCGCTGGAGCAGCAGCCACGTGCCCAGCGAGAAGAGGGCGGCCGTGCTCACGGCGAGGACGAGGCTCATCGTTCCTCCTGGTCCCGCAGCAGCCACGGTGCGCCGAACAACGGCAGTCGCTCGCCGAAGGCCACCAGCAGCATGAGCACCATGCCCACCACCACGCACGCGACGCCGATGTCGAAGAAGAGGGCGGTGTTCACGTGGGCCTCGCCGAGCGGGCCGACGTGCAGGTCGAGCTTGGCGTGCTCCATGAGCTGTCGCCCGAACAGCAGGGGCGTGAGGCCGGTGCTGGTGGCGATGACGAGGCCCGCGCCGAGGAGCGTCCACGGGCGCACGGGCAGGGTGTCGCGGACCTCGTCGATCCCGCCGGCGACGTAGCGCAGCGAGACCGCGGCGCCGGCCACCAGGCCGCCCACGAAGCCGCCCCCCGGGCGGTTGTGACCCGTGAAGAGCAGGAACAGCCCGAGCAGGAGGGCCGAGTGGAAGACCAGGCGCACGATCACGTCGAGGATCAGCGACCGCCTCACGAGCCACCCGCCGTCCGCTCGCCGGCCGGCGCACGCCGACCCGGTGAGAACGAGTGGTCCTCGTGGCGCTCCCGGCGCGACAGGCGGGCGAGGGCGTAGACGCCCATGGCCGCCACGGCGAGCACCGTGATCTCACCCATGGTGTCGAAGCCGCGGATGTCGACCAGCACGACGTTCACCACGTTGCGGCCGCCGCCTTCGCCGAGCGAGCGCTCGATGAACTCGCTCGAGATGCTCGGTGCGACCCGGGCGTCGCCCGCGACGAGCAGGAAGCCGAGCACGAACAGACCCACCAGGCCGGAGACGACGAGGCGGAGGCTGCGCCCGAACGGGGTGGCCCGCTCGCCGAAGCGCCGGGGCAGGTGCCGGAGCACGAGGACGAACACCACGGCGCCGATGGTGTCGACGCACACCTGGGTCAGCGCCAGGTCCGGCGCCCCCTGGAGCACGAACACGAGCGCCATCCCGTACCCGACGGCGCCCAGGCACAGCACCGCCGCCATCCGCTCGCGCACGACCGCCGCCGCGACGCCGCCGGCGACGAGCAGGCCGGCCACCGCCCAGTCGCCGGGGCCCGAGGTGAGCGGCGGGAGGTCGGGGGCGGCACCGGTGAGCAGGGCCCAGCCCGGCACGATCGCGGCGGTGGCCAGGATCACGGCGGCGTACACCGGCAGCGACCCCGACTGGGAGACGCCGGTGGTGCGGTCGGCCAGACGGT
Organism: Acidimicrobiales bacterium; assembly: GCA_041908445.1. Classification (GTDB taxonomy): domain Bacteria; phylum Actinomycetota; class Acidimicrobiia; order Acidimicrobiales; family DATDAH01; genus JAEUJM01. The sequence continues at coordinate 31,078 of JAYRFK010000006.1, read as the reverse complement.
TGAGGCCCCGGATGGTGCCCAGGTACACGAGGTCGCCGTCGACCAGGTGGGGCAGGCGCCGCTGCACCCGCGCCACCACCGGTCCGGCCACCACGACGCCGCAGCCCAGCAGGACCGTGAGGGCCGAGAGTGCGAGCACGGGGTTGAACCCGTGCCAGACGGCGAGGTGCACGTGGCCGACCTCGGGCACGAGGCTGTCCGCCGCCGCGGACACCAGGTTCGAGGCCAGGTTCGGGACGAGGCCGAGGAGCACGGTCAGCCCGGCCAGCACGCCGGCGGGCAGCCAGAAGGCGGTCGCCGGCGCCGGCGGCGCGGCGACCGGCTCGGGCGGGTCCACGAGCGCCCCCTCGGTGGGCACGCCGGGCCGGAAGGCGCCCAGGAGCAGGCGGGCCGTGTAGGCGAAGGTGAGCACGGAGCCGGCCACGATCCCGGTGAGCACGACCGCGCTGCCCGCGAGCTCGCCGTGGTACCAGGACTCGTAGGCGAGCTCCTTGGCCACGAACCCGAACAGCAGCGGGATCCCGGCCATCGAGGCGCCGAGGAGGACCGCGACCACCCGCGGCGCCATCCAGCCCGGGCCGTACGCGCCGAGCGACCGGATGTCACGGGTGTGGGCCTGGTGGTCGATGATCCCGACGACCAGGAACAGCCCCGCCTTGAACATGGCGTGGGCGAGGAGCAACGTGACCCCGGCAACGGTGGCCTCGGGGGTACCCGCACCGAACAGGACGACGAGCAGGCCCAGCTGGCTGACGGTGCCGTAGGCCAGGATGCGCTTGAGGTCGTACTGGCGCAGCGCCCGCCACCCGCCGGTCAGCATGGTGAGCAGCCCGACCGTGAGCACGAGCGGGCGCCACACGCCCTGGGCGGCGAAGATCGGCGCGAGCCGAGCGATGAGGTAGACGCCCGCCTTCACCATGGTCGCCGAGTGCAGGAACGCGCTCACCGGGGTGGGCGCCACCATGGCCCCGGGGAGCCAGGCCGAGAAGGGGAACTGCGCCGACTTGGTGAAGGCGCCGATCAGCACGAGGACCAGGCCCACCTCGACGACCGTCCCCGTCGGCGGGTCGGCCGCCAGGCGGGCGAGGTCGTAGGTGCCCGCCGCCTGCCCGATGAGCACGAAGCCACCGAGCATGGCCAGCCCGCCGGCGCCCGTGGTCAGCAGGGCCTGCAGGGCCGAGGCGCGGGCCTTCGGGTCCTGGTCGGTCCAGCCGATGAGCAGGTAGGACGTCACCGAGGTGAGCTCCCACGCCACGTAGAGCACGAGCAGGTTGGCCGCCGTGACCACGCCGAGCATGGCCGCGCTGAAGAGGAGGAGCAGGCCCGCCAGGCGGTGCAACCCCGGCCGGTCCGGGCCGAAGTAGCGGTGGGCGTAGAGCTGCACGAGCAGGCCGATGCCCGTGACCAGCAGGATCATCAGGAGCGAGAACCCGTCGACCCGCAGGTCGATGCTGAGCCCGAGCTGCGGCACCCATCGCCAGGTGGCACCCAGGTCCTCGCCGTCGACGATCGACCCGTAGCGCACGACGGCCCACGCGAGGCCGAGGGCCGGCGCCGCGGCGGCGACGAGGAACGACCGCCGGCCGAGGGGACGGCCCGCGGCGAGCAGGGCGAGGCCCAGCACCAGGGGGACGAGCAGCAGGAGGGTCAGGGGAGGCTCCGAGAGATCGGGCGGTGGAGGTCCGTCGAACGGGGGGAGGTCCGTCGTACGGGGGCGGAGCGTAGGGAGCGACGGTTTCGGCTCGGTTCCCGGAATGCGTCCGGAATGTGACGGCTCCCCACGGCCCCGGTCGACGATCCGGGACGACGACGGGGGTGGCCGCGGTGCGCCCACCCCCGTCGGAACGACACCAGGTGTCGGGGTCGAGCGGCGCCTAGAGGGCGTCGGTCCCGCGCTCGGCCGTACGGATGCGGACGACCTCGTCGACCGGCGACACCCAGAGTTTGCCATCACCGATCTCGCCCGTGGCGGCGCTGGCGAGCACGGCGTCGACGACCTTCACGGAGTCGTCGTCGTCGATGAGGATCTCCAGCTTCACCTTGGGGACGAAGTCGATCTTGTACTCGGCGCCGCGGTAGGTCTCGGAGTGGCCGCCCTGGCGGCCGAAGCCGCGGACCTCCGAGACGGTGATGCCGACGACGCCGGCGGCCTTCAGGGCCTCCTTCACCTCGTCGAGCTTGTAGGGCTTGATGATGGCGGTGACGAGCTTCATCGGCCACCTTCCTTTCCGAGGCCGGTCGTGGCCTGCCTCATCACACACGCTCCATGGTCTGGCTGCCGCCGTGGTAGGCGGTCTCCGAGTGCTCCTCGAGGTCGAGGCCCGTGAGCTCGGTCTTCTCCGAGACCCGGATCCCGATGGTGGCGTCCAGGACCTTGAAGATGAGGAACGTGACCACGAACGAGAACACGATCACCACGCCGTTGGCCAGCGCCTGCTCGCCGAGCAGCTCGAGGCCGCCACCGTAGAAGAGGCCCTCCTTGAACTCGCCCCCGAAGAACTCGGGGTCGGCGAACAGGCCGATGAGCAGGGAGCCGACGAGGCCGCCCACGAAGTGCACGCCCACCACGTCCAGGGCGTCGTCGTACCCGGCCTTGAACTTCACGCCCACGGCGAAGCTGCACACCACGCCGGCGATGAGGCCGATCCAGATCGGCGACATCCCGGCCACGAAGCCGGCGCCGGGGGTGATGGCCACGAGGCCGGCGACGATGCCCGAGGCCACGCCGAGGTTCGTGAAGTGGCCGTCGCGGAGGCGCTCGACGACCGCCCAGGCGAGGCCGGCGGCAGCCGCGGCGAGGAACGTGTTCATGAAGGCCTGGATCGCGACGCCGTTGGCGGCGAAGGCCGAACCGGCGTTGAAGCCGAACCAGCCGAACCAGAGGATGCCCGTGCCGAGCATCACCAGCGGCATCGAGTGCGGCGGGTGGCCCTCACCCGGCCAGCCCTTGCGCTTGCCCAGCACCAGCACACCCGCGAGGGCGGCGATCCCCGCGTTCACGTGGATCACCGTGCCGCCGGCGAAGTCGAGCGACCCGCGGGAGCCGAGCCAGCCGGTCAGGCCCTCGCCCCAGACGCCGCCGTAGATCCAGAACGACACCGGGCAGTACACGAGGAGCAGCCAGACGGGGACGAAGATCGCCCACGCCGAGAACTTCATCCGGTCGGCCACCGCGCCCGAGATCAGCGCCGGCGTGATCACGGCGAACATCCCGAGGAAGATCACCGCCAACAGGGTCGAGCCACCACCCTCGTCGGTGATGGTCAGATCGCGCAGGAAGAACCAGTCGAAGTTGCCGATGACCGAGCCGGCCCCGCTGTAGGCCAGCGAGAAGCCCGCGATCACCCACACCAACGGGATGATCAGCAGGCACCAGAAGTTCATCATCAACATGTTCAGGACGTTGCGGCTTCGGTCCATGCCGCCGTAGAAGAGGGCCAAGCCCGGCGTCATGAACAACACGAGCGCAGCGGAGGTCAGCACCCAGGCGGCGTCACCGGTGTCCATCAGCTCACCCCTCTCGTCGTTCGTCGGGTCGGTCGGTGGTCCATGTCATTGCCTCCGGTTTCGTCGGACGTCGGCAAGGTAAGGGGCCGTTGTTTCTCGAATGTTTCGTGAACGTGAATGCGTCCTCCCGGTCATCTGATGACCCCCTCACCCCCATCCGGGGGCCAGGCCCCCGGGCGCGGGAGCGGTACCCCCGTCCGTCGGGTCAGCATCCGGGCACGGAGGCGGACGTCCTCCGGGTCGGCGGGCAGGCGCACCCAGTCCTCGTCGATCCCCCACGGGTGCGGCGGTGGAGCGGCGGGGTCCACCAGCAGGAGGCGAGGGACGCGAGCGTCGGCCAGGCGGCGGCGCTCGTGCTGGTCCTGGGGCCAGCGGACGAGGGCGATCGCCGGGGGTGCGACGGTCGTGTCGGTCACGGCGGGGGGTCCCGGCGTGGCGCCCGGGCGACGGGCCGGGCGGGCGGCGCGACCGGGCGCGCGGCAGGTCGAGGTCGTGGTCATGGGGGTCTCCGAGGGTCCGGTCGTCGTGCGACGACCACCGTGGCGAGCAGGGGGTCCCCCACCCGCGGACGCTCAGGAGGCGGGCGGACCCCGCGACGACGGTCGGCCCACCCAGGGCCGAGCGGGAGCGACGGTGTGTGCCCGACCGACCGCGGTGCTCCGCGCCGCGATCGCGCCGACGGCAGCGACGAGCACGGCGAGCAGCGGGCGCACCGCCGGCGCGTGCCTGCGGTCGACGGCGCCGGCCGAGCGCAGGCCGGGAGGCCGCGCGCCGAGCTCGGCACGAGCAGGGTGCTCGGGGTGGTCGGGGGACGCCTCGACGGGTCGGCTCCCGGCCACGGGGCGCGCCGCGAGGCGCCCACCCCCGCCCGCCGACACCAGCAGGACGAGGGCGACGGAAGCGAGCGCGACCAGCACAGCGACCGCCACGAGGGGTGTCCCGCTCCCGCGGGGCACGACCGACCGGCCGCCAGTGTGCCGGGGCCGGCGCGCGAGCGCGCCGGTCAGGGTGGTCATGCCTCTGCCGGCCTCGACGGGGCGAGCAGGTAGCCGGCACCGGGGACGCGGTGGACCTCGAGCTCGACGGTGGCCAGCTTGGCCCGACACCGCGACAGCGCGCGATCGAGCATCCGTGCGTCGACCCGGTCGTCGGGCCACGCCGCCTGCTCGAGGTCCGGGCGACGGATCACCCGTCCGAAGCTGCCGACCAGCGCCCCGACCAGCGCGACCTCGGTGGGCGACAGCGCCACCCATCGGTCCCCCCGCCACAGCAGGCCGTCCGCATCGAGGCGGACCGTCGGCGCCGGGGCACAGCGCCGGCGCAGCACCTCGGCGCGCTGGTGGAGGTCGACGGGGTCGGCGGGGACGCGGATCCAGTCCTCTTCCACCTCCCAGCAGTCGGGCGGCACGGCGCCGTGCTCGACGAGGAGCAGGCGGGGGGACCCGGTCTCGGCCAGCCGGGCCCGCAGGTCCCGCTCGCTCGGCCAGCGGACGAAGGTGACCGACGCGTCCGGTGCCGTCCGGCTCGAGGGTGCGGTCACGGCTCGCCGCCGGGTGTCCGTGGTGGGTGCTCGGTGCATCTGGTTCTCCCGGCTCTCGCCCTGCCGACCGTGAGCGGGGCCGGCGACGACCCGGACGGTACGGGTGTCGTGTGTCGACCCCGTTGGCGCCGCATTGCCTCGCCGTTCCGTCTTTCTTGCGGCTTCCTTTCGCCCGGTTCGCCCGGCGCCGCCCGCCAGGGGCCGTCGGTCCGGGCCGGTCGGCCCGGACCCGGGCCCGTCCCCGGACGCGGGACGGGTGCGGGCCCGAGGGCCCGCACCCGCACCAGGTGCTGCGTCGAGGTGGGGGACCTACTTGTGGGTCATCTCCACACCGGAGGGATCGTGGGTCTGCTGCTCCTCGAGGCCCGGGACGTGCGAGCCCATGAACTCGGGGTAGGCGAGCATGCCCATCTCGGGCAGGTCGAGGCCCTCGAGCTCGTCGGCCTCGTTGCTCCGGATGCCGCCCTTCATGATCGCGTTCTGGATCTTGAAGAAGCCGTAGGCGATCCCGAAGATGACGGTGCAGATGACCAGGGCACCGATGGCCTGCGAGGCCAACTGCTTGCCGCCCTCGGAGACGTCGTAGAGGATCCCGGTCACGCCGGTGACGTCGGTGCCATTCCAGCCGGCGCCGTACTGGCCGTCGGCGAAGATGCCCACGGCGAGGACCCCGAAGAGGCCGCCGACGCCGTGGACGGCGATGGCGCCGACCGGGTCGTCGATGCCACGGTTCTCGATGAAGCCGAGGGCCAGCGGGATGAGGATGCCGGCGATGATGCCGATGACCGCGGCCGCCCACGGCTGGATGAAGGCGCAGGGGGCGGTGACCGCCACCAGGCCGGCGAGCATGCCGTTGACCATCATGCCCGGGTCGGGCTTCTTGTCGCCGCGGCTCATCATGAAGAACATCGCCGAGATGGAGCCGAAGGCGCCGGCGATGGCGGTGTTCAGGGCCACCACCGCGAAGCGGGTGTCGGTGGCCGCGAAGGTCGACGCGGCGTTGAAGCCGAACCAGCCGAACAACAGGATGAACGTGCCCAGCATGGCCATGGGGATGTGGTGGCCGGGGATCGCATTGGCCGAGCCGTCCTTGTTGAACTTGCCGATGCGGGGCCCGAGGACGAGGGCACCGGCGAGGCCGGCCACACCGCCGACGGCGTGCACCACGCCGGAGCCGGCGAAGTCCACGTACCCGGCACCGAGGTCCATCGAGTTACCGAGCTGGGAAAGCCAGCCGCCACCCCACGTCCAGGCACCGAACAGCGGGTAGTAGATCGCACCGCAGAACAGGCCCCAGCCCACGAAGGCGTTCCACTTCCACCGCTCGGCCATGGCCCCGGTGGGGATGGTCGCCACCGTGTCCATGAAGGCCACCATGTAGAGGAAGAAGGCCATGGCGCCGGCGGTGTAGAAGGCCTTGCCGCTGCCGGCCCAGCCGCCCTGCCACAGGAAGACCCACTCACCCGAGCCGAGCAGGTTCGTTCCGGTCGCCTGGTCCATACCGATGAGCGGGACGCTGTAGCCGCCGAACATCAGCGGGTAGCCGATCAGGAAGAACCCGATGAAGCCGAGGCCGAAGATCGCGAAGTTGGTCGAGACCACGTGCGAGGCGTGCTTGGCCCGGCAGAAGCCGGTCTCGACCAGGGCGAACCCGGCCTGCATGAAGATCACCAGCACGGCGCCGATGACCACCCACAGCATGTTGAGCTGGATGCCGAGGTCGGTGACCGCCTGGACGGGATCCACGTCCTGTGCGCCGGCCGCCACCGACGTGAGCAGGACGAGGGCGCCGGAGATGCCGGCACCGATGAGGAGCTTCTTCTTGAGCTTCACGAGCACGCTCCCCCAGAACATGACCTCACTCGAGGTTCGTACATTCCGGTTCCTTTCGTTGGTTCCACCACGCGGGGTTCTCCCGCACGCCGGTGAACCTAGGGAGGGGCGATCACAGGACAATGACGCCGATGTGAACGGCTCCACACAGACGTCTCGCGCCGATGTCCGCGCTCTCTGACACGAATCTTTCGTCGCCGGGACGCGACGACGGGGCACCCCGGAAGGGGTGCCCCGTCGAGCCCGGTGCGTGACGCCGGCCGCGTGGGCCGGCCTCAGATGGCGTCGGCGCCCTGCTCGCCCGTGCGCACCCGGACCACCCGGTCGACGGGAACGGACCACACCTTGCCGTCGCCGATCTTGCCCGTGCGGGCGGCCTCGACGACGGCGTCGAGGACCCGGTCGACGGCGTCGTCGTCGACCACGATGTCGAGGCGCACCTTGGGGACGTAGTCGACGGTGTACTCGGCGCCCCGGAAGGTCTCGGTCCGGCCGGCCTGGCGCCCGTAGCCGTGGACCTCCGTCACGGTGAGGCCACCGACGTCCTGGTCGACGAGGGCCTCACGAACGTCCTCGAGCTTGAAGGGCTTGATGATGGCGGTCACGAGCACGGGCATGGGTCGGTCCTTCTGCAGCGGTGAGGTGGAGGTGGGGGGATCGGTGCGGCGGGACGAGGTCAGCAGGCGGACGGGACCCGTGGGGGATCAGGCCCCGTCCGCCAGCTGACCACTGCCGCGCGACCGCCGCTCGAGCAGGTAGCCACGCGACCGCACCGTGCGGATCGCGAGGCCGACCGGCTCGAGGCGGCGACGCAGGCGCAGGACGTGCACGTCGAGGGCGTTGCGGCCGGGGGCCCCCGACGGCCAACCGGCTTTCGCCAACGCCTCGCGGCTCACCACTGCACCGAAGCGGTCGAGCAGGGCGGCGGTGAGCCGCAGCTCGACCGGGGGGAGCGCCACCCACTCGTCGTCGAGGCGCAGCACGCCGTCGTCGTCGAGCACGGGGGGCGCGGCCCGAAGGGCCCGGCAACGGCGCTCGAGGCCGTCCACCCGGGCCCGGAGGTCCAGCTCGTCGGCGGGGACGCGGATCCAGTCCTCGAGCCCCTCCTCCACGATCGGGGGCGGGGCCTCCGCCTGCACGAGGAGGAGCCGGGGTCGCCCCTGGTCGCGGAGCTGGTCGACCCGGTCGGCCTCGTCGGGCCACCGCACGAGCACCACGTCGTTCTCCGACATCGTCGGGGACGGTACGGAAGCGACGTTTCCCGCGTGTTTCGCCGGGGTGAACCGTCGTTCGCGAGCACGCGGTCACCCGCCGGCCCGACGCCGGGCCGGCACCCGCCCTACAGGGCGATGCCGACGAGCTTGGTGTCGAGGTACTCCTTCAAGCCGTCGCGGGCGCCCTCGACGCCCAGCCCGCTCGTCTTGACGCCGCCGAAGGGCGCCGCCGCGGAGGTGGGGTTGATGTCGTTGACGCCGACCATCCCGAACTTCAGGCGCTCGAAGACCCGGAAGGCGCGGGCCAGGTCGTTCGTGTAGACGTAGCTGGCCAGGCCGTACTCGGTGTCGTTCGCCAGGGCGATCGCCTCGTCGACCTCGTCGAACACGATCACCGGGGCGATGGGGCCGAAGGTCTCCTCGCGGTGGATGAGCATGTCGGGGGTGACGTCGGCGAGCAGCGTCGGGGCGTAGAAGCAGCCCCGGTCGAGGCCGTCCTCGGTGAGGCGGTGGCCGCCGGTGACCACCCGGGCGCCCTTGTCGACGGCGTCGGCGACCTGGCGCTCCATCTTGGCGAGGGCGGCCTCGTCGATCAGGGGGCCGACGGTCACACCGTCGGTGGCGCCGGCGCCCGCCACGAGGGCCTCGAACCGCTGCTGGAGGGTGGCCACGAACGGCTCGACCAGGCTGCGATGGACGAGGAGGCGGTTCGGGCAGATGCAGGCCTGGCCGGTGTTGAGGAACTTCACCGCGGCGGCACCCTTCGCGGCGCGGACCGGGTCGGCGTCGTCCAGCACGAGGAACGGCGCGTGGCCGCCCAGCTCGAGGCTCACCCTTTTCACGTGGGCCGCGGCTTTGGCGCCGATGAGCTTGCCCACCTCGGTCGAGCCGGTGAAGGCGATCTTGCGGACGCGGGGATCGTCCACCAGGGCGCCGCCGACGGCCTCGGGGTCGGCCGTCGTGACGAGGTTCACCACGCCGGCCGGGACGCCGGCCTCCGCGAGGACCTCGAAGGTGGCGATCGCACAGAGCGGCGTCTGCTCGGCGGGCTTGAGCACCACGGTGCAGCCCGCAGCGAGGGCCGGGGCGATCTTCCGGGTGAGCATCGAGATCGGGTAGTTCCAGGGCGTGATGGCCCCGACCACGCCCACGGGCTGGTGCAGCACCAGGAAGCGCTGGTCAGCCCGGGCCGAGGGGATGGTCTCGCCGTAATTCCGCTTGGCCTCCTCCGCGAACCAGAGCAGGAAGTCGGCGGCGTAGCCGACCTCGTTGCGGGCCATGCGGATCGGCTTGCCCTGCTCACGGGTCATGAGCTGGGCGAGCGCCTCCTTGCGCTCGAGCATCAGGGCGTGGGCCCGGGCCAGCACCGCGGCGCGCTCGTAGGCGGTCGTCGTGGACCAGGCGTCGAAGGCCGCGGTGGCGGCGGCGACCGCCGCGTCCAGGTCCTCGACGCCGCCGTCCGCGACCCGGTCGATGACCTCGCCGGTCGCCGGGTCGCAGGACTCGAAGGTGCGCCCGGAGGCCGCCGGGCGCCACTCGCCGTCGATGTAGAGCATGCGAGAGCTTGCCCGGTCCGGCGCCGGCCAGGCGACCGAGCGGGTGACCTCCTCGGGGCGGCAGGCGGACTACGAGGCCGTCACCGCCCCCGACTAGCGTTCGGGGCGCCTATGAAGCGCCTACCGATCAAGCCGCACGTCGCCGTCATCATCCTCGGCGTCGCCATCGCCCTGTTCACGCTGGGCTCGGGCACCGTCCCGATCTTCACGCAGTGGCACGACGAGTCGGAGATCTCCCGAGAGGTCTTCGTCAACGTGCCCGACGTGATGATCGTCGCCTTCTACACGCTCATCCCGATCATGCTCGTGTACGGCGCGGTGCTCTTCAGCCAGCGGGTCCGCAACTGGGAGCGGGGCAACCCCGACAACCGGGCCACGACGCCGAAGAACGTGAAGCGCCGCCTCAAGGACTTCCGTGCCGGCGTCTGGATGCAGACCCTGCTGCGCGACCCCGCGGCGGGCGTCATGCACTCGATGATCTACTTCGGGTTCCTGGTGCTGCTGGCCGTCACCACCACCCTCGAGATCGACCACCAGCTGCCCGAGAGCGCCAAGTTCCTCCACGGCACGACGTACCAGGCGTACAGCTTCGTGGGCGACGCCGCCGGCCTCGTCTTCCTCGTCGGCATCGTCTGGGCCATCGTGCGGCGCTACCTCGCCCGGCCCTACCGCATCCGCATCAAGACCAAGCCCGAGCACGCGGTCATCCTCGGCGTGTTCCTCGTGATCGGCGTCACCGGCTTCACGAGCGAGGCGCTGCGCATCGCCGAAGAGGGTCGCCCCGCCTTCGAGGAGTGGTCGTTCATCGGCTACCCGCTGTCGGCGCTCGTCGACGGCTGGAGCAACGTCGCCACCCTCCACCAGGTGAGCTGGGCCTTGCACGTCGTCGCCTTCATCGCCTTCCTGGCGATCCTGCCCACCACGATGCTCCGCCACATGTTCACGTCCCCGCTGAACATGTACCTCCGGGACAAGGACCGCCCCAAGGGCGCCATGAAGGCCATGCCCAACCTGATGGAGACCGAGCTCGAGAGCTTCGGTGCCTCCCAGGTCGCGGACCTCACCTGGAAGCAGCTGCTCGACACCGACGCCTGCACCATGTGCGGCCGCTGCACCTCGGTGTGCCCGGCCCACGCCACCGGCAAGCCCCTCGACCCCCGCGAGATCGTGCTCAAGACCGGCGAGGTCATGGCCGCCACCGGCTCGCCCGTGGTGTCGCCCCCCATCGGCGTGGACGCCGAGATCACCGTCGCCGCCGACTCCCTCTTCGAGCGCATCACCCCCGAGGAGGTCTGGTCCTGCACGTCCTGCAAGGCGTGCGACGAGATCTGCCCCGTCAACATCGAGATCCTCGACAAGATCCTCGACATGCGGCGCTACCTGTCGCTGATGGAGTCGAACTTCCCCACCGAGCTCGGCAACGCCTACCGCTCGATGGAGAACTCCTCGAACCCGTGGGGCATGGGCCAGGGCGAGCGCGCCGACTGGGCCAAGGGCCTCGACGGCGTCGAGGTGGTCGAGCCCTCCGACGCCTTCGACCACGAGTACCTCTACTGGGTCGGCTGCGCCGGGTCCTTCGACGACAAGAACAAGAAGGTCACCCAGGCCATGGCCAAGCTCATGCAGCGGGCGGGCATCGACTTCGCCATCCTCGGCCCGTCCGAGCTCTGCACCGGCGACCCCGCCCGCCGCTCGGGCAACGAGTACATCTTCCAGATGCTGGCCATGCAGAACATCGAGACGCTGAACGGCATGGGCGTGAAGAAGATCGTCACCCAGTGCCCGCACTGCTTCAACACCCTGATGAACGAGTACCCGCAGCTCGGCGGCAACTACGAGGTGGTGCACCACAGCCAGTTCCTCGAGCAGCTCGTCGCCGACGGCAGCCTCGACCTCTCGAACGCCCGCCTCGAGGAGCGGCTCGTGTACCACGACTCCTGCTACCTCGGCCGCCACAACGACGTGTACCTGTCGCCCCGCAAGGTGATCGGCTCGCTCGGCGGCGTGGAGATCGTGGAGGCGCCCCGCAACGGCACCAAGGGCATGTGCTGCGGCGCCGGCGGCGCCCGCATGTGGATGGAGGAGTCCATCGGCAAGCAGGTCAACGTCGAGCGCAGCCAGGAGCTCATCGCCACCGGTGCCAGCCGCGTCGCCACCGCCTGCCCCTTCTGCTACATCATGATCGACGACGGGGTGAAGGGCGAGGGCCTCGATGACGATGACGTGAAGGTGGCCGACATCTCCATGCACCTGCTCGAGGCCCTCGAGCGCGGTGAGGCGCCCGTCGCGGCCGCGACCGCCCCATCGGGCGGGGCCGGCGCCGTCGACGCGGATGCTCCGACGAACGAAGGCTGACGACGTCGACGACCCCCGGGACGGCATCGCCGCCCGGGGGATCGTGGTCGGCGCCGACGACCCCGACGCGCTGGCGCTCCTGAAGCGCCTGCTCGAGTCCACCGGCGAGGAGGTCGAGGCCATCGGCGACACCGGCTCGGCGGTCGCCGCGGTGGTGGCCGGCCCCCGGCGCTGCCTGGTGCTGGCCTTCGGCAACCAGTCGGCCGCGGCCAACCGCAAGGCGGTGGACGCGGTGCGGCGCCAGCTCGACCCGGTGACGGCATCGACGCCCATCGTCGTGGTGGCCGACGACGAGCACCACGTGCTGGCGACCTGGCAGGCGGGCATCGACGACCACCTCGTCCGCCCGGTCCGCGGCGACGAGCTCGTGGCGGCGGTGACGGCGGCGATGACCCGCACCGAGCGGGAACGGCGCGACCACCGCCGCCAGGGCCTCAACCGGGCCCGCACCGCCGCCATCGCCGACCCCGACCGCGCCTGAGCGCCTCGACACGACCCCCCGACCGCACCCGCGCTCCGGGACCACGCCGGTGTGGGAGGCACCGGGGACCCGAGCACACCGACGCGGCAGGCGCGGCCGGTCCAGGGCGTCACCGCCCGCTAACCTCTCGCCACCAGCGACCTCGCCCGAGTCGATCGGAGAAGCACCGACGATGCACGGACACCTGCTCCTGACCGCTGTCCGCCTGCTCGCACCGGTTGCGCTGCTCGCCACGCTCCTCGTGACGACGGCCATGGCCCCGCCACCGGTCGCGGCCGAGGGCAACGAGGCGCCCGGCAACCCGGCGGCGTTCCGAACCCTCGCCGCCGGAGGATCGCACGTCTGCGCGATCCTGGCCAACGGGTCGGTGCGGTGCTGGGGGCGCAACACCTTCGGCGCGCTCGGCCTCGGCGACACCACGAGCAGAGGCGACGAGCCCCGCGAGATGGGCGCCTACCTGCCTGCCGTCGCGCTCGGCACCGGCCGCACCGCCACCGCCATCACCGCTGGGACGAGCCACACCTGTGCACTGCTCGACAACGCAACCGTCAAGTGCTGGGGGCGCAACACCGAGGGCCAGCTCGGCCTCGGCGACACCCTCCACCGAGGCGACGGCGCCGGCGAGATGGGCAACAACCTCCCCGCCGTCAACCTCGGCACCGGCCGCACCGCCCTCGCGATCGCGGCCGGCGACAACTACACCTGCGCGGTCCTCGACAACGGCACGCTGAAGTGCTGGGGCGACAACGCCGAGGGACGGCTCGGCCTCGGCGACACCGCCGACCGCGGCGACGCTGCCGGCGAGATGGGCAACAACCTCCCCGCCGTCAACCTCGGCACCGGCCGCAGCGCCAAGGCGATCAGCGGCGGCGGCGGCCACACGTGCGCACTGCTGGACGACAGCAGCGTGAAGTGCTGGGGCACGAACTTCCAGGGCGAGCTCGGCCTCGGCGACACCAACCACCGAGGCGACGGCGCCGGCGAGATGGGCAACAACCTCCCCGCCGTGAGCCTCGGCACCAATCGAACCGCCACCGCCCTGACGGCCGGGAGCAACCACACCTGCGCGGTCCTCGACAACGGCACGCTGAAGTGCTGGGGCGACAACGCCGAGGGACGGCTCGGCCTCGGCGACACCGCCGACCGCGGCGACGCTGCCGGCGAGATGGGGAATTCCCTGCCCGCCGTGTCTCTCGGCACCGGCAGGACTGCGACCGGTGTGAGCGCCGGCCTCAGCCACACGTGCGCACTCCTCGACAACGCCAGGGTGAAGTGCTGGGGGAATGCGGCAACCGGTCGCCTCGGCCTCTACGCGACCAACCGGGGCGACGCCCCCGGCGAGATGGGCGACAGCCTCCTGAGCGTGAGCCTCGGGACCGGGCGGACGGTCGTGGCGGTCACCGCCGGGGACGTGCACACGTGCACGATGCTCGACAACGGAACCCGCAAGTGCTGGGGATCCGGTGCCGACGGTCGCCTCGGCCAGGAGGACACCCGGATCCGCGGCACCGACAGCGCGCAGATGGGCAACAACCTGCCCGCCGTGTTCCTGCCGCCCGCCGGGATCATCTCCGGCACGATCACCGATGCCGTGAACGCTACGCCGCTCGGCGACGCCGTCGTGGTGGCGCTCCGTACGGCCGACTTCTCGCTCGCCTCGTCGAGCCTGGCCGGCCCGTCCGGCGACTTCACCATGAGCACGCCGGCCGGCGACTACTTCCTCTACCTCCTCGACCGATCGGCCAGCCATGCCGACGGGTTCCTGGGCGCTCCGACGGTCGTGACGGTCGGCGATGGTGCCACCGTCGACGTCGACCCCACCATGGACCCGTTCGAGGGCGGGTTCTCCGGCGTGATCCGAGAGGTCGGCACCGACGTCGGGCTGGACGGCGTCGCGGTGTTCGCCATCGGTCCGGCCGGGATCGCTGGCGGCACCACGACCTCCGCCGGCGGCGGCTACACCCTCAGCGGACTTCCGGTGGGGACCTACCGGGCCGTGATCGTGGACGGCGTCGGCCGGCGAGCCGTCGTCTACTGGCCCAACAGCCCCGACTTCGCCGGCGCCTCCGTCATCAACGTCACCGCCGGCGCCACCACCCCCAACGTCAACGCCGCCCTCTCCCGGCCGTGAGTACCACCGGAGCCGCCGACCCGGACCGCGCCTGACACGGCGCGACCTCCCCAATTGTCGGGAGGCGACGCCGGTCCTCGGCGGGCGTACCTTCACGGCAGCGCGCGCCCACGGGGAGGGCCTCATGCGGACCGGACGTCGAACCATCGCCGGGATGGCCGCCCTCGGCCTGGTGGCCGCACTGGCCCTGCCGGTGAACCATCCGATGCCAGCGGCGGCGGACGGGAACGAGGCGCCGGCGGCGCCCGCCTCGGCGCGTCACCTCACCGCCGGCGGGACCCACACCTGCGTGGTGATCTCGGCCAACGTCTACTGCTGGGGCGGCAACGGCAGCGGCCAACTCGGCATCAACGACACGATCGACCGAGGTGACGTCCCCGGAGGGCTCGGCTACTTCCAGCCGATCACCCAGCTCGGGACCGGCCGCACCGCCACCGCCCTGAGCGCCGGCGGCGACCACACCTGCGCCCTGCTCGACAACGGCACCGTCAAGTGCTGGGGCGCCAACGGGTCGGGCCAGCTCGGCCTCGGCAACACCACCGCCCGAGGCGACGGGATCGGCGCGATGGGCGACAGCCTCCCCGCCGTCAGCCTCGGCACCGGACGCACCGCACTCGCCGTCGCAGCCGGGGCGAACCACACCTGCGCACTCCTCGACAACCACCAGGTCAAGTGTTGGGGCGCGAACGCGCTCGGCCAGCTCGGCCTCGGCGACACCAACCCACGAGGCGACGGCGCCAACGAGCTCGGCGACAACCTCCCCACCGTCAGCCTCGGCACCGGACGCACCGCCACCGCCCTCACCGCCGGCAGCAACCACACCTGCGCACTCCTCGACAACGGCACCGTCAAGTGCTGGGGCAGCAACGGATCAGGCCAGCTCGGCCTCGGCGACACCAACCCACGAGGCGACGGCGCCAACGAGCTCGGCGACAACCTCCCCACCGTCAGCCTCGGCACCGGGCACACCGCGCTGACCGTGTCCGGCGGCGGCACCCACACCTGCGCCCGGCTCGAGAACAGCCAGGTCAAGTGCTGGGGCAACAACGACTCGGGCCAGCTCGGTCTCGGCGACACCAACCCCCGCGGCGACGGCGCCAACGAGCTCGGCGACAACCTCCCCACCGTCGACCTCGGCACCGGCCGCACCTCGGCGGCGGTGACCGCCGGCGCCGATCACACCTGTGCCGAGCTCGACGACGGTGACGTGAAGTGCTGGGGCTGGAACGCCGACGGCGAGCTCGGGCAGGGGGACACCCGCCGACGCGGGATCGCGGCGGGCGACATGGGGGACAACCTGGTGGCCATCCCTCTTCCGCCCGTCGGGCGGGTGTCCGGCACCGTCCGGGACGCGTCGACGAACCAGCCGGTCGGCGGTGTGGACGTCGCCGTCCTGCGCACCGCCGACTTCGGGCTCGTCAAGGTGGCCACGGCCACCGCCGGCGGGGCCTTCACCGTGGACCTCCGCCCCGGCTCCTACTTCCTCTACCTCCTCGACGGGACGGGGACGCACCGAGAGGGCTTCGCCGGGCCCCCCACGACGGTCACCGTGACCGACCGGGCCGCAACGGCCGTCAACCCCACCATGAGCCCCACCCGGGGCGCGTTCTCGGGCACCGTCACGGACCAGCGGACCGGGCTCCCGGTCGCCGGGGCGATGGTGTTCGCCATCGGCCCGCCCGGGATCGTCGGTCGGGCCGTCGCCGGAGCGAACGGCCAGTACACCCTGTCCGGTCTGACCAGCGGCACCTACCACGCCGTCTTCCTCGACCCCGTCGGCGGCCGGGCGGCCGAGTACTACCCGAACAGCGTCGACTACGGGGGCTCGGCGCCGATCAACGTGGTCGCGGGCGCGACGACCCCCGGCGTCGACGGCAGCCTGACCCATCCGTGACCGAGCTGCCGTCCCGGCATCAGCCCGAGAGGACGGCGGCGAGGGCGCGCTGGGTGGCGCCCACGTAGGAGCCGCCGAACTTGATCGCGTGCACGGCGAGGGGGGCGAGCTGGTGCAGCGGCACCCGGCCCTCCCAGCCGTCGGCGAGGGGGAAGGCGGCGGCGTACGCGACGAAGCAGTCGGCACCGAAGCCACCGAAGAGCCGCATCATGGCCAGGTCGAACTCGCGGTGACCGCCGTGGGCGGCGGGGTCGATCAGCCAGTTCTCTCCGCCGGCGCCGACGAGGCGGTTGCCCGCCCACAGGTCGCCGTGGAGGCGCGCGGGCGGCTCGGCCGGGCCCCCGAGCTCGGCGAGTCGGTCGGCGACGAGCTCGAGGTCGAGGCAGGCGTCGGGCGGGAGGGCCCGGCCGTCCCGGGCGAGGCGGGCGAGGGGGCGCAGGCGGTTCTCGGCGTACGCCTCGGCCCAGGTCGGGTACGGCTCGTTCGGCAGGCCGCGGCTGCCGGTGGTGCGGCGGTCCTCCCGCCCGAAGCACGGGGCACCCGCGCGGTGCAGGGCAGCCAGGGCTCGCCCGAGGTCGGACTCGGTGTCGGGACCGGGGCGGCCCTCGTCGATCCACTCGAGCACGAGGGCCGGCGGATCGTCGAGCACGGCGAGCACCTCCGGCACGGCCACGGTCCCCGCCTCCCGCAGCCAGGTGAGGCCCGTGGCCTCGGTCACGAAGAACCCGGGTGGGGGGTGGCGGTGGGTCTTCGCGAAGACCGTGCGCCCGTCGGCGAGGTCCACTCGGAAGGCCTCGGCCACATCACCGCCGTGCACCGGGGAGAGTGCGGCGACGTCCTCGTCGAGGGCCCGGCCCACCGCCACCGCGAGCCGCTCCGCACGCGCGCCGTGCTCCTCGGGCATGGCGGTGGACGGTACCGGTTCGGGCCCGAGGCGGCCCCCGCGAAGTTCCCGAACCACGCGCACCGGAACGCTGCTACGGTCGCCGCTGCCTGTTCACCACGTTCTGTCAGAGGAGTGCCCCATGTCCCAGTCGGCCGAAGAATTCCTCGCCTCCCACGAGCTGCTGACCCTCGCCACCGCCTCCTCGTCGGGTGAGCCCCACGCCGCGCCGGTCTTCTACGCGACCGAAGGCACCACGGTCTTCTTCTCGCTGAACGCGAGCTCGCAGTCGTACAAGAACATCAAGGAGAACGGCCGGGCCTCGGTCGCCGTGGGCGACGCTCCCGACGACGGCCAGGACTGGACCGCCGCCAAGGGCATCCAGATCACAGGCAGCGTCACCGACATCGAGGGCGACGAGGAGCGCGACGCCGGCCAGAAGGTCGCCGCCCGCTACTCCTACCTCGACGACGTCTTCAGCGGCGGCGACTTCTTCCGCCTCGACCCGACCGAGGTCCACTACGTCGACAACTCGACCGACGGCGACGAGGCCTTCGAGGCCCTCGGCGTCGAGTGGAAGCGCTCGTCGGTCGACTGACCGGCGGCGGCGCCTCCTGCAGCACTGCTGAACCACTGATCAACGACTGACCGACGAGGTCGGGGGGAACGCCATGCGGATCATGGTCGTGTCGGCCATCGGGCGGGAGTCGTCGACCTGCTACATCCTCGCCCAGCGCATCGCCAACATCTGCACCGGCCACGGGGCGGAGGTGGACTTCGCCACCCCGACCCAGGTCGGCCTGCCGGTGAACGACGGCAACGTGGCCTGGGACCTGCCGGAGGTGACCGAGTGGCGCTCGCGCATCGAGCGCACCCACGCCCACCTGTGGGTGTCGCCCGAGTACCACTCGGCCATGACCGGCGGGTTCAAGAACCTGTTCGACTACCTCGACAAGGCGCCGCTCGAGGGTGACGTGGTCGGCCTCTTCGCCCTCGCCGGCGGGGCCATGGCCGCCCTCAACACCCTCAACGGCATGTCGGTGATGGCCCGGTCGCTCGGCGCCTGGGTGGCGCCCGACTACTGCGCCCTCAACTCGAACGACGTGAAGAACGGCCTCGACGAGCGCACCGACGCCCGCGTGGCCCGCCTCTGCGAGACCGTCATCGACACCGCCGACCGCCTCAACGCCCCCGGCGGCTCGTCGCTCGACGACCTCCCCCTCGAGTAGCCGGCGCCACCCGACCGCGTTCGGCCGATCCGGCCGGCGGGGACGGCCCGCCCGCACGCCCGCACGCCCTCCCCCGTCGCCACCTAGGGTTGCGACCGCGGAGCAGGACGGGGGACGGGGGACCACCATGGGAGCAGACGTTCGTCGGACCGGACGGCGGGTGCCGCGCTGGACCGTGGTCCTTGCCGTCGGCGCCGTCGGCGCGGTGGTCGCCGGCGTGCTCGCCGGGGCTGGGCCCGCCACGCCGGCGGGTGCCGACGGGAACGAGGCACCTTCTGCGCCCGAGCCCGCCCGCGCCCTCACGGGCGGCGGCGGCCACAGCTGCGTGATCACGACCTCCGGCGCGTCGGACGGGCAGGTCCGCTGCTGGGGGTTCAACTCGAGCGGGCAGCTCGGCCTCGCCGACGAGGCCACCCGGGGCGACGCCGCGGGCGAGATGGGCTCCTACCTGAGCCGCGTCCCGTTGGGCTCGGGACGTACCGCCACGATCGTCTCGGCCGGCTTCTCCCACTCGTGCGCGATCCTCGACAACGCCCGCCTCAAGTGCTGGGGGGCCAACGGGAGCGGCCGGCTCGGCCTCGGCGACACCAACGACCGCGGCGACGCCCCCGGCGAGATGGGCGGCAACCTCCCCGCGGTGGACCTCGGCACCGGGCGCACCGCCACCGCCGTGGCCGCGGGGTACGCCCACACCTGCGCCATCCTCGACGACGCCACGGTGCGCTGCTGGGGCGACAACGCCAGCGGACGGCTCGGCCTCGCCGACACCAACGACCGCGGGGACGCGGCCGGCGAGATGGGCGGCAACCTCCCCGCGGTGCCCTTGGGGAGCGGCCGCACCGCCACCGCCCTGACCGCGGGCGACGGGCACACGTGCGCGATCCTGGACACCGGGCGGGTCAAGTGCTGGGGCGACAACGTGAACGGTCAGCTCGGCCTCGGCGACACCAACGACCGCGGGGACGCCCCCGGCGAGATGGGCGGCAACCTCCCCGCCGTCGACCTCGGCACCGGACGCACCGCGACGGCCATCACGGCCGGGTACCGCCACACCTGCGCCCTGCTCGATGACGGCTCGGTGAAGTGCTGGGGCTGGAACGGGGGCTGGCTGGGCCTCGAGGACAACCTCGACCGTGGCGACGGGCCCGGCGAGATGGGTGACGCGCTCCCCGCGGTCGACCTCGGCGCCGGGCGCACGGCCACGGCCATCTCCGCCGGCGAGCGCCACACCTGCGCCCTGCTCGACGACGGCTCGGTCAAGTGCTGGGGCGGCAACACCTACGGGCAACTGGCCCACGACGGGGTCAACAACATCGGCGACAACGCCGGGGAGATGGGCGACGACCTGCCGCCCATCGATCTCGGCACCGGTCGCACCGCCACGGCGGTCACGACGGGCGCCCACCACACCTGCGCGAGCCTCGACGACGGTGCCACCAAGTGCTGGGGGATCAACGTCAACGGCACCCTCGGGCAGGGCGACACCGTGAACCGCGGCTCGCACGCCTACGACCGCGGGGACGACCTCGACCCGATCGCCCTACCACCGCGTGGCCTCCTGACGGGCACCTTGGCCGACGCCGTGACCGGCGAGGCGGTCGTCGGTGGGTTCGTCGCGGTCCTGCGCACCGCCGACTTCTCCCTCGCCGCCGCCGCGATCACCGGGCCGGCGAGCGACTGGGAGGCCGACGTGGCGCCGGGCGGCTACTTCCTCTACCAGGTGGACCCCACCGCCCGGCATCTCGAAGGCTTCCTCGAGAGCGTGCCCGGGGTGCCCTTCCTGGTCGAGGTGGGCGACGGCGAGAACGTCGACCTGGGCGCACTCTGGATCACCGGCCCGACCCGGGGCTCGTTCTCGGGCACCGTCACCGACGACGCCTCGGGCCGACCGCTCGCGGGCGCCTGGGTCCTGGCGATCGGGCCGGCCGGCCTCGTCGGTGGCGCCGTCACCGCCGCCGACGGGACCTACACCGTCACCGACCTCCCCGTCGGCACCTACCGCGCCACCTTCGTCGACGGCGAGGCTCGGCGGCTCCAGGAGTACTGGGACGACTCGCTCACCTACGACGGCGGCGCCACCCTCAACGTCACGGCGGGCGGCAACACCCCGGGCATCGACGCCGCCCTCGATCGGCCCTGACCTCCGGGCTTCGACCCGTGGGCGGCCGGCGGTAAAGTGGGCGCTCCCGCGGGTGTAGTTCAGAGGCAGAACATCAGCTTCCCAAGCTGAGAACGCGGGTTCGATTCCCGTCACCCGCTCTCCGAAACCAGCGCACACCGCTGATGTTCTGCCTCCGGCAGACCCTTCTCCGGCCCAGCTTCCCAAGCTGAGAACGCGGGTTCGATTCCCGTCACCCGCTCCAAGCTCGTCACCCGCTCGGAGCAGCGGCTCGTCGGCGCTTGAGCGAGGCGCTCAGAGGAAGGCGGCGGGGTCGAACTCCTCCAGGGGGATGATCCGGAGGCGGGGTAGGCGGTTCGTGAAGCTGTGGGCGTCGTGCTCGAGGTCGAACACCTCGAGGCCGGCCGCGACGAGCTCGGTGTACTGGTTGCTCATGAACTCCCGGAACCCGAGCAGCCCGACCCGACGCTCCCCGACGAGTGGCGCCAGCTGGGGCGCGAAGTCGGCGTCGTGGCTGGCGAGGATGACGTCGCCAGGGTGGTCGACCAGCGCTTCGAGCGTGCGCTGGATGCCGGCGTCCACGACCTTGACCTCGGGCGGCCCCGACAACGGCACCGGCGTGTAGTCCATGGCCATCAGCGCCTGCATGAACGGCATCGGGAGCGTGCCCGAGCTGGCGTTCACGAAGAAGAGGGCGGTCACCGGCTGGCCGTACACCTCCTCCACGAACCCCCGGACCCGGTCCCAACGGGGTCGATCCTCCGGCGCCGGCCGCTGGTTGAGGATGTTGCCGCCGAGCGTGGCGTCGATGTTCTCCCCATCGACCAGCAGGTAGGTGCGGCGGGCGTCCCCGGTCATGGGGCCAGTCTCGCAGGGCCGGCGGGCCGCTTCCGCCGAATGACGGTGATGGCCTTCGGATTCTTGTCAGACCCTTTCCGTACTATTCAGACATGTTCCGAGTGCTCCGAGGGGTCCGTGCGCAGCTCGCCGGCCTCGCGCTCACGGTCGACCCCGACACGCTCACGGTCGAGCAGGCCGCCGAGGCGATCCGGCTCCTCGCGGCGATCGAGAAGGCCGCCGCCGGGCTGCGGATCCTGCTGGCCCGTCGGGTCGACAACGCGTCGCTGTTCGGCCAGTCCGGGGATCGCTCCGCCGCCGAGTGGTTGGCCAAGCAGACCGGCCAGTCCACCCGGTCCGCCCAGGAGGAGCTGGCCTGCTCCAAGCGGCTGAAGGAGCTCCCCGGCGCCGAAGACGCCGTGCGCAACGGCGAGCTCTCCCCCGACCAGGCAAAGGCCGTCGCCGACGGCGCCGCCGCGGACCCGGGCGCGGAGGACGAGCTGCTCGACACCGCCCGCCGCGGGTCGCTCGGCGAGCTCGAGCGCAAGGCCAAGGCCCGCAAGGCCGCGGCGCTCGGCGACGACGAGGCCCGCCGCCGGGCCGCGCACCGCAACCGGCGGCTCTCGATGGGCACCAACGTCCAAGGCGAGGGGTGGGGGCGGTTCAACGGGCCCGCCGACTTCGTGGCCCGCTTCAAGGCCAGGCTCAAGCCCTGGATCGACGCCGAGTTCGCCGCGGCCCGTGCCGAAGGGCGCCGCGAGCACCCCGAGGCCTACGCCTACGACGCCTTCCGCCGCATGCTCGGCCTCGCCGACGACGATGCCGCCACCGCCACCGCGGGCACCCACGACGCCGCCGAGCGGACCAGCCCTCCCACAGCGCGCACCGTCGGAGGCCATGGCGAACCCCCCGACCCCGACGGCCCGCCCGATGACGGGAGCGCCGACGAGCGCCACCGTCCCGCCGCCGACGGCGTCGCACCCCGCGACCCTGACGAGGACGGTGACGGGAGCGGCGACGGCCGCCGCTCGGTCCCCGGGCGCAACGCTGGCGACCGGAGCGCACACCCGCACACCGACGGGCGCGAGGGCGACGACGATGACGACCAACCGGCCCGACCCACCGGGCCGGGTCCGAACCCGCCCTCACCCACGCCGGCGCCGGCTACTTCGCCGGCGGGCCGGGGCACCGACGTGCGACTGCTGCTGCGGGTCGACGCCGCCGCCCTGCGCCGTGGCCACACCGAGGCCGGCGAGCTCTGCGACGTCGCCGGGCTCGGGCCCATCCCGGTCGCCGACCTCCGGCGCTTCCTCCCCCAGGCCGCCATCGACGTCGTCATCACCAACGGCGTCGACGTCATGAACGTCACCCACCTCGGGCGGCGCACCACCGCCCGCCAGCAGACCGCCCTCGACCTACTCAACATCGGCTGCACGCGCCTCGGCTGCAACGCCACCGAGCACCTCCAGGTCGACCACCGCGTCGACTGGGCCCACATCCACGTCACCGAGCTCGCCAACCTCGACTGGCTCTGCCCCCACGACCACCGCCTCAAGACCCACGATGGCTGGCGGCTCGAGCCCGGCACCGGCAAACGCCGCCTCCTCCCGCCCGACCAGCAGTGGTGGCACGACGACGGCACCGGCCCCGGCCCACCCGGCGACCCGCCCGACCGCCGCGCCGCCTGACGGCGGGACCCGACTGCCGGCTCGTGGGCGTACGCGCCGGGCTCGGCGCCGGCGCGACCCCGACACCGACCGCGCCGCCCGACCTCGCCGACCCCTCGCCCACCGCGGCGGCGGCTGTCGCCACCCCCGCCCGCGCCGAGTAGCGCTAGTCGACTGGCGGCGGGGCGACCGCGTCGGCGGTCACCTCCATGTGGCCGAGGTGCTGGTAGAGCTCCTCGAGCACGTGCAACACCAACGCCCCGTCACTCCGGTCGGTGCCGGGCATGAACGCCCGCATCTCGTGATCGGTGGCGGTCGGGCCGGCATCGAACTCGCGGATCAGCCCTGTGGTCTGCTCGACCGCTGCGGCGATCCGCTCCCGCAGCTCGGCGACCGTGGCCACGGCCCCGAACTCGGCGTCACGGTCTCGCACGCTCTCGCGTCCGAGGCCCGGCATGGCGAACCAGGACGGGGTGAGCTCGCAGCAGTGCACGACGAGCCCGGCGACCGAGTTCGTTCCCCACCCCTCGGGGCGCACGTTCACGGTCTCGTCGTCGAGGCGGTCGAGCACCGCCTCGATGCCCCGGAAGGCGTGACGCACGTAGAGGTCGACGGTGTCCGGTGCCAGCTCCACGGCCGGCACCCTACGCGTCCCCCCGCCCGCCCAGCGGCCCGCCCGACCGCCCCGGGCGGGCCTTGGGGTCAGATGCTCCGACCCCGGCTGCGGATCACGTTGAGGATGATCACCGCCAGGATGATGAGGGCGATGATGACCAGGATGGTGTAGAGCACGGGGGAACCTCCGTCGGGATGTCGGTACCCGACTCCCCTACCCCCCCGACCGCTCCGCGAGTCCCGACGCGCGCGTGCGGTGGTCGCGAGGCCGTGCCGCGGGGAAGCGGAGGCGCATGGTGGTGGTGCCCCGGTTGGCCCACTCGGCGTAGGGGACGGGGCGGGCGGCGAGCGGCTCCGCGCCGTCATCGGCCGCGCCGACCGGGTGGTGGAGGGCCGGCGCGGGCGGGCGCACCGCGAACGCCTCCGCGGGCGGGCGGGTCGGGTCGGCGACCACGTCGCGGAGGTCGACGCCCCCGTGGTCGACGCCCTCGAGGCAGTGCACGACCGGACCGCGGCGGAGGTGGACCCGGCCGGCGCCGCCCTCGACCCGGTGGTCGGTCGTCCACCACTGCCAGTCCACCGACAGGTCCACCCGGCCCGGCGATCCGACCGCGGCGGCCACCTGGTCGTGGCACGCGCGCCCCGACCCCCCGGCCCAGCCAGGGCGGCGCACCCGCACCGTGCGGTCGTCGCCCGGTGCGGCGTGGACCGTCACCGAGACCACGCCGTCGGCCGGATACCCGCCGCCGACCTCGACGTCCCACCCGCCGCCGCGGATCCGCGAGGCGACCGGCAGGTGCACCAGCAGGTCGCCGACCGCGTCGACCTCGGCGGCGTAGCGGTCGACCGAGGCGAACAGCCGCGCCAGGTTCGGCGGGCAGCACGGCACCAGGAACCAGCCGTGGCGGCGGGCCGGGAACCACTCGGCCAGCATCATCATCCCGTAGTCGAAGTCGTAGGCCCAGGGGTTCACGTCGGGGCCGACCTCGTCCACGGCGTGGGGCTGGGAGTAGAACCAGGTGTCGCCGCCGGCGCCGACGCCGCAGGGCACGGCGTTGAAGAGCAGCAGCTCGACCTGGTCGAGCGCGCGGGGGTCGCCGGTGAGCCGCCACACCCGCGCCGAGAACTGGGTGGCGGCCACGGCGGCGCAGCTCTCGGTGTAGGAGGCGGCGTCGGGCTGCTCGTAGGGGCGACCGGTCATCTCACCCAGCCACCGCCCCCCGAGCGCGCCGGTCGGGTAGGCGTGCACGGAGACCATCCGGTCGAACAGGCGGGACACCGCACCGGCCCATCGCTCGTCGCCCGTGGCCAGCGCCACCTCGGCGATCCCCGAGGACAGGTACAGCGCCCGCACCGCGTGGCCCGACAGCGCGTAGGCCTCGAGCGACGAGCCCGCCGCCGCCAGCCGGTGCTCGAGGGCCCAGGCGGCGTGGTCGACGTAGCGGGCGTTCCCGGTGGCCGCCGCCAGCCGGCACAACGCCAGCTCGACCTCGGGGTGCGCGTCGGTGCGCTCGTCACGGCCGGGCCCGAAGGTCGCGACGAGGTGGTCGGCGAGCCGGGTGGCCACGTCGAGCAGGCGGGTCGACCCGGTGACCGAGTGGTGCGCGACGGCCGCCTCGAAGAGGTGCCCGAAGCAGTAGTGCTCGTGGCCGAAGTCCAGATCCGAGTAGCGCGCCGGCATCCCGTCGACGCCGTAGTGGGTGTGCACGTAGCCGTCGGGCGCCTGCACCGCCTCGACCAGGTCGACCACCGGCTCCGCCAGGTCGAGGCGCCCGGCCAGCACCGCCGCCTCGAGCCACTTGTACAGGTCGGAGTCGCAGAAGTGCATGGCCCGCCGGGGCACGGCCGTCGGATCGGCGGCGCCGGCGAGGCGGCGGAAGTTGTCGACCACCCCCTGCTCCTCCAAGCGGTTGAGCTGCACCTCGAGGGTGTGCTCGCGCAGCTGCGCCTGGCGAGGCGACCAGAACCCGTCGGCCAGCTCGACCTCCAGCCCGGCGGCCGGCCGCTCCCCGGCGCCCGTACCTGCACCCGTTCCCATGGGACGGCAGTCAACCAGACCCCCGGGACGTCCTCCCGCCGCGCGCCCCTGCCGACGACCGAGATGGTCGCGATCCCCACGACCGCCCACCCGGCGCTCCGCTGAGCCCGGCCCGACACCGACCCGACACCGGCCCGACACCGGTCGACCCCGACCTGATCCGCTCCGCCTCCGGCGGATCGGACCTCCCGAACGGCCGGTAGCCTCGCCTCCGATGTCAGACGGCCCCCACGAGCGGACGGCGCTCGAATCGCGCCGTCGACCCCGGCGTCGGCCGTCGTGCTGACCCGGCTCCTGCGGTCGGGCCTGCGGCCCTACCTGCGCCTGCTCTGGTACGTCGTCGGGTTCCAGGTCGTGGCCACCATGGCCACGCTGACCTTGCCCAACCTCAACGCCGACATCATCGACAACGGTGTGGTCACCGGGGACACGGGCTACATCTGGCGGGTCGGCGCGGTCATGCTCGTCATCACCGCGGTCCAGGTCCTCTTCGCCATCGGCGCCACCTACTTCGGGTCGAAGGCCGCGATGGCCTTCGGGCGCGACGTGCGGGGCGGGCTCTTCGAGCGGGTCACCGACTTCTCGGCCCAGGAGGTCGGCCGCTTCGGTGCGCCATCGCTCATCACCCGCATCACCAACGACGTCACCCAGGTGCAGGTGCTGGTCGTCATGGTCTGCACGATGCTGATCGCCGCCCCCATCACGGTGGTCGGCGGCGTGGTCATGGCGGTGCGCGAGGACGGACCGCTCTCGCTGCTGTTGCTGGTGAGCGTGCCGGCGCTGCTGCTCGGCGTCGGCAACGTGATCGTGCGCATGGTGCCCCAGTTCCAGGCGATGCAGACCCGCATCGACCGCGTCAACGAGGTGCTGCGCGAGCAGATCACCGGCATCCGGGTCGTCCGTGCCTTCGTCCGCGAGCCCGAGGAGTCGGCCCGGTTCGCCCTGGCCAACGACGACCTGACCCTGGTCTCGCTGCGGGCGGGCCGTCTGATGGCGCTCATGTTCCCGACCGTCATGATCGTGCTGAACCTGTCGAGCATCGCCGCGGTCTGGTTCGGGGGGAACCGCATCGGCGCCGGCGACATGCAGATCGGCGCCCTCATCGCCTTCCTCAGCTACCTCATCCAGATCCTGATGTCGGTGATGATGGCGACCTTCGTGGCCATGATGGTGCCGCGGGCCTCCGTCTGCGCCGAGCGCATCGCCGAGGTGCTCGACACCGAGTCGTCCGTGGCGCAGCCCGCGGACCCGGTGACCGCGCTCCCCGAGCGCAACACCCTCGAGCTGCGCGGCGTCGGCTTCTCGTACCCGGGCGCCGAGCACCCCGTGCTGTGCGACATCGACCTGCGGGCCGAGCCCGGCACCACCACCGCCATCATCGGCAGCACCGGCGCCGGCAAGACGACCCTGCTGAACCTCGTCCCCCGCCTGTTCGACGTCACCGACGGCTCGGTGACGATCGACGGGGTCGACGTCCGCGACCTCGACCTCGATCTGCTGTGGAGCCGCATCGGCCTCGTCCCCCAGAAGCCGTACCTCTTCACGGGGACGGTGGCCTCCAACCTGCGCCAGGCCGACCCCGATGCCACCGACGACGAGCTCTGGGCCGCGCTCGAGATCGCCCAGGCCAGGGACTTCGTCGAGGCCATGGACGGCGGTCTCGAGGCGCGCATCAGCCAGGGCGGCACGAACGTCTCCGGCGGTCAGCGCCAGCGCCTCGCCATCGCCCGGGCCATCGTCCGCAAGCCGGGCATCTACCTCTTCGACGACTCGTTCTCGGCCCTCGACCTCGCCACCGACGCCCGGCTGCGGGCGGCGCTGGCGCCGGTGACGGCGAACGCCACCGTCCTGATCGTGGCGCAGCGGGTCTCGACCATCATCAACGCCGACCAGATCCTCGTGCTCGAGGACGGCGCCACCGTCGGCCTCGGTACCCACCGCGAGCTCCTGGCGTCGTGCCCGACCTACGCCGAGATCATCGAGTCGCAGCGCACCGAGGAGGCCGTGGCGTGACCCGGCGGCGTCTCCACACCGTCCCCGCGCCCCGGTTCCCGCGGACTCGACGCAATGACGTGCGGATTCCGGTCGCCAGTGCGTCGAGAACGACGCTGCAAACGATGGGGGTGGGCCGGTGACCGGGCCGATCCCGCCGGGCGCCGCCGAGGGCGAGGCCGAGCTCGAGAACGACCAGCAGGCGCTGAAACCGCCCATCGGCGAGGCGCGCGCCGCCGGCCGCTGGTCGGCCGCCGGCATGCCGGTCGAGCGCTCGGCCAACTTCGGCGCCTCCACCCGCCGCCTGCTGCGGCGCATGGGCCCGGACCGAGTGTGGGCCGGGCTGGTCGTGGTGCTGGCCATCGTGAGCGTGGCCCTCTCGGTGAGCGGCCCGCGGATCCTCGGCCGGGCCACCAACGTCATCGTCGCCGGCGTGTTCAGCGGCACGGGCATCGACTACTCGAAGCTGCACCGCCTGCTGGCGTTCGCCGCCTGCATCTACGCCGGCTCGGCGCTGCTCTCCTACCTCCAGTCCTACGTGCTCGCCGGCGTGGTCCAGCGCACGATGTTCCAGCTGCGGGCCGACATCGAGGAGAAGATCCACCGGCTCCCGCTGTCCTACATCGACCGCCACGCCCGCGGCGACCTGCTCAGCCGGGTCACCAACGACATCGACAACGTGGCCCAGAGCCTCCAGCAGACCCTCAGCCAGATGCTGACGAGCACGCTCACGATCGTGGGCGTGCTGGTGATGATGTTCACGATCTCGTGGGAGCTCGCCCTCATCGCGCTGGTGACGGTGCCCCTGTCGCTGTGGACGGTGAAGGCCATCGCCCAGCGCTCGAAGCCCCGGTTCATCGCCCAGTGGCGCCACACCGGCGCGCTCAACGCCCAGGTCGAGGAGGCCTTCACCGGTCATGCCCTGATCCGGGTCCTCGGCCGCCAGGAGGACGTGCGCCGCCGCTTCGACGAGGAGAACGAGCAGCTCTTCAAGGCCAGCTTCGGCGCCCAGTTCATCTCCGGGACGATCCAGCCGGCGATGATGTTCTTCGGGAACCTGAACTACGTGGCCATCGCCGTGGTGGGCGGCATGAAGGTCGCCGGCGGGTCGATGAGCATCGGCGACATCCAGGCCTTCATCCAGTACACCCGCCAGTTCACCCAGCCGCTCACCCAGCTGGCCTCGATGGCCAACGTCATGCAGTCGGGCATCGCCTCGGCCGAGCGGGTCTTCGAGCTGCTCGACGCCGAGGAGGAGACGTCCGACGACCTCGAGCCGCTCACCGACCCCGAGCCGCAGGGTCGGGTCGAGTTCGACCACGTCCACTTCTCCTACGCACCCGACCAGCCCCTGATCGAGGACCTGACCCTCACCGCCGAGCCCGGCCAGACCGTCGCCATCGTCGGCCCGACCGGCGCGGGCAAGACGACGCTGGTCAACCTGATCATGCGCTTCTACGAGCTCGACGGCGGTGAGATCCGCCTCGACGGGCGCAACATCGCCCGCATGACCCGGCGCGAGCTGCGGTCGAACCTGGGCATGGTCCTCCAGGACACCTGGCTCTTCGGCGGCACGATCCGCGACAACATCGCGTACGGCAACTTCGACGCCACCGAGGAGCAGATCCTCGAGGCGGCCAAGGCCACCTACGTCGACCGCTTCGTCCACTCGCTGCCCGACGGCTACGACACCGTGCTCGACGACGAGGGCGGGCGGGTCAGCGCCGGCGAGAAGCAGCTGCTCACCATCGCGCGGGCCTTCCTGGCCGACCCGACCATCCTGATCCTCGACGAGGCCACCAGCTCGGTCGACACCCGCACCGAGGTGCTCATCCAGCACGCCATGGCCGCGCTGCGCTCGAACCGTACGAGCTTCGTCATCGCCCACCGCCTCTCGACCATCCGCGACGCCGACATCATCCTCGTGATGGAGCACGGGCGCATCGTCGAGCAGGGCAACCACGACGAGCTGCTCGCCGCCGGCGGCGCCTACCACGACCTCTACCAGGCGCAGTTCGCGGCGGCCGCGGCCGAGATCGCCTGAGGGGCCCGACGTGCCGCCCGCCGTGCGCCCCGTCGACGACCTGGTGGAGCGGGTCGCCGACCTCGTGCGCGAGGTCAGCGCCGCCGTCATCGAGCCCCGCTTCCGAGCGCTGGCCGACGGCGAGGTCGTGGAGAAGTCGAAGGGTGAGCTCGTCACGGTCGCCGACCGCGAGGCCGAGGACCTGCTCACCGCCGGCCTCGCCGCCCTCGACCCCGGGACGCCGGTCGTCGGCGAGGAGGCGGTCGCGGCCGACGCCGGCACCATGGACGCCCTCAGCGCCGACCGGGTCTGGCTGGTCGACCCCCTCGACGGCACCGGCAACTTCGTGTGGGGCAAGCCCGACTGGGCGGTCATGGTGGCCCTCGTCGTGGGCGGCGAGACGGCGGCGTCGTGGATCTACCAGCCGGTCACCGGGCGCCTCTACGTGGCCGAGCGGGGCAGCGGTGCCACCGTCGACGGCGAGCGCCTCGTCACGCGACCGCGGGCGGACACCACCGGGGCCCTGCGGGGCGCCGTCCTCACCCGCTACCTCGACGACGCCACCCGCGCCCTGGTCACCCCCAACCTCGACCGCTTCGGCGCCATCTCGGCCGGCCGGCACTGCGCCGGCACCGAGTACCCGGCGCTGGTCGAGGGCGACACCGACTTCGTCTTCTTCTGGCGCACCCTCCCGTGGGACCACGCCCCGGGCACGTTGCTCGTGCGCGAGGCCGGCGGCGTGGCCACCCGGCCCGACGGCACCCCCTACCGCCCCGAGCCCGGCGGCAGGGGCCTGCTCGTGGCCGCGGACCCGCCGACGTGGGACCTCGCCCAGGCCCTCTTCACCCCCTGACCGCCCTTCTTCCAGCAGAAACGGAACGGCGGTACCGCGCGTTCCTGCTGGAGGAACGGTCAGGTGCCGCCGGCGGCCTCCTGGGCGCGGGCGGCGGCCCGGGTCCGGAACTCCTCGGTGGAGTTCGACGCGGGGAACGGCTCGTCGGGGACCGCGACGCCGAGGAAGGTGCACAGGGGCTCCCACCCGGCGCCGAGCTCGTACACGAGGATCCGGTCCGACGGCGTGCGCAGGATCACGTCGGCGTTGTGGGCCTCGTACACCTCGATCGCGTGCTGGCGATCCATGGGCCGGCCGCCGAAGACGACCTC
>JAYRFK010000005.1:0-64295 GCA_041908445.1 Acidimicrobiales bacterium | reverse complement strand
GTCCGCATGGTGACCTCGATGCCCGCCTCCGCCCACAGCCGCGCCACGTTGGCGGCGTGGACCTCGGAGCCGCCCGCCTCGACGTCGTCGAGGTCCCGCCAGGCGAGCAGGTGGATGCGGTGCAGGCCCGCCGCGGCGGCGATGTCGCCGAGCTTGGCGCGAGAGGAGGGGGAGGAGGCGTCCACGGGGTTCCAGGCGGGGGGAGCAGGGGGCCGATGCCCCGGATCGGGGGGCCCGGCCCGTATGCTAGGTGGACCTCTCGCGGCGGCTCCAAGTCCGAAGCCCCCGCGCCCCGACCCCGCCCGCACGACGGGCTCGCCGGCCAGGAACCGCTGATGCAACCCCGCTCGATCACCGTCGTCATGCCCGTGTACAACGAGCGGGCGACGCTCCGCCTCGCCCTCGACCGCCTGCTCGCGGTCGAGATGCCGCTGGAGACCGAGGTGCTCGTCGTCGACGACGGCTCCACCGACGGCTGCCTCGAGACCATCGAGGACCTCGTCGAGAAGGGCGACGTGCGCCTGGTGCGCCAGACCCCGAACCAGGGCAAGGGCGCGGCGCTGCGCCGCGGCATCCAGGAGGCCACCGGCGACCTCCTCACCATCCTCGACGCCGACCTCGAGTACGACCCGGCGGACTTCCCCGCCCTGCTCGCCGCGGTGCGCGACGAGGGCGCCCGGGTGGTCTACGGCAAGCGCTCCTACGGCGGCCACGCCGCCTACTCCTTCTGGTACGTCCTCGGGAACAAGGCGCTGGCCTTCTGGGCGAGCTTCCTCTACGACGCCTGGCTGTCCGACATCGAGACCTGCCTGAAGGTGGCACCCACCGAGCTGTGGCGCACCGTCGAGCTGCGCTCGTCGGGCTTCGGCATCGAGGCCGAGGTGACCGGCAAGTTCCTACGGGCGGGCGAGCGCATCTTCGAGGTGCCGATCAGCTACCGCGCCCGTGGCCGCGAGGAGGGCAAGAAGATCCAGTGGACCGACGGCGTGGCCGCCCTCTGGATCCTGCTCAAGCTGCGGCTCGCCCCCGGGCCCAAGGCCCTGCCGAGGTGAGCACCGTGCGCCGTCTCGCCGCAGCGCTCGTCCCGGTGGCCCTGCTGCTGGCGTCGGCGGCCGCCTGCGCCACCGACGTGGAGGCGCCCGCGGTGGCCCAGGGCACCGAGCCGCCCGCGCCGACGACCACCACCACGAGCCTGCCCCCGGGCGGTCGCCAGCCGACCCCGGCCGACCCGCTCCGCGTGGTCCTCGCCGGCGACTCGGTGATGAACGGCCTGGCCCCGGCCATCGCCACCGCGCTGAACGAGGCCGGCGACTCGCAGGTGCAGTTCGACCTCGCGCCCAGCATCGCCCGCGACACCGCGTCGCGTGTGCTCTGGCAGCAGCAGCTCGAGCAGACCCGGCCCGACCTCGTCGTGATGCTGATCGGCACCTGGGAGCGCGGCGACGCCAACTTCGAGCCCGGCGACCCCAACTGGGCACCCTGGTACCAGGAGCAGGTGCTCGACCCCTTCGCCCGGATGGTCACCGACTCGGGCGCCCGCATCCTCTGGATCGGCATGCCCGCGGTCGAGAGCCCCGCCGACACCCTCCAGCTCGTCGCGCTGAACTCGCAGTTCGAGGCCCTCGCCGAGCGCGACGACAAGGTCGACTACATCGAGGGCGGCGACTACCTGAACGGCCCCGACGGGGGCTACACCGACCGGCTGGCCGCCGCCGACGGCACCGTCGAGCGCGTGCGGCGCACCGACGGCCTGCACCTCTGCCCGGGCGGTTCCGAGCGCCTGGCCGTGCCGGTCATCGAGTACGCCCAGCAGATGTGGAACGTGCGGGTGGCCGCCGGCTGGGAGTCGATGCCGTGGCGCGAGCCGCCGACGCTCGACCACCCGGAGGAGTGCCCGCCCGTCTGAGCGGGTGACCCCGTCCCCACCCGGCCGGGCCGGGCGAGGACGGTGCCGGGACCGTCCGCCCGATCAGGCGGGAGGGGCGACCACGCCGCCGGTGGCGTCGGCTGCGGCCTGGGCGACGGCCGGGGTCTCGACCTCGATGGTCCAGTTGGCGCCGTAGACGAGGGCCGGGGCGCCGGCGGCGGCGACGTCGGCGACCACGGACGCGTCGGTGTAGATGTAGATCAGGGCCTGCTCGCCCTCGAAGACACAGGTGCTGTACTCGCGGTCGGCGTCCACGATGCCGTCGTACTCGAGCTCGCAGCCGAGGTCGGCGCCGACCGCGTCGACGTGCTCGTAGCTCGGGAGGCCCTCGAGGTCGACCGCGCCCCCGTCGGTGCCCTCGGTGGCCGTGGTGGCGGTGTCGCCCCCGGCCGTGGTCGAGGAGGTGTCGTCACCGCCGTCGCTGCCGCAGGCGGCGAGCACGAGGAGGGCGGCGGCGAGGAGGACGGCGAGTCGCTTCATGGCCACGATTGTGCTCGCCCGGCGGCCCGAGTTGCCAGCAGGCCCTGCCGCCGCCCGGTGCCGGGGCCTGGTGAGGGGCCGGGGTGCCGGCGGTCAGGGCTCGCAGGCGGGGGTGGTGGCGCCGGCGTCGGCGAGCAGGCCGGGGAGGTCGGCGCTGAAGGCCAGGGACCCGTCGCCGTTGAGGTGGTGGGTGTCGGCGAACTGCTCGTCGCCGGCGGCCCAGCCCTGGGCCTCCACCAGGGTCGCCCCGGTGGATTCGGCCAGGCGCCGGGCGGTCACCAGGTACCGCTGGAAGTCGGCGCCCTGCGCCGGGTGCTGTGCGATGTAGTCCTCGGTGACGGGGAGCAGCAGCAGCACCACCTCGACGCCGCGGTCCTGGAGCCCCTCGATCAGGTCCTCGGCCGCGGTGAGCTGGGCCCCGCCCATCCGGAAGTCGTTGAGCAGCTCGGTGCGGTCGAAGCGCTGGATGCTGACCGCGCCCGTGTACCGGAGCTCCCGACGGGAGAGGCCCTCGCCGTCGGGGCCGATGATGCCCTCGATGCCGTCGGCGCTGAGGCGCTCCTGGCGCTCGCCGTCGGCGGCGGCCTGGATCCCGGCCCACAGCTGGCTCGGGTCGCGCAGCTCGTTGCGGTACTCGAACAGGGCCGAGTGCTCGACGAAGGGCGCCTGGAGCCGGCCGAAGAGGTCGTCACGCGACAGCGTGGCCGTGGTGTAGCTGTCGAGGGCCGATGCCGCGATGCGGGCGTTGTCGTTCAGGTCGAAGCTGGAGAGGCCGAGCACCACCGTGGCGGGGTCGAGCCGGGGCTCGACCTGCTCGAGGGTCCAGCGCTCGAGCAGCGCCGGCGTGGCCGCGTCGAGGGCGGCGTTGTACGCGCTGCGGTGCTGGGGGTCGGACGCGGTGTAGGTGCGGGGGTCGACCGCGTCGCGGGTCATGGAGTTGCCCACGAAGGCGATGTCGACGCAGCCCTCGCGCCGGGCCAGGCGTTCCATCTGGGCGACCTTCACCTGCGTGCTCTTGTCGCTGTAGAGCAGCGGCTCGGGCAGGTAGGGCCCGAGGGCGCGCGCCCCCAGCTCGGAGAGGGCCAGCACCACGAGGACCATGGCGCCGATCACCGCGGCGACCTTCACGATGCGGATGGCGCGTCACCTCCCGGTGCCGGCCCGGCCGGTGCCGGGCCCTCGTCGGACCCTGGCACCCTACGGGCCACGGCCACGTCGACCAGGGTCGCGACCACGAGCAGGGCCAGCGCGGTGAAGACCGGCCAGTTGGTGACGTCGAAGCGCACCGGCCAGTCGAAGTCGGCCGGGTAGCGGTGCACGACCTGGCTGACGGTGATGTAGGCGATGGCCCCGCCGAAGCCGAGCAGGGCGCCGAGGCGCACGGCGGGCAGCCCCCACCGCCAGCGCAGGGCCGCGACGGCGCCCACGCCGGCGATCACACCCCACACGGGGCCGCTGAACCCGGCGGTGAGCAGGAGGGCGACGGCGCCCGCGGCCAGGGCCACGCCCCAGCGCGAGGGCCGGTCGATGCCGGCGCGGGGGTCGGACCAGGTCGGGCGCAGGCCCGGGTCCACCTCGTCGGCCTCGGCCTCCGCGGCCAGGGTGCGGCGCCGGCGGGGGTCGAGCACGAGCAGGACGAGGCACGCGAGCACGCCGAGCCCGGACAGGCCCATCGCCAGCCAGACCGCCCGTTGCGGCGTCCACTCGAGCGCGATGGTCACGTCGCCGCCGTCGGCGGGCGGCTCGACGGCCCAGGCGTTGGCGTAGCCGTTGACGAGCGTCGACGCCCCGAGGTCACCGCCGTCTGCGCCCCGGACATCGGCCGTCCAACCGGGGTTCCAGCTCTGGCCGAGGATCAGCCAGAACGGCTCGCTCGGCTCGTCGACCCGCACCTTCGCGTCGACGAAGCCCTCGTGGACCACCTCGACCTCGGGACCGGGGGCGTGGGGCTCGTCGGCCCGGCCGGGGTCACCGCCGGCCCGCGAGGCCAGGTCGAGGGCGTCCACGTCGACGCCGGTGGCGCGACCCGGCCGGGCCCGCAGGATGCTCTCGCCGTCGTCGAGGGCGACCGCGCGCTCGCCGCCGCACTGCTCGAGGGCGAGGGGCCGGCGGGCCACCGCGTCCTCGCTCGAGCCGGCCAGGCGGACCGGCACCGCCTCGCCGGCGATGGCGAGGAGGTCGTCGCGGCACTCGCCGGCGACCTCGGCATCGGGCTGCCCCGCCCGCACACCGGGCAGGCCCACCTCGGCGAGGCCCACCGGGAGGGGCAGCGGGGCGTTGCCGTACCAGTCCTGGGTGAGCAGGGGCTGGACGCCCGTGAGGGTCACCCGGAACGTGCGGCCGGTGAGCTCGGTGGGCAGGTCGACCGGCACGTCCACGACGTGGCCCACCTCGGTGCCCCGCTCGCGCTCGAGGTCGGGCAGGTCCACCACGACGGGGGCGGCGCCGCCGTCGGCGGTGACCGTGACCTGGGTGGGCAGCGAGTGGCGGCCGTCGGCGACCACCTGGAGGTCGAGGTGGTCGACGGTGACCGGGTCGGCGACCGTGTAGGAGACCCAGGCGCCGTCGGGGCGCTCGTACGGCGACTCCCAGGCGGTCGTGGGGTCGCCGTCGATGGCCGAGGAGGCCCGGGCCGAGAGCTTGCCGGCCAGGTGGGCCGACGACCGGGCCGTGACCCCGCCCTCCTCGGCGCCGGGCATCCCCACCAGGGCGTCGATGACGTCGTCGGGGGCCTGGGCGCTCAGCCGGGCGTCGCCCGTGACCGTGAACGACCGGCCCACCGGCAGGTCGATGATCCGGGCCATGGCGGCCTCCTCGTCGGAGCGCACCGGCTCGGCCGGGTTCGTGCGCTGCCGCGAGAACAGGTACGTGAGCGGGTGGTCGATGGAGTCGGCGCCGGCGGCGTCGAGCAGGTCGGTGGGGGGCCGGACCAGCTCGTCCACGGTGAGGTCGCCGAGGCCGATCTCGGCGAAGCCCACGGGGGAGAGGCCGGTGTACTTCACCCGGGAGCCGACGCTGTCGTCGGTGATCTCGACGGTCACGTGCGAGAACGTGCGCTCGTCGAAGGTGACGGTCTGGCCCTCGCCGGCGAGCGACGACTCGTCGAGGGTGGCGTCGACGGGGTCACCGCCGTCGAAGCGCAGCTGCACGCCGGTGATGGTGCGGTTGCGCACGCCGTTCTGGGGCTGCAGGAACGAGATGCGGTCGGTGGTGAGGGGCTCGTCGAGCTCGATCTCGAGCCGCTCGCCCTCGACGTCGGAGAACGCGCCCACCCGCCACGCGGTGGCCGGGTCGCCGTCCATGGCCAGCGCCGCCCGCTCGCCGGGGGTGAACGTGATGGGGTTGCCGTAGTGGGTGGCCGACACCGTGGTCCCGCCCCGCTGCTCGGACACGGTGAACGAGTCGTCGCCGGCGTCGGGGAACACCTGGAGGCGGTTGTCGCCCGGCTCGTCGACGAGGGGCTCCTCGCCGGCCCGCTCGGTGTAGCCCTCGTTCTCGCGGACCGCGCTCCACCGCCGGGCCCGCTTGCGGTTGGAGTCGGTGACGACCAGGTCGGCGCCCTCGTCGAGCCGGGCCTGCAGGGCGTCGGGGTCCGCGGCGAAGGTGCCGGCGTAGAAGATGGCCTGGTTCGGGTCGACGATCCCGGCGCCGGCCGCCTGCACGAGGCCGTCGCCGTCGCCCGCCAGCAGCATCGGGCGGTCGCGCAGGACGGCGCGGATGATGGGCTCGGGGTCCTCCACCGGGTACACGGCGACCTTGGGCGGCTCGGGCAGGGTCGGGTCGGTGCCGAGCTCGACCTCGTCGATGAGCGGCAGCGACCGCCGGGCCGTGTTCGCGGGCTCGGGCGACCCGAAGCCGGTGGGGGCGCCCAGGCCCGGCACCGAGTTCATGAGGTCGTAGGTGGCCCGGGGGCGGGGCGTGCGGTAGCGCTCGTAGGCGAGGTCCGACCGCAGGACGACGTCGCCGACGCCGAGCAGGCGGGCCATCGGGGCCAGGGCGTCGGGGTCGAAGGTGTCCTCCTGGAGGGGCCGGTCGAGGGCGTTGAGGAGGTTGGCGGACGGGTGCGAGCCGTAGGGGATGAGCTCGCGGGCGACGTAGGGCCGGTCCATGAGGCCGGGGGTGATGGGGTCGACGGTGGTGCCCCAGCGGTAGGCGGCGAAGTCGCTGCCCGGCAGCTCGAGCACGCGGGTCTGGTGGTCGCCGGCGTCGAGGGCGGCGGCGGCCTCGTGCCAGTAGGCGGGCACGTCCTCGGCCCGGTCGAGGTTGCGGTCGACGAGGTTGCCGCCCCACGTGGCCGGCATGTTGGCGAGCACCAGCGCGATGGCCACGAGCCCGGCGGGCAGGGCCAGGCGGGGGAGGGCCCGGCCGAGGGCGTTGACGCCGGCGCCGAGCAGCACCGCGGTGCCGAGCACGACGAGGGGGACGGCGCGGGCGGTGCTGCGGAAGGCCAGGCCGGCGTCGAGGTTGGTGAAGTCCCGGAAGATCCGTCCGAGCGGCGACGGGTCGGCGTAGGGGTGGCCACCGATGCCCACGACGACGCCGACCGCGATGCACAGCACGAAGAAGGCCCGGTGGCGGAAGCGGGTGACGAGGGCCGACACGAAGGCCAGGAACGGCAGGCCGTAGCTGAGGGGGACGCCCCAGCTCATGTACCCGATGCTCGGCAGGATCCACTGGCCGAACTTGTCGTTGCCGTAGAAGAACCAGTACCCGAGGCCCCGCAGCAGCTCGGGGGCGCTCGAGGTGACCGCCACGGCCTGGTAGGTCTCGGTGTAGCGCAGGATGGGGATGCCGAAGCTGCCCTGGAGGGCCAGCCCCGCGACCCACCACAGCGAGGTGACGACGGTGAGGAGCCCGATGCGCAGGACCGCGCCGACGGCCCGTCTCCAGGGGACCTCCCGCTCGATGAAGACGGCCCAGAGCACCCAGAGGAGGGGGCCGAGGCCGACGAGGATGAGGGAGGTGGCGTTGATGGCACCCACGGTCAGCACCACCAGCGCGAACAGCGCGGGGTGGCGCCAGCC
Organism: Acidimicrobiales bacterium; assembly: GCA_041908445.1. Classification (GTDB taxonomy): domain Bacteria; phylum Actinomycetota; class Acidimicrobiia; order Acidimicrobiales; family DATDAH01; genus JAEUJM01. The sequence goes on along the minus strand of JAYRFK010000005.1, from coordinate 56,864 downwards.
GCCGTGGCGCAGGGAGCGGGCGGTGAGGGCGACGAGCCACGGCAGGGCCGCCCACGGCAGCAGGATCACCGACAGCCGGGCGGCGTAGGCGAGCAGGTAGGGGCTGAGGGCGTAGGCGAGGGCGGCGACGATCAGGCCGAGGTCCCACCAGCGGCGCGACCAGGCCCCCGTCGCCCGGCGGGGGGCCAGGGGCGCCCAGTGCAGGGTGCGGAGCAGGTAGAGGACGCCGGCCCCCGCCGCGAACAGCACGGTGCCGAGCCACAGGCGCTGGGCCACCCAGTCGGGCAGGCCGACGGCGTCGAGCACCCAGTAGAAGGGGCCGAGCGGCCACAGGTAGCCGATGTTCTGGTGGGTGACCGTGCCCAGGCCGATGCCCGGGTCCCAGAGGAACGGGGCGTCGTGCAGGAGGCGACCGGGGTCGAGGTAGAGGTAGGTCTTGGTGTCGGCCCCCACCCGGCCGGGCTTGGTGAACAGCAGCGGCAGGTAGGTCACCGCGGCGAGCACGAGCAACGGCACCGAGGCCACCAGGGCACGGGCGGCGCGGCCGCCGGCGGCCGGGGCGTCCTCCGGCGGGCGCGTGCGGGGTCCCGCCGAGGCGGAGGGCTCGGCGGTCATCGGAGGATCGGGCACGCGGCGGTTGGGGAGATGCGTCGACTCCGGGGCTGCGGACGGTCGGGGAGCGGGCGGGAGCGGGGGCCCGCGCCGCCGCCGCCGGGCGCATCATCGTACTCCTGGCCCCTGAGTAGGATGGCGCGCCGTGCCCACACGCCTGCGGTCCTTCCCGGTCCTGCTGGCGCTCGTCGTGGGCCTGGCCTTCGCGGTGCGCGTCGGCGCCACGCTGGGGGGCTACCAGAACCTCCCCCTGGGCCTCGACGACAACAACTGGTACCACACCCAGAGCCTGCTGCTGGCCGACCACGGCGACCTCTACGACCCCTTCGCGTGCCTCGACTCGGTGCGCGAGCCGGGGATGAGCAACGACCAGGCGGTGGCGGCCTGCCGCGAGCGCGGTGTGCTCGAGCCGTCGGCCGGGCACCCGCCGATGTACCTCGTCTACCTCGCCGGCGTGGCCAAGCTGGGCTTCGAGACGCCGCTCGAGCAGCGCATCGCCGGCTGCCTGCTGGGCGCCCTCGCGGTGGCCTTCGTGGGCCTCGTCGGCCGTCAGGTCGGTGGTCGCCGCACGGGCCTCGTGGCCGCGCTGCTGGCCGCGGTCTACCCGAACCTCTGGATCAACGACGGCCTCATCCTCTCGGAGTCGCTCTACACGGTGGCCGTGGGGGCGGTGCTGCTGCTCTGCTACCGGCTGTGGCGCCGGCCCGACTGGGGCACCGCCGCGCTCCTGGGCGTGGCCATCGCGGTGTCCGCCCTGACCCGCTCGGAAGGCGCCACCTTCCTGGTCTTCGTGGTGGCGCCGCTCGCGCTCGTCCTCCCGGGGATCACGTGGGCGAAGAAGGCCGGCCTGGCCGTGCTCGTCGGGGTGGTGACGGTGGCGCTGATGGCGCCCTGGGTGGTCCACAACCTGGGCCGGTTCACCGAGCCCGTCTACCTGGCCTCGGGCACCGGCCGGGTGATGGCCTACGGCAACTGCGACGCCACCTACTACGGCGACAAGCTCGGCTACTGGGATGACAGCTGCACCCTCAAGGACTTCCCCGAGGGCGACGAGTCGGTCGTCGACGAGGCCCACCGCGAGCTGGCCACCGAGTACATGTCGGCCCACAAGGGTCGCCTGCCCGTGGTGGTCGCCGCCCGCATCGGGCGCATGTGGAGCCTCTACGCCCCGATCCAGGGCGCCAACCTCGACATCCTCTTCGAGCGCCGCGGCCAGGTGCCGGTGCGCACCGGCCTGGCCATGTACTACGTGCTCCTCGGCCTCTCGGTGGTCGGTCTCGTGGTGCTGTACCGGCGCAAGGTCACGATCATCCCCTTCGTCGGCATCGCCGCGATGGTTACGTTCACCGCGGCGGCGTCGTTCGGGGTCACCCGCTACCGCACGCCCGTCGACCTGATCCTGTGCATCCTCGCCGCCGTGGCGCTCGACGCCGGGTGGCGCCGGCGCATGGGCGAGGCCCAGGACGTGGTCGAGCCGGGTGAGCCGGGCGCGATCGGGTCGGTCGACGGTGCCGTGGGCGACCAGCCGGGCACGGAGCCTGGCGTCGGGCCGGCCACCGATCCGGACGCCGGGCCGGACGCCGAGGTGGCGCCCGAGCCGGTCGGCGCGCCGGCCGAGTGAGCACGGTCGCGGGGGGCGAGGCCCCCGCCGGCGACCCCGGCGTCGAGGACGCGGCGGCGCCCCCCGTCGACCCGGCCCCCACCGGGCGGTGGCGGCCGAGCCGCTACCAGTGGGGCCTCGCGGTGGTGGCCCTCGTCGCCCTCGCGGTGCGCTGGTACGAGATCCTGGTCGTGCGCCCCGAGTGCGGCCCCGACGGGCGGGGCCCGGCGGGGTGCGTGGCCATCGTCGCCGGAATCAACGACCCGCTCTACGTCCACCTCCAGGGCAAGGCCATCGCCGATGGCCACTGGTTCGTCGACCCGCTCTGGCTGCGCTCGACGGGCGAGGCCGTGGCCAGCGCCCAGAAGCCGCCGCTCTACCCGTTGCTGCTCGGGCTGGCGTCCTCGCTCGGGCTGACCAGCATCACCGCCCACCGCCTCGTGTCGGGCGTGGTCGGCGTGGTGGCCGTGCTGCTGATCGCCACGGTGGCCGACCGGCTCGGCGGGCACCGGGCCGGCCTCGCCGCCGGCGCCATCGCCGCGGTCTACCCGATGTTCTGGGTGAACGACCTCCTGCTGCAGACCGAGTCGCTGTTCGCCGCGATCGCGGCCGTCGTGCTGCTGGCCGCCTACCGGTTCTGGCGGGCGCCGAACGTGGCCAACGCCGCCTGGCTCGGCGGGGCGGTGGCGCTCGCCACCCTGACGCGGGCCGAGTCCGCGCTGCTGTGCCTGTTCCTCGTCCTGCCCCTGGTGCTGCGGGCGCGCGACCTCGCCGGGCGCGACCGGCTCGTCCGCCTCGTGGTGAGCGGCCTCGTCACCGTGGTCGTGATCGCCCCGTGGATCGGGTGGAACCTCTCCCGGTTCGAGGAGCCCGTCTACCTGTCCACGGGCGCGGGCGCCGTGCTCAACACCGCGAGCTGCGACGAGACCTACTACGGCTCCAACCTCGGCTACTACGGCGAGTGCTTCGACCTCGCCACCGTCCCCGCCGCCACCCAGCGCCGCATGTGCGAGCGCATCGACCTGCCCGCCGGCTGCTTCGCCGACGCCGAGCAGCTCGAGCGGGTGCAGGCCTCGCTGCAGGACCGCCACGTGTACGACGAGTCCGAGCGGGAGCTGGTCGCCCGCGACCAGGCCGTGGCCTACGTCGGCGACCACACCTCCCGGCTGCCCGTCGTGATGCTGGCCCGGGTCGGGCGCATGTGGGACCTCTACCGGCCGGCGCAGAACGTGCGCTTCAACGACCAGCTCGAGGGGCGGGGCCGCCGGGCGTCCCAGGTGGGCCTCGCCATGTACTACCTGCTGCTGCCCCTCGCCGCGGTCGGCGCGGTGTGGCTGTGGCGCCGGCGCATCACCCTCATCCCCCTCGTCGCGCCGATGCTGGTGATCACCGTGACGGCGGCGCTGGCCTTCGGCACGACCCGCTACCGCATCCCCGCCGACGTGGCCCTCGTGGTGCTCGCGGGCCTCGGCCTGGCCGCCCTGGTCGGGCGGTGGGGGCGGCGCGCGGGCCAAGATGGTCCGGACATGACCGAGGTGGCCCCATGACCGACGCCGGCGACGACGACGTCCTGCGCCAGCACGAGCGCAACACCGAGCTGCTCAACGCCGAGCTGCCCGACAAGCGCTTCGACGGCCCCGACTACCTCGCCTGGCTCTACGACGAGAACCCCGAGGGCGGCGGCGTCTACGAGGGCATCGACGAGGACGGCCGGCGCATGGCCCACTACGCGCTGATCCCGCAGCGCTGGCGCAACGCCGGCGGCCCCGCCCCCGTCTACTTCTCGCTCAACGCGGTCACCCGCTCGGGGGCCCAGCGCAAGGGCTACTTCGTCCAGATCGGCCACCGCATCTACGAGCGGGCGCGCCTCGACGGGGCCAAGGGCATCCTCGCCGTGCCCAACGAGAAGTCGACGCCCGGTGCCCTCAAGTACCTCGGCTACCGCTTCCTCGGCCCGCTGCCGGTGCGCGTCGTGCACCCCTTCGGCTCGGCCAAGGGGGTGGCGAGCCGACCCGCCGATGCCGACTGGCTGGCCTCCGACGAGTTCACGGCGATCGCCGGCGAGATCGACCAGCACGCCGCCTCCGGCTGGACCCAGGCGTGGACGCCCGGGCAGCTGCGCTGGCGCCTCTCGCAGCCGCGGGCGGGCTTCGTCGTGCACGTGAGCGACGAGCTGCTGACCGTCTCGGTCGAGCACCGGTTCGGCGGCCTGCCGTTCGCGGTGATCGTGAAGTTCCTGCCCCGCCGGCCCCTGGCGGTGGGCGAGACCGTGTCGCCGCGGTCGGCCATCGCCGCGGCCTGCCGGTACCACAAGGCCCCGGCGGCGGTGTACGCCGGGTTCAACGCCCACGTGCCCGTGCGGGGCCTGCGCCCGCCCCGCAAGCTCCAGCCGGCGCCGCTCAACCTGCTGTTCCGCAGCCTCTCGGACGAGGTGCCGCAGGAGACCTTCACCCTCGACACGTACGAGTTCCTCGACTTCGATGCCTACTGAGCCCGGCCGGGCGCGGCGCTCCACCCGCGCGCCGGTCACCTTCAGCTTCGACGTGGAGCCGCACCGGCCCGTGCCCGAGGACGACACGAGCTACCCGGTGGTGACCCGCCGGGTCTACGAGTGGTTGGCCGAGCGGGGCATCCGGGGGACGATCTTCATCGTGGGCACCACCGCGGTGGCCAACCCCGAGCTGGTCACCGAGGCCCGCGACGCCGGGCACGAGGTGGGCCTGCACTCGTGGGACCACACGCCGCTCACCGAGCTGTCCGTCGAGCGCTTCACCGAGGAGACCCGTCGGGGCAAGGACCTGCTCGAGGACCTCCTCGGCGAGCCCATCGTGGGCTACCGGGCGCCGACCTTCTCCCTCGTGCGCGAGACCGCCTGGGTCGCCGACGTGCTGCCCGAGCTCGGCTTCACGTACTCGTCGAGCGTGCTGCCCGCCCGCAGCCCGCTGCACGGCTTCCCCGGCCTGCCCAAGGTGCCCTTCACCTGGCCGAGCGGCCTGGTGGAGCTGCCCTGCCCGATCGCCCGCCTCGGCCCGGTGGCCGCGCCGTACATGGGCGGGGTCTACCTACGGGTGCTGCCGTGGTCGCTGGTGAACCTCACCTGGCGCCTCAACGGCGGCGGCCCCGCCCCGCTGACCTACTGCCACCCCTACGACTTCGACACCGAGGAGGCGTTCTGGGTCGTGCCCGGCACCGGCCGCCTCGGCAGCCGGCTGCTCTGGATCGGCCGGCGGTCCATGTTCGACAAGCTGGAGCGGCTGTTCGCCGACGGGGCGGGCCCGCCCCTGCGCGAGCTGCTCCACACCGCCGACCCCGTCGGCGCTCACGCCATCCCGGGAGCCCCCTGATGCCCGACACCAACGCCCAACTCGAGATGGTGCACACGCTGCCCGAGGCGCGCGTGGTGAACCGGATCGAGTACGTGACCGGGCTGGCCCGGGGCAAGCGGGTGATCCACGTCGGGTTCGTAGACGCCGGCTACGAGGACATGCAGGCCGAGACCGGCACGTGGCTGCACGAGCACCTCGCCGGCGCGGCCACGTCGATCGTGGGCGTGGACGTGGACGAGGCCGGGGTCGAGCGGGCCAAGGCCCGCGGCTACGAGGCCTACGTGGCCGACGGCCGCGATCCCGACGGATTGGCGGCGCTCGGCCTCGAGCCCGCCGAGCTCGTCATCGCCGGCGAGGTCATCGAGCACCTCGACGACCCGGGCTCGTTCCTCGACGGCCTCCACGACCTGCTCGCCCCCGGCGGCACCCTCGTGCTGACCACCCCGAACGCCTCGGGGCTGCTCAACGGCTTCGCCGCCATGGCGGGCGCCGAGATCAACCACCCCGACCACGTGATCCTGTTCTCGTGGCGCACCCTCACCAACCTGCTGCGCCGCCACGGCTGGGAGCCGGTGCGCACCGCCACCTACGTGCCCGCGGTCAAGCAGGCCACGGGCCAGGGCGTGAAGGGTCGGGTGCTCGGCCTGGCCGGCCGCTTCGTGCTCTTCCTCGAGCGCTCCATCGGCAAGGGCTGGGCGCCCTTCGTCGCCGACGGCCTCATCGTCGAGTCCCGCGTCGCGGACGGAGCCGCCGCTCACTGAGCGCCCGCGGGATCAACCCTCCGGATCGCGCTCCTGGGTCTCGGCACGGAGCAGGGCGAGCTCCTCGGCGAGGGTGCGGGTGCGGTCCTCGAGCCGCGAGAGCTCGTAGGAGAAGTGCACGATCACCACGAACAGGAAGGCGATCGCGGCCATGAAGATGATGGCGGGCTCGTAGCTGATCCCGAGGCCGTCGGAGATCGGGACGAGGATGTCGGGGTAGATCGCGAAGCCGACCATGGCGGCGCCGACACCCAGCCAGAGCAGGGCGTACTTGCCGCGGAGCTGGCCGCGGCGCACGAGGCGGAGCAGGAACAGCAGTGTGAGGGCGGTGAGGACGGCGACGAGGATCCGCCCGCCGATGCTCATGGCGTGGACGTCGTCGACCGGCGTGGAGTCGCCGCCGCCGGCGCCGTCGCCCGCCAACAGGGCCAGGGTGGTGAGGCGGGCGATCACGCCGCCGCTCCCGGGGCGTCGGCCTCGGCGGGCGGGGGCGGGGCCACCGGCCCGCGCTTGCGCGGGGTCTGGGCCAGCAGCACCACGAACAGCCGGAGGTAGTGGTACACGAGCCGCCAGGTGCGGTTGGAGGGGGCACCGAGCTCCCGCTCGCGCATGTGCACGGGCACCTCGACGACCTCGTAGCCCGCCCGCACCGTGGAGAAGAGCGCCTCGACCGACTCCATGTACTCGGCGGGGTAGGTCTCGGCGAAGAACTCCAGCACCGGCCGGGAGAACGCCCGGAAGCCCGAGCTCGTGTCGCTGAAGTGCTTCCCGGCGAGGCGGCGCATGGTGATGGTCAGGATGCCCATGGCCGCCTTGCGCAGCCGGCCCACCTTGTAGGGCGGCGGGCCGTCGGAGAAGCGGCTGCCCACCACCATGTCGGCGCCGGCGTCGAGGCCGGCCAGCAGCGCGGGGACCTCGTCGGGGTGGTGCTGGCCGTCGGCGTCGAACTGCACGCCCCGCTGGTAGCCCTTGCGCACGGCGTAGCGGAAGCCGGTGCGCAGCGCCCCACCGATCCCGAGGTTGTAGGGCAGCTGGAGCACCACGGCGCCGCCGGCGCGGGCGACCGCGGCGGTCGAGTCGGCGGAGCCGTCGTCGATCACCACGACGTCGGCGTCGGGGTAGGCCGCCCCCAGCTCGGCGAGCACGCCGGGCAGCGCCTCCTCCTCGTTGTACGCCGGGATGATGAACAGCAGCGACGCAGGCCCACCCGTGGTCATGACGGGGCCACGCTAGGGCGACGGCGCCGCCACAGCCCATCCAGCGCGGCGGCGCTGAGCACGACCACGGCGATCTCGGCGGGGATGCGGAAGCGGACGAGGCCGTAGAACGCGACGGCGGTGACCGTGATCACCGCCGCGGTCATCACGAGCGGCAGCACCATCCGGCCGTGCCGGCGCAGCAGCACCGCGCCGTACACGGACAAGGGCACCATGGCCCACCACAGGACGAAGCCGAGCCAGGACGCCCAGCCCTCGCGGCCCTCGCCGGTGCTCTCGAGGTCGCCCTCGCTGTAGTGGACCATCTGGCCGGGGGCGTAGACGCCCCAGATGCGGCCGACGCGGGCGGCGGCCACGACCGGGAAGCGCGACGTGTGGTTCGAGATGTACTCGATCCCGGCCTGGCGGAAGGCCTTGGCCACCTCGGACTGGTCGGCGCACGCGAAGGGGTCGGCGGGGTCGGGGGCGCAGCCCTCGGCGGTGGGGACCGGGTCGGGGATCGGGATGGGCACGGTGAACGGGCAGGCGAACGACCACAGGCCCACGCCGTCGCCGTAGTACGTGTCGTCGCAGTTGGCACCGAGGATGGTGAGGCCGTCGTTCGTGGACAGCAGCACCGGCTCCTCGAAGCGGGTGAGGTTGTAGGCCGTCCACGGCACCACCACGGCCACCGCGGCGACGCCGGACACCGCCACGACGCCGAGGCGCTGCCACGCCGAGCGGTCGCTGCGGAACCACACGGTCGGCAGCACGACGAGGGGCAGCAGCAGGGCCGACTCGGCCCGGGCCAGGATGGCGACGCCGCAGAGGGCGCCGATGACGGCCAGCCGCCCCACCGTGTACCGGCCCTGGAAGCGGTAGAGCGCGAGGAAGATGGCGACGAGGGTGAGGGTGGCGATCGACTCGGACATGACCACGCCGTCGTTCAGCCAGAGGTTGGGGTAGACCGCGGCGAGGCCGGCGGCGAGCAGGCCCACCCGGCTCGACCCGCTGACGGTCCGCCCGAGCACGCCGATGCCGGCGACGGTCAGCGTGCCGATCACGGCCATGGCCAGGCGCTGCACGAGCAGGCTCGTGCCGAAGACCCAGACCACGGGGGCCATGGTGAGGGCGGTGAGGGGCGGGTGGTCGGCCGCCGGCCCACCGGCGAAGGGGTGGACGAAGCCGCGCCCCTGGGCCAGCCGGACGGCCTGGGTGCTGTAGTAGATGGCGTCGCCGATGGCGGGCTCGTCCCGCTTGAAGATCAGGACGTAGGCGACACGCAGGGCGAGGGCCCCCAGGGCGATGACCGCGAGCCAGCGGAAGAACCGGCGGCGGCTCAGGTCACCGCCGGTCGCGTCCGGGGCGTGCCCGTCCACGGTCCCGGTGGGCTCGTCGGTCTCCATGGTGGCGGGCTCGCTCACCCCGGCTCGTCTCCTGGCTGCTCTCGGGTCCCGTCGCCGGGGCCCGGCACGGACCCCGGGAGGGTAGCGGCCCGCCGGGTGCCCACCGGCAGGGTCGCGGCCACCACCAGCAGGACCATGGCCAGGGTCGGTCGGTGGGCGGCGGCGACGGTCTGGACCCAGCCGAACCCGGCCAGGTTGGCGTAGCGGGCCTGGCGCAGGACGACCGCGGCGGTGACGACCACGAGGCCGGCCAGGCCGACCACGCCGGCGAGGCCGCTGCGTCGCAGCAGCACCAGCGGCAGGCTGACGGCCAGGACCGCGAGGCCCCAGACCGGGGCCACGAGGACGGCGGCGGCGAGCGAGGCGGTGATCCAGACCACGTGGTGGCGGCGGTCCTCGGGGGCCCAGGGTGGGGCGAGGTGGGGCCGACCGGCCGGGTCGGCGTCGACGGCCGGGTCGGGCACGGCATCGGCGCGGCGCCGGCGGTCGACGACGACCAGGACCACGCACGCGAGCACCGCGGCGAGCGAGGCGGCCAGGGCCAGCCACGTGAAGCGCTGGGGCGTCCAGCGCAGCTCCACGGTGGTGGGGGAGTCTGACGCGGGCAGGAACCAGCCGTTGGTCCCGCCGTTGATCTGGGTCGGCTCGCCCAGGGACGTGCCGTCGACCGTGGCCTGCCAGCCCGGGTTCCAACCGACGCCCTGGTCCAGCCAGCAACCGTCCGGGCACGGCCCCACCGTCACGGTCTGGTGGGCGCGGCCGCCCGACACCTCGACGGCGGGCACGGCCGGCGCAGGGGCCGCCGCCGCCGCCTCGGCGGCCTCGTTCGTGAGCACCACTCGGTCCACGTCGACGCCGGTGGTGGTGCCGGGGGTGCTCTCGACCCGGTGGTCGCCGGCGTCGAGGTCGAGGCGCCCGTCGCCGCCGGGCCCGCAGCCGGCGGTCTCGAGGGCGGTGCCGGCCAGCACGTCCGCGGTCGAGCCGGTCACGCGGAGGCCCACCGGTGCGCCGTCGACCTCGAGCAGGTCGTCGCGGCAGCCGGCGTCGAGCTGCTCGGGGAGTGCCTCGGCGGCCAGGCCCTCGCCGGCCACCTCGGCCAGGCCGGTGGGCAGGGCCACGACCTCGCCGTAGCGGCGGTCGACCGTGGTCGCTCCGTCGGTGGCCGCGATCGTGATCACGAGGGGCCCGTCGGCCGTGGCGAGGGGGCCGGGGTCGACGGTGGTGGGGCCGGCACCGGGGGCGACGTCGACGGCGAGCCGCCGGTCGCCACGCGACAGCTGCAGCCGGGTGGGCCGGGCCAGGTGGTCGCCCGCGGCCGGCGTGATGGTGAGCGGGCCGAGGCGCCCGTCGGTGGGGACGGTGAGGGTGCTGCCGGTGGCGGCCCCGAAGGGGGTGAGCCACGCGGTGCCGGCGTCGCCGTCCACCGCGGCCCAACCCCCGGCGGCGAGGTCGCCGGTGAGGTGCTCGGAGCTGGTGGCGGTGTCGACGCCGTAGAGGTCGGCGACCACGCGGTCGGTCGCCCGTCGGTCCACCCGCGTCGTGGCGTCGAGGGCGAGCGACTGGGGCGCGCCCAGGGTGAAGGCCCGCACGAGGGCGCGCTCGGGGTCGCTCCGCCAGCGGTCCAACGGCTCGGTGCGCAGACGGGTGAGCACGATGGCCACCGGGTCGTCCGTGCCCGCCGCGGCCAGCGCGTCGGTCGGGAGGTGCACGACCTCCTGGCTCGGACCGAGGGCGGTGGCCACCTCGGCGAAGCCGACCGGCACCTGGTCGGGGTAGGCGGCGGCGACGGGGGTGCTCACGTCGGTGATCTCGAGCTGCCACCAGTCGGCCGGCGCCGCGAGCTCGATCCGCTGGCCCGTGCCGGTCTGGGACTCGGGGCCGAGGGCGATGGTGCGGTCCTCGCCCGACGAGGTCGTGAGCCGCACCTCGGTGATGGTGCGGTTGGCGTGGGGGACGTGGGCCTGCAGGACGTCGATGGCCTCGACCGGCTCGTCGGCGTCGATGCGCAGGCGCTCGCCGCGGGGGTCGGCCCGGTCGGCCACGAGCCAGGCGGTGTCGGGGTCGCCGTCGACGGCGTTGGCGGCCCGGTCCTCGGGCCGGTAGGCGTTGGGCTCGCCGTAGGCGCTGGCGGTGGCCCGCACGGGGCCCTCCTGCACGGCGGTGGTGACGTTGGCGTCGGTCTGGTCGGGGAAGACCTCGAGGCGGTGGTCGGCGGGGTCCTCCTCGAGCAGCCCGTCGTGCTCGCCGTCCTCGGTGAAGCCCCACACGTCCTGGCTGCCGCGCCACTGGCGGGCCCGCACCCGGTTGCTGTCCGTGGCCACCACGAGGGCGCCGTCGGCGATGGCCCCCTCGAGGTCCTCGGTGGCGGCGGCGTAGCGGATGGTCTCCGAGCCGTCGACGAGGCCGGCGGCGGCCGCGTCCACCACGCCGTCGCCGCTGCCCGAGAGCAGCACGGGGGCGCCGCCCGCCCGCACGATGGCCCGGGGGTCCTCCACGGGGACCAGAGCGATCGGGGCCACGGGCTCGCCCAGGTCGGCGGTGGCGATCGCCTCCTCGTCCACCATGGCCGCGGCGGGTGGGTCGGTGGGGGCCGGGTTGGGGGTGAGCGGGCCGTAGGCGACCGCCGCGCCCAGGCCGTCACCCGGTTCCCGGAACAGGTCCCAGGTGCGCTCCGGCCGTGGCGTCTGGTAGCGCTCGAAGGCGGTCTCCGGGGTGACGAGGACGGTGTCGGCACCGAGGAGGCGGGCGACCGGCGCCACCGCGGCGCGCTCCTCGACCCCGGCCTGGAACCGGTCGTCGAGCGCGTAGAGCGTGTCCATGGCCGCCGGGCTGCCGAGCGGCAGGAGGTCGCGGGTGACGAGGGGCCGGGTGCTGATGCCGGGCAGCACGGGGTCGACGGTGTGGCCCCAGCGGTAGGTGGAGAACTCCATGCCGGGCAGCTGGAGCACCCGGTAGCCGGCGGGCGCGGCGTCGAGGGCGGCGGCCGCCTCGGTCCAGTGGGAGGGGAGCGCCTCGGGATGGTCGAGGTCGGGGTCGACGAAGCCGCCCGTCCACGCCGGCGGCAGGTTGACCACGGCCAGCACGACCAGGGCGACCGCCGCGAGCCGCCCGACGCGGGGGCGGGCGCCGTCGAGGGCGGTCACGAGGGCGCCGGCGCCGAGGGCGAGGGCGAACACCACCAGGGGGACGGCCCGGGTGCTGGAGCGCAGGGCCAGGACGAGGGTGGAGGTGGACGACCCCGCGAGCGCGGAGCCGAGGGGGGAGGGATCGTCGATCGGGTAGGCCCCCACCGCCAGCACGACGCCGGCGAGCAGGCAGAGGGCCGCGAACCGCCGGTGGGCCCATCGGGCCACGACGAGGCCGGCGACCCCCGCGAGCACGAGGGCGAAGCCGACCGCGAGCAGCGGGGCCGACTCCTGGTACGCCCGTGACGCGGTCGTGGCCGCGGTGACCGGGTCGCCGACGTAGAAGAGCCAGTAGCCGAGGCCCCGCAGCACCTCGCTGGCCACGGCCGTCGACGAGACCGCCTCGAGGGTCTCGCTGAACGACAGGGCGGCGGCGCCGTACCTCGCCTGGATGGCGAGGGCGGTCATCCACCAGAGCGACACGCCCAGCGAGAGCCCGCCGAGGGTCAGCGCGGTGCGCCCGGCCCGGCGCCAGGTGATGGTGCCCCTCGCCGCGGCGTCGGCCAGCCAGAGCAGGGGCGCCGGAGCGACCATCAACAGCGCGGTGGCGTTGATCCCGCCGACGGTGGCCACGAGGAGGGCGAAGAGGGCCGCGTCGCGCCAGCGGGTGCGCGTCGCCGCCCCCTGGGTGAGCCCGACCATCCAGCCGAGCGCCGCCCACGGCAGGAGCAGCACCGAGGTGCGCGACACGTAGGCGAGCACGTAGGGCGAGAGCTGGTAGACGATCGCGGCGACGAGGGCCGCCCCCGGCGCCAGGTCGAGGCGCCGGGCCGCCCAGCGCAGGCCGGCGCCGGCGGCGAAGAGGATGGTGCCGAGCCAGAGCCGCTGGGCGACCCAGTCGGGCACGCCCAGCTGCTCGAGCACCCAGTAGAACGGCCCGCTCGGCCACAGGTAGCCGATGATCTGGTGGGGGACCCACCCGGCGAACTGGCGGGTGTCGAACGACCAGAGGGCGTCGGACAGCTGCCGCCCCGGGTCGAGGTAGAGGTAGAGCTTGGTGTCGGCCGGGACCCGGCCCGGCGCCGCGGTGAGGGTCGGGAGGTAGGCGAGGACCGCCAGGACGCCGAGCTCGAGCGCGCTGCGGCCCCGGCCGGCCGCAGGCAGCGCGAGCCGGCGGCCCGCGCTCACGGGATCGCGCCGTAGACCCCGTACAGCGCGGTCAGGGTGACCAGGCCGGCGGCGCAGAGCGCGATCAGCAGGGTCCAGCCCTCGTGGGCCCAGCTCGCCTCGTCGTCCTCGGGCCACCAGGCGCCGGCGGACAGGAACAGCGGGAACGCGGTGTAGACGAACCGCGGCCGGGCCGTCACCGTCTCGGGGATGAGCATCAGGGCCAGCACGACCACCACGTAGGCGACCATGGGCCAGGGGAGGCGCTTCTTCCAGGCGGTGAAGAGCAGGGCGAACATCGCGAACAGCGACGTGGTGGTGAGCACGTCGGTCGGCGAGTTGAGGGGATGGGTGAGGAACCCGAACGTGTCCTGCAGGGCGGTCGCCCCGAAGCTCGTGCCCTCGGCCCACGCCTCGCGCTGGACCCGGAACCAGGCCCAGTCCTCGCTGGTGTGGACACGGAGGTACCACTGGAAGGCGATGAAGCCGAGGGGGGCGAGGATCGGTGCGATCAGCGCCCGCCACTCGCGGTCCTGCCAGATGGCGATCAACGCGGCCACACCGCAGGCGGCGGCCACGGCCACGCCGTTGGGTCTCGTGGCGGTGGCGAACGCGGCGATCACGCCCGCCAGCAGCCACTGCCGCCGGTACAGGAAGAGCAGGCAGAGCGCGGCCAGAAGGATCAGCAGGCCCTCGCTGTAGGCGAAGCTCAGCACGAAGCTGCCCGGGAAGAAGGCCATGAGGATCATGGTCCGCTCGGCGGGCTTCACGCCGAACACCGCCTTGGCCAGGTAGCCCACCGCCAGCACGGCGAGGAGCCCGAGGACCGCGTTCACGAAGATGCCGGCGAAGACCTCGCTGCCGGGCAGCACCCGGTCGAAGAGCCGCACGAGCATCGGGTACAGCGGGAAGAACGCCGCCCGGGCCTCCACCTGGAAGTAGGTGATGTTCGGCGGGATCTCCTTGGGGTAGCCCCCGCGGACGATCTCCATGTACCAGTTGCCGTCCCAGGAGTCGAGCACCTGGACGATGAAGGTCTGGGCGCCCTCGGGGCGGGCCACGCCGTTGACGTTGGCGTCCACGCCGCGCTGGGCGGCGACGATGCCGCTGCCGGCGATCACCATCACCCGCGAGACCACGTAGGCGGCGGCGCCCTTGACCATGGCCAGTCGCCACGCCCGGCGCTCGTCGGAGGGCGGGGGCCCGTCGTCCACGGTGGTCACCGCACCCTCGGTGGGCTCACCGGGTTCGTCGGCGGACAACGGTTCGTCGGTCTCGGTGGCGGTCGTGGTCATCTGCGGGTCGGCCACCGGCGGGTCGGGGCGGGCGAGAACCTACCACGGCACCCCTCGCGGTCGACATCGGCCGGAGCGGCTCCACGGACGCACCGGAGGCCGAAGGCGCTCCGAGGGACGAGGCGCCGGTGTGAGGCTCAGGCGGCCGATTCGTCGAGGGCGCGGCGGATGATGAGGATCTCCGAGGTGCGGAAGCTGGCGATCCGGGTGGCCCAGCTGTCGACCACCGAGCGCCCGCCGTCGCGGCGGAAGAACGTGGTCATCTGGCCTTCCTGCTGGTACGCGTCGGCGCCGTCGATGCGCTCGACGCTGCGGTCCTTCAGCGTCACCTCATAGCTCGTCATGGCGTTGCTCCTCCTGGCCTTGACGCTACGACGACCGCCCTGTGCACGGGTAGCCCCCGAAACCTGTGGACAACCGGTGGAAAACCCCCGCCGCCCCTACCGGTCGCGGAAGTCGTTGGGGCCCATGCGGGGGCCCTTGCGGGCCGGGCCGAGCCGGGCCAGCTCGATGAGGCGCACCACGCGGCCCCGCTGGCCCCGGAAGGGCTCGAGCAGCTCGAGCATGCGCTCGTCGGTGGCCCGTTCCTCGCCGGCGAGGGCGTAGGCCACCTGGTGGGGGACGTGGTAGTCGCCCACGCTCACCGCGTCGGGGTCCCCGAACGCGGCGAAGGCCACCTCCGCCGCGCTCCAGGGACCGATGCCCTTCAGGCGGGCGAGCTGGCGCTGTGCGTCGATCGAGGGGCCCGCCAGCAGCCGCTCGATGGCGGCCGCCCGGGTCGCCACCCGGCGCAGGGTGTCGGCCCGCTTGCGCTCCACCCCGATCAGGTGGAGCTCGTAGTAGGGCGTGCCCGCGATGGTGGACGGGTCCGGGGGCAGCAGGAGGCCCGTCGGCCCCGGCGCCGGCTCGCCGAGGCGCTGGACGAGCTGGCGGTAGGCGCGCCGTGCCTCGAAGCCCGTCACCTTCTGCTCGATGATGGTCGGCACCAGGGCCTCGAACACCGAGTGTGTGCGGGGGATCCGCATCGCCGAGAAGCGCCGGTGCAGGCGCGACACCAGCGGGTGGTCGGTCACGAGCGCCCCCGGGTCGTCCTCGGCCCCGAGCAGCGCCGGTACGTGGGCGAGGGACCACTCGGCACCCGGGCCCCAGGCGGTGGCGTCGAACGTGTCGCCGTGCGTGCGGCTGCGCCCGTCGCGGGCCGCCACCGCGAGCGTGGCCGGGCCCTCGGGGGTGCGGGTCGCACGCCACAGGCCGGCCGCGCCGATCTGGAAGGTCGGGTCGTAGCGGCCGCGCCGCAGGAAGCCCAGGCTGAGGCCCAGGTCCACGGGGGTGTCGAAGCTGACGGTGCGCCGCAGCGCCTGGTCGGTCAGGGGGCCGAGCCCTCCGTGGCGACCGCCTTGGCCCAGCGGTAGTCCGCCTTGCCGCTGGGGCTGCGCTCGATGTGGTCCAGGCGCAGGATGGCCTTGGGCAGCTTGTAGCGGGCGATGTGGTGGCTGCACGTCTCGAGCAGCTCGTCGTCGCCCACCTCGGCGCCGTTCCGGAGGCGCACGAGGGCCACGACCTCCTGGCCCCACCGTTCGCTGGGACGGCCCACCACGACGGCGTCGAACACCTGGGGGTGCGACTTGACCGCGTGCTCGACCTCCTCGGCGAAGATCTTCTCGCCGCCCGAGTTGATGGTCACCGACTCCCGGCCGTGCAGCTCGATGAGGCCGTCCTCGTCGTAGCGGGCGCGGTCGCCGGGCACGGCGAAGCGCTCGCCGTCGATGGTGGGGAAGGTCGCCTCGGTCTTGGCGCGATCACCGAGGTAGCCGAGGGGCACCCGTCCGCGCTGGGCCAGCCAGCCCTCGTCGTGGTCGTCGGGCGCCAGCACCCGGGTGAGGTCGGCGCTGACGATCGCCGCGGTGGGCGTCGGGGCGAAGCGGCCCTGGCGGCTGCTGCCGCCGCCGTCGCCGTCGCCCTGGCGGGTCGAGGTGACCCCCTGGCGGCCCGACTCCGACGAGCCGAGGATGTCCACGATGGTCATGCCCGGGACGAGGTCGAGCAGCTCGGCCTTGGTGGAGGCGCTGAGGATGGCCCCGCCCGTGAGCAGGAAGCGCAGGTGGGACAGGTCGTACCCGTGCGCCCGCAGCTCGTCGACGAGGGGCCGGGCGAAGGCGTCGCCCACGATCAGCAGCGACGTGACCTGTTCGCGCTCGCACGTCGAGAAGACGTCGACCGGGTCGAGGTGGTGGGGCTGGTCCTGCACGACGACGGTGCCGCCGGCCAGCCAGGCCGACAGGGCGTTCCAGTGCGCGGCGCCGTGCATGAACGGGGCCGCCGGGAGGGCCCGCAGGCGGCCGGGGCGGGCCTGCTCGACGACCTCCTCCACGGAGCCGAAGTCGTCGCCGTCGCGGCGGCGGAAGGCGAGCGCGGCCGGGAGGAAGTCGCCCTGGCGCCAGAGCACGCCCTTGGGCATGCCCGTGGTCCCGCCGGTGTAGAGCACGTAGCGGTCGTCGGGTGACCAGGACGCCACGAGCTCGGGGTCGAGGTCGGGGGAGGCGTCCGCCAGCGCCGCCTCGTAGTCGAGGGCGTCGGGCAACAGGTCGTGGCCCGAGTCGTCGGCGACCTGGAGCAGCAGCGGCCGCTCGTCGAGCTCGTCGAGCACCTCCGCGAGGGTCGGGGCGAACCGGGCGTGGTACAGCACCGCCCGGGCCCGGGCGTCGCGGAGCAGGTAGGAGAGCTCCTCGGCCACGTAGCGGTAGTTGACGTTGAAGGGCGCGGTGCGGGCCTTGTAGGCGCCCAGCATGCCCTCGAGGTACTCGTTGCCGTTGTGCAGGTAGAGGGCCACCTGGTCCTGGGGCGACGCCCAGGGCGCGGTGGCCTGCTCGTCGGCGCGGTGGCCGAGCCCGTGGGCGAGCAGCACCGACGCCAGCCGCCGCGTGCGGTCGGTGACGTCGGCCCAGCTCAGGCGCCGGTCGCGGAACACGACGCACTCCCGGTCCGGGACCGCCGCGGCGATCGCCTCGTGCAGCGTGGCGATGTTGAAGTCCACGGAGGGGTGGAGCGTCAGTCGCGCGCCCGCTGGGTCACGGTGACCGAGTCCATGGTGTCGCCCACCGAGATGGCCTGGGCCACCTCGATGCCGTCGACCACGTAGCCGAACAGGTTGTAGAGCGGCTGGAGCTTGCGCTGGCAGTCGTCGATGCAGATGAAGAACTGGGAGCCGTTGGTGTCGGGGCCGGCGTTGGCCATGGCCACGGCGCCGAGGGTGTACTCGCCCCGGACGGGCTCGTCGGCGAAGCGGTAGCCGGGGCCGCCGCGCCCGGTGCCCTCGGGATCGCCGCCCTGGATCACGAACTCCGGCACCACCCGGTGGAAGGTGAGGCCGTCGTAGAAGCCGTTGCGCGCGTTGACGACGAAGTGGTTGACGGTGGTGGGAGCGAGCTGCGGGTCGAGCTCCATGACGATCTCACCCTTGGGGGTGCTGATCGCCACCGAGTAGACGGCGTCGAGGTCGATCTCCATCGCGGGGGGGTTGGCCATGGCGCCCATGGTGGCACCTCCCCGCCGACGGCACCGAACCCGCCGCCGTCGCCGGCGGTCGGGCCCGGTCGGCCGGTGGTGTCGCTACTGCTCGATCCAGATCTGGCTCACCTGGTGGCTGCCGGTGCGCATGCCCAGGTTCTCGCCGCCGTCGGGCAGGTTGTACCCGGTGGCGATCTGGTGGACGCCGCTGTTGCTGGCGATGGCCCACTCACCCCAGGTCAGCCAGACGTTGTAGACCTTGCGGGCAAAGCGCTGGTTGATGGCCTCGGCCGCCGCGGTGCGCTCGTCGGGGTCGTCGCTCTCGCGGATGATGTCGAGGTTCTGGTCGATGACCGGGTCCTCGATGCGGCCGAAGTTGATGGCCAGGCTGCCGACCGGCGCCGAGGTGTCGGAGCCCCAGAAGACGTTGTTCTGGTCGGGGTCCTGGGTGGCCAGGTTGCGGTAGAGGAAGATCTCGAACTCGCCCTTGGCCGCGGAGAGCACGAGCTCGCCCTGCTCCTGCTGGTCGACCGAGACGTCCATGCCGACGTCCTGGAGGAACTGCTGGAAGAGCTGGGCCGACAGGAGGTTCGACTGGTCCGACGTGGTGCGGATGCCGAGCTCGATGGGGCCGTTCTCGGCTTCGTACTCCTCGACGAGCTGGCGGGCCTTCTCGGGGTCGTAGGTCGGGTAGCCCGTGTCCTCGAGGTAGCCCTGGGAGCCGGGCGGGTAGGGCCCGTTGGCGATGCGGGCGATGCCGGCCGAGCGGGCCTGGTTCACGGTGTCGTAGTCGACCGCGTAGGCGATGGCCTTGCGCACCCGGACGTCGGCGAGGTCGGACTCCGGATCACCCACGTTGAGCATCAGGTAGTTGGTCTCGGCGTTGTTCGAGTTCTCGATCAGCGCCAGGTCGCCGGCCTCGGCCTTGGCCCGGAGCTGGGAGATCACGTCGAAGTTCGAGGTGTGCATGAGGTCGATCTGGCCCGACTCGAGGGCTGAGACGCGCGACTGCACGTCCTCGAAGACCTTGAACTCGATGCGGTCCAGGTAGGGGAGCTTGCGGCCTTCGGCGTCGGTGCGCCAGTAGTCGGGGTTGGCGGTCGCCGCGAAGGTGCCACCGGGCTCGTAGGACTCGAACACGAACGGCCCGGTGCCGATCGGCTCGTCGGCCTGGGCGGTGCCCGCATCGACCGCCTCGAGCCAGTCACCCGAGGCCACGTAGCCGACCTGGGTGGTGAACACGTAGTCGAACGCGGTCCACGGCCGCTTGAGGTGGTACTCGATGGTGTAGTCGTCGACCACCTCGGCCCGGTCGAGGTCCTTGGTCGCGATGGCCAGGGTGGGGCTGGTCTGCACGTGGTCGGAGTTGACCTTGAGGTCGTCGGCGGTGAGCGGCGAGCCGTCGTGGAAGGTGATGCCTTCGCGGACCTTCACCGTCCACACCGTGTAGTCCTCGTTGTGCTCGATCGACTCGGCCAGCACCGGCTGCACGGACCCGTCCTCGCCGATCTCGGCGATCGGGTCGAACACCGAGCGCAGGATCTGGCCGCAGCTGATGGCGCACAGCACCCGCTGGGGGGTCCAGGGGTTCGAGGTGTCGGCCTCGATGCCATAGGTCAGGGTGCCGCCGTACTGCGGCTCGGCGGTGTCGGGCTCGAGCTCGGTCTGGCCCACCACCACGGTGTCGTCGGACGAGCCGTCGGCGGACGACGAGGAGGAGTCGCCGCCCCCGCCGCCGCAGGCGCCCGCCACGAGCGCGAGCAGCGCGAGCAGGGCGAGCAGTCGGGTGGGGCGGAAGCGGGGGTGGTTCGACACGGCTGGCGACTCTCCTGTCGATCGGCGAAGGCGGGTGGAACGGACGGGTGGGTCAGACGGCGGCGGCCGCGTGCGCGGCCGCCCCACCGGCGTCGTCGCCGCCCGCGACGTCGACGAGGGGGAAGTGGCAGGCGACGAAGTGGCCCTCGGTCACCTGCTGCATCTGGGGCTCCTCCTGCGCGCACCGCTGCTCGGCCCGCGGGCAGCGGGTGCGGAAGCGGCAGCCGCTGGGCGGGCTGACGGGCGACGGGATCTCGCCCTGGAGCCGACCCTCGGGATCGGGCCGCCGGCTCGGGTCGGGCACGGGGATCGCGTTCAGCAGGGCGCGGGTGTACGGGTGTGCGGGCGCCTCGTAGAGCACGTCGGGGGGCGCGACCTCGCAGAGCTTGCCGAGGTACATCACCGCGACCCGGTCGCTCACGTTCTTCACCACGGCGAGGTCGTGGGCGATGAAGACGAGGGTCAGCTGGTAGCGGGCCTTCATGTCCTCGAGCAGGTTGAGGATCTGGGCCTGCACCGACACGTCGAGGGCCGAGACCGGCTCGTCGCAGATGACGACCTTGGGCTCGAGCACGAGCGCCCGCGCGATGGCGATGCGCTGGCACTGCCCGCCCGAGAACTCGTGGGGTCGCTTGGGCTTGGCCACCGCCGGGTCGAGGCCGACCGCGTCGAGCACCTCGTCGACGCGGGCCTCGCGCTCGGCGGCGGTGCCCCGCTTCCAGATGTTGAGGGGCTCGCCCACGATGTCGCGGATCGTGCGCCGCGGGTTGAGCGACGAGATCGGGTCCTGGAAGATCATCTGCATGTGCGTGCGGGTGCGGCGCAGCTGCTCGCCCGAGAGCGTGGTCAGGTCGGTGCCGTCGAACAGGACCCGACCCCCGGTGGGCTTGGGGAACTGCATGATGGCCCGGCCGGTGGTGGACTTCCCGCAGCCCGACTCGCCCACGAGGCCCACGGTCTCGCCGTCGGCGATGTCGAGGCTGATGTCGGTCACCGCGTTCACCTTCAGCCCCGAGCTGCCCACCGGGAACTCGACGAGCAGGTGCTCGACCCGCAGCAGGGTGTCCTCGGGGGCCCGCAGGTGGGCGGTGCCGCTCCCGGCCATCAGGTCCCCACCGCCTCGGCGGCCACGGCGGCCTCGGCGCCGGTGGCCAGCAGTGCGGCGGGCACGCCCGCGGACACGTTGCTCTCGAGGGCGCGGGCGCCCTCCGGGGTGCCGACCGGGAACCAGCAGGCGTACTCGTGGCCAGGGGTGGGGGCGGGCACGAGCGGGGGCTCCTCCTCGAGGCACTTGGGCTGGGCGTAGGGGCAGCGCGGGGCGAAATTGCAGCCCTTGGGCGGGTGGACGAGGTCCGGCGGGCGGCCGCCGATGATCCGCAGCCGGGTGTGGCTGGTGTCCTCGAGCTTGGGGATCGAGTTGAGCAGCGCCTCGGTGTAGGGCATGCGCATCTCGGAGAACAGCACGCTGGTGGGCGCCTTCTCCACGACCTTGCCGGCGTACATCACCGCGATGTGGTCGGTGCGGCCGGCGACCACGCCCAGGTCGTGGGTGACCAGGATGATGGCCATGTGACGCTCCTTCTGCTGCTGCGCGAGGAGGTCGAGGATCTGGGCCTGGACGGTCACGTCGAGGGCGGTGGTGGGCTCGTCGGCGAACAGCAGTCGGGGACCGCAGGCGAGCGACACCGCGATCATCACGCGCTGGCGCATGCCGCCCGACAGCTGGTGGGGGTACTCGTCGAAGCGCTGGGCGGGCTCGGGGATGCCGACCGAGGTGAGCAGCGCGATGGCGGTCTCGCGGGCCTCGCCCTTGTCCATGTCGAGGTGGTAGCGGAGCGACTCGGTGATCTGGTTGCCGATCTTCATGACCGGGTTCAGCGAGGTCATCGGGTCCTGGAAGATCATCCCCATCTCGGTGCCCCAGACGCTGCGCATCTGGTCCTGGGTGTAGTCCGAGATCGAGTGCCCCTGGTACCGGATGGCGCCCTTGCGCTCGACGTTGCGGGAGGGGAGCAGGCCCATGATCGACCGGGACAGCACGGTCTTGCCCGAGCCGGACTCGCCCACGATGCCGAGGGTCTCGCCCCGGTTCAGCGAGAACGTGACGCCGTCGACGGCACGGACCGGGCCCGCGGGGGTGAGGAAGTGGGTGCGGAGGTCCTCGACCTCGAGCAGCGGCCCGTCCCGCTTGTCCCCGGCCGCGGTGGGGCTCGTGAGGACGACCTTCTTGCGGGCCATCAGAGCCGCACCTCCTTGACGTCGAAGCGTCGTCGGAGCTGGTCGCCCACGTAGTTCAGCGAGAGCAGGGTGAGGAACATCACCGCGCAGGGCACGAGGGCGATGTGGGGAGCGATCTCGAGGGCGGTGCGGCCCTCGTTGATCATGTTGCCCCAGGTCGCGGTCGGCGCCGAGACGCTCAGGCCGAGGAAGCTGAGCGCACCCTCGGCCACGATGACGATGGCGACCGCGATCAGCGAGAACGAGACCATGGGTGGGATCACGTTCGGCAGGATCTCCCGGACGATGATGCGCCCGTTCTTGGCGCCGAGGGTGCGGGCCGCCTGCACGAACTCGCGTTGCGCGAACGTGAGGGTGCTCGCTCGGGTGATCCTCGCGAGGGCCGGTATGGACAGGATCGTCAGCGTGATGGTGATGGTGGAGATGCTGGCGTCCTGACTGCCGGGCTCGGACAGGAACGTCACGATGGCCAGGGCGAGGATCAGCGCCGGGAAGGCCAACATGATGTCCATGACCGACATCACGACCTTCTCGAAGCGGCCGCGGAAGTAGCCCGCGGTCAGGCCGATCACGCCGCCGATCAGGAACCCCAGCGCCACGGCGACGACGCCCACGAACAGCGAGACCCGGGCACCCCAGATGACCCGGGAGAACACATCGCGCCCGAGGTCGTCCCCGCCGAAGAGGTGGAAGGTGTCCGAGAGCGAGCCGTTCCAGCTGCCGCCCTCGTTCCAGGCCACGGGTTGGCGCAGGGCCAGGGCGTCGATCTCGTTGGGGTCTTCGACGAACGGCAGCCACGGGGCGAGCACGGCGAGCAGCGTGAGCACGACGAGCCAGGCCGACGCGAGCCAGAAGCCGAAGCCCAGCTTGCGGCCCTCGAAGCGGCCCCGGACGTCGTCGGCGGTGACGTCGGCGGTGACCGCGTCGAAGCGGACCTCGCCCGCGGCCTCGGTGAGGAGGTCGGCGCCGGGCCGCTCGGAGAGCGACGGGGCGTCGATGGGCTCAGGCGATGGCGCGGGCATGACGGATCCTCGGGTCCAGGAGGGCGTAGATCAGGTCGACCGCGAAGTTGATGATCACGAACCCCGCGGCCACGATCACCACGACGCCCTGCACCACCAGGTAGTCGCGGGTGAAGATCGAGGTGACGATGAGCTTGCCGATGCCGTTGATGGCGAAGATCGACTCGATGATCACCGTGCCGCCGATGAGGTTCCCCACCGTGATGGCCGCCACGGTGAGCAGTGAGAAGCTCGACGGCCGGAAGGCGTGCCGGAACAGGATGCGGCGGTTGGTCATGCCCTTGGCCTTGGCCACCCCGATGTAGTCCTCCTGCAGCGTGGCGATCATGTCCGTGCGCAGGAGGCGCAGGAAGACCGCGATCTGCCCGAGGGCCAGTGAGAGGGCGGGCAGGAAGAGGGTGTAGAGGTTCTCGTCACCCTCCTTCACCGTGGCCGGGAACCAGCTCCGGTTGATGGCGAAGAGGTAGACGAGCAGGGTCGCCATGATGAAGTTGGGTATCGACAGCAACCCGAAGCTGATGGTGCCGGTGATCTTGTCGAAGCGGGTGTCCGCCTTCCAGGCGGTGGCGATGCCGAGCGGGACCGCCACGATGAGGGCGAGCAGGAGCGAGTACGCCATGAGCGCCAGGGTCACCGGCAACCGGGCGGTGAGCAGCTCGGAGACCGTCGAACCGTTGACGTAGGACTCGCCGAGGTCGCCCTGCATGGCGTCGCTCAGCCACCGTGAGTACCGGACCGGGATCGGGTCGTCGAGGTTGAGGTCCTCCCGGAGCTGGGCGATCGACTGGTCGTCGGCCCCGAAGCCGAGGATGGCGGCTTCCGGGCCTCCCGGTAGGAGGTTGATCAACATGAAGGTGAGGAACGTCACGATGAGCAGGACGGCGACCAGTTGCACGGCCTTGGACAGGATGTACTCGACGTTGCCGGCGGCGCCGCTGCTCGCACCGAACGACTCGGCGGCGGACTGCAGCGCCACGATCATGGCCACGAGGACGGCGATCGGCACCAGGGCCAGCACCACGGCGACGCCGCCCGCCGCGAGCGCCACCACGAGGTTCAGCGCGTTCAGGACGACGAAGATCTTGAGCAGGGCGACGGTGTTCACCCGGGCGGCGCCGTCCAGGGCCAGGAGGCCCCTCGCCAGGCGGTACTCGAAGCGCGCGAGCAGGACGAACCCCGCGGCGACCGCGAGCGCGACGAGCCCGGCCACCACGGACGCCGGGGTGAACTCGACGAGGGAGGCCACGCCGGCGACCGCCGGCGCGATGGCGGCGAGTGCCGTCACGACGGCCAGCACGTAGAGCAGCGCCGCCACGACGGTGACCCGGGACGGGCGCGTCACGTGCGCCCGTCCCGGGTGCTTCAGCACCGTTTCACCGACCACGGCTCAGTTGCCCGACTCGTCGATCCAGATCTGGCTCACCTGGTGAGCGCCACCGATGCCGAGCACGTCGAGGACGGGGTCGCCCGACTCGGTGGTGCCGCCCAGCACGTTGTGCACGGTCGGGCTGTGGCCGATGCTCCAGATCGGCCACTCGAACCAGATGTCGTAGACCTGCTCGGCGAAGCGCCGGTTGATGGCCTCGGCGGCCTGGGTGCGGGCCTCCGGATCCGGGTTCGTGCGGATGATGTCGAGGTTCTCGTCGATCACGTCGTCGCGGATGCGGCCGAAGTTCAGGCCGAAGTCACCCGGCTGGACGGCGTTCTCGGAGTTCCACCAGATGTTCTGCTGGTCGGGGTCGAAGCCGGCGTGGTTGCGCCAGCCGAAGGCCTCGAAGTCGCCCGTGAGCGCGAGGCCGATGAACGAGCCCTGCTCGACCTGGTCGATGGTGACGTCGATGCCGATGTCCTCCCAGAACTGCTGGTACAGCTGGGCCGTCACCAGGTTGAACTGGTCGTTCGTGGTCTTGTAGGCGATCTCGATCGGCCCGTTCTCGGCCTCGTACTCCTCGACGAGCTGGCGGGCCTTGTCCGGGTCGTAGGTCGGGAAGCCGGTGTCCTCGAGGTAGCCCGGGGTGCCCGGCGGGAACGGGCCGTTCGCGATCTGCGGCACGCCGCCCGAGCGGGCTTCGAGGCGGGTCTCGTAGTCGAAGCCGTAGGCCAGGGCCTGGCGCACGCGGACGTCGCTCGTCGGCAGGCTCTCGTCGCCCACGTTGAGCAGCACGTAGCCGGTCTCGAGGTTGTTCGTGATCTGGTCGACCTCGATGGTGCCGTTCTCGGCCTCGCCGGCGAGGCGGTTCGTGGTGTCGCCGCTCGAGGTGTGCATGATGTTCTTCTCACCCGAGATCAGCGAGTTGAACCGGGTCTGGTCCTGCTCCTGGACGACGTACTCGATGGCGTCGAGGTAGGGGAGGGCACGGCCCTCGGCGTCGGTGCGCCAGTAGTCGGGGTTGGCCGTGGCCCGGAAGGTGCCGCCCGGCTCGTAGCTCTCGAACACGAAGGGGCCGGTGCCGACGGGCTCGGCGGCGTCGGCCGTGCCCGCCTCGACCGCGGCGAGCCAGGTGGGGGAGGCCTGGTAGCCGAGCTGGCCGGTCAGGAACGCGGGGAAGGAGACCCACGGGCCCTTGGCGGTCACGGTCACGGTCATGTCGCCGTCGGACTCCACCGTGTCGATGTAGGCGAAGGCCTTGCCCGTGAGCGGGCTCGCCTTGTCGGCCTCGATGTTGGCCTTGACCGCGTCGGCGTCGAACGGGGTGCCGTCGTGGAAGGTGATGCCGTCACGGGCGACGAGGGTCCACACCGAGTAGTCGTCGTTGTGGTCGAACGACTCGAGCAGGTTCGGCTGCACCTCACCGTCGGCGTTGGCGAGCAGCAGGGGGTCGTAGACCGCGTGCATGATCATGTGGCAGGAGATGGCGCACACCGCGTTCGCCGGGGTCCACGGCGACGAGGTGTCGGCCTCGATGCCGTAGCGCAGCGTGCCGCCGGTGACGGGCTCGGCGTTCGCGTCGGGGTTGGTGGTGCTGGTCGAGACGTTGGCGGCGCCGTCGTTCGAGTCGCCGCCGTCGTCGCTGCCGCCCCCGCCGCACGCGGCGCCGAGCAGCACGACGCCGACGAGGAGCACGAGCAGACGACGCAAGTGCGTCGGTCGGGTCAACACGATGGGTCCCCCCCTGGGTCGGTGGTGATCGGTCCGGGACCGTAGCCCGGGCCGCTCGGCTGTGACGCCCGCCACAGCCGAGACCGCGCAACGTAGCAGGCTTCCAGCCGCCCGCGGACGCGTCCCCCGACCGCCGCGGGGCGGCGCCGGAGTCAATCGAGGGGGACGGCGCGCTGGTAGTCGCGTGCGTGGCCGAGCACCTGGGCGACGTACGCGTCCGAGTGGTTGTAGCTGAAGTAGGCGCGCCGCAGGCCGGCGTCCTCGTCGAGCCCCGGGCCGCTGGCGCAGAGGTAGTCCGCCGCGCTGAGGGCGGCGTCGTAGAGGTTCTGGGGGTCGGCCACGCCGTCGCCGTTGCCGTCGCGGCCCCACCGCGCCCACGTCGACGGGATGAACTGCATGGGGCCGACGGCGTGGTCGACGTTCGGGTCGCCGTCGAGCAGGCCGCCGTCGGTCTCGCCGATCGACGGCAGGGGGATGCCGATGATGGGCCGGCTCACGTCGCCGTCGGCCTCGAGGTGCGCGCCGCCGAAGGTGCCGTGACGGCCCTCGACGCGCGAGATGCCGGCGAGGGCCCACCAGCGGACGCCGCACGCGGGGTCCTCCTCGGCGACGGTCTGCGCGCCCCGGTGGTAGGCGTCGAGGGCCACGAGCGGGAAGTCGGCGCCGTCCACCCGGGCGAGCACCCGCGCCGCCGCGACCTTCGGGGCGAGGTCCAGCTCCTGGCGGGCGGAGGCCAGCTCGGTGGCCTCCGCAGCGGCGATGCGCTCGACCACGTTGGCCAGCAGGGCCCGACTGAGGTGGAGCTCTCTGATCGCGACGTCGCGCGCCGAGGCGGTGCGGTCGCGGTCGGCGACCTGGGCGGCGTTCACGGTGGCGGCCATGACCTCGCGCTGCTGGCTCTCGTTGGCCTCGGCGGGGTCCAACATCGGGACCGATGGGGCCCCGCCCTCGGTGTAGGAGGCGACGGCGAGGGCGTTGATGGCGGCCTCGATGTAGGCCAGGCGCTTGGTCGTGCGGTGGCGGACCTCGCGCGCCCGGGCGACGCGCGCCTCGAGCTGCTCCTTGGCCGGGCGGAGCTGGGCGAGCTCCGCCGTGGCCTGCTCCCGCTGGGTCCGCGCCGTGCGCAGCGCGGACTCGAGCAGCGCCAGCTCGGGGCTGTCGACGGGGACGTCGGCGAGGTCGGGGGAGATCTCGGCGGCGACGTCCTCGGGTCGGACCGGCTCCTCCTGGGCCCCTGCCGCACGCGACAGGGTGGTCACGGTGGTCGCGACGGTCAGCAGGGTGGCGAGCAGGCGGGTGCGGTGGCGGTGCAGGGGTCGGCCCTCGGGGGTCGGGACGGCGACGGGTGGGCCCGTCGCCCCTCTCCCGTCGGCCCCCGCCCCCCGGCCCTTGAGCGCGCCGTGGGCGACCCGCGCGACCGGACTAGCGGCGTCGGCGCCACCGCCGGGCGTCGTCCACGAGCGCCTGCAGGACGGTCTCGGCGCTCGCGGCCCAGGTGAAGCGGGCGGCGTGGCGCACCGCGCCCTCGCCGAGTCGCGTCCGCAGGCCGGCGTCGTCGAGGATGCGGCCGAGGGCGTCGGCCATGGCCGGCTCGCCGTCGACCAGGAGCCCGCTCACGCCGTCGGCCACCGCCTCGGTGTGCCCGGGGATCCTGGTGGCGACCGCCGGGGTGCCGCACGCACCGGCCTCGGTGAGGGTGAGGCCCCAGCCCTCCTGGAGCGAGGCGTTGGCCACGACCCACGCCTCCTGGTAGGCGCGGACGAGCGCCTCGTCGTCGACGCGCCCGTGGAAGGTCGTGCGGTCCGCCAGGCCGAGGTCGGCGACGAGCCGCTCGAGGTCGGGTCGGGCCGGGCCGTCGCCCACGACCGCCACCCGGGCGTCGGGGCGCCCCTGGCAGGTCACGGCGATGGCGCGCAGGGCGGCGTCGAAGCCCTTGTGGGGGACGAGGCGGCCGACCGCGAGGATCAGGGGGACGGGCGAGCGCGTGCCCCCGGGGCGGAACCGCGCCGCCACGCCGTTGGGTGCGACCCGGATGTCGGCGTGGCGCAGGCCCAGCTTCTCGACCACCTCGTCGCGGGTGGCCTCCGACGGGGTGACCAGGGTCGAGCGCCGGTAGACGAGGGGCTGGAGCACCTTCTCCTGGAGGTGACCGACCTGGGCCAGGCCGGGGGGCATGCGCAGGTGCCAGGTGCCGAGGTGGACGTGGTGCACGAACCCGACGCGGGGGCCTCGCGACCACAGCGGTGAGAAGAACGCGATCCCGTGGAAGATGTCGACGAGGCCGTCGCGGGGGCCGCCCCGCCCGCTCCACTCCCAGAGCACGGTCCGCGGGAACACCGAGAGGTGGCCGCCGCCGCGCACCACCCGGAAGCCGTCGCGCTCGAGGGTGGCGGGCCCGCCCGGCACCCGCCCCGTGTGCAGCGTCACGTCGAGCCCGGCGGCGGCCCAGTGGCCGGCGAGCTGGCTGGCGTGCTCCTCGGAGCCGCCCGACTCCGGGTCGTCCAGGTCCCGCCAGGCGATCAGGTGGACCCGGCGGATCCCCGCTTCGCCGGCGATGCGGGCCAGGCGCGCCGGGGAGGGCGGCTCGGGCGGCGGGGGCGCCGGGGAGGGCGGTTCCGGATCGGGCACTCTTCTACTATCGCCTCCGCATGGCACCGACCCGCACCCTCGTCATCCCGATGTACCGGGAGGCGTCGCGCATCGGGTCGACCCTCGCGGCGCTGGCGACGTCGTCGCTGAACGACCCGGGCACGGAGATCCTGCTCGTCGACGACGGCAGCGACGACGGCACCCCGGGGATCGCCAAGGGGGTGGCCGCCGAGCTCGGCCTCGACGTGACGGTGCTCGAGCTGGGGGTCAACGAGGGCAAGGGGGCGGCCGTGCGGGCCGGGATGCTCGCGGCGCAGGGGGCGGCGGTGGCCTTCGCCGATGCCGACCTCGCGACCGACACCACCGACATCGACGCCTGCTTCCGGCGGGTGGAGGCCGGCCCCCACGAGGTCGTGTTCGCCACCCGCTCGCACCCGGACAGCACCATCACGGTGGCGGCGCCCCGCCACCGCGTGTTCATCGGGCGCACCTACAACGCCTTCCTGCGCGGCCTCGGCCTCACCGACAGCCTCGACACGCAGTGCGGCCTCAAGGGCATGACCGCCGAAGCCGCCGCCGCGGTCTTCCCGTCACTGCGCACCAAGGGGTTCGCGTTCGACATCGAGGTGCTCGCCCGGGCCCGCCAGGCCGGGTTCTCGGTCGTGGAGATGCCGATCGCCTGGGCCCACGTCGAGGGCAGTCGCGTGGGCATGCGGGGCGGCCTGGTCTCGTTCGGCGACGCGGTGCGCATCCGGCGGATGCTCGGCGCCAGCCGGCCGCGGCACCTCACGCCCGGCGACCACGAGGCCACCGCCATGGCCCCCGAGAAGTACGCGGTCATGGCCGCCACCGAGCGGGACCACTGGTGGTTCCGGGCCAAGCGCGCGCTCGTGCTCCAGGAGTCCGCCGCCGCCGGCGCCGACGCCCGTGGGCTCGCCGTGGACGTCGGCTGCGGCACGGGCGCGGTGCTCGCCGACCTCGCCACCCGCCACCCCCGCGTGGTGGGCACCGACCTCAGCCCGCTGGCCGCGGAGCGTGCGGCCGGTCTCGTGGGACGGTCCTGCGGCCCCGTCCTCGCCCGGGCCGAGGCCCTGCCCTTCCCCGACGGCGAGGCCGCGCTGCTCACGAGCCTCGACGTGCTCGAGCACCTCGACGACGACGTGGCCGCCCTGCAGGAGCTGGCCCGGGTCGTGCGCCCGGGCGGGGTGCTCGTGCTCGCGGTCCCGGCCTACGAGTGGGCGTGGAGCGACCACGACGTCACCCTCGGGCACCGCCGGCGGTACACGGCGCCCCGCCTGCGCCGCGTGGCCGAGGACGCGGGGCTCGAGTGCCTGAAGGTCACCTACTTCCACTCGTGGCTGGCGCCGATCGCCTTCCTGTTGCGCAAGACCCCGCTGCGCCTGCTCCTGCGGGGGGACCAGGAGGAGGCCAGCGCGGTGGGCCCGACCCTGAACCGGGTCTTCGTCACCCTCACGGCGATCGAGCGCCGCGTCATCCGGCGGGCGACGGTCCCGTTTGGTCTGTCGGTGCTGCTGGTGGCTCGTCGGCCCGCGGTGGGCGCAACCACGGCAGCCCCGGCCAGGTCGCCGGCACCAGGCTGACCAGCACCGCGGCGACCGCCTCGACCGCGAGGATCTGGGTCGCCGACCCGAAGGCGTTGCCGCCGGGGCCGGCGTTGAGCGCGACGAGGGCGCCGGCGGCCAGGTAGGCGACGCCGGCCAGGAAGGGCAGGGTGTCGTCGCGGCCGGGCAGGAGCAGCAGCAGCGGCACGAACAGCGCCAACGGCCCACCGATGAGCGCGCACAGGGCGGTGGCGAGCACGACGACGAGCAGCGGCGGCAGCGAGCGGGTGGCCAGCGCCGGCCGGTCGTCGCGCCGTCGGGGGCGCACGAATGCCAGGAGGAACAGGCCGACGACGAGGAGGCTGCCGGCGATGAGCGCGCCCTGGTAGGTCTGGTCCGGCTCAAAGGTCAGCCGGACCGTCCCACCCTGGCCGGCGGGAAGCAGGAACCCCTGCCGCCACCCGTCGAGGCGCACCGGGGTCAGGGTCTCGCCCCCGAGGGTGGCGGACCAGCCGGCGTTGAAGTTCTCGGCGATGGCCAGGTACGACTCGTCGCCGGCCTCGACGGTGATCGTTCGGTCGACGCGGCCCCACTCGTCGGCCACGGCGGCGCGGGCGGCGGGCGCCGTGGTCAGGTCGGGGACGTCCTCGGGCTCGAGTGCCGGCGGCGTCGGGGCGGCCGCGGCCCCGTCCAGCCCGTCGGTGTCGACGGTCGTCGCGTCCGGGGCGGTCGCGTCCGACTCCCGCAGCACGAGCCGGGAGGGGTCGAACAGCGGGGTGGCCGGCGCGTCGACGTCGTGGCGGCCGGCCTCGAGGGTGAGCGGCCCGTCGCACGCCGCCATGGTCAGCGGGCTCGCCTCGAGCAGGTCCTGGACGGTGCCCGACAGCGCCGTGGCGACCTCCTGGTCGTCGACGGTGACGGTCGGGCCCTCGCCGCAGGGCCGGGTGAACGGGGCGTCGGCGTCGAGCGAGGAGCGGGCCAGGTCGTCGAGCGCGGGGAACCGCAGCTCGGCCACGCCGACGGCCCTCGAGGGGTTGGAGAGCGGGTCGACGTCGGTGGGGAACGAGACCGTCACCTCGTTGGTGGTGAGGGCGCGGAAGCTGCCGCCGCCCGCCCCGCCGAGCACGACGTCGCGATCGCCGGCCGGGCTCTCGAGGCGCAGCTGCGCCGGCGACTCGGTGGGCGGGCCCGTGGCGGTGAGGCGCACCTCGTCGAGGGTCACCGGCTCGTCCCAGCGCAGGGTCACGGTCGGCACCGGGTTCGAGGGGTCGGAGATCCACGACGTGTCGGGGTCGCCGTCGACCAGCCGGCGCGGCGAGAAGATGGGCAGGTTCCCCCAGGTCGACGTCGAGCTCACCGCGAGGTCGCCGGGGTCGCCCAGGGCGTCCACGAGGCGGATGAGCTGGTCGCCCGGGACGGGTGCGGCCCGACCCTCGAGGGTGTACGTGGCGGCGTCGGGCAGGCGCACCACCCGGCGCAGGCCCACCTCCTCGTCGTGGCGGGTGAGGTCGAACGGGTCGGCCCGGTGGCGCCGCAGCACCACGAGGGGCGCCGCCGACCCGTCGAGGTCGTCGGGCCGGTCGGCGGGGGTGACGAGGGGTCGCTGCACCTCGACCTCGGGGATCGTGATCTCGCTGATGCCCGGGCCCTCGAGGGCGTTGGCGCCGCCCTCCACGTCGGTGATGGTCACGCGGATCACGTCGGTCTCGCCCTCGGGGACCGGGATGCCGTTGGCCCCCGCGGACGCGGCCACGTTGCTCGTGCGGGTGCCGGCGTCGGTCGTCACGCGGACCTGCGAGACGCGGCCTCGGCCCACGCGTGCCGGCGGGATCTCGACGCCGATGCTGCTCACGTCGATGGGCTCGTCGAAGCGGATCTCGACCCACTGGCCCACCGCGGTGCCGGTGCGGGCCGGACGCCACACGGTGGCGGCGTCGCCGTCGAACGCCGCGAAGGGCTGCGCCTCGGGCAGGCGGGCCAGGCCGAGGGCGTAGGACGAGGCGGCGATCTCGGCGGCGCCGCGGTTGCGGGCGGTCGTCTGGTGCTCGATGCCGGGGACGACGAGTCGGTCGTGCGGCTCCCGGCCCGTGTTCGGCGAGTCCTCCGCGGGGGTCAGCACGTACGACGCGTTGGTGTGCACCCGTCCGTAGTTGACGTCGCGGCGGCCGAGGTCGTCGGTGATCACCCACCGGTCGTCGGGGCCGAGCGGGGCCCGCTCGTCGCCGGCGAGCACCACGGCCTTGTCGTCGAGGTCCTCGGCCTCGCCGACCGGCAGCAGGGCCTCGGGGCCGCCGCTGAGCACCTGGGTGCCGGAGGTCGGGTAGGTGGTCACGAGGGGGGCGTCGGGGAGCACCTCGTACACCTCCACCGCCTGGAGCGGCTCGTCGGCCGCCGCCGCGATGTCGGGGACGAGGCGCGTGGTCACCGCCAGCGGCTCGACCACCGGGCCGAACCGGGCGACGCGCTCGATGCCGGGGGTGCCGGCCAGCACGGACCGCACGATCTGGGGTCGGGGTGAGGTGACCCGGCGCACGTCGAGGTCGTTGCGGACCACGAGGTAGCGGACCCCGGCACGGGCCAGGTAGGGCGCGAGCGCCGGCGAGCGCTCGCCGGTGGTGAGGAGCTGCTCCACCCCGTCGAGCAGGCGCACTGCGCCCACCGACCCGAGCGGGATCAGGTCGCGTACGGCCCAGGGGTCGTCGGCGAGGGGCTGGAGGGGCTCGTTGAAGGTGCGGCCCCACTCGTACTCGCCGAACGAGGCCGCCGGCAGGACGAGGGTGCGCTGGCCGTCGCTGTTGTCGTTGAGCCAGCCGGCGGTCTCGCGCCAGTAGCCCGGCAGGTCCTCGAACGAGCCGAGGGTGGCCACCCGGCCGGACACCACCGGGAAGGCGGCGAGGACCAGCAGCACCAGGGCCAGGCCGGCGGCTAGCGGTCGTGCCCACACCGGCTGGGGCCGCCCGGTGCGCTCCCAGACCCGGCGCGCCCAGCGGGCCAGCGCCGACGCCGAGTGGGTGACCCCCAGCGCCACCGGCAGGGCGATGACCGGGCTGAACTTGTGGAGGTTCCGGAACGCGGCGAGCGGGCCGTCGAGCAGGTCGCGGACCGGGCCGGCGGCGGCGCCACCGAACGACCCCGTGTAGCCGGCGGCCATGATGGCCGCGGCCAGGCCGACCGTCAGCGCCCACGTGGTGCGCTCCGGCATGTCCTTGCGGGCGAGGCCGCCGAGGCCGAGCGCGGTCAGCAGGGCGGTGGCGACCACCGCGGCCGGCAGCGTGATCAACGACCAGGCGCCCTGGAGCCAGGGCCGGCCGCCGACCACGAGGTAGCCGACCCAGTTGCTCGTGCCCCGTAGGACCTCGACCGCCGAGGTGGTGGCGGTGGTGATCCGGGCGGTCTCGGTGTAGTCGGCGAACGGGAGGCCGTAGCGGCCCTGCAGGACGAGGGGGACGGCCCACCAGGCCGTGGCCATCACGACCGCCAGCGCCCACCAGCCGATGAGGGCCCGGCGGCGCGGTCCCGGGGTCCGGGTGACGAGCCACATCGCCGGCAGCACGAGCACGGCGGCGGTGGCGGCGGCGTTGACCGCTCCCATGGCCACGATGGCGAGGCCGGAGAGGGCCGCGGCCCGGCGGGGGGAGCCGCGCTCCGCGCCGGTGACCAGGGGGAGCAGGGCCCACGGCAGCAGTGCGTGGGGGAGCTCGGCGCCGGACTGGAAGCCGACCAACGTGAGGATCGACGGGCTGAGCCCGTAGGCGGCCGCACCCAGGACGCGGGAGGCGGGTCGGCCGATCCGGAGGGCCTCGAGCAGCTTGAGCGCGCCCCACAGGCCGACGAGGAGGAGGGTCGCGAACCAGGCGCGCTGGAGGACCCACCCGGGGATGGCCAGCGCGTGGCCGATCGCGAACCACGGCCCGATCGGGAACAGGTAGCCGATGGCCTGGTTCTGGAGCTGCCCGAACGAGGCCGACGGGTCCCACAGCTGCAGCGTGCGGGAGAGGAAGCCGACGGGGTCGATGACCAGGTCGAGCTTGGTGTCGCGGACGAGGCGGCCCGGGGCCTGGAGGAAGCAGCCGACGACGACCAGCGCCGACAGCACCAGGGGCAGCGAACGGCGGTGGGCCCACGCCCTGAGGCGGTCGGTCACCGCGACCCCACCAGCTCGTCGTGGAGCGCCCGGGCGGCGGCCACCCGGTCCCGTTCGCCGGGGGCGTCGAGCTGCGCGCGGAGCGCGGCCCGGGCGGTGGCGCGGCTCGCGTCGGGGCGGGCCACCGCCTCGCGGTAGCGGGCCTCGCCGTGCACCACCCGCTGCTTCTCGTCGATGGCGGCGAAGACCCGCTTGACCGCGTCCGGCGTGTGCTCGAAGCGGTCGAACGAGGTGCCGAAGCGGGCGTTGAGGCGGTCGGTGACGGCGCCGAAGTCGGCGGTCACCTCCTCGAAGGTGACGAGCAGGACGTCGTCGCGCAGGGGGCGGATCTGGCGGTGGTAGTGCGTCCAGTAGGCGACGAGGTGCTCGACCCGGTGGTGCGAGTCGGCGATGGCCATGGAGATCGCGGCGTCGGCGGGATCGCGCACGAGGACCATGGTGGGCACGCGCCTGCGGACCGCGAGCTTCACCTGGGCCGGGAGGTGCACGTGGCTGGCCACCACGACCGGCCGGGTCTGGCTGAGCGCGAACGCCTTCGCCGCGAAGGTGTTGCCGGAGCGGGGGAAGCCCTCGATGACGAGCTCCGTGCGCTCGGTCACCGCCCGGTCCCGGGCGCTCTCGGGGGTCAGCAGCCGTTGGAGGGGGAGGAAGACGGGCGCGTCGCCCAGCAGCTCGTGGACGCGCCGGACCGCCCGGCGGGCCTGGACGCGCGCGCCCGCGGGCGCGACGTAGGGGTCGGTGACGTCGTCGCTCGACCCGTCGTCGGTCGCCCCGGTCACGACGCGGCCTCGATCCGGTCGGCGGCCTCGTCGGGTGCGGGGGTCGGTGCGTCCCCGGTGAGCCGGGCGGCGGCGCCGACGGCGACGAGGGGGCCGAGGACGAAGCCCAGGCCGTGGTCGCCGAGGCTGGCCGCGCCGACGAGCACGGCCAGCGCGGGCAGCACCAGCCAGGGGAGGTGGCGGGTCACCGAGAGCGTGCCCGCCTCCCGGCGTCGGCGGGCCTCGTCCAGCGCCAGGCCGAGCGCGACCAGGTCGAGGAGGTGGGCGACCGGGCCGAGGTCGTCGGCCGCCCACAGGGGCGCAGCCGCGGTCCCGACGAGCCAGTCGCCGGTGGCGCCGTGGACCGCCAGTGTGGCGAGCAGCAGGCCTCCGAGGGCCACGACGAGCAGGGCGACGAGCCCGGACTCGCGGGCCCGCCGGGGCCCGGCGCCCGGCCACAGCACCAGCCAGGCCGCGAGCACGGGGACGACGAGCGCGGCCTCCGGCCGTGCGAGCGCCGCGCCCACGAGCAGCGCGCCGGCCACGCCCGCCCGGGCCACGGTGACACGGTCGGGCCAGGCCAGGAGCACGGCGGCGAGGACCAGGAGGCCGGCGAGCGCGCCCGGGAGCCGCTGGTCCCAGACGAGGGGGAGGAGCGCGGCGACGACACCGGCGAGCAGGCCGGCGCGGCGACCCGCCAACCGGGTGCCGAGGGCGGCCGTGGCCCCGGCGGTCGCGGCCGCGAGGCCGGCGAGCAGCCAGGCGCCGGCGGCGGGGAAGGCGGCGACGAGCACCAGCGCGAGCGGCGCCTCCGCACCGCTCCGGAGGCCCTGGCCGGCGCGGAGGGCCTCGGCGCCGGTCCGCAGGCCGTCGGTGGCGGCGTCCGGGGCGAGGACCAACGAGACCACGGCGGCGAGGAGCACGACGCCGGCGAGGGGCAGCCCGGGCGCGAGGCGGGCGGGGAGCGGGGCGGCGTCGGGTGCCACCGTGACCGTCGCCGCGGGCGCCCGGTCGGCGCGGGCGGCGCGGGCCACGGCCACGAGCAGGGCCACACCGGCGCCGAGCCCGGCGGCGGCGGCCCACGAGCGGTCGTCGGCGTAGTTCTGGCGCAGGCTGTCGCTGCCCGGCCACGCCCCCAGGACCGAGCCGAGCGCGGCGAGCACGAGCAGGCCGACGAGGAGCGCGCCGAGCCAGTCGGGGTGGCGCCGCCACACGACCAGGGCCAGCACCGCGACCACGAGGCCGAACGGGCCACCGATCAGGAAGCCGCCGACGACCACCAGGGCGATGGTCACCGGGCCCGGCGGGAGGTCGCGCCCGGGATCGGGTGCCGGGTCGAGCTCGAATCGGGGGGTGGCGGTCACGTGGGCCGGTCCGGGGCGGGGGGTCGGGAGGGGCGGGCGCGCAGCGCGGGCCGCAGCACGAGGGTCAGGCACAGCGCGACGCCGACGAGGGTGGTGGCCAGGGCGAGGCGGTAGGTGCGCTCGGGAGCGTAGGTCAGGTCGATCACGTGGGTGCCCGCGCCCAGCCGCCAGGCGGCCTGGGTGTCGACCGCCAGCGGGGCGCCGAGGTCCTCGCCGTCGGCGGTGGCCCGCCACTCGGGGTCGTACGACTGGCCCGTGGACACGAGCACGTCGTCCTCGCTGGTCACGCGGTAGCGGAGGTGGCCCGCCCCGCGCTCGAGCACCTCCACCTGCGGGGCGGCGCCGGCGGCGGTGCCGGCGATCTCACCGCTGGCCAGGCCGACGTGGTCGACGATGGCGTCGGGGGTGCGCAGCGTGTGGCGCCCGGCGGCGAGGTCGAGCTGCTCGCAGCCGGTGAACGGCACCCGTTCGCCGGCGAGGGCCCGGTCGAGGTCGCCCTCGGCGAGCCGGATGGCGACGGGGCGCCCGTCGACGGTGAGGCTGGTGTCGCCGCAGGCGCCGTCGGGGATCGACCCGGACGTCTGCACGGCCGGGCCGTCGCCGTCGCTGATGGCGACCTCGGACAGGCGGGCGGGCAGCGCGGACGCACCACCGCCCTGGGCGCTGGCCAGGCGGACGACGACCTTGTCCGTGACGGTGGGCGGGACCTCGAGGGTGCCGGTGCGGGTGCAGGTGTCGCCCTGGGTCGGGTCGCAGCCGGGCCGGGTGGCCAGATCGAGCGACTCCTCCCGCCCGCCGACGAGGACCTCGACCCGGTCGACCGACGAGCTGTCCGGCCCGGTCGGGCTGGTGACCTCGATGCGGCTGACGGTCTGGCTGGGGAACCGGATCGTCAGCTCCTCGCCGTCGCGCGGGGGCGTGGCCCACGCGGTGTCGGGGTCGCCGTCGACCGCGTTCAAGCCCCGGTTCTCCAGCGCGCCCTGGGCCCGGGTGCTGCCGTAGGCGGCGACGCCGTCGTCCCGCAGACCCGACAGGAAGCGGTCGAGCTCGAGGTCGGTGGTGCGCACGTCGAGGTCGAGCGACCCCTCGACGGCCATGCGGCGGGGCGAGTCCAGCTCGAACCGCCGGCGCAGCACGAGCTCCTCGTCCTGCGCGCCGGTGCCGCGGATCCGGTCGAAGCGGTAGCGCAGCGGGGCGTCGGCCAGCGCCGCGGCCAGCGCCGGGTCGGCCGCGGCGGCGCGGATCACGTCGTCGGGCACGGCGATGACCTCGGTGAGGTCGACGCCGGGGATGGCGATCTCCCGGAAGCCCACCGCCGCGGTGCCCGCCCGGCTCACGTCCTCGATGCGCACCTCGAGCGAGTCGGTGGTGCGGGCCGGGAAGCGCACCTCGGTGGTGCCGGCGTCCTCCAGGTGCACGTCGACGGGCTCGCCGTCGGAGAAGTGCAGGCTGACGTCGGTGACCCGGCGTCCGGAGTCCGACGGGAGGAACGGGAGCAGGGAGACCTGGTCGAGGGTCTGGGGCTCGGCGAAGTCGATGCGCAGGTAGGCGCCGACCGGGTCCTCGAGCCCGCCGGTGAGCCAGCTGGTCGTGTAGTTGCCGTCGACGGCGTTCGCGGGGCGCAGCCACGGCTGGAAGCCGATGATGCGCGTGCCCGAGGAGGAGGCATCGATGGTGTCGGCGTCCGCGAACTCGGCGACCGACTGGCTGCCGGGCACGCCGAAGAGGTCCTGGGCGGGCTGGTCGAGGTCCTGGCCCTCGCCGAGGGTGTGCGACCGGGTCGGGACGGCGCCCCGGATGCGGGTGAGGCGGCGCCGGTTGGTGTCGGTGACCACGAGCGGGGAGCCGGACTCGAAGGCCTCGGTCAGCGCGGCGGCGTCGAGGTCGGCGCTGTAGACGACGGGCCGGTCGCCGTCGAGCAGGCCGTCGGCGGCCAGGCCCGGCCAGGCGCCGCCGTCGCCCGACACGACCACCGGCGCCACGTCCGCCCGCACCAGGCCCGGGGGCGCGTCGGTGCCCTCGGCGCCCTCGACCGCGTAGACCTCGACCGGGGGCAGGCGGCGCTCCTCGCCGGCCGGGAACGAGGTGTCGTCGGGGTCGGTCGTGCCGTCGCCCGGTTCGCCGAACGTGCGATCGAGGCTGAGGGCCGGGTCCTGGCGGACCGCGGCGAGGTCCGCCGGCCGCACGACCTGGCTCTGGTCCCAGTCGAGGTCGTTGCGGATGAGCACCCGGTCCACGCCGAGGGCCCGCAGGATCGGCCCGAGCTCGCCGGGCTGGAGCGTGCCCTCGGCGATCCGGGCCTCGAGCGCGTCGACGAGGTTCGCGGCCTCCGGTCCGCTGAGGGGGAAGGCGTTGGCCACCACGTTCGGGTGGCGGCGGAGGTAGGTGTCGAAGAGGTCGTCGCCCGGCTCGCCCCAGCGGTAGGCGGTCTTGGTGGTGCCGGGCAGCACCAGCACGCGTCCGGTGCCCGGGCGGGCGTCGAGGTAGGTCAGCGCCGACTCCCAGTGGTCGGGCACCGCTGCGAAGGTGGTGCGCTCGGGGTAGAGGCCGCCGTTCCAGAACGGCAGGGACACGGCCAGCACGACGACCACCGCCACCGCCCCGGGGACGGCGCGCCAACCGGGCCGGCGGCGCTCGAGGTGGGGGGTGGCGAGCACGACCCCGACGGCCACCAGCGCGGCCATGGCCATGAGGAGCCCCGAGCCCGCCTTGTAGGTGTTGCGCAGCGACGCGAGGCCGGGGATCGCGTCGTAGGCCTTGAGGAGGAGCCAGCCCGACGGGGGCGGGTCGTCCGGCGGGTAGGAGCCCACCATCCACACCAGGCTGAGCAGGGCGATGCCGCCGAACAGCGCACGGGCCCGCCAGCGGCTCTTCCACAGCACCACGGCCGCGGTGACGGGGACGACGAAGGTGAGCAGCACCCCGATGGCGCTCTCGTAGTAATAGGTGCCGCCCGGCAGGCGGTCGGCGCCGGAGGCGTCGGAGAAATAGCTGAGCCAGAAGCCCAGGCCCCGCCAGGACTCCGCCCACGACGACACCTCGTTGACCCGCTCCGGGAGCTCGGTGAACTGCAGGCGCTGGGCGAGCGGGTCGCTGCCGAGCATGGTCTTGGCGATCGCCGCGGCGCTGGTGAGCAGGGTCAGCAGACCGGCCCGGGCCAGCCAGCCGACGACCTGGCGCCAGGTCGCACGGCGGTCGACCAGCACCAGCCACACCGCGGCGGGGACGAGCCAGAGCACCGCGAAGAAGGTGCCCGGGGTGTCGGCGTTGCCCGCCGAGAACACGAGCAGCGCGAAGCCGGCCGCCCACCGCCACGGCCGCGGGTTCCCGACCCCCCGCAGGAACATGACGAGGAGCCACGGGGCGATCGCGTAGTTCCAGAACAGCACCGACGGCAGCAGGAAGGTCGCGGTGAACGGGTTGAACATGTAGAGCAGCCCGGCCAGGACCGGGGCGGGCCCGACCCGGCCGAGGAAGACCCGCAGCAGGCTCACCATGCCGAGGCCCGCCACCACGAGCACGACGGCGTGCCAGACGTGCTCGCTCATCGGCGCCGACAGGCCCACGGCGCGGAGGAGCGCGATCGGCGCGCTGTTGGGCCAGAACTCCTCGCCGACCCGGCCGAGGCCTCGGGAGGCGTCCCAGAGCGACGTCTCCCGCAGCAGGCGCCCGAGCGGCCCCCAGTACTGCTCGAAGCGGTTGTCGCCGACATACTGCGACGGCTGGTTCAGGAACGTGGCCAGCAGCGCCAGCGCGGTGAAGGCGAGCCCGGTCGGCCAGAGGTGGGTGCGGGTGGCCTCGGGGAGCGCCCAGCCCCGGTCGGCGTCGGCGTCGCGTGGGTCGGTCGGGGGCGCGGGGCGACCACGCGTCGTGTCCGGCGCGCTCATGCCGAGGGTCGGACCGGTTGGCGGGTGCGCGACGGGGTGTCGGGGCGCCGGGGGAGGGTCGGCAGCCCGATGTTGCGGAGGCGGGCCGACGGCCGCTCGACGAGCAGGTAGGTGGCGAGGGAGGCGAGGGTCGACAGGACGAGCGCGATGTAGAGGGTGGGCCAGAAGCCCGCGACGTCCTTGCCGCCCAGCCAGTCGGCGGCGTGGATCAGGAACAGCATGTGCCAGAGGTAGACGCCGTAGCTCAGCTCGCTCATGACCCGTAGCGGTCTACTACCGAAGAACCGGGCGGAGGCCGCGGTCGGTGAGCCCACCAGGGCCGGGACGAAGAGGAAGAACGCCGCGAGCAGGTAGAGGAGGTAGCGCGCCATCTGGTCGGCGGGCGTCAGCTTGAAGGCGTCGATGGGGTTGATCTTGGCCAGCGGCAGGTCGAGCTGGCCGAGCACGACGAACATGGCCACGAACAGGGCGAACGAGGCGGGCGGGTGGTCGCCCAGCCAGCGCACCGGGTTCGGGACGCGCCCACCGTGGCGCACCCACGAGAGCAGTACCGCGAACGCCATGCCGAGGCCGAAGAAGTCGGCCTGCGACGGCAGCCAGAGGTCGACCAGCCGGGTGGTGCCCTGGAGCAGGAAGAAGCAGCGCCAGACGGGCCCGACCAGGGCGAACAGGAGCACCACCACGACCTCGCCCTGCAGCCGCGCCCGCTTCGACGAGCCGATGCGCCGGGCGATGCGCCGGGCGGCGAGGGCGAGCAGCGGCACCACCAGGTAGAAGCTGATGTCCACGGCCAGGGTCCAGGCGGCGAGGATGCCCCGGCCGAAGGTGTCCGGCCGGTAGATCTGCAGCAGGAGGTAGACCCGGACGTAGCCCCACACGCCGGGGACGTTCTGGTTCCCCTGCAGGAAGTAGACGGTGACGACGACCCAGTAGAGGGGGTAGATCCGCAGCAGGCGCTGCCACAGGAAGCGCCCGGTGGCCGGCGCCGGCCGGCCGTCGAGGTGGCGGTCGACGAAGGGCTTGTAGACGAGGAAGCCCGACATCGTGAAGAAGACCACGACCGCGAAGTAGCCGAGGAAGTTGGCGCCGAGCACCGGGTGGTCCTCCACCACCCGCAGGCCCTCGGCGCAGTGGGTCACGACGATCATCAGGCAGGCGAGGGCCCGGTAGCCGTCGAGCGGCGCCCAGCGGCCGGCCCGGCTGAGCTGGAACGGTGAGCGGAGGCTCATGGCGGGGGGCTGCCGCCGGCGGGCGTCGGGGCCGAGGGGTCCGTCGCGGGCTCGGCGTCGGCGGCGGTGCCGCGATCGGCATCGGGCTCGGCGCTACGGGTCGCCCCGCCCTGCCCGCGCCCGGAGGCCGGGAGCAGGCGGTGGAGCCGGAGGCGCTGGGCGGGCCGCTCGACCACCACGAAGCTCACCGAGGCGATGGCGAGGGAGATCACGAAGGTGGCCCCGAGCGTCGGCCAGAAGTCGACCTGCTCCGGCCGGAGGTCCTTGGTGAGCAGGTAGAGGACCAGCACGTGCCAGAGGTAGAGGCCGTAGGAGACCTCGCCGGTCCAGCGCACCGGCCGTGACCGCAACACCCGCCGGTAGGCGCCTTTGGCCTGGTTGCCGAACACGAGCGGCGTGACGAGCAGGAACCCGACGAGGCCGTAGCAGAGGTGGCGGGCGAACTCGTCGCCGAGGGACTTGGGCTGGAAGCCCCGGGCCACGTCGAGCATGGCGACGACCCAGACGAGCTCGAGCACGAGGGCGACGCCGAGCAGCGGGTAGCGGCCCAGGTACCGGAACAGCGCCGGCGCCTTGGCGCCCTGCTGCTGGCGGGCCCGCACGACCGCGACCACCATGCCCATGGCGAACAGGTCGGTCCACGGCCCGAGGCCACCGATGGGCAGGAGCTTCTCGGCCAGCAGCCAGCGGCCCAGCAGGCCGAGCACGTAGAACGCCCCGAGGCCGATCCACTCGGCGGCGAGGGCCTGGCTGCGGCCGAGGGCGCCGGCGAGGCGGCGCACCAGCCAGGCGTAGAGCGGCAGCACCAGGTAGAAGGTGAGCTCGATCGTGAGGGTCCACGCCACGGAGACGCCCGAGAGCGCCAACGAGTCGGACCAGCCTTGGAGCAGTGAGACCCGCAGCAGCAGGTGGTCGGTGATCGACTCCCGGAGGGCGGGGGCGGCGAGCAGCGCGTAGGCGACCAGCGCCACCCAGTAGGCGGGGAAGATGCGCAGGAACCGGCGCCGCAGGTACGGGCCGAGGGCGGGGGCCGGCCCGCCGTCGAGGTGGGCCACGGCGAAGGGCCGGTAGAGCAGGAAGCCGGAGATGGCGAAGAAGATGGAGACGCCGAGGCGACCGAACTGGCTCGTGTAGTCCGCCACCCAGGACGTGGTGTCGGCGCGGTTGAGCCCGGCGCGCTCCGCGACGTGGAAGACCAGCACCAGGAAGGCCGCGCCCGCGCGCAGGCCGTCGATGCAGGGGAAGTAGCGATCGGGGTCCGGGCGGGTCGGGGCGGCGCCCGGGGCGGTCACGGCGCCGCGGTGGTCGTGGACGAGCCCCCCGCGCCCCCGGTGCCGGTGCCGCCGCCGTTGCCGGCGCCGCGCACGAGCGGGACGCCGTTGGGCAGGCCGGCGACGAAGTCGTCGAAGCGGGCGTCACCCGAATCGGCGCCACGCGCGGTGACGCCGACCTTGCCCGCCTCCGCCTGGAAGTCGTCGACGATCGTCTTGCGGATGCGGCCGTTGATGATCACGTCGATGGTGTCGCCCTCCATCCGCACGGCCACCGTGGTGCCGTCGGCGGTGGGGGACTGGCCGGTGTTGCCGACGACCTCCTGGGTGCCGTCGACGACCTTGATGACGTTCCAGGTCGCCACGTCGGGGACGGCCACGACGGCCCAGTAGTTGTACGGGCCGACGTAGCGGAACACGAGCCCGGCGCCGTTGACCACCTTGTCGAGGCGCACCTGGGCGCCGCCGTCGCCCTGGCCGAGGCCGATCACGGAGTGGTTCCGGAACTCGCCGCTGCGGGCGAGGTAGGCCTCACCGTCGACGATGCCCCAGGTGCCCGCGTCCTCGCTCCACGGGCGGCCGGGCGCGAAGTTGCCCATGGACGTCGGGTCGTTCGGGCGGTCGAACTGGTCGATGGTGCCGAAGATGCCGACGTCGGTGCGGGTGTCGGTGGCGCGGTCCTGGTCCCCACCGCCCCCGCCGCCGTCGTCGCCACCACTGGCGATCAGGATGCCGACGATGGCGATCGCCACGAACGCGACCGCGGCGCCGACCACCAGCAGCACGCGGCTCGGGCCCTCGTCCTCGTCGTCCTCGTCGAGGTGTGGGCCGTCGTCGACGGGGCCGTCGCCGGCGGCGTCGGGGCCCTCGTCCGCGGCGTCGGGGCCCGTCTCGGTGCCCGGCTCGTCGTCGATCCGGCCGTCGGCGGTGGCGTCGTCGTCCAGGGCCGCCTGCGGGGCGCCCGGGTCCTCGGTCTCGTGCTCGGCGGCGTCGTCGGTGGTGGTCGGGTTCGTCGTCACAGTGGGGGCTATCCTAGGTTGGTCGAGGTGCCCGGACGGGCCGCGGCGCCGTCCACCGGCGTGACGCGACGTCCGTCCCTGGTCGCCCGCCCACCCGTCCCCG
The DNA here is from genome assembly GCA_041908445.1 of Acidimicrobiales bacterium. Lineage (GTDB taxonomy): Bacteria > Actinomycetota > Acidimicrobiia > Acidimicrobiales > DATDAH01 > JAEUJM01. Next base: position 12,768 of record JAYRFK010000005.1, on the reverse strand, counting down.
GCAACCACCCGAGCGCATGACCTCCGACGTCGTCCCCACCGTTCCCACCACCCCCGAGCCGGCCCCGCCGCGCCGCTTCGACGACGTGCTCGCCTCGGTGGCCCACGTCGAGGGGTGGATGACCCCGGCCCAGGCCCGCTGGCTCTGGGACCGCGCGTCGGTCCTGCGGCCGCCGGCGACCGTCGTCGAGATCGGCAGCTACCGGGGTCGTTCCGCCATCGTGCTGTCGTCGGCCGCGGCCGACGGCGTCGAGGTCGTGGCCATCGACCCCCACGGCGGCAACGACCGCGGCCCCCAGCAGATCAAGGCCGTGCCCGAGGAGGGCCAGCGCGACAACGAGGCCTTCCGCGCCAACCTCGAGGCCGCCGGCGTGGCCGACCGCGTGCGCCACGTGCGGCGCCCGAGCCAGGAGGCCCTCGACGCGGTCGAAGGGCCCATCGACCTGCTCTACATCGACGGCGCCCACCGCTACGCCCCGGCCCGCGACGACATCCGGCGCTGGGGCGACCGGGTCGCCGACGGCGGCACGCTGCTCATCCACGACTCGTTCAGCTCGGTGGGCGTCACCCTGGCCATCATCACGTCGCTGTTCTTCGGTGGCCGGTTCCGCTACCTCGGGCGCACCACCTCGATGACGGCCTACCGCTGCGAGCGCCTCGACCTCGCCGACCGCGGGCGCAACGCCTGGGCGCAGGCCAGGGAGCTGCCCTGGTTCGCCCGCAACGTCGTGATCAAGGTGCTGATCCTCGCCAAGCTCGACTCGGTGGCCCGCCTGCTGGGCCACCGGGACCAGGTCTGGCCCCACTGACCCGGCGCCCCGTTGACGCGGACCCCGGGGCCACCGCGGTGACGGGCGGCGATCGCACCGCGGCGGCCACCCGGCCGGCGGCGCTCGTCCGCGACCACGGGCACCTGCTCCGGGGGTCGGCCTGGCTGCTGGCCAGCGTCGCGGCCAACGCCTTCTTCGGCTTCGCCTTCTGGTACATCGCCACCCAGCTCGACTCGAAGACCGACGTCGGGCGGGCCTCGGCGCTGTTCACCGCGGTCCTGTTCATCAACTACGCGACGAACATGGGCCTGCCGGTGGCGGTGGCGCGCTACGCCCCCGACGACGGCGACGGCTCGAGGGTGCTGTTCAACTGGGCGCTCGTCTACACGGGTGCCTCGTCGCTCGTCGGCACCGCGCTCTTCCTCGTCTTCCTCCCGGAGTCGATGGCCGACACCCTCCTGCAGTGGGGCGGCCCGATCGGCGCCGCCGTGTTCTTCCTGACCGTGTTCGGCATGTCGTGCGCGGTGCTGGTGGAGGTCCGGCTCATGGCCCTGCGGCGTTGGGGCTGGGTCTTCGGGCGGGTCGCGATCGTCGGCCTCGTGCGCTTCGGCCTCGTGCTGCTCCACCCGGTCGACGACGAGGCCATGTGGCTGTTCCTCGTCGTGGCGGGCATCCCGGCCCTGTCGGGCTTCGCCATGGCGGGCGGGCTGGTGGTGCGCCGCCGCGCCGGCCACCCCCTGCGGCCCCTCCCGGACAACTGGCGCGCCGGGCTGCACTACTCCTCGGTGAACTACCTCGGCATCCTCGCGGTGCAGGCGCCGACGTTCGCCCTGCCCCTGCTGGTGGCCATCGAGGTCTCCTCGCCGCAGTACGCCGCGTGGTACGTCGCGTTCTCCATCACCAGCGTCATCTTCCTCGTGCCCCACACCCTGGGCCAGGTCCTGCTCGTGGAGGGCGGCAAGGGGGGCGCGGTGCTGGGTCGGCAGGTCCGCGTGGCGCTCGGCCTGGCCCTCGGCTTCATGGCGGTCGTCGCGGTGGCGGCGCGATTCGGCAGCCAGATCGTGACCCTGGTCTACGGCGACGACTACTCGGACGCGGCCGACATCCTCCCGACCCTGGTGGTGGCCGGCGTCGGCTGGGCCATCACCTCGATCTGCCTCACCAAGGCCCGGGTGCAGGAGCACATGGCGACCATCGTCACCATCGCGCTGACGCTGGCGGTCGCCATCCTCGTCCCTGCGGTCGTGCTCGTGGGCCGTGACGGCATCGAGGGCGCGGCCCTGGCCTGGCTGGTCGGCAACCTCGTGGCCGCGGTGGTCGCCCTCCTCGTCACCCTCCGTGTGGGCCGCCGGGGCGCGCTGGCGGCCGACACCGCCTGGCTCGAGGCCCCCGACGGCGACGAGCCCGCCGGTGCCCTCAGCCACCGCTGAGCCCGCGACCGGCGCCCGCCGGGGCCGGTGGTGGCCCTGGGTCGCCGGGGCGGCCGTCGGCCTGCTCGTCCTCGGGCCGGCCCTCGCTCCCGGGGCGCTGTTCAACCTCGACCTGGTCCTGACCCCGGTCATCCCGGTGCCCCAGGGCGTCTGGGGGTTGGGCCCGGAGCTGCCGCGGCGCCTGCCCTTCATGCTCCCGCTGGCGTGGGCGTCCTCGGTGGTCGACGGGGCCGCGGCGGCCAAGGTCGCGCTGGTCGTACTGTTCGCTCTGGCCGTCGCCGGCGCGGCGCGCCTCGTGCGCGGCCGGGGGACCCCCACCGTCGCCGCCGCGGCCCTGCTCTACGGCGCCAGCCCCTTCCTGGTCACCCGGGTGGCGACCGGCTACCTCGGGGTGGCCCTGATGGCCGCCGTGCTGCCGTGGGTGCTGCCGCGCCTCGCCCGCCCGGCCGACTCGCTGCCGCGGACCTTCCTCGCCGCCGCCGCCCTCGGGTTGTCGGGGGTGACCGGTGGCTTCGCCGCCGTGCTCGTGGTGGCCGCGGGGCTCGTCGCCGGGCCACGGCGCCGGGTGCCGTCCGTGCTGGCCGTGACCGCCGCGGCCCAGGTGCCGTGGCTGGTGCCCGGCCTCGTCGTGTACCGCCAGGGGGTCGATCCCGCGGGCGGCGCCGGCGTCGTCACGCGCGCCACCGGCCTGGGCGGGCCGCTGCGGGTGCTCGCCGGCCACGGGTTCTGGCAGGACGCCTTCCAGGTGGGACGCGGGTGGTTCGGCGTGGCGGTCGTGGGCGGGGCGCTGCTCGTGCTCGGCGTGCTGGGCCACCGGGACCTGCCCGAGGCGTGGCGCCGGCCGGCGGGGTGGTTGGCGGCGGTCGGCGCGGTGTTGGCCCTCGCGAGCTCGGTCCCCGGCGTGGACTCGCTCTACGACGCCGTCACCGCGACGCCGGTCGGCGCCCCGCTGCGCGAGGGCCACCGGCTGCTGCCCCTCTACCTCGTCTGGCTCGCGCCCGCCGCCGCCCTGGGCGCTCGGCGCCTGGCCCTCGGGGTGGCCGGCGCCCGCCGGGTGGCCTGGCTGGCCCTGCCGCTGGTGCTGGGCGCGTGGCTCGCGCTGCCGGGCCTCTGGGGAGCGGGTGGCCAGCTCGACCCCGTGGACCTCCCGCCCGAGTGGGGCGAGGCTCGGGCGGTCGTGCAGGAGCGCCCCGGCCCGGTGGCCTCGCTGCCCTGGGCGCAGTACTTCGACCTCAACGTGGCGGGCGGGCGCCGTGTGCTCGACGTGATGCCCTCGTACCTGGGGGGCGACGTGCTCGTCGCCTCGGACCCGCACCTGGGTGACCCGGCCCGGGAGCGGGCGGACCCCCGTGAACCCACGATGGACCTGCTCGCGCTCCGGGTCCAGGCCGGCGAGGACGTCGGCGCCGGGCTGGCCGACCTCGGTGTGCGGTGGGTCGTGCTCCAGCACGACATCGACTGGCAGACCTACGGCGCCCTGCGGGACGACCCGGGCCTGCGCCGTGTCGTCGAGGGGCCGACGCTCGAGCTGTTCGAGGTGGTCGACTGGCGCGGCCCGGTGCGCACCGATGCGGGGGAGGCCCTGGACGCCACCGGGCCGGTCGCGCCGGTGCGGGGCGTCGACCCGTCGGGCGCCGCGACGTGGGCGCGGCCGGGCGCCTGGGGGTGGCTGCGGGGCACCGAGCCGGCCGCGATCGCGGGCGACGGCCAGCTCCGCCTCCCCGCCGGCGACGGCCCGGTCTGGTACTGGCCGACGCTCGTCGTCCTGGCGGCCGATCTGGCCTTCCTCGCCGGGGTCGCGGCGGCCGCGGTGAAGGCCTCACGAGAATCCACGTCTGCGCCGACGTACGTGCTATAACTGCGATCTGTTCCGAATCCTTGGGAGGACATCCGTGACGAGTTCCATGCGCAACATCCTTCGTGCAGTCCTTGGTGGACTGTTCTTGAGCGGCATGTTGCTGCTCGCGACGCTGGGCCCCGCCCAGGCGCAGGCCGGCGGCCAGGAGGACCAGGACCCCTCCCAGTTCGTCGACGATCAGGGCAACTTCGATCTGGATGCCTACATCGCCGCCTCGACCGGCTCCGACGACGGCTGCTCGCCGGCCAGCGCCTCGGTCGGTGACACCGTCACCTGCACCGTGCACGGCTACGCCGCCGGCAGCACCGTCACCGCCACCCTGACCTGCGGCCCGACCGTGGTCTTCGAGGGCCCGTCGACCGGGACCACCTTCACCTTCTCCTACGTCGTCCCCGACGTGCCCGCCGGTGACTGCGGCCTCGAGGTCTGCGGCACCGACACCGGTGGTGAGGCGCTCTGTCGTGTCCTCAGCTTCGAGGTGGTCGGCAACGAGGTCGCCCTGGCCCGTACCGGCTCCAACAACACCGGCACCCTCGTCGGTGTGGGCGTCGCCCTCGTCGTGCTCGGTGGTGCCGCCCTGTTCGGCGCCCGCCGTCGCTTCGGCAAGGCTGCCGCCTGATCCACTCCTAGGAACAGGAACGCTGGAGCGGCCGCCCTTCGGGGCGGCTGCTTCGCGTTCGAACACGGCCCGGGTCCCCGCCGTCGCGGCGGCGGCCCGGGTCGCGGCGCGTCCGTGACCCGCCCCGCCCGGGCGCGGGTCGGTCGGGCCCCGCGACGTGGCGCCCGTCGGCCGTGGTGGTCGGGGCGGCGCGCCGGCGCGGGTCGCTAGCGCGCCTGGCGGAGGTGGTCCTTGCGGACCTTGCCGGTGCCGCTCTTCGGCAGCTCGGCCACGATGGTCAGGTCGCGGGGCGCCTTGAAGTGGGCCAGGCGGTCGCGGACGAACTCCCGCAGGGCCGCGGGCTCGGCGGTGTGGCCCGAGCGCAGCACCACGAAGGCGGCGGGCACCTCGCCCCAGCGCTCGTCGGGCACGCCGACCACGGCGGCCTCGAGCACCGCCGGGTGGGCGGTGAGCGCCTTCTCCACCTCCACCGAGGAGATGTTCTCGCCGCCGGAGATGATCACGTCCTTGGCCCGGTCCACGATGGTGAGGTAGCCGTCGGGGTCGACGGTGGCGACGTCGCCGGTGTGCAGCCAGCCGTCGCGCAGCACCTCGGCGGTGGCCTCGGGAGCGTTCCAGTAGCCGTCCATGACGTGGTTGGAGCGGGCCCGCACCTCGCCGCGCGCCGCGCCGTCGTGCGCCACCTCGTGGCCGTCGTCGTCCACCACGGAGAGCTCCACCCCGAGGATGGGCAGGCCCGTGGTGGCACGGCGGGCCGGATCGGGTGCTTCCCCGGGCTTGTCCAGCGCCCGGGTGAGGGTGGGGGAGGACTCGGTCATGCCGTAGCCGCAGATGCAGGGGCAGCCCAGGCGCGCCTCGAGCTCGCCGAGCAGCTCGCGCCCGAGGGGTGCGCCGCCCACCGAGATCTGGCGCAGCGACGGGAGGTCCCGTGCGTCGAGGTCCGGGTGGTCGAGCAGCGCGGTGGCCATGGCCGGCACGAGGAACAGGCGGGTGACGCCCTCGTCGGCGATGAGGCGGAGCACCTCGCCGGCGTCGAAGCGGGGGAGCATCACGTGCACGCCGCCGAGGCCGGTGACGTAGTGGGGGGTGCCCCAACCGTTGACGTGGAACAGCGGGATGGTGTGCAACACGACGTCGTCGCCGGTCAGCCCGTTCGTCAGCGCCGAGTGCACGGCGTGCAGGTACAGGCTGCGGTGGGTCAGCACCGCCCCCTTCGGCAGGCCGGTCGTCCCGCTCGTGTAGAAGATCTCCGCGGGGGCGCGCTCGTCGACGGCGACGGGCGGGGGTGGCCCGTCGGGCTGGGCCGCCAGCAGGGCCTCGTGCTCCTCGCCGAGCACGACCTGGGGCGTGGCGTGGCCCGGGTCGGCCTGGTCGGGGTGCCGGAACAGGGCGGTGGGGGTGCAGTCGTCGAGCAGCGCGGCCAGCTCGGCCGGCGCGAGGCGGATGTTCAGCGGGACCAGCACCGCCCCGGCGAGCAGCACGCCGTAGTAGGCCTCGAGCAGTTCGTGGGTGTTCCCCCCGAGCCAGGCCACCCGGTCACCGGGAGCCACGGCGAGGTCGCGCCGCAGGGCGTGGGCGAGGCGGTCGCAACGCTCGCCGAACTCGGCGTAGGTGAACCGCTGCTCGCCGGCCACGACGCCGACCCGGGAGGGGAAGAGGGACCGGGCCCGGGCCAGGAAGTCGAGGGGGGTGAGGGGCAGTTCCATCAGGCCACCCACTCGCCCCGGGCCTCGAGCACCTCCCGCAGGACGGCCGGACGATCCGTCATGATGCCGTCGACGCCGAGGTCGAGCAGGCGGGCCATCTCGTCGGCGTCGTCGATGGTCCAGACGTGGACCTGGGCGTCGTGGCGGTGGGCGTGCTCGACGAAGCGCTGGTCGACGATCGTGAGCCGCCCCTGGCGCACCGGCACCTGGAGGCAGGGCGCGGGGATCGGCCCGACGGGGGCGCCGATGCTGCCGAGGCGCGCCCGGGCGATGCCCGCCGGGCCGAGCGACCAGCAGAGGCGCTCCCCCAGGCGGCGGCGGAGCCGGCGCAGGCGGCGGTCCGAGAACGAGCCGACACAGACCCGGTCGATGGCACCAGTGCGCTCGATGGCCTCGGCCAGCGGGTCGACGGCGGCGTCGTGCTTCGGGTCGATGTTGACCCGCAGGTCCGGCCACGTGCCGAGCAGGTCCTCGAGCAGGGGGATGGGCTCGAGGCCGTCGACGCGGGCCTCCGCGACGGTGGACCAGGGAAGGTCGGCCACCACGCCGCGGTGGTCGGTGACCCGGTCGAGCACGTCGTCGTGGAAGGCCAGCAGCACGCCGTCGCTCGTGACGTGGGCGTCGGTCTCGACGTAGCGGTACCCGAGCTCCACGGCCCGTGCGAACGCCGGCAGGGTGTTCTCGGGTGCGTCGCTGGCCCCACCCCGGTGGGCGAACGCGAGCGGGCCCGGGTGGTCGAGGAACGGCCAGCGGGGCGTCATCGGCGGAACGCTACCCGGCGGTCCCACGGCCACCCTCGACCCGCCGGTCGACCCCGCCGCCGCGCGGGCCGGCGGTACCGTGAGCGGGTGGACCCCGTGGAGCGCTTCGCCGCCGTGGTGGCGGTGCCGGAGGCGTCGGTCCCCCTCGACGAGGCCATGTTCCTCGTCGCCGCCGCCGCCAACCCGGGGCTCGACCTCGAGGCCGGCCTCGGCGAGCTCGACCGCCTCGCCGCCGGGTGCGCGACGCCGACCCTCGACGGCCTGCTCCGGCACCTCTACGTGGACGAGGGCTTCGTCGGGAACCGCGACGCGTACTACGACGCCCACAACTCCTACCTCGACCAGGTGCTGGCCCGCCGCGTCGGCATCCCGATCTCGCTGGCGGTGCTGGTGATGGTGGTGGGTCGTCGCCTCGGCGTCCCGCTGGCGGGCGTGTCGATGCCGGGGCACTTCCTCCTGCGCGACCAGGTCGACCCGGCCGCCTTCGTCGACCCCTTCCGCGGCGCCCTCCTCGACGCCACCGGCTGCGAGCGGGTCTTCCACACGCTGCACGGCCCCGAGGCCCCGTTCGACCCCACCTTCCTGCAACCGGTCGGGGCCCACGTCATCCTGCGGCGGGTGCTCGCGAACCTCGTGGGCATCCACCGGGCCGAGGGTGACCGATCGGCGCTCATCCGGGTCCTGCGCCTGCGGGCCTCGGTGCCGGGCGCGGCGGCCGGGGAGCGCCGTGAGCTGGCCGCGGCGCTCGCCGCCGCCGGGCAGTTCGGGGCCGCCGCCGACGAGCTCGAGGCCGTGGCCGCCGGCTCGGCGGGGGAGCGGGCGCAGCAGGACCTGACCGTGGCGACGCGCTACCGCGCCCGCCTCAACTGACGGCGGCCGGGTGCTCCCCCTCCTCGTCGTGGGCGTCGCGGCCGTCGCCGGCCTCGCCGGCTTCCTCGCCTACCTGCGCTCGGCCCGCGACCAGCGGGCCGCCGCCGCGGCGACGGTCGGGCTCTCGGTCGACGACGAGCGGGTCGAGCGCCGGCTGGCCGACGGCCGGGTCGAGATGGTGCGCTGGGCCGAGCTGCGCGAGGTGGAGGTCATCACCACCGACATCGGCGTCCACCGCGATGACGGCGCCCTGATCGTGCTCGGGGTCGACGACACCCACGGCTGCCTCGTGCCGAGTCGGCTGGCGGCCGAGCGGGGGGTCATCGAGCGCCTCGCCGGGCTGCCCGGCTTCGACACCCGTCGCCTCGTCGAGGCCCTGGACCAGCCGCCCCCGTCGCGCACGACCTGCTGGTCGCGGCCGGAGGGCTGAGCCGCCGCCTCAGCGGTGGAGGTGGCCCGTCTCGTTGATGCTGGCGATCGAGCGGGCCCCCGAACGGGCGGCCCGGACCCGGCTCACGCTCGTGTAGTCCGGGTGGAAGAACATGGCCTCGGCGAGGCCGAGCACGTGGGCGAGGTACACGTTGATCACGCCGCCGTGGCACACCACGGCCACCTCGCCGCCGGGATGGGCGGCGATGACGCGCTCCATGGCGGCCCGGAGCCGCTCGGCGAAGGCGGCGCCCCCGTCGTCGCCCGCCCAGGTGCCGTCAACGAGCTCCTGCCACCGGGGGTCGCCCTCGGCCTTGAGCTCCTCGAGGGGGATGTACGAGTCGGCCTCGCGGTCCCACTCGGCGAGGTCGTCGTCCAGCACGACCTCCACGCCGAGCGCGGCGGCGAGCGGCCCCGCGGTCTCGCGGGCCCGTCGCAGGGGGCTGGACCACACCGCCTCGATCGGCTCGGTCGCGAGCCACTCCGCCAGGCGGCGGGCCTGGTCGTGGCCCGGCTCGGCCAGGCCGGGGTCGGCGCCGCCGGCGACGCCTTCCACGCGCCGGGGCAGCGCGTGGCGGATCAACCAGAGCTGCACGGTGCGGTCCTCCCGGGGGTTCGGGCGCCGGAAGTGCTCGCGGGCGGCGCCGTCGTGCCCCTAGCGTGGAGCCTCATGGCTCGCCGGACCAAGATCGTCGCCACCATCGGACCGGCATCGGACTCGCCGCCGGTCCTGCAGCGCATGGTGGAGGCGGGCATGGACGTGGCCCGGCTCGGCCTGGCCCACGACACCCTCGACCTGCAGATCGACCGGTTCTTCCGGCTGCGGGCCGCGGCGGAGGCGGCCGGCCGGCCGTTGGGCATCCTCGTCGACCTGCCCGGCCCCAAGGTCCGGGCCGGGGCCTTCCCCGAGGGCGGGCTCGAGCTGACCGACGGCCAGCGGCTCCGGGTCACCACCGGGTCCGCGCACAGCACGGCCGAGGTCGTCGAGGTCGACTACGAGGGCCTGCTGGACGACGTCGAGGTCGGCGACCCGCTGATCTTCGGGGACGGCTCGGTCGTCGCCCGGGTGCGCGACCGCGCCGGTGACTCCTTCGACGTCGAGGTCGAGCACGGCGGCCACCTCGAGGGCCGCCCCGGCGTCCACGTGCCCTCCGACCGCCTCCGGGTGCCCACCCCCACGCCCGCCGACCTGCGGATGCTTGACGCCTTCGTCGAGGTCGGCGTCGACATGGTCGCGGTCTCGTTCGTCCGGTCGGCCCACGACGTCCGGCGGGTCGGGCTCGAGCCCCACCCGCGCGGCCCGCTCGTCATCGCCAAGGTCGAGACCCGCGCCGCCGTGGACAACCTCGAGGGCATCGTCGCCGAGGCCGGGGCGATCATGGTGGCCCGCGGCGACCTCGGCGCCGAGTTCCCGATCGAGGAGCTGCCCCACCTCCAGAAGCGGATCATCCGCAAGTGCATCGCCCTCGGGCGCCCCGTGATCACCGCGACGCAGATGCTCGAGTCGATGATCCACGCGGGCACGCCGACGCGCGCCGAGGCGTCCGACGTGGCCAACGCGGTGTTCGACGGGTCCAGTGCGGTGATGCTCTCCGGCGAGACCGCGATCGGCCACGACCCGGTCGGCACCGTGCGGACGATGGCCCGCATCGCCGGCCGGGCCGACCAGGAGTTCGACTACAACGGCTGGGCGCCGCAGCTGTCCGCCCTGAACGCGGTCGGCCAGGCCGCCGGCGACGCCCAGGTCACCGACGCGATGACCATGGCCACCTGGCGGGCCGCCACCGAGGTGCGGGCGTCGGCCATCCTCTGCCTGTCCCGCAGCGGCTTCACCGTCCGGGCCATCGCCCGGTTCCGCCCGCAGTGCAAGATCCTCGGGTTCTCGACCGACGAGCGCACCGTCCGCCAGCTCACCCTCAGCTGGGGGGCCACGCCGCTGCCCCTCGCCGAGCGGGCCGACGCCCAGAGCCAGGTCGAGGCCGCCATCGAGATCGCACGCGAGCGCGGCCACATCCGCTCGGGCGACACGGTGGCCGTCCTCGCCGGGACCCAGCCCTCCTCGCCGGCCACCGACCAGCTCCGCCTGGTCCGCGTGCCCTAGGCGCCGGTCGTGGCGTTGCGGGAGCGCCTGGCCCGTCGGGGCAAGGTGGCGTTCGTGCTCTCCGGTGGCGGCAACCTGGGGGCGATCCAGGTGGGCATGCTGCGGGCGCTCGTCGAGCGGGGCATCCAGGCCGACCTCGTGCTCGGCTGCTCGGTGGGTGCGCTGAACGGCGCGGCCTACGCCGCCGACCCCTCGCCGGAGGGCATCCGCCGGCTCGAGGAGCTCTGGATGGCCATCGACGACGACGAGGTCATGCCCTCGGGCTGGCTGCCACCGTCGGTGATGCTGGCGAGGCGCCGGGCGTCGGTGCACGACAACGCCGGGCTGCGGGCGGTCGTCACCGAGGCGCTCGGCGTCGACCGCTTCGAGGCGCTGCGCGTGCCCTTCCAGTGCGTGGCCACCGCGGTCGAGCCGGCGGAGGAGCGCTGGTTCTCGAGCGGCCCGCTCGTCGACCCCATCCTGGCGTCGGCGGCGTTGCCCGGGATCTTCCCCCTCGTGAAGATCGGCGACACCCGGTACATGGACGGCGCGGTCGTGAACGACGTGCCGGTGACCCGGGCGGTCGAGCTCGGCGCCCGCACCATCTACGTGCTGCACGTCGGCACCCTCGACCGCCCGTGGCTCGACCCGAAGCGCCCGCTCGACGTGATCGTGCAGGCCTACTGGATCGCCCGCCGCCACCGCTACCACGAGGACCTGGCCGCCCTGCCGGCCCGGGTCAAGGTCGAGGTGCTGCCGGTGGGCTCGCCGCCCCGGTTGAAGTACAACGACTTCAGCCACAGCCACGAGCTGATCACCCAGGCCTTCGCCGCCACGGCCGCCCACCTCGATGCCCTCCGGGCCGGAGGCCTCCGGGGCGGGACCGCGGTGCCGCCACCGCCGGCGATGCCGGGCCCCCCGGGCGACGACCCGGCGCTCCGGTAGCGTCGGCGTCGTGGCCGACGTCTCCTTCTCCAGCGGACCCCCCGAGACCGTGCTCGAGGCCGAGCCCGAGGCGGTCCTCGCCGCGCTGCGGACCGCGTGCAACGGACCCGACGGCGAACGCCGGGCGGCGGTGGCCGCGGTGGTCGCCGCCCACCCCCGCTCGCTCGAGGGGTGGGCCCGGCTCGGGGACCTGGGCCGGGACACGATGGAGGCGTACGCCGCCTACCGCGTCGGCTACCACCGGGGCCTCGACCGGCTCCGCCAGAGCGGTTGGCGGGGCTCGGGCTACGTGCGCTGGCAGCACCCCGAGAACCGGGGCTTCCTCCGGGCCCTCGACGGCCTGCGCCGCACCGCCGGCCTGATCGGGGAGACCGACGAGGAGGAGCGCTGCGCGCTGTTCCTGCGCCAGCTCGATCCGGCGTGGCCCCCGGCCGATCTCGACTGACGCCGAGCGGGGGAGCGAGCTGACGCCCCGGCCCACGGGGCATGGTCGGCGCGGTCGGCGCCGACTACGTAGAGTGACGTTCGTCACCCCGGGGACGGCGTGGACCGCGCCCCACGACCCAGGAGATCCCATGCCCAAGCTTCGTTCTGTCGGCACCCAGCTGCTCACGGCCGCAGCGGGCGGCGCCGTCGCCGTCCTGCTCGTCGGAGGCGGCCTCGCGTCGGCCCAGGAGGCGCCTGAGGTCGGCTCCGCCGTCGCCGAGCTGGCGGCGGCCAACTCGGTCAACAGCGCCGCCATCATCAACGGCTCGGTGACCGGCACCGACATCGCCAACGGCACGGTCGGCCGCCAGGACCTGAAGGCGAACGTCGTGGCCCGCTGGGCGAAGGTCAACGCCGGCATCGCCACCGCCCTCATCCGGGGCCGGGGCGTCGAGTCCGCCTTCCGCGCCAGCGCCGGCGTGTACCGCGTGGCCTTCACCAACTCGGTGGCCAACTGCGGGTGGACCGCGACCATCAACGACAACGCCAACGGCACCGCGGCGCCGTTCCAGATCACGGTGGAGACCTCCGCCGACGCGCCGACGGACCTCATCGTCCGCACCTTCAACAGCGCCGGCACGCCCTCGGACACCGGCGAGACGGACGGCTTCACGGTCACCGTCGACTGCTAGCGGCCCGACGGGCCCGGCCCGTCAGCCGCTGCTGGTCACCGACCGGTTCGAGCGGTGGCCCCCCCCCCCCCCGGCGGGGGGCCCCCCCCCGCGCCGTGGGTTAAGCCCAGAACCCCCCCCGCCGGCACCCCCCACGCACCCCCCCCCCGGGGGGCCCCGCCCCCCCCGCCCCGGGGGGGGGGG
>JAYRFK010000004.1:0-126846 GCA_041908445.1 Acidimicrobiales bacterium | reverse complement strand
GAAGCCGGTCTCACCCGTGGAGAAGGGCGGGAAGTTGTAGTGGTGCATGTAGCGCTTGCGGTCGTCGATGCCGATGGTGTCGAGCATCTGCTCCATGCGGGGCATGCCCAGGGTGGCCACGTTCAGCACCTGGGTCTCGCCGCGCTGGAACAGGCCGGAGCCGTGGACCGCGGCCAGCACGCCGACCTCGGCCGACAGGGGCCGGATGTCGGTGACGCCACGGCCGTCGATGCGCACGCCCTCCTCCACGATGCGCTTGCGCACGATGGCCTTGGTGAGCGACCGCACGGCGGCCTTGATCTGCTTGGTGGCGTTGTCGACCTCGGCGAAGCGCTCGGCCAGCTCGTCCACGATCGCGTCGCGGGCGGCGTCGGTGGCGGCGTCACGGTCGGCCTTGTCGGCGATGGCCATGGCGGCGGCGAGGCGCTCGGTGCCGACCTCGGCCACGGCGGCGTAGATGTCGTCGCTGTAGTCGACCTGGGCGGTGAAGGTGATCGACGGCTTCTTGCCCCCGACCTTCGCGACCAGCTCGTTCTGGAGGTCGATGGACTCGCGGATCCAGGTCTTGGAGGCCTCGAGGCCCTCGGCGATGACCGCCTCGGTGACCTTGGGGGCGCCGTCCTGGTAGAGCTCCCAGGCGGCCTCGGTGCCACCGGCCTCGACCATCATGATGGCGACGTCGCCGTCGTCACCGATGCGGCCGGCCACGACCATCTCGAACGAGCTGGAGTCGCCGTCCTGGTAGGTGGGGTGCGGGATCCAGGTGCCGTTGGCGTCGAACGCGACCCGGACGGCGCCGATGGGGCCCTCGAAGGGGATGCCCGACAGGGACAGGGCGGCCGACGCGGCGTTGATGGCCAGCACGTCGTGGGGGTTGACCTTGTCGGCGCCGAGGATGGTGCCGACGATGTGGATCTCGTTGCGGAAGCCGTCGGGGAACGACGGGCGCAGCGGCCGGTCGATGAGCCGGCAGGTGAGGATGGCCTGGTCGGAGGCCTTGCCCTCACGACGGAAGAACGAGCCGGGGATCTTGCCCGCGGCGTACATGCGCTCTTCGATGTCGACGGTGAGCGGGAAGAAGTCGATGCCCTCCCGCACGCCCTTGGCCGCGGTGGCCGTCACCAGCACCACGGTGTCGCCGATCTGGGCGACGACGGCGCCGTCGGCCAGTCCGGCCAGCTTGCCCGTCTCGAACGACAGGGTGTTCTCGGAACCGGTGATCGCACCGGAGACGCTGGTGGCATCCGCCATGGGATGTCCTCCTCTCGGGGCCGGTGGTGGCCCCGGTCTGGCGGCGGGGCCAGTTCCCAGTGGTCGACCACCCGCCGCCCCGCTGCGCTCGTGCGCTCGTCGGGGTTCGGGAAGCCGGCCACTGGCAGCTGACCAGCACGCCGCGTGGGTTGTGTGTTGTGTGCGGGGCGGTGCCCGCGGGAGGTGAGAGCTCGGGTCGCGGTGCGGGCGCGCCTAGCGGCGCAGGCCCAGCTTCGCGATGAGGGCGCGGTAGCGCTCGACGTCGTTGCGCTTCACGTAGTCGAGCAACCGGCGGCGCCGGCCGACCAGCATGAGCAGGCCGCGGCGGCTGTGGTGGTCCTTCTTGTGGGTCTTGAGGTGCTCGGTGAGGTGGTTGATGCGCTCGGTGAGCAGTGCGACCTGGACCTCGGGGGAACCGGTGTCGGTGTCGTGGAGCCGGTTCTCGGCGATGGTGTCGGCCTTGGGGGGAAGACCCGTGCTGTCAGGCATGGAAGTGTCGTTGTGCTTTCTTCAGTGGGTGGGTGTGCTACCCGGCCTCGTGGTCCGCGTGTGCGTAACCGGAAGCAGGCACGGCGCGCAGACGGCGCTCGGTGCGCCCGCCAGGGTAGCACCCCACCCCCGGAACCCGCGATTCGCCGGCCGGCGGCGGCCGCGTCAGCGCAGGGGCGGGTGGACGGTGTAGCGGTAGCGGGGGCGCCGCGGGTGCACCTTCTTGCGCTCCGCCGGGGAGGGGGTGACCTCCTCGGGGGTGAGGGCCAGCACGAGGGCGTCGGGCTCGTAGAGCGCGGCCTCGACCGCCTCCTCGTCCGCGGCGCCCGGCGCCACCCCGTGGGCCCGCAGGGCGCGGCGCTGGGCCGAGCCGAGTCCGTTGCCGAGCAGGTCGTACATGATCGCCGGCAGGGTCTCGGGGTCCTTGAGCAGCCACGAGTGGCTCGCGTCGTGGACCACCACGAAGTGGCCCTTGGCCCGCCGGGCCGCCTCCTTGGCGGTGGCGATGGGCACGGCGACGTCCTTGTCGCCGTGGATGGCGATGAGGGGCACGCGCTCGGCGGCGAGCGCATCGAGCAGGTGGCCGCTCCCCCGCGACCGCAGGATCGACACCGTGGGGCCGAGCAGCTGCCAAGGGTGGCTGGCGATGCCGGCGCCGACGGGGAGGGCGAGGCGCATGAGCTTGACCGCCTGGCGGGGGTCCTTGAACAGCGGCACGGTCGAGAGGCTGTCGACCGCCAGGGTCGCGCCGACGAAGCCGAGCAGGGGCGGGGCCACCCGGAAGACGTTGACCATCTTGTCCCACGTGTCGCCGACGATGGCGTCGAGCAGGATCACCGCGATGGCGAGCTCGGGGTCCTCGGCGGCGAGCTCCGTGACGAGGCGGCCGCCCATCGAGTGGCCGGCGAGGACGGCCTGGCGGATGCCGAGCTCGCGGATGGCCCGGCCCAACAGCTCGCTGTAGCCGTGCAGGTCCCCGCCGCCGCGGGGCAGGCCCTGGGTGCCGCCGTGGCCGGCGGTGTCGATGGCGATGACCTTGTAGCCCATCGACACCAGGCGCGACAGCGTCTGGGCGTAGAGGAAGCCCTCGGCCGAGAAGCCGTGCACCACGACGAGCGGGATCCCGCGGCCGCACACGGCGAGGCCGACCTCGTGGCCGTCCGAGAGCCGCACGCGGTGACGGGCGAGGCGGGCGCCCGAGCCGATGCGGGCGGGCTCGATGCCCTCGCGCAGCGGCTGGGTGATCGGGCCGGTGAGCGGCTCGACCTCGCCGGCCCAGCGCACGCCGGCGTCGTCGACGACCGCCTCGTGGGCCAGGGTGTCGCCGGCCCGGTCAGGCATGGAGGAGCTCCCGCACCCGGGCCACGTCGCGGCCCATCTGGTCGACGAGGGCGTCGACCGAGTCGAACTTGAGCTCGTCGCGCAGGCGCTCGACGAAGCGCACCCGAGCCCGCTCGCCGTAGAGGTCGCCCTGGAAGTCGAGCAGGTGGGCCTCGAGCAGCGGCGAATCGGCGAACTCGTAGAACGTCGGTCGCCGGCCGAGGGAGATCGCGGTGGGGTGGACGCTCCCGTCGGGCCGCTCGTACCAGCCGGCGTAGATGCCGTCCTTCGGCAGCAGGACGTCCTCGGCGATGGCCACGTTGGCGGTGCGGAACCCGAGGTCGCGGGCCCGCTCGTCGCCGTGGCCGACGATGCCCCGGACCTCGTGCTCGCGGCCGAGCATGGCGTGGGCGGCGGCGAGGTCGCCCGCCACCAGCGCGTTCCGGATGGCGGTGGACGACACCGCGCCCTCCGGGCCGGCCTGGAGCAGGTCCATGCCGTCGACGGCGAAGCCGAGCTCGGCGCCCATGGCGGCCAGCAGCGCGTTGTTGCCTCGGCGCTGGTGGCCGAAGTGGAAGTCCTCGCCGACCACGATGGTCTTGGCGTTCAGGGCACCGACCAGGATCTCCCGGACGAATTCCTCGGCCGGCTCCTTGGAGCGGGCCTCGTCGAAGTGGATGACCAGGGTGGCGTCGACGCCCGTGGCCGCGAGCAGCTCGAGCTCCTGGTCGGGGTCGGTCAGCTGCTTCGGGGCCGACTCCGGTCGCACGACGCTGGCGGGGTGGCGGTCGAAGGTGACGACCACGGAGCGCAGGCCCCGCTCGGCCGCCACGCGCCGGACCTCGCCGATCACCTGCTGGTGGCCGCGGTGCACGCCGTCGTACGCGCCGATCGTGACCGCCGAGCCCGCCGCGGGCCGCGGGAAGGGCTCGTCGTCGTGCCACACGTCCACCGAGCCGAGGGTAATCGCGCGCCGAGCGGCCGGGGCCAACCCTCGCGTCGCGGGTCGGGCACCGGCCGGACCCGCCCGGGCCCGCCGCCGCCCACAAACCTCGCCGCCCGGTGCCGGAGCGGGCACCCGCCCGTGCCATGCTCAGCGGCGATGTTCCTGGCCCTGCGGGAGATGCGTCGCGCCAAGGTGCGCTTCGGCCTCGTCATGGCCGCGATCGGGCTCCTCGTGTTCCTGATCCTGTTCCAGCAGACGCTGCAGAACGGGCTGCTCACCGCCTTCGTGGGCGCGATCCGCAACCAGTCGGCGCCGGTGCTCGTCTACAGCGTCGACGGCCGCCGCAACCTCCAGGGCAGCGTGATCACCCCGCCCGTCGAGTCCGCCATCACCTCGGCCGACGGGATCGGTCGCTCCGGCCGCATCGGCCAGGGCACCTTCACCGCCGAGGTGGGGGGCGAGCAGTCCGACGTCGTCCTGCTCGGCTACGAGGCCGAGGGCCTCGGCTCCCCCACCACCCTGACCGCCGGCCGCCTGCCCGAGACCGACGGCGAGGCCGTGGCCAACGAGGCGGACGCCGAGCTCGGCCTCGCCATCGGCGACACCGTCGCCCTGGAGCCGGGCGGGCTCGAGCTCACCGTGGTGGGCCAGGCCGAGGACGTGAACCTCCAGGCCACCCCGACGCTGTTCACGACCTACGACACCTTCGTGGCGGCGGTCCGCTCGGTCAACCCCGACGCCCGCGACCCCCTGCCCAACGCCATCGCGGTCGAGCCGGCGGCGGGCACGTCGGCGGCGCAGGTGTCGGCGTCGATCAACGCCGCCGACCCCGACGCCGACGCCCTCCCCCGCGACCAGGCCGCCGACGAGACCCCCGGCGTGGCCCAGGTGCGCCAGTCGTTCCAGGTGATCTTCCTGCTGTACGCCCTCGTGGTGCCCCTGCTCACGGGCCTGTTCTTCCTGATCATCACCTTCCAGAAGGCGGGCGCGCTCACCCTGCTGCACGCCGTCGGCGCCCCGTCACGCCGGCTGGTCGCGGCCCTGCTCGTCCAGGTCGTGATCGTCATGGTCGCCGGCATCGCGGTCGGGGTGGCGATCTACGCGCCGCTGTCGGTGCAGCGCGTCGGGGCCATCCCCTTGCGGTTCCAGACCGCGGCGGTGATCGGGTGGAGCGTGCTGCTGCTGGTCCTCGGCGTGCTCAGCTCGCTGTTCTCGGCCCGTCGGGTGCTGCGCATCGACCCCGTCGAGGCGACCACCGGCGCGGGGGTGTCGGTGTGAGGATCGCCCTGCGCGAGCTGCGCCGCCGTCCGAGCCGCTTCGCCACCGCCACGATCATCCTGACCCTGATCGCCATCCTCCTGATGTTCCTCGGCGGCCTGCTCGACGGGCTCGTCCAGAGCGCCACGGGCGCGGTCCGGGCCCAGGACGCCGACGTGATCGTCTACTCGTCGACCGCACGCGAGTCGTTCTTCCGCAGCCGCATCCCCCCGGAGCTGCAGGACCAGGTCGCGGCGGTGCCCGGCGTCGGCGAGGTGGGCGGCCTCGGCGTGGCGCTGCTCGGGGGCCGGGTGCCCGGCAACGGGCCGCGGGACCTCGCCGACCTGGCGGTGTTCGGCTACGAGATCCCGCCGAACGGGGTGGGCGAGCCGCCACCCCCCGGCCAGGCCTACGCCGACGACACGCTGGAGGCGTCGGGCATCGAGGTCGGCACCGAGGTCCTCGTCGGCCCGGCCCGCAGCCCGATCGAGGTCATCGGGTTCGTCAGCGACACCGCCTTCTCCGGCCAGGGGTCGCTGTGGGTCGCCCCCGACACCTGGCGCGAGGTCCAGAACGCCAACCGCCCCGACGCCACGGTCGGGCCGGGTGTGTTCCAGGCCCTCGTGGTCCGCGCCGACGGGGTCGATCCGGCGACCCTGGCCGACGACATCGACGCGGCCACCGACGGCGCCACCAGCTCCCTGACCGTCGACGCCGCGGTCGACGCGCTCCCCGGCGTCGCACAGCAGCGCTCGGTCTTCAACCAGATCATCGGGGTCACCATCGTGGTGGCCATCGTCGTGGTCGCCCTGTTCTTCGCCCTGCTCACCGTCGAGCGCACCGGGCTCTACGGGGTGCTCAAGGCCGTGGGCGCCCGCTCCCGCACCCTCTTCGCCGGCGTGGTGGTCCAGGCCGCCCTGGTCACGCTCGTGGCCGCCACCATCGGCGCCGCCATCTCGGTCGCCCTCGACCTCGCCGTCCCACCGGGCTCGATCCCGTTCACGCTCACCCCCGCCCGGGTGGTGAGCAGCATCGTCTTCCTGCTCGTCGCGTCGGTGGTCGGCTGCGCCTTCTCGCTGCGACGGGTGCTGCGCATCGACCCCGCCTCCGCCATCGGGAGCTCCTCATGACCGACACCGCCACCAGCGCCCCGACCCCGCCGCACGCGGCCGGCGGTGCCACCCCGGCCCTGCGGCTCGACGCCGTCCGCAAGGTGTACCGGGTGGGCGACAGCGAGGTCGTCGCCCTCGACCACGCCACCCTCGAGGTCGCCGCCGACGAGATCGTCGCCCTCGTCGGCCCGTCCGGTTCCGGCAAGACCACGTTGTGCTCGATCGCCGGCGGCATCCTGTCCCCCACCGAGGGCCGGGTCGTGGTCGGTGGCGACGACATCACCGACTACTCCCCGAAGCAGCTGACCCGGTTCCGCCAGGAGAAGGTCGGCTTCGTGTTCCAGGCCGTCAACCTGGTGCCGTTCCTGACCGCCCGCGAGAACCTCCTGGTGGTCGACGAGCTCGGCCGGCGCCGGGGGCCGGCCGCCCGGCAGCGGGCGGACCAGCTCCTCGAGGAGCTCGGCCTCACCAAGCGGGCCAAGAACCTGCCGGGCCAGCTCTCCGGCGGTGAGCGCCAACGGGTCGCGATCGGGCGGGCGCTCATGAACGAGCCGGCGCTGGTGCTCTTCGACGAGCCGACGTCCGCGCTCGACACCAAGCTGGGCGAGTCCGTGATGGAGCTGATCCGCAGCGAGATGAAGTCCCGTGGCACGGCCGCGATCGTCGTCACCCATGACGAGCGCATGGTCCACTACGCCGACCGGGTCGCCCACATCCTCGACGGTCGCCTCAGCAGCTGAGCCGGCGGGACCCGAGCGCGACCGGGGGCCCGGGACGGGTCCGACAGGGCCGACGGGACCGAGAGAGAGCGTCAGTCGCAGGCCGGGAGGCGCACGAGCCCGGGCAACGACTGCTCGCCGCCGTCGCGCTCCTCGGGGTCGACGACCCGCCACAGGGACACGTCGGCGGGATCGTCGGGCCAGGCCGCGGGATCGGCCAGGGCGATGACGCGGTTGACGTGGTCGCCGCTGTCGTTGGTGCGCGACGTGCCCACGACGCGCCCGTCCACGACGATCGCGAACGGGATCCGCCGCTCGCCGCCGTCGTCGGGCCCGATCCAGCCCTCGACCTC
Source organism: Acidimicrobiales bacterium (assembly GCA_041908445.1). Taxonomy (GTDB): domain Bacteria; phylum Actinomycetota; class Acidimicrobiia; order Acidimicrobiales; family DATDAH01; genus JAEUJM01. The sequence continues at coordinate 119,399 of JAYRFK010000004.1, read as the reverse complement.
GCCGACCGCGCCGGCGGTCGCGTCGACGTCGTGGTTCCAGCACGCGGCCGGGTCGCGGTCCACCGTGAGCGGCGCCACGCGGCGGCCGACGGTGGGCCGTCCGGGCCCGAGGCCGTAGAGCTCGAACCCCCCGTCCGGCCCGAGGAACAGCTCGTGGATCCGGTCCACGATCGGTTGGACGTCCAGCACCGGGTCGTCTGTGCGCACCCGGTTGCCGCGGGCGAAGATCGAGCGCTCGGTCGAGTCCCGCTCGGGCCCGAAGAGGCTCTGGCCGTCGACCGGCCACGGCACCTCGACGCCGAGCTCGGCCGCGATCGTCGGCAGGAGGTCGGTCGTCTCCCCGAGGCGGTCGTCGGTGGTGCCCCGCCGGGCCGCGCCGCCGAGCGAGGCCGGGGCCGAGTCGGGGGCCTTGACCACCACGGGCACCGGCATGACCCCGGGCAGGGTCCCGTCGTTCGGCAGGCGCCGGTTCGTGTCCTCCTCCAGCGAGACGCCGTGGTCGGCGGTGAACACGATCAGGGCGTCGTCGTACTGCCCGGTGGCCTCGAGGCGGTCGAGGAGCTCGCCGAGCAGGCGATCGGTGTACGCCGCCTGGAGCAGGTGGCGCTGGAGGCCGAAGTCCGCGGAGAACGAGGTGCGCCACACGCCGTCGGGGCTGCGCTGGGGGTAGCCGGGGTCCACGTACCGCGACCCGTCGGCGTGGAACATCCAGGGCACGTGCGGCAGCACCGTGTGGATGAAGGTCAGGGTGGGCTGGGTCGGGCGGTCGACGGCGGCGACCGCCGCCTGCCAGCGGCCGGCCCGGTCCACCTCGCCCAGCGCGTCCACGAAGTCGGCCCGGTCGTCGCCGAAGCGGTCGGCCTCCTGGTCGAGGTCACCGCCCGAGCCCTGCCCGAAGTTCGACCACGAGTCGTCCACGGGCGGGAGCCAGTCGTCGAGGCCGGCCGGGAGGGTGACCCGTCCCGCGACGACCGCCAGGTCCTCGAGCAGGAGGTCGATCGACTGCCCGCCCGCCTCAGCGCCCTGCTCCTCGCAGAGCGCCGGCGTGCACAGCTCCGTGACCTGCTCGTGGGCGACGATGCGGTAGTCGTCGGCGAGCAGGCTGAACAGGTTGCGGGGGTGGCCGCCCGCGGTCGGCGGCACGTTGGCGGCCTGCACGTCCTCGCCGGACAGGATGGCGGGCACCGCCTCGTGCGTGTAGCCCGCGACCGTGGTGACGTTCGTGAACAGGACGCCGTCGCCGGCGAGGCGGGCGAGGTTGGGGAACCGGGTGGCGTCGACCCCCGCGCCGTCGGCATCGAGCACGGTGGCGAGCGGCAGCTCGTCGAACACCACGACGAAGATCGGCGGCGGCGTCCCGGCCACCTGGACGTCCGCGGCCCGGACCTCGGGCGGGAACACGAGGGCGTGGGCGGGCGAGGCGAACACGAACACCACGGCGAACAGGAGCGGGGTCAAGGCCAGCAGCGAGCACGCCGAGCGGAGCGGGGCGCTGGTGCGGTACCAGCGGGCCAGCGCGATGCCCGCTGCGGCGCCGACGCCCAGCACGACCAGCGAGGCCAGCCCCGGGATGCGGTCGACGAACTGGGCGACGACGAGGCCGCTGAGGCCGGCCACCAGCACGAGGTGGACCCGCCAGGCCCAGCGGGCGCTGGCCAGCGCGACCACGAGCTCCAGGGCGATCAGCACCGCGGGCACGAGCCCGATGGCCAGCAGGGCCACGAGGAGCACCTCGGCCGGGCCGGCGGTGTGGGCGACGAAGAAGGTCGGGCTGCCGCCGAGCAGGTCGAGCACCGGTTGGGCCACCGCGATGGACGACAGCGCCAGCAGGTGCGCGGCGCGCCAGGGCATCGACACCTCGCTGCGCTGTGGCCCCCGCTCCCCCACGACGGGCGAGCGTAACGGCCGTCCCGGACCCGCCCGGCGCGACGGCGTGGGGCCGGCCGCGCCCGTGCCGCGGCTCAGGTGAGCACGACCGCGGGCTTCGCGCGCTCGCGGTCGCGGCCCTCGTAGACCGCCAGCAGCTCACCGGCCGGTGAGAGGACCGCCCAGGGGCCGTCGCCCTCGGCCGCCACCGCCCCCAGCTCGGACCGCTCGAGCACCGCCCCGTTGGCGATCCGCGCCGCCAGCGCGTCGTCCACCGCGACGGACGGGAAGTCCCGCATGGCCACCGGCGGCGGCAGCACCTCGATCGCCTCGAGGGGGCGGGCCTCGTCCAGGGTGAACGAGCCGATGGCGGTCCGGCGCAGGTTGCGCAGGTGGGCACCGCCGCCGAGGGCGTGGCCGAGGTCGTCGGCGAGGGTGCGGATGTAGGTGCCCGAGGAGCAGTCCACCTCGACGCGGAGCACCATGGCCCGGTCGGCCGTCGCCGGCTCGAGCTCGTCGAGCTGCAGGCGGTGGACGGTGACGGGCCGCGGCGGGCGCTCCACCGTCTCGCCGGCGCGGGCCAGCTCGTGCAGGCGCTTGCCGCCGATCTTGACCGCCGACACCATCGGGGGCACCTGCTCGATGTCGCCCACGAAGGCCTCGGCCGCTGCCCGCGCGTCGGCGAGGGTGACGTGGCGCATGTCATGGGTGGCGGTCACCGTCCCCGCGGCGTCGAGGGTGTCGGTCTCCGTGCCGAGCACGACCTCCCCCACGTACGACTTGGGCAGGGCGGTCAGGTAGCTCAGCAGGCGGGTCGCCTTGCCGACGCCGAGGACCAGCACGCCGGTGGCGTCGGGGTCGAGGGTGCCGGAGTGGCCGACCTTCTTCTGGCCGAGGATCCCGCGTGCCTTGGCCACGACGTCGTGCGACGTCCAGCCCGCCTCCTTGTCGACCACCGCGACGCCGGAGATCACTGGTCGGCGGGCGGGTTCTCGCGGAGCAGCTCGTCGATGCGCTCGGCCGTGCGCAGCACGTCGTCGACCTGGAAGACGAGCTCGGGCGTGCGCTTGACGCGGGCCTCACGGGCGATGGCGCCCTGGATCCGGTGGCGGACCTCGGCGAGCGCCTCGAGGGTCTCGTCGTCGGCATCGGGGTCGATGGCGGCCACGTACACGGTGGCCCGCTTGAGGTCGGCGTCGACGTCGACCGCGGTGACGGTGACGAGCAGGAGCCGGTCGTCGTCGATGCGCTCGAGCGACTCGGCGATGATCTCGCGGAAGAGCTCGTTCAGGCGGGCCGTGCGCGGGAAGTCCCGGTGGCGCTGGTGGGTGCGGCGGCGGGCCATGTCAGTCGGTCTCCATCCAGGAGCGGGTGGTCGAGAGGACGTGGACGTTGGGGAACGACCAGACGAAGCGCTCCACCTCGTCGATGACGTCCTGGACGTGCGCAGGGCTGGCACCCACGGCGACGATGCCCACGGCCGCCCGCTGCCAGGTGTTCTGGTGGTCGGTCTCGGCCACGGCGACGTTGAAGCGCCGGCGCGCGCCCTCGGTGATGGGCTTGAGCACCGACCGCTTGGCCTTGAGCGACCGGCAGTCGGGGAGGTGGAGCTCCACGGCGAGCGCGAGCACGTGCACGGTTGCGCGCCTCCCCGGGGGGCCGGGCTACGAGCGGGGGATCTCCCGCTCCTCGAAGGTCTCGATGATGTCGCCGGGCTTGAGGTCCTGGAAGTCGGAGAGCCCGATGCCGCACTCGAAGCCGGAGGCCACCTCACGGACGTCGTCCTTGAAGCGGCGCAGCGACGAGACGGTGCCCTTCCAGATGATCGTGCCCTCGCGGAGGAACCGCACCTTCGACCCGCGGGTGATGGTGCCGTTCTGCACGAAGCAGCCGGCGATGGCGCCGATGCGCGGGACCCGGAAGATCTCGCGGACCTCGGCCTCACCGGTGACGACCTCTTCGTACTCGGGCTCGAGCATGCCCACCATGGCGTTCTCGATGTCCTCGAGCACCTGGTAGATGACCTCGTAGGTGCGGATCTCGACGCCCTCGTGCTCGGCGAGCTCGCGGCCCTTGCGGTCGGGGCGAACGTTGAAGCCGATGATGGTGGCGTCGGAGGCCGCGGCCAGCTCGACGTCGGAGATGGTGATGCCGCCGACGCCGCGGAGCACGAAGCTGAGCTTGACCTCGTCGCGCTCCAGCTTCTTGAGGCTGCCGGTGAGGGCTTCCAGCGAGCCGTTCACGTCGGCCTTGACGATGAGGTTCAGCGTGGCGGGCTCGCCGGCCTGGATCTGCTCGAAGATGTCCTCGAGCTTGGCCCCGCCGGACATGGCGTGGGCCTCCCGGCCGATGTTGGCCACCCGGTGCCAGTGCTCGCGGGTGTCGGCCACGTTGCGGGCGGTCTTCTCGTCGGGGGCGACCACGAAGTCGTCACCGGCGGCGGCCACGTCGGAGAGGCCGAGCACCTGCACGGGGGCGGACGGGCCGGCCTCCTTGACCTGCTTGCCGGTGTCGTCGATGAGCGCCCGGACACGGCCCCAGGTGGCGCCGGCGACAAGCGGGTCACCGACCTTCAGGGTGCCGCGCTGCACCAGGACCGTGGCCACGGGGCCCCGGCCGGTGTCGAGGTTGGCCTCGAGCACCACGCCCATGGCGCGCCCGTCGGGGTTGGCTCGCAGGTCCTCGAGCTCGGCGACGACCAGCAGGTTCTCGAGCAGGTTGTCGACGCCCTCGCCGGTGAGGGCGGAGACCGGGACCATCACGGTGTCGCCGCTCCAGTCCTCGGGGGTGAGGCCCCGCTCGCTGAGCTGGGTCATCACCTTGGTGGGGTCGGCGTTCTCCCGGTCGATCTTGTTGATGGCGACCACGATCGGCACGTCGGCGGCTCGGGCGTGGTCGAGAGCCTCGACCGTCTGGGGCATGACGCCGTCGTCGGCGGCCACCACCAGCACGACGATGTCGGTGGCGTTGGCGCCCCGGGACCGCATGGCGGTGAAGGCCTCGTGGCCCGGGGTGTCGATGAAGGTGATCTGCCGACCCTCGTGGTCGACCTGGTAGGCACCGATGTGCTGGGTGATGCCGCCGGCCTCGCCCTCGACCACGTTCGCGGAGCGGATGCGGTCGAGCAGCTTGGTCTTGCCGTGGTCGACGTGGCCCATGACGGTGATGACGGGCGGGCGCACGACGGCGTCGGGGTCGTCCTCCTCGTCCTCCTCCTCGGGGAGCATGAGGAGCTTCTGGAGCTCGACCTCCTGCTCCTCGCCGGGGTCGACCAGGCGGATCTCGGCACCGATCTCGGCCGCGAACAGCTCGATCATGTCGTCCGAGAGGGACTGGGTGGCGGTGACCATCTCGCCCTGCTGCATCAGGAAGCGGACGACGTCGGCCGCGGTGCGGTTCAGCTTGGGGCCGAGCTCGATCGGGGTCGTGGCCCGCTCGACGACGATGGTGCCCTCGGGCACCGCCGCGTCAGTGGGCGTGTAGACCGGCATGTCGATCGGCTGCAGCTCCTCACGGCTGCGACGACGACGACCCTTGCGCCGGCGCGGGGGCCGCTGCTGCGGGGCGCCACGACCACCACCGGGACCGCCGCCCGGGCCGCCACCGGGGCGGCCGGGAGCCGGACCGGCACCGGGCACGGACTGACGGGGACCGCCCATGGGCGGGCGGGGACGACCGACGCCGGGGCGCGGACCGCCACCGGGACGGGGCGCACCGGGGCCTCGGCCTCCCTGGCCCGGGGGCGGGGGGATGGGCTTGCCGGAGCGCGAGATCGGGCCCGGCGGCGGCGGGATGGGCTTGCCGCTCGGCGAGGTGGGCGGGCGGGCCGGCGCTGCGGCAGACGCCGACGCGTCGGCCGGGGCCTTGCCCTCGGCGGCGGGCGTGGCGCCCACCGAGACCGACGGCTCGCTCGGTGCGGCCGGAGCCGGGGCCGACGCCGCGGCCGGCGCGGATGGGGCCGGCGCGGATGGGGCCGGCGCGGGGCGAGCCACGGCACCGAGGCCGGGCTCCTCGTCACGGCGGGGCGGGTGCTCGCTGCCGCTCGAGCGCACGACGCGGCGGGGGGCGGCGGGGGCGGCCGACGGCTCGTCGGCGACCTCGGGGGCCGCCTCGGCGGGCGCCTCGACCGCGGGCGCCTCGGCGGCGACCGGCGCCGGCTCGGGGGCGGCCTCGGCGGCGGGCGCCTCGACCTCGGGCGCCTCGGCGGCGGGGGCGGCGGCCTTCTTCTTCTTGGCCACGGCCTTGGCTGGGGCGGGTGCCTCCGCGGCGACCTCGTCCTCGGCGGGCGCCTCGGCGGCGGCCGCCTTCTTGGTCGTCTTCTTGGTGGCCTTCGTCGTCTTGGTGGCGGCCTTGGCCTTGGCGGTCTTCGAGACCGGCTTCTCGGCCTCGGGCTCTTCGGGCTGGGTGTCGCGGATCAGGCCTTCGCGCTCGGCCTTGCGGCGGACGCGGTCGGCCTGGGCCTCGACGACGCTCGACGAGTGGCTCTTGACCCCGATGCCGAGCGCGTCGCAGAGGTCGAGCGTCTCCTTGTTGGTGAGCCCGAGCTCTCGTGCCAGCTCGTACACGCGGATACTTGACGCCACTGGGGTTCTCTCAGCCTTTCGCTTGCTTCGGTCAATTCTCGCGCGGCCGATCCCGGCGGCACGAACGGGGAGCCACGCTCGTGCGCAACTCGGTGGACAGGGTGTCGAGGGCGGTCTCGCTGACCGGGCCTCGGAGGGCACGCCCGAACGCTCCCCGGCTCCGGGCCTGCTCGACGCACGCCACGGACCCGGCGCACAGCCAGGCGCCCCGGCCCGCCAGTGTACGACCCACGGCCAGGGTTCCGTCGACCCGACGCACCACGCGCACCAGGCCGACGGTCGTGGTGGCCCGCCGGCACCCGATGCAGGTGCGCACGGGCGCGGCTCGAGACGGCGACGTCGGGCCCGCCAGGATCAGGCCTCCGGCTCGTCGGCGGGGGCGGCCTCGGCCTCGTCGGCGGGGGCGGCCTCGGCCTCGTCGGCGGCGTCCGCGTCGGCAGCGGCGGCGTCGTCCTCGACCACCTCGCCCGGGGCGTCGTCGGCGTCGGTGTCGTCGGACTCCTCGGCGTCGGCGGTGGCCGCCGGCTCCTCGGCCGACGCCTCGGCGCCGGCGTCGTCGCCGCCCTCGGCGTCGTCAGCGGACTCGGCGTCGCCCTCCTCGGGATCGCCGGCCTGCCACTCCTCGGCGGACAGGGCGGGGCCGCCCTCGGCGGGCTGCCACATCTGCTCGCCGGTCTCGGGGTCGGTCACCCACTCGCCCTCGGCCCAGTCCTGGTCGGCGTAGGCCTCCTCCTCGGCGAGCTGGGTCTCGCTCTTGATGTCGACCCGCCAGCCGGTCAGCCGCGCGGCGAGACGGGCGTTCTGGCCCTCCTTGCCGATGGCCAGCGACAGCTGGTAGTCGGGCACGATCACCTCGGCGGTGCCGGTCTCGTCGTCGAGGCGGACCTCCTTGACCTTGGCCGGCGACAGCGCCTTCATCACCAGGTCGGCGGGCTCTTCGGAGAACGGGACGATGTCGATCTTCTCGCCCCGCAGCTCGTTCACGACCATGCGCACGCGGGCGCCCCGGGCGCCCACGCAGGCGCCGACGGGGTCGACGTTGGGGTCGTTCGACCAGACCGCGATCTTGGTGCGGTGCCCGGGCTCGCGGGCGCAGGCCTTGATCTCGACCACGCCGTCGGCGATCTCGGGCACCTCGAGCTCGAACAGGCGCTTGATCAGGCCCGGGTGGGTGCGGCTCACGACGATCTGGGGGCCCTTGGCGGTCTTGCGGACCTCCACGATGTAGGCCTTGACCCGGGTGTTGGCCTCGGGACGCTCGTAGGGCACCTGCTCCGCCTGGGGCAGCAGGGCCTCGACGCGACCGAGGTCGAGCAGCGTGTAGCGGGAGTCGCTCTGCTGGATGATGCCGGTGACGATGTCGCCCTCGCGGCCGGCGTACTCCTCGTACTTCATCTCCCGCTCGGCCTCGCGGATGCGCTGGAGCATGACCTGCTTGGCGGTCTGGGCGGCGATGCGCCCGAAGTCGTCGGGGGTGACGTCGAACTCCTCGCCGACGGGCTCACCCTCCTCGTCGAGCTCCTGGGCGAGCACCCGGATCTCGAACGTGTCGGGATCGATGGTGACCCAGGCGTACTCGTGGGCCTCCGGCATGCGCTTGTAGGCGGACTCGAGGGCGTCGGCCAGCGCACCGAAGAGCACGTCCACGGAGATGCCCTTGTCGATGGCGAGCGCGTTGAGCGCGTCCATCATCTCGGGGTTGGCTTGGCTCATTTCCCGCTCCTGTCGGTCGGCGTCGCGGTGACGGCGTGGCGGTCGGTTTCGGTGGTGGGTCGGGCCTTGGCCTTGGCCTTGGCCTTCGCCGCGCCCTTCGAGGTGGCCTCCCACTCGAAGACGGTGCGGGCCCGCTCGATCTCGGCGTAGGCGAGGCGGCGCTCGCTGCCGTCGTCGAGGGCCACGGTGGCGCCCTCGTCGTCGGCGGCCAGGAGGGTGCCCTTGATGCGGCGGTCGCCCGCGGTGCCGGCCACGGTCTTGACCGCCACGAGGGTGCCGACGGCGCCCTCGTAGTGCTCAGGCCGGCGCAGCGGGCGCTCGAGGCCCGGGCTCGAGACCTCGAGCACGTAGCGGCCGGGGATCGGGTCGTGCTCGTCGAGGGTGCGCGAGATGGCCCGGCTCAGCCCGGACAGCGCATCCACGTCGACCCCGCCCGGCTTCGACACCAGCACCTGCAGGATGCCGCCGGAGAGCTCGAGGTCGTAGAGGTCGAGGTCGCGGTCGTCCACCAGGGGCTCGATCAGCGCGCGCAGGCGATCGTTGGTGCTCATGGCGTGCGCTCACCTCCCTGGAGAGAAACCAAAGGCGTGGGCCGAGCCCACGCCTTGTCGGACAAACTCGAACGAAAGACGCGCAAAGTATAGCGGAAGGGGGCGCGAAGAGGCCCCTCCGGAGCGGCCGAGGAGCGCTCAGTAGGAGCGGCCGACGATGGCGACGAGGTCGGCCTCGTCGTCGGCGTCGGGGAAGCCACCGTCGGGGCGCTGCAGGCACCGCACGGTCATGGCGTGCTCGCCGAGGCGGTCCTCGCCACCGTCGCCCAGCGCGGACCACGGGATGCGGGCGAAGCCGGTGGCACCGGCCTCGATGGCCTCGTCCACGGTGGTCACGTCGGCGGTGCGGGCGTCACGGAACTCCGTCGCCTCCCTCAGGAGGTTGGCCTGGGCGTTGTCGAGGGTGGCCTTCACCGCAGTGGCCACGCCGGCGAGGTGCACGGCGGTCTTGGCCCCGTCGATGCGGTCGACGAGGGTGACGTTGCCCTCGGCGAGGTCGCGGGGGCCGACCTCGACCCGCACCGGCACGCCCTTCAGCTCCCAGTCGGTGGCCCGCCGGCCGAACGAGACGTCCACCCGCTGGTCGAGCTGGACGCGCACGCCGTGCTCACGCAGCTCCGCGGCGATGGCCGCGGTCTTCTCGAGCACCTCGGGCTCGTCACGGACGGCCATGACCACGGCCTGCACCGGGGCGAGCACGGGCGGGACCCGCAGGCCCCGGTCGTCGCCGTGGGTCATGATCATCCCGCCCACCATGCGGGTGGAGACGCCCCACGAGGTCTGCCAGGCGTGCTGCTGGGTGCCCTCCTGGTCGAGGAAGGTCACGTCGAAGGCCTTGGCGAAGTTCTGGCCCAGCTCGTGGCTGGTGCCCATCTGCAGGGCCTTGCCGTCGCGCATCATGGCCTCGCAGGCGAGGGTGTTGATGGCGCCGGCAAAGCGCTCACGGGCGGTCTTCGGGCCGAGGAACAGCGGCACCGCGAGCACGTTCACCATGACGTCGGCGTAGACGTCGAACAGGATGCGCCGGGCGTAGTCCCGGGCCTCCTCGTAGGTGGCGTGGCAGGTGTGGCCCTCCTGCCAGAGGAACTCGGTGGTGCGCAGGAACAGGCGAGGGCGCAGCTCCCACCGCACGACGTTCGACCAGTTGTTCACGCACAGGGGCAGGTCGCGGTAGCTCTGGATCCACTTCGAGAAGTACGAGTTGATGACCGTCTCGCTGGTGGGGCGGATGGCGATGGGCTCCTCGAGCTCCTTGCCGCCGCCGATGGTGACCACGGCCAGCTCGGGGCTGAAGCCCTCGACGTGCTCGGCCTCGCGCTGGAAGTACTCCATGGGGATGAACAGCGGGAAGTACGCGTTGTCGGCGCCCGCCTCCTTGATGCGGCGGTCGACCTCGGCCTGCATCCGCTCCCAGATCCCGTACCCGTAGGGCCGGATCACCATGGTCCCCCGGACCGGCCCGTTGTCGGCCAGCTCGGCCTTGGCGATCACGTCCTGGTACCAGCGCGGGAAGTCCTCGGCCTGGGGGGTCAACACGGGGGGCTTGGCCATCCGGCGATCTTACGGGCGGGCGCGCCGCGCCCAGGAGTGATAGGCCCCTCCTCCGTGACCGGGCACGACCTGCTGCTGTTCGCCACGGGCCTGTTCGCCATCCAGAGCCCACCGACGACGGTCGGCGCCTTCGTCAGTTACACCAAGTCCCTCCCCGCGGGCGTCCAGCGCAAGGTGGCGCTGCGCTCGGCGGTGGCCATGGCGGTGGCCATGGTGGCGGTGGTGTTCGTGGGCGAGCGGGTGATGAGCCTGCTCGGCGTGACCGTGCCGATGCTGCAGTCCGCCGGCGGGCTCATCCTGTTGGTCACCGGCATGGCCATGGTCTCCGGCCACGGCCTGCCCGGCCCCTCGCCCGACGTCGACCCCGAGCACCACTGGAAGACGATGGCGGTGGTGCCCATCGCCATCCCCCTGAACGTGGGCGGCGGCGCGATCGCCTTCATCGTCGCGGTGTCGAGCGCCAACAACGCGCTCGAGTCCCAGCTGGAGCTCGCCGCGGTCTGCGTCGGCATGGCCGTGCTGACCGGCGTCGTCTACGTGTTCGCCGTCCCGGTGGCCCGTTGGCTCGGCGTCACCGGCATGGAGGTGCTCACCCGCCTCTTCGGCATCGTGCTCGTCGCCATCGCCTTCGGCGTCCTCGCCACCGGCCTCCGCGCCCTCTTCCCCGGCCTCGCCGGGTAAGTCCCCCGTCGCACAACTCGGCGCCGCCTACCGTCGACCGCATGGCGACACACGAATCACGGTCACCCTGCCCGAGGATGATCTCGTGATGATCCGAGCGCTCGTCGGCGCCGGTCAGGTGCCATCGGTGTCGCACTTCGCCCGCAACGCGATCGGCGCGAGCCTCGCCGACACCGCCGAATGGCAGCGAACGCTCGACGAGGCGCTCGCCGCCACGGGTGGGCCGCTCACGGCCGAGGAGCGAGCCTGGGCCGACGACGCCCTCTCTCGACAGCACGGTCCCGCCTGACCGCACCGAGTGGCTCCGCACGGGACCGAAACCGCCTCATCGGGCTGGGAAGGGCTAGTCGTCGTCGGGCTTGCGGAGGCGCTCGATGCGCTCGATCTTCACGCTGGACGCGTTGGCGTCGAGGCCCTGCTCGTCGAGGAGGGCGAGGCGGTCGGCCTCGGCCTCGGCCGCGGCCCCGTCGTCGGCCTTCTGCTGCGCGGCCTCGACCCCGTCGTTGACGATGATCTCGGCCCACTCGAGCAGGGCGTCGACCATCTCGGCCTCGGGCACGACCTTCACGACCTGGCCCTTCACGAAGAGGTGACCGCGCTGGCGGCCGGCGGCGATCCCGAGGTCGGCCTCGCGGGCCTCACCTGGGCCGTTCACCACGCAGCCCATCACCGCCACCTGGATGGGCCAGTTGCGCTCGGCGAAGGCGTCCTGCGCGGCCTTGGACACCGCGATCACGTCGACCTCGGCCCGGCCGCACGACGGGCATGCGATGAGGTCGAGGCCGGTGCGCTCGCGCAGGCCCAGGGCCTCGAGGAGCTGGCGGCCGGCGTGGGCCTCCTCCACGGGGTCGGCGGTGAGCGAGTAGCGGATGGTGTCGCCGATGCCCTCCGACAGGAGGGTGGCGAGGCCGGCGGTGGCCTTGATGAGACCGGCGGGCGGCGGGCCCGCCTCGGTGACGCCGAGGTGCAGCGGGTGGTCGGTGACCTCCGACAGCTGCCGGTAGGCCTCGATCATCAGCGGCACGTTGGAGGCCTTGACCGAGATCTTCACGTCGTCGAAGCCGACCTCGTCGAAGTAGGCCAGCTCCATCTGGGCCGACTCGACCAGCGCCTCGGGCACGATGCGGTCGCCGTACTTGGCGTAGAGGTCGGGGTGCAGCGACCCGCCGTTGACCCCGATGCGGATGGGGATGCCGCGGTCCTTGCACTCCTGGGCCACGAGCTTGATGTGCTCCGGCTTGCGGATGTTGCCCGGGTTGAGGCGCAGGCAGTGCACGCCGGCCTCGAGGGCGGCGAGGGCCATCTTGTACTGGTGGTGGATGTCGGCGACGATCGGCACCGGCGAGCGGGGCACGATCTGGGCCAGGCCCTCGGCGGCCTCGATCTCGTTGCAGGTGCAGCGCACGATGTCGGCGCCGGCGCCGGCGAGGGCGTAGATCTGCTGGAGCGTGCCCTCGACGTCGGCGGTCTTGGTCGTCGTCATCGACTGGACCGTGATCGGCGCGTCGCCCCCGACGTCGACCGGCCGCGACGGGTGCGGCAACGTGATCGTGCGGGTCGGCCGCCGGGGGTAGCGGCTCTGGGCCTCGGGCTCGGGCATCAGCGGGACGGCACCTCGCGCCGGGTCAGTTGGGAAGGTTGATGGGGTTGGCCACGTCGAGGTACAGCGCCATGATCCCGATCGTCACCAGCACCAGCACGACGCCGTAGGTGATGGGCAGGAGCTTGTGGATGTCGGCGAAGTACCGCTGCTTGAGGTGCAGCTGGCGTTCCCGGATCTTCTCGTAGATCGCGATGGCGACGTGGCCGCCGTCGAGGGGCAGCAGCGGGACCAGGTTGAACACCCCGATGAAGATGTTCAACAGGGCCAGGAACATGAACAGCGTGGCGATGCCCGCCTCGGTGGCCTGGGTGCCGATGCGGGCGGCGCCGTAGATCGACACGATGCGGTTCTCGTCCGGCGGCGGCGTGGTGCCGTCGGCCTCGTCGGACTGCTGGTTCGCGTCGTCCTGGGCGTTCACGGCCTGGTCCACGAAGTCGGTGATGCCGCTCGGCGAGAAGAACCGCCCGAGGGACGTGATCGACTGCGTCGTGATGCTGGCGAACTCGCTCCCGGCCCGCTGCACCGCCGCCAGCGGGGCGAGGCGCTCCCGGGGCGAGCGGGGCGAGACACCGAGGAAGCCCTCCTCGGTGCCCTCGGGCCCCTGCGAGAGCAGGGTGGCCGTGGTCTCGATGGTGCGGCCGTCGCGGCGGACGGTGAGGGTGACGGTCTCGCCCGGCTGGGACTCGATGACGTCCTTCAGGTCGAGGAACTCGTCGATCCGGGTGTCGTCGACGGCCAGGATGCGGTCGCCGGGCCGCAGGCCGGCCGCCTCGGCGGGGCTCGTCACCGGCTCGCCGTTCTGCACCAGGCTGTCCGACGGGGTGATCTGGGCGATCGTCCACTCGGACTGGTTGGGCACCCCGAAGCCGGCGTAGACGACGAACAGCAGCACGAAGGCCATGATGAAGTGCATCGTCGACCCGGCCACCGCCACCGAGAACCGCTGCCAGAACGGCTGCTGGCGGTAGGTGCGGGCCTCGTCGGCGGGGTCGACCTCGTCGAGGTTGCTCATGCCCACGACGCGCACGTAGGCGCCGGCGGGGATGGCCTTGAGGCCGTACTCGACCTCGCCCCGGCGGAACGACCAGATGCGGGGGCCGAACCCGATGAAGAACTCGGTGACGAGCATGCCCGCCCGCCGGGCGGTCAGGTAGTGGCCGAGCTCGTGCATGAAGATCATGAACACGATGCTGAGCACGACGATGACCGCCGGCCAGCTCACGAACACGCCGAGCGCGACGATGGCGGCGATCACCGCCACGAGCCGCAGCGGGTTCGACTGGACGACCGATGCCTCGTCACCGGCTGGGGCGTCGTCGCCCTCCGGTGCGTCGAGGTGGGACTCCCCCGCGGCGGCGCCCTGATCGGGCAGCTCCACGCCCTGCGGAGTCGGGAACGCCGGCACGCCCGCCTGCTCGTCGCCCTGGTCGGTGTCCGTGGCGCTCATGCGCGATAGGTCCTCTCGATGACGTCCCGGGCAACGTCGCGGGCCCGGCGGTCCACATCGATCACAACGTCGACCGACGTGGCCCTGGTTCCATCATGCCGGTCGAGCACGGCTTTGAGAACGTCGGCGATGCCCACCCAGGGGATCTCACCGTCGAGGAACGCGGCCACCGCGACCTCGTTGGCGGCGTTCAGCCACGCGGGCGCGGTCTCCCCCGCCCGGCCCGCCTCGTAGGCCAGGCCGAGGCACGGGAACGCCTCGAGGTCGGGGGGCTCGAAGTCCAGGCGGCCGAGCCGGGCCCAGTCGATGCGCCCGAACGGCGTGGCGATGCGATCCGGGTACGCGAGGGCGTAACCGATGGGCAGGCGCATGTCGGGCAGCGACAGCTGGGCGATGGTGGCGCCGTCGGTGAACTCGGCCATCGAGTGGACGATCGACTGCGGGTGCACCACGACCTCGATCTGGTCGTACGAAGCGCCGAAGAGCTCGTGGGCCTCGATGACCTCGAGGCCCTTGTTCATGAGCGTCGACGAGTCGACAGTGATCTTGGGGCCCATGCTCCACGTGGGGTGGGCCAGGGCGTCGGCGACGGTGACCCCGGCCAGGTCGGCGCGGGACCGGCCCCGGAAGGGCCCGCCGCTGGCGGTGAGGACGATGCGGGCGAGGCGCTCGGCGTTGTCGTTGGCCCGCAGGCACTGGTGGACGGCGCAGTGCTCGCTGTCCACGGGAACGAGCTCGGCGCCGGCGGTCTCCCGTGCCCGGGCCACCACCGGGCCGGCGGCGATGAGCGACTCCTTGTTGGCCAGTGCGAGGCGCTTGCCCGCCTCGAGCGTCGCGAGGGTGACGGACAGGCCGGCGAAGCCCACCACGCCGTTGACCACGACGTCGGCGCCGGCGCAGGCGCCCGCCAGGGCGTCGGGCCCGGCCAGCACCTCGGTGCCCGGGGGGGCGGCGTCGCGGACCGCCGCGGCCTTCGACTCGTCGGCGATGGCCACCACCGCCGGGCGCACGGCCTTCGCCTGCTCGACGAGCAGGTCGACCGAGCTCGCCGCGCCCAGGGCCACGACCTCGTAGTCGCCCGCCTCGGCGGCGACGACCTCGAGGGTCTGGGTGCCGATGGACCCCGTCGAGCCCATGACCGCGACGCGGGTGGTCATGGGTGCAGGCTAGAGGTCGCGACCGGTGGCGTCGGCGTCGGCGTCAGTTGGTGTTGGCGACCATGTTCAGCAGCCAGTACACGAAGTACGTCGCCGGCAGCACGAAGAGCAGGGCGTCGAACCGGTCGAGCAGGCCGCCGTGGCCGGGCAGGATCGAGCCCATGTCCTTGATGCCGAGGTCGCGCTTGAGCATCGACTCGCACAGGTCGCCGATGGGGGCGACGAAGGCCACCACCAGGCCGAGCACCAGGGCGTCGGAGAACGACCACGGGAACAGGCCCGGGAAGCCGCCGAGCAGGATGGCCGAGAGCACGACGGCCGCGGCACCGCCGCCGACCAGGCCCTCGATGGTCTTGTTGGGGCTCGACGGCGACAGCGGCGTCTTCCCGAACTGGCGGCCCACGAAGTAGGCGCCGACGTCGTAGGCCACGGTGGCGACGACCGCACCGGTGAGCACGCCGATGCCGTGGGGCAGGGCCAGCAGCAGGCCGGCGAACGAGCCGAGGCCGCCGATCCAGACGACGCCGAGCAGGGTGATGCCGATGTTGGCCACCGCCCGCTCGTGCTGGAGGCCGAGCACGTACCAGAGCATCAGCACCATCACGGTGAGGAAGGTCACCATGAGGAAGCCGTCGCCGCCCTTGTAGTGCATGGCCAGCACGTAGCAGCCCGACGCCACCAGGCCCGGCAGCACCGCGGGGTGGTAGCCGACCCGGCGCACCGCGTTGAAGAACTCGATGGCGCCCATGACGATCACCACCACTGCGAGCAGCGTCACCGCCGCGGTGCCGATGAAGCAGAGCACGACGTAGCCGATGAACAACCCGACGCCCACACCGATGGCGGTGGGCAGGTCGCGGCCTGCGCCCGCGCCGTCGTCGTGGTGGCCGAGGCCACCGCCGTGGTGGCGGGCCTCGGGGTACGGGGCGCTGGCGGTGAGGCTGGGCTCGGGCTCGGGCTCCGGAGCGGGCACCGGCTCCTCGTACCCCGCCGCGGGGCCGGGCTCGTAGCCCACCTCGGGGCCGGCGGCGTAGACCGTGTCAGGCGCCGGTGGCTCGGGCGGCGCCCCGGCGGCGCCGAGGTCGTCGAAGGCGGCCACCACGGGCACGGGCTCGTCGACCGGCTCGGGAGCGGCGGGCGGCGCGGGGGTCGGCTCGGGCGCCGGGGTCGGCTCGATGCGGGTGATGTCGGCCAGGTCGGAGAAGTCGTCGGCCACGTCGTGGCCGTGCTCGTCGTGGTAGAGCGGACCGGCGCCGCTGGGCGGCTCACCCTCGCCCCCCTCGGGGGCGAGCATCCGCGGGACCTCGCCCGTGGGCGGTCGGGTCCAGTGCGGCAGGTCGTGGTCGGGCGTCTCGACGACCTCGTCGGGGACGAGGAGGTCCTCGAAGGGCGAGGAGATGGTGTCGTCCTCCCCCCGGCGACGCCGACCACGACGGCCACGACGGCCGCCCTCGTCCGCACGGGCGGCGGCCCGACGCGCCCGGCGGCCGCCGAGCATGTCGCCGAACTCGTCCTCGTCGCTGGCCATGGTGCGGCCCGCGTCGAACGTCTCCACGGGGGACACCGGCGGGGGCGGCGGGGCGTCGAACTCGAGGTCGTCGTCGTCGCTCCAGGGCGAGCGGGACGAGCCCGACGAGGTGCCCGAACCGGCCGAGGAGGACGACTCGTCGGGCGAGCGACCGCCCAGGCCCGGCGGGGGCGGGTCGTCGGGCGAGATGATCGGCACGGCCCCGAAGGTGTTCGGGTCGTCCGCCTCGGGCGCCGGGAACGCGATCGGCGGCGGGGCGTCGTCGTCCGAGGACTTGGGCCGGTCGCCGAAGCGCGGCCGGTCCGAGGGCAGGCGCGGCACGACGTCCGACCGGCCGGCGGCCTCGGCCGCCTCCTCGGCGCCGATGATGCGCACGCCCTCGGTGGGCTCGCGTACGACCTTCTCGGGTTCTACGTCGTCAGGCGGCGGTGCGCCGGAGTCCTGGTCCACCGTGACCTCCTCGTGGTCGGTGACGCGGATGACCCCATCAATCCTCGAGGAGCTCCTGCTCCTTGACCTCGAGGGCGGCGTTGATGGCGGCTTCTTCTCGATGCGTGATCTCGTCGAGGCGCTTCTCGGCCCGGGCCAGCTCGTCGTGGGTGAGCTCACCGTCCTTGTCGAAGGCCTCGAGCTCGTGGCGGGCGGCCCGCCGCAGGTTGCGGATGGCGACGCGTCCCTCCTCGGCCATGCCCTTGACGACCTTCACGAGCTGCTGGCGCCGCTCGGCGGTCAGGGGCGGGAAGCTGAGGCGGATGACGTGGCCGTCGTTGCTCGGGTTGAGGCCGAGGTCGGAGTTCTGGATGGCCTTCTCGATGGCCGGCATCGAGCCCTTGTCGTAGGGCGAGATGATGAGCTGGCGGGCCTCGGGCACCGAGAACCCGGCGAGCTGCTGGAGGGGGACCTCCTGGCCGTAGTAGTCCACGGACAGCTTCTCGACGAGCGCAGGCGCGGCCCGGCCGGTGCGGATGGTGCTGAACTCCTGGCGGGCGTGGACGACCGCCTTGGCCATCTTCTCGGTGACGTCGTCGAGGACGAGGTCGACCATCTCCTCAGACACGGGTCAGGCTCCGGACGGGCAAGTAGAAGGGGGCAGCGCGCTCACTGGGAGACAAGCGTACCGATCGACCTGCCCTCGAGGATGGACCTCACGTTGCCGCGCTGCAACAGGTCGAACACCACGATGGGAATGGCGTTGTCCATGCAGAGGGTGATCGCGGTCGAATCCATGGCCCGCAGGCCCCGGTTGAGCACGTCGATGTAGGTGACCGAGTCGAGGCGGGTGGCCTCCGGGTTCACCTTCGGGTCATCGGTGTAGATGCCGTCGACGCCCGAATGGGTGCCCCGCAGGATGGCCTCGGCGTCGATCTCCGCGGCCCGCAGCGCGGCGGTGGTGTCCGTGGTGAAGAACGGGTTGCCCGTGCCGCCGGCGAAGATCACGACCCGCCCCTTCTCGAGGTGGCGGATGGCGCGCCGGCGGATGTAGGGCTCGGCGATCTGGGACATGTGCACCGCGGTCTGCACCCGGGTTGGCTGGCCGAGCTGCTCGAGGGTGTCCTGGAGCGCCAGCGCGTTGATGACCGTGGCCAGCATGCCCATGTAGTCGGCCTGGGCGCGGTCCATGCCGGCGCCGGCGCCGGTCATGCCCCGCCAGATGTTGCCGCCGCCGACGACGATGGCGATGTCGACCCCGAGCTCGCTGCGGACCTCGACGATCTCCTCGGCGAGCTGGCGCACGATGGCGCCGTCGACGCCGTAGCCGGCCTCGCCGGCGAACGCCTCACCCGAGAGCTTCAGGATGATGCGCTGCCAGCGGGGCGTGTCGGCCACCGCGTCCGCCTCGCCGCTCGTGCCGCTCTGGCTCAAGCGCCGATCACGACCTGCGCGAAGCGGACGATGGAGGCGTCGCCGAGGTACTGGGCGACCGACTGCTTCTCGTCGCGGACGAAGCCCTGCTCGAGCAGCACCCGCTCCTTGAACCAGCCGTTCAGGCGGCCCTCGATGATCTTGGGCCAGGCCGCCTCGGGCTTGCCTTCGGCCTTGGTGATGGCCTCGAGGCTGGCCCGCTCGGCCTCGACCTGGTCCGCGGGGACCTCGTCGCGGTGGAGGTACGGGGGCTTCGAGAAGGCGATGTGCACGGCGATGTCGTGGGCCAGCTCGGGGGTGCCCCCGGCCAGCTCGACGAGCACGGCGTTGACGCCGCGGTCGCTCTGCACGTGCAGGTAGGTGTCGAGGAGGTTGCCCTCGGCGGCGGCGAAGCGCACGACCCGGCCGAGCTCGATGTTCTCCTTGAGGGTCACCTTGAGCTCGTCGATGGCGTCGGCCTTCTGGGCGGCGGCGTCCTCGCCACCGGCGACGACGAGGCCGGCGATCTCCTGGGCCAGCTCGGTGAACTGGTCGGACTTGGCCACGAAGTCGGTCTCGCACTTGAGCTCGACGATCGCGGCGACGACGGCGTCGGTGTCGACGGCCACGGCGACGGCGCCCTGGTTGTTCTCCCGGTCGGAGCGGGAGGCGGCCTTGGCCAGGCCCTTCTCACGCAGCCACTGGGCCGCGGCGTCGAAGTCGCCGTCGTTCTCGGTGAGGGCGCGCTTGGCGTCCATCATCCCGGCGCCGCTGGCCTGGCGCAGGGCCTGTACGTCCTTGGCGGTGAACTCGGGCACGATCTCAGGACTCCTCGGTGGTCTCGGTGGGGGCGTCGGCCGCGGCCTCGTCGGCAGCCTCGGGGGCCGGGGCCTGCTCGGTAGCGGCCTCGGTCGCGGGGGCCTCCTCGGTGGCCGGGGCCGGGGCGGGGGCGGGGGCGGCCGGGGCCTTGGCGGCCTGCTGCTCGGCCTTGGCGGCGGCGAGGCGGGCCTCGCGCTCGGCGGCCTGGGCGGCGGCCTGGTTGCGGGCCTCGGCCTGCTGCGCGGCGACGGCGGCCTCCTCCTCGGCGGAGCGGGCCACGGTCGGAGCGACCTCGGGGTTGCGCTTCGAGCGGATGTAGAGGCCCTCCTGCACGGCGTCGGCCATGATCCGGCACATCAGGGTGCCGGAGCGGATGGCGTCGTCGTTGCCGGGGATGACGTAGTCGATGACGTCGGGGTCGCAGTTGGTGTCGACCAGGGCGACGATCGGGATGCCGAGCTTGTTGGCCTCGGTCACCGCGATGTGCTCCTTCTTGGTGTCGAGCACGAAGATCGCCGCGGGGCGCTTGGTCATGTTGCGGATGCCGCTGAGGTTGCGCTCGAGCTTCTCGAGCTCACGGCCCAGGATGAGGGCCTCCTTCTTGGGCATGGCCGCGAACTCGCCGGAGTCGCGCATGCGGCCGTACTCCTGCATCTTGCCGACGCGCTTGGAGATGGTCTCGAAGTTGGTGAGCATGCCGCCCAGCCAGCGCTGGTTCACGTAGGGCATGCCGCACTTCTCGGCGTAGGACTGCACGCTGTCCTGGGCCTGCTTCTTGGTGCCCACGAACAGGAGGCTGCCGCCGTCGGCGACGAGGTCGCGGACGAAGATGTAGGCGGTCTCGAGGCGCCGCAGCGTCTCCTCGAGGTCGATGATGTAGATGCCGTTGCGCTCCCCCCAGAGGAAGCGCTTCATCTTCGGGTTCCAGCGGCGGGTCTGGTGGCCGAAGTGGACACCGGCCTCGAGCAGCTGCTTCATGGTGACGACGGACGCCATGGTGGGACTCCTCCCCAGCGGTTGTGCGGACCCGGGGACCGTGCGCCTGGCGGCGACCGTGGGGATGGCCCCGGGGTGAAGGTAGGTGTGGCTCGGTCCGGCGGTCGCCGGGCCGACGGACGATCCTACCGGCATCACCCCCGCCTACGGCCAGCCGGGGTCCGTGGCGAGGCGGCGAGCGACGGCCACCCCCGTCTCCTCCGGTCGCCGATCCCGTTCCTCGGTGCCGGCGGCGACCCCACCGAACGCGGCCACGGGGATCAGCCGGACCTCGGGGGCCGCAGCGGCGAAGAGCACCTCGGGGTCGAGGTACTCGTCGCCGCGGCGGATCCCGAGGTGCAGGGTCGGACCCGCTCGTCCGACCTCGTCGCCCGCGGCGACCACCTGGCCCTCGACCACGCTCACCGACGCGAGCCCGCCGTAGCTCGAGCGCAGGCCGTCGGCGTGGGTGACGGTGACGTAGCGGGTCCCCGCCACCGACCCGGCGAAGGTGACGGTGCCCGCCGCGACGGCCCGGACGACCGTGCCGGGCACGGTGGCGTAGTCGATCCCCCGGTTGCCGGGCCCGTAGGGCGAGGTCGGCTCGCGGAACGGGTCGATCACCGGCGCGTCGACCGGCGGGCGGTAGGTGACGGCCACCTGGGCGGCCGCGGGCGGGTCGGGGACGAGGACGGCCACAGCGGCGAGGATCGCCAGGAGCGCGGCGGCGTGTCGGTGTCGGTGTCGGTGTCGGTGTCGGGACACGGGTCCCCTCCGTTTCGATCGTGCGGCAGGAGGGGGAAGGTCGCCGGCGGCCGACCGTACCCGTGGTCACCGCGCGCCGCCAGGGGCGGACGGCGCCGCCGGCGGCTACCGGTTGGCGTCGTGGACCGTGCCGGTGAGCTGGCCGGACTGGGCCCGGGCCAGGCAGACGACCTCCCGGTCGCCCTGCTGGGTCCAGGTGGCCTCGGAGGGGCTGAGCGACGTCGCGTAGATCTCGGAGGTCGCGTACGGCTCGCCGACGTAGTCGGTGAACCGGTCGCCCTGGCAGCCGGTGTCCGCGGTGTCGGTGATGGAGGCGTCGCCGGGGTAGGGGGCGGAGGGCCCGCCGGGGACGTCGAAGAGCGCGTACACCTCGAAGTCGTGGGGCTCGCTGCAGGGCACGCCCGTCACCGTCGGCCCGGACGGCGTGCTGATGCAGTCGCCGACCTCGAGCTCGAACACGCTGATCGTGCCCGTCTGCCCGCCACCGTCGGGGACGACCGTGGTGGGGACGGTGATGGTCGGCGGCTCGGGCACCACGGTGGTGGTGGGCCCCGGGTCGAAGGTGAGGGCCGTGGTCGTCGTCGCCGCCGTGGAGCTCCCGTCGTCGCGCCCGATCGCCACGGCCGCCACGGCGACGACGAGCAGCAGCAGGACGACCCCGCCGGCGACCAGGAAGGGCCAGACCGGCACCCCTCGTCGGGCCGGAGGGCCCGGGACCGTGGGCGCGGGCCCGGGCGCGGCGCCGAGGGGGTCGGTCGAGGCCACGCCGCCGTCGCTCACCGCGGCGGTCGGCTGGCCCCGGACGACGTAGCGCCACTGGTGGCGGCCGAGCGGGTCCGGCACCCACTCGGCGTGGTCGTCGAGGGACTCGACGCCCGAGTCGCTCACCCAGTCGGTCTCCTGGCCGTGGACGAGGTAGCGGTACTGGTGGCGCCCGCTGGGGTCGACCACCCACTCGCCCTCGGCGTGGCCGGCGGGCGCGCCGCCGGTGTCCGTGGTCGCGGTGGGCTCCTCGGGAGCGGGGCCGCCCTCGGCGGGGAACGGGCCGGTGGGACCCGGCGTCTCGGTCATGGCTCGACCTCGGTTCTGCATCGACCCCCGGGGAGGGGATCACCCTGCAGTCCCAGGGAATCCCGGATCGACCCCGGCTCCTAGAGGCCAAGGTCCCGCCACGACGGGACCGTTCCCGGCCGGCTGGGGTCGGTCGCGGGTGGGTTACGCCGGCTCGCGCTCGGCGGCGGCCATACGCGAGCGCAGCTGCAGCACCGCCTTGGTGTGGATCTGGCAGACCCGGCTCTCGGTGACCCGCAGGACCTCGCCGATCTCGGCGAGGGTGAGCGCCTCGTAGTAGTAGAGCGTGAGCACCAGGCGCTCGCGCTCGGGCATGCGGTTGATGGTCTCGGCGAGGAGCTGGCGGGTCTCCTCGGCCTCGTAGATCGTGACGGGGCCGCGACCGGCGTCGGCGATGGTGTCGCCGAGGGTGATCGACTCGCCCCGGTCGCCGCCGGCCAGCATCTCGTCGAGGGCGGCCATGCCCACGAACGAGATCTGCGAGAGCAGCTGCGCGAGCTGGCCCTCGCTCATGTCCAGCTCCTCGGCCAGCTCGGCGTCGGTGGGGGTGCGGTGCAGGTCGCCCTCGAGCTTGGCGTAGGCCTTCTCGAGCGACCGCGCCTTGGCCCGCACCGAGCGCGGCACCCAGTCGATCGAGCGCAGCTCGTCGAGGATCGAGCCCTTGATGCGGCTGATGGCGTAGGTCTCGAACTTGAAGCCCCGCTCGGGGTCGAACTTCTCGATGGCGTCGATGAGCCCGAAGATCCCGTAGCTCACGAGGTCGGCCTGGTCGACGTTCTGGGGCAGGCCCACGGCCACCCGGCCGGCGACGTACTTCACGAGCGGCGAGTAGTGCAGGATCAGCTGGTCGCGCGCGTCGCGGCCCTGGGTCTCCTTGTACCGGGCCCACAGCGCGTCGACGCGCGCACCGTCATCCGACACGGGCGCCTCGACTCACGCTCGGGGGTGGGTGGCCTGGAACACGCTCTTCAACCGTTCCTTGCTGACGTGGGTGTACAGCTGCGTGGTGGCGAGGTCGGCGTGGCCGAGCAACTCCTGCACAGCACGCAAATCGGCACCTCCGTCGAGAAGATGAGTCGCGAAGGTGTGCCGCAGGGCGTGCGGGTGGACGGGGGTGGCCGAGCGGCGGTCGAGGATCCGGCGCACGTCCCGGGGGGTGAGCCGGTTGCCCCGACGGTTGAGGAACACCGCGTCGTCGGGGCTCGTGGGCCCGACCAGGGCGGGCCGGCCCTCGGCCAGCCAGCGGCGGACGGCCGCCACCGCGGGCGGGCTGAGCGGCACGTGCCGCTGCTTCGACCCCTTCCCCCAGACCACGACGCGGCGCCGCTCGAGGTCGAGGTCGCCGGGGCGCAGGCCGCAGAGCTCGGCGACCCGCAGGCCGCTGCCGTAGAGCAGCTCGACCACCGCCAGGTCGCGGGCCGCGAGCTCGGGCGGGTCGTCGTCGCAGAGGGGGTCGTCGAGGAGCTGGTCGATCTCGGCCTCGGGCAGCACGCGGGGCAGACGGCCGTCCCCGGACGGCGCGCTGAGGCCCACCGACGGGTCGGCCTCCAGGCGGCCGGTGCGGCGGAGCCACCCGAAGTACCGGCGCAGCGAGGACGCCGCCCGGGCGATCGACCGACGGGCCTTGCCGGTGGTGGACAGGAAGGCCAGGTAGCGGCGCAGCGTGCGGCGGTCCACCTGCTCGGGGCCGTCGAGGCCGAGGCGGTCGGTCCACCGGGTGAAGGCCACGAGGTCACGGCGGTAGGCGTCGCGGGTCGCGCTGGACACGCCGGTGAGCGACGCCGCGAAGCCCTCGAGGTCCCAGGCCACGACTGCACGCTAACCCCCGGCATCCCGGCGGAGAACCACCTTCTCCCCCACCCCGGCCTTCGGGCGGCCCGCTCCGGGCGGTCTAGGGTCGATCCATGCCCCTGCGCACTGCCGACGAGTACCGCAACGGCCTCGAGGACGGCCGGACCCTCTTCTACCGGGGCCAGCGCGTCGCCAACGTGAACGAGGTGCCCGCGCTGCGGGTGGCGGTGGACCACGCCGCCCACGACTTCGACCTCGTGAACGACCCCGCGTTCCGCGAACTGGCGGTGGTGACCGACCCGGAGACGGGCCAGGAGCACAGCACCTACTACAAGATCCCCCGCAACGCCGACGACCTCCTGCAGCGGATGCGCCTGATCGACGCGAGCACCGCCGAGGGCGGCACCGTCGTCACCCTCATCAAGGAGATCGGCACCGACGCCACCTTCGCCCTGCTGCGCAAGCTGGAGGGCGAGGCCCGGGAGAAGGCCCTCGCCTTCCACGAGCACTGCCGGGACAACGACCTGGCCGTGGCCGTCGCCCAGACCGACGTGAAGGGCGACCGCTCGGTGGGCCCGGGCAAGCAGGCCGACCCCGACCTCTACGTGCGGGTGGTGGAGGAGAACGCCGACGGCATCGTCGTGCGGGGCGCCAAGTGCCACACCACGAGCAGCGCCAACGCCGACGAGCTGATCGTGCTGCCCACCCGGGCCATGGGCCCCGGCGACGAGGACTACGCCGTCGCCTTCGCCGTCCCGATCGACACCCCAGGCCTCGAGCTCTACGTGTCGTCGTACTCGGGCCGCGAGCACAACGAGTTCGAGTTCCCCCTCTCGAGCGGGCACAAGCTGCTCGAGAGCCTCACCGTGTTCAACGACGTGTTCGTGCCGTGGGACCGCGTGTTCCTCTGCCGTGAGCCCGAGCGGGCCGGCGCCGTGGCCCTGACCTTCGTCGAGTACCACCGCTTCACCGCTGTCTCCTACAAGCTGCCGCTGCTCGACGCCTTCGTCGGTGGTGCCGCCTTGATGGCCGACATGAACGGCGTGGCCAAGGCCGGGCACATCCGCGACAAGCTCACCCACCTCATCGCCTACTCGGAGACGGTGCGGGGGCTCACCGAGATGGCGGCCCTGCGGGCCCGGGTCGAGGAGAGCATCGCCTACCCCGACCCGATGACCACGAACCTGGCCAAGTTCACCTTCGCCAGCGGCTACCACCAGGCCCTCGAGTGGGTGCAGGACTGCGCCGGTGGCCTGCTGGTGACGGCGCCGGGCGGCGACGACTGGGCCAGCGACGAGGTGCGCCCGGTGCTCGAGAAGTACTTCAAGGCGGCCAAGGGCAGCGCCGAGGACCGCCTCCGGCTCATGCACGTGATCAGCGACCTCACCGCCCGCGACCTGGGCGGCTACCACGCCGTGCTGGCCGTGCACGCCGAGGGCTCGATCGAGGCCGAGAAGATGCAGATCCTGCGGGCCTTCGACCCGACCCGGGCCTACGCCTACACCCGCAAGATCGCCGGCATCGAGGGCTGAGCGGCCCGTCCGACCGGCCCTCACCGGTCGGGCCTCCCCACCTGCTCGTACCAGCCGCCGTCGGCGGTGACCCACCCCGCGGCCGCGAGGCGCTGCAGCGCGGCGGCGAGGTCGGCCAGACCGAGCCCCGAACGGACCGCGAGCTGCTCGAGGGCCGCGGGCCGGCGACCCAGCGCGTCGAGCACCTCGCGGTCGACGCCCGTGGGCGGCGGGCGGGGATCCGCCCGGCCCCGGCTCGACGCCGCCGCCGAGAGGCCGAGC
The DNA here is from genome assembly GCA_041908445.1 of Acidimicrobiales bacterium. Lineage (GTDB taxonomy): Bacteria > Actinomycetota > Acidimicrobiia > Acidimicrobiales > DATDAH01 > JAEUJM01. Next base: position 93,663 of record JAYRFK010000004.1, on the reverse strand, counting down.
AGTGTGAGGACGTCGGCGGCGCACTGGCACAGCAGCGCGCCCTCCCCCAGCAGGTGGTTGGTGCCCTCCGATGCCGGACTGCTGACCGGTCCCGGCACCGCGAGCACCGGCACCTCCCGTTCCAGCGCGGCGTCGACCGTGTAGAGCGAGCCGCCCGACCGGCGGGACTCGACCACGACCACCGCGTCGGCCAGCGCCGCGAGGAGGCGGTTGCGGGACGGGAAGCGCCACCGTTCGGGTGCCGAGCCGAGCGGCGCCTCGGACAGGAGCAGCCCCTCGGTGGCGACCCGCTGCCACAGGTCTCGGTGGCGGCGGGGGTACACGACGTCGTGCCCGCTGCCCACCACCCCGACGACCGGGGCGCGACCGGCCCGCAGCGCGCCGGTGTGCGCGGCACCGTCGATGCCGAGGGCCAGACCGGACACGACCCGCACGCCCGCCTCGGCGAGGTCTCGGCCCAGGTCGCGGGCGACCTCCCGGCCGTAGGCCGTGCACCCCCGGGTGCCGACGATGGCCACCCGGGGGCCGTCGAGGGCGCCGAGCCGCCCTTGGTGGAACAGCACGACCGGCGGCTCCAGGTCGCCTGCCAGGGCCCCGGGGTAGGTGGCGCCGCCGAGCACGCTCACGCCCACGCCGGCCGCCGCGTGGGCCGCCAGCACGGCGGCGGGGTCGGTGCGCCGGGCCGCCGCCGCCCAGGCGCCCGGCAGGCCCGCCCCCGCCGTGCCGAGGGCCCGGGCCACCGCCGGCTCGTCGACCGCGGTGCCGTCCGCCACCCGGCCCCACGCCTCGGCGAGCGACCACGTGTGGGCCAGCGCGCCCAACCGGGCCGGGCCCATGCCCGGCAGCGTCGCGAGCGCGGCGCCGTAGGCCTCGGGTGGGAGGTCGGCGGCGTCAGCCACGACCCAGCCCCACCGGCTCGGCCCGCAGGCTCAGGGCCAGGCTGACCTGGTCGGACTGCAGCGGGGCGCTCCGGCCCCAGAGGTCGCTCAGGGTGAGCGCCACCCGCCGCACCCGCTGGAGCCCCCGGGCCGAGAGCCGGCCCGACCGCAGGGCCTGCTCGACGATAAGCGCGGCGCCGTCGGACAGCGGCGCGACGTCGTCGAGCGCCTTCGCGCCCAGCTCGGCGTTGGCCCACACGCCCCGGGTGCGCGCCCGGGAACGGGCCTCGGCGACCCGCTCGGCGACGCCCGCGGTGGACTCCCCCGGGCTGCCCCGGAGCAGGTCGTCGACGTCGGGGCGCAGCACCTCGACCCGCAGGTCGAAGCGGTCGAGCAGCGGTCCCGAGAGCCGCCGGCGGTAGCGCGCCCGGGCGGCATCGGAGCAGGCACACGAGCCCGGCGGGCCCCCCTCGCCGCAGGGGCACGGGTTCATGGCCGCGGCGAGCAGGAACCGGGCCGGGAAGGTGGCACTGGCCTTGGCCCGCGCCACCCGCACCTCGCCCTCCTCCAACGGCTGGCGCAGCGTGTCGAGCACCTGCGGGGCGAACTCGCCCAGCTCGTCGAGGAAGAGCACCCCCCGATGGGCGAGGCTCACCTCGCCGGGGCGCATCAGCGCCGTGCCGCCACCGATCACCGACACCGGCGAGGCGTTGTGGTGGGGTGCCCGCAGCGGCGGCCGCCAGATGAGGCTGTCGGTGCGCAGGGGCAGGCCGGCCGCCGAGTGGATCCGCGTGACCTCGAGGGCGTGCTCCTGGCTGAGCTCGGGCAGCAGGCCCGGGAGGCGCCGGGCGAGCATGGTCTTGCCTGACCCGGGCGGCCCGACCATGAGCAGGTGGTGGTGGCCCGCGGCGGCCACCTCGAGCGCCAGGCGGGCCACCGGCTGGCCCCGCACGTCGGCGAGGTCGGGGTCGGGTGGGGGCGGCGGTGCCGTGCCCGGAGGCGGCGGGTCGGGCCAGGCCTCCTCCGCTTTCAGCACGGACACGACCTCGCCCAGGTTGCGCACCGCCCGCACCTCGTGACGGGCGACGAGCCGGGCCTCGCCTGCGGCCGCCGCCGGGACGACCGCCGTGGTCGTCGGCAGCGCCTCGACCAGCGAGACCATGCCCGGCACCGCCCGCAGCGACCCGTCGAGGCCGAGCTCGCCGAGGAAGCCGAGGCCCTCGATCGCGGCGGGCTCGACCTCCTCCTCGGCGATGAGCATGGCGACGGCGATGGCGAGGTCGAGCCCCGACCCCACCTTGCGCAGCCCGGACGGGGCCAGGTTCACGGTGATGCGCCGCATCGGCCACGGCAGGCCCGAGCACAGCAGGGCGGCCCGCACCCGGTCGCGTGCCTCCCGGCAGGCGGTGTCGGGCAGGCCGACGATGGTGAACGACGGCAGCCCGCTCGAGACGTGGACCTCGACGGTGACGGGGCGCCCTTCGACGCCGAGGACGGTGGCGGACGGGACGATGGCGAGCACGTGGCCTCCCGGGGAGCGTGGGGTGGGGAGGGGGCCGTGTCGCCGGCCGCCGAGGCGGTGCCCGCACCCTACCGAGGGGATGTGACGACATCGGACGCGCCACGAGCCCGACGCGCGACGACGTGAGGAGGGGTGGACGCGGGCATGAGCAATGCGACCGACGCGCGAATGAGTAGCGATTGCTCATCCGCACACCGGCGGAATCCGAGACGGTGTCCCGGTCCGAGGGCGCCGCCCTCCCGTCCGGTTCCGGCCGGGCACGACCACCCAGCACAGGAGAACCCCGACGTGTCCTCGTCCCCCTTCCGAACCCTCGCCCGGCAGTGCGCCGTCATCGCCACCTCGGTCGTGGCCACCGCCACGGTCCTCGGCACGGGTCTCGCATCGGCCCAGGAGGCGCCCGAGGTCGGCACCGCCATCGCCGAGCTCGCCCCCGCCAACTCCGTCAACAGCGCCGCCATCATCAACGGCAGCGTCACCGGCGCCGACATCGCCGACGGCACCATCACCCGGGCCGACCTCAAGCCCGCCGTCGCCCCCCGCTGGGCCAAGGTGAACGCCGGCCTCAACACCTCGCTGACCCGTGGCCGGGGCGCGACCAACGCCGTCCGGGTGAACGCCGGCATCTACCGGGTGACCTTCGCCTCCAACATCCGGTCCTGCGGCTGGACGGTGTCGGTGAACGACAGCGACGCCGGCACCGCCGGGCCCGCCCTGATCGCCGCCGAGCGCGCCTCGATCAACAGCGACACCGAGATCATCGTCCGCACCTTCAACACCAGTGGCGCGGCCGCCGACCTCGACGACAGCGACGGCTTCACCCTGCTCCTCAACTGCTAGCCGAGCGACGTGGCCGTTCGGGTCCCCCCGCCGCTCCGGTGGGGGGACCCTGGCGCGTCCGGGGGCAGACTGGCGGCGTGGGACTCGACCCGACCCGGCCGCACAAGCGCCGCAAGAGCGACGTGGTGTTCGTCGCCGCCGCCCTCGTGGTGGCGGCCCTGCTCGTGGCCTGGGCCTTCCTCGGGTGAGCGCGGGCGGGGGGCACCCCGACCTGTGGGCCGACGATGCCGTCGAGGTCCGCTACGTGCAGCCCTACGACGCCCACAAGGCCTACGTGTGCCCCGGCTGCAACCGGGACATCCCGCCCCGCACCCACCACGTGGTGGCGGTGCCCCACGGCGCCGCCGACCTGCGCCGCCACTGGCACAAGGGCTGCTGGGAACGACGGCGCACCCGACCACCACGCGGCTGACCGCAAGCGCGGACTCCGAGTCCTCGAGCCGACGATCCGTTCAGCGCGGCGATCGAGGGACGAGCGAGCCTTGACGATGCGATGAGGCGTCAGCCGAAGAGCGATTCAAAACGCGGCTTCGATGACCTCGAGCTTGCCGTCGAGGATGCCGGCCACGTCGAAGCGGACCTCACGGGCCCGGAAGGGCGCGTCCTCGAGGTAGACCGCGGCGAGGCGGCGGATGCGGTCCCGCTTCTCGCGTGTGACCGCCTCGGCGGGGGTGCCGAAGGCGTCGGTGGTGCGGGTCTTCACCTCGCAGAACACGAGGACCCGTCCCTTGCGCACGACGAGGTCGAGCTCGCCCTGGCGGCAGCGCCAGTTGGTCTCGAGGACCTCGTAGCCGTTCGCCCGGTACCACTCCGCGACGAGCGCCTCGCCTGCCGCGCCCAGCTCGAGCCGCTGACGACTCATGTCGACGGCGACCTAGTAGTCGCGCTTCTCCTTGACCTTGGCGGCCTTCCCGACCCGGTCGCGGAGGTAGTAGAGCTTGGCCCGGCGGACGTCGCCGCGGGTGTGGACCTCGACCTTGGCGAGGATGGGCGAGTGCACCGGGAAGGTGCGCTCCACGCCCACGCCGAAGCTCACCTTGCGGACGGTGAAGGTCTCGCGGATGCCCGAGCCCTGCCGCCGGATGACCACGCCCTGGAAGACCTGGACCCGCTCGCGGGTGCCCTCCACCACGCGCACGTGGACCTTGAGGGTGTCGCCGGCGGCGAAGTCGGGGATGTCGTCACGCAGGCTGGCGTGGTCGACGAGATCGGTGGAGTTCATGGCGCAGCACGCTCCTGGCGTGGGGTTCCTCGGGACCGGTGAGGGGAGGCGGTGGCGGACGACGGCGGTCGTCCGCGGGATGGATCAGGATACGTGAGGGGGTGCGTCCGGACCAACACCGAGGCCGAACTCGTCGAGCAGGGCGCGGTCCTCGTCGCTCAGCCCGCCCCTCGCCACGAGCAGGTCGGGGCGGTGCTGGGCCGTGCGCAGCAGGGACTGCGCCCGCCGCCACCGGGCCACCCGGCCGTGGTCACCCGAGCGCAGCACGTCGGGCACGGCCATGCCCCGGAACTCGGCCGGGCGGGTGTACTGCGGGTACTCGAGCAGCCCGTCGCTGAAGGACTCGTCCTCGGCCGACGCCTCGTTGCCCATCACGCCGGGCACCAGCCGGCCCACCGCCTCGAGCACCACCATGGCCGCGACCTCGCCGCCCGAGAGCACGTAGTCGCCGATGGACAGCTCGCCGTCGACGAGGGCGGTGCGCACCCGCTCGTCGACGCCCTCGTAGCGGCCGCACAGCAGCGAGAAGCCGTCGAGCGACGCCAGCTCGCGCGCCATGGCCTGGTCGAAGCGGCGCCCGCCGGGGCCGAGCAGGAACAGGGGGCGGGGCGGGGCGACCGCTTCCACCGCCCCGAAGAGGGGCTCGGGCATGAGCACCATGCCGGCGCCGCCGCCGTAGGGCGAGTCGTCGACCGAGCGGTGCGGGTCGGTGGTGGTCGCGCGCAGGTCGTGGACCCGCACGTCGAGCAGGCCCTCGCCGGCGGCCTTGCCCAGCAGGCTGCGGCCGGCGAAGTCCCCGACCATGTCGGGGAAGATGGTGAAGACGTCGATGCGCACCCGACGACCTACAGGTCGAGGAGGCCGTCGGGCAGGTCGACGACGAGGGTGCCGTCGTCTCGACGCTCGGTCACGAAGCGGACGGGGATCAGCGCCCCACCGTCGAGCACGAGCAGGTTCGACGCCGGGTTCTGCTCGACCGACTCCACCATGCCGATGGCCGTGCCCTCGGTGTCCACGACGGGCGCGCCGATGAGCTCGTGGACGAAGAGGGCGTCGGGGTCGTCGAGCGGCTCGGCCCGCAGCAGCTCGCCGTGGAGCGCGTCGGCGGCCTCACGGCTGTGCACGCCCTCGAACTGCACGATCCAGCGGTGCTGGTGGGGGCGCGCCGACACCACGACCAGGTCACCCCGGTCGCTGTGGAGCACCGTGCCCGGGTCGAGGCGCTCGGTGCGGTCGGTGCTGAGCGCGACGACGACCTCGCCGCGCAGCCCGTGGGCCTTGGCCACCCGCCCGACCTCGAGCAGGGTCACGGCCGGTGCCGGGAGGGGCTCAGTCGACGAACTCGACGTCGACCTCGACGCCGTCACGGGCGGCGGCGGCGCGCACCACGGTGCGGATGGCGTTGGCCACCCGGCCCCGCTTGCCGATGACCCGGCCCATGTCGCCCTCGGTCACGTGGACCTCGAGGGTGACGGGGCGGCCGTCGGTGACCTCCACGCGCACGCCGTCGGGGTCGTCCACGACCGACTTGGCCAGGTACTCGAGCACCGCCCGGGCGCTGGCCGCGGTGATGGTGTTGGCGTCGTCGTCGTCGCCCTCGTCGAGGTCGGCGTCGTCACGACGGTTGGGATCGTCCTCGTCGACCTCGGCGTAGGTGTCCTCGTACTCGTCGCTCATGCGTCGGCCTCGGCCTCAGCGGCCGCCGGCTCGGCCGCGGGCTCCTCGGCCGCCGGCTCCGGCTCGGCCTCCGCCTTGGCGGGTGCCGGGGCGGGCGCGGCCGGGGCGTTGCCCTTGAACACGTCCCAGGCGCCCGACACCTTGAGGAGCTTCTCGACGCGCTCGGTGGGCTGGGCGCCCTTGCGCAGCCAGTCGACGGCCTTGTCGTTGTCGACCTTGATCTCGGAGGGGTCGGGGCGGGGGTCGTACGTGCCCACGATCTCGATGAAGCGGCCGTTGCGGGGCGACCGCGCGTCGGCGGCCACGATCCGGTAGGTCGGCTGCTTCTTCTTGCCCATCCGCATGAGGCGGAGCTTCACTGCCACGTCGTTGTTCTTCCTGTCGGGGTGGGTACGGCTTGCGATCGCTGCTCGGTCGGCGGGTCGTCAGTGGAGGTCAGGGGTGACCCGCGTCCGGCGAACACACCATTGAAGGCGGCGGGCCGGGCTAATTCAAACCCGGGAGCTGCAGGGGGACCTTGGGCTTGCCCGGCAGCGCCGGCGGGGAGGTGCGCCCGCCGCCCTTGCCCTTGCGGCCCTTCTTGGCCTTGCGGCCCCCCATGGCCCCCATCCCGCCCATCTTCTTCATCATCTTCTGCATCTCGCGGAACTGCTTGACGAGCTGGGTCACCTCGTTGGGCGAGGTGCCACTGCCGTCGGCGATGCGGCGCCGGCGGGAGCCGTCGATGATGACCGGGTTGACCCGCTCGGTGGGGGTCATGGAGCGGATGATGGCCTCGAGGCGGTCGAGCTCGCGCTCGTCGATCTCGGCGTTCTTCACCTCTTTGGGGACGCCGGGCATCATGCCCATGAGGCTCGACAGCGGGCCCATCTTGCGGACCTGCTGGAGCTGCTCGAGGAAGTCCTCCAGCGTGAACTGGCCCTCGAAGAGGCGGGCGGCGGCCTCCTCCGCCTCCTTCTGGTCGTAGACCTCCTCGGCCTTCTCGATCAGCGTCAGCACGTCGCCCATGCCGAGGATGCGCCCGGCGAGGCGGTCGGGGTGGAACAGGTCGAAGTCGGCCAGCTTCTCGCCGGTGCTGGCGAAGGCGATGGGCTTGCCCACGACCTCCTTCACCGACAGGGCGGCGCCGCCGCGGGCGTCGCCGTCGAGCTTGGTGAGGATCACCGCGTCGAGGGCCAGGGTCTGGTGGAAGGCCTCGGCGGTGGTGACCGCGTCCTGGCCGATCATGGCGTCGATGACGAGGAACGTGTAGTCCGGCTCGACCAGGCCCGAGATGTCCTTGACCTGCTGCATCATCTCGGCGTCGATGGCCAGGCGACCGGCGGTGTCGACGATGACCACGTCGCGGCCCTTGGCCCGGGCCTCGGCCACGGCGGTGCGGGCGACGTCGCGCGGGTCGCCGCCGGGCTCGCCGGCGAGAACCGGGACGTCGACCTGGCCGGCCAGGGTGCGCAGCTGCTCGATGGCGGCCGGGCGCTGGAGGTCGGCGGCGACGAGCATGGGGTTGCGACCCTGCTGCTTGAACCAGCGGGCCAGCTTGGCCGAGGTGGTGGTCTTGCCCGAGCCCTGGAGGCCGGCCATGAGCACGACCGTGGGGGGCTTCGAGGCGTAGGTGATCTTGATCGTCTCGCCGCCGAGGGTGGTGACCAGCTCCTCGTGGACGATCTTGATGACCTGCTGGGCCGGCGTGAGGCTCTTGCTCAGGTCCTCGCCGACGCAGCGCTCGCGGATGCGGCCGACCAGGCCCTTGACGACGTTGACGTTGACGTCGGCCTCGAGGAGGGCCACGCGGATCTCGCGCAGGACCTCGTCGATGTCGGCGTCGCTGAGGCGGCCACGGCCCCGGAGGCGGGTGAAGATGCCGTCGAAGCGGTCGGAGAGGGCGTCGAACATGGAGAGGTGATCCTACCGGCGGGTACGGGACGTGACCCGGCTTCGCCGGGTCACTGGAAGAGCGCGTCGACGAAGTCGTCGGGGTCGAAGGCGACGAGGTCGTCCTCGGTCTCGCCGAGGCCGACGAGCTTCACGGGGATGCCGAGCTCGGACTGGATGGCGAGCACGATGCCGCCCTTGGCCGAGCCGTCGAGCTTGGTGAGCACCACGCCGGTCACCTCGACCGCCTCGGTGAACTGCTTGGCCTGGGTGAGGCCGTTCTGGCCCGTGGTGGCGTCGAGCACGAGGAGCACCTCGGTGACCTTGCCCGGCTCGCGGTCGGCGACGCGGCGCACCTTGCGCAGCTCTTCCATGAGGTTGACCTTGGTGTGGAGGCGGCCGGCGGTGTCGGCGAGGACGAGGTCGATGTCGCGGGCGCCGGCGCGCTGCACGGCGTCGAAGATCACCGAGCTGGGGTCGCCGCCCTCCGCGCCCCGCACGCTGTCGGCGCCGACGCGCTCGGCCCAGTGCTGGAGCTGCTCGGCGGCCGCGGCGCGGAACGTGTCGCCGGCGGCGAGGATCACCGAGCGCCCCTCGCCGATCTGGTGCTTGGCGAGCTTGCCGATGGTGGTGGTCTTGCCGACCCCGTTGACGCCGACGAAGAGCCACACGTTGGGCTGGCCCTCCTCGTAGTGCAGCTCGCGGTCCACGCCGCCGAGCTGCTCCTTCAGGTCGGCCTTGAGCGCCTCGACGAGCTGGTCGGGCTCGGTCAGCCCCTCGGCCTTGACCTGGTCCTTCAGGCGGTCGATCAGCGTCATGGTCGTGGCCACGCCGACGTCGGCTTGGAGCAGGCCCGCCTCGAGGTCGTCCCAGGTCTCGGTGTCGATGGCGCTGCGGGACAGCAGCCCGCCGATCGTGCCCGACAGCGCCCCGCGGGCCTTGGCCAGGCGGTCGCGCCAGCGGGTCGGGGCCTCGACGGGGGCCGGCGGCGGCGCCTCGACCACCGGTGCCTCGGGCGCCTCGACCGGGCCCTCACCGGGCGCCTCCGGGGCGGCGGACGGGCCCGCCTCGACCTCGGGGGCGGGCGTCGGCGGCGGCAGCTCCTTGCGGCGCTGGGTGGCGACGAGGGTGGCCACGCCGGCCAGCAGGACCAGCGTGACGATGGCGATGATCAGGAATTCCATGGCGGGGCGAGCCTAACGGCGCGCCCCGCCATGGCCCGAGCCGGCCTCCCCCCGGTGGCCGGGCCCGGACGCGACGAGCCGGGGGCGGCGGTGGAGGGCGCCCCCGGCTCGTGCGTTCTGGGTGATCGGTTGCTGCTGGTGGTGCGGGCGCCCGGGCGGCCCGGGCCCGGACGCCGGGCGGTCAGCCCTCGGCGCTCACCAGGGTGGCCTCGACCGTGGTCTCCTGGCCGTTGCGAAGCAGGGTGATGGTGACCGTCTCGCCGGGCTGGTGGGCCCGGATGGCGGCGGCGAGGTCGGTGCTCGACTGGACGCCGTCGTCGTCGATGCCGGTCACGAGGTCGCCCTCCTGGATGCCGGCGGCGGCGGCGGGGCTGCCCTCGCTGACGCTCACGATCTGGGCGCCCGACTGGCTGCCGCTGCTGTCCCGGCTCTCGACGCCGAGGAACCCGAACTCGACGGCCAGGCCCTGCTCGAGGCGCTGGGCGGCGGCGAAGGCGGTGTCGATCGGGATGGCGAAGCCCACGCCGACGTTCCCGGTGCTCTGGCCGTCGGTGAGGATCGCGTCGTTGATGCCGATGATGCGGCCCTGGCGGTCGGCCAGCGCACCACCCGAGTTGCCCGAGTTGATGGGGGCGTCGGTCTGGATGACGTTGACCACGCCGGCGCTCGTCGGGAAGGACCGGTCGACGGCGCTGACGATGCCGGCGGTGACCGTCTGGTCGAGGCCGAAGGGGCTGCCGATGGCGACCGCGGTCTGGCCGACCTGCACGGGCACGCCGGTGGCCAGGGAGGCCACCTGGAGCTCGGCCTGGCTCGGGTCCACCTTGATGACCGCGACGTCGACGCCGTCGTCGGCGCCGAGGACCTGGCCCTCGAGCAGGTTGCCGTCGGCGAGGCGCACGTTCACGTCGGTGGCGCCACCGGTCACGTGGGCGGCCGTGAGGATGAGGCCGGACTCGTCGTAGACGAAGCCCGAGCCGAGGCCGCTGTCGGTCTCGATCTGCACGACCGTCGGCGCCACCGCGGCGGCCACGTCGGCGATGGGCTCGTCACCGTTGCCCTCGATCGGGGCGGGGTCGGCGGGCCGGCCCTGGCTCACGTCCGAGGTGGGGACCGGGCTGGCGCCGGCGTTGCCGTCGCTCGAGTTGTCGGTGACGACCTTGCCGAGGCCGAAGCCGGCGGCGATCAGGCCGACCACCGCGGCGAGGCCGAGGATGAGGAACCAGGGGCCCCGACGGGGGGCCTTGGCCCGCGGCGCCGGCGGGGTGGGCGGCAGGCCCGCCACCATGGGGCCGGACGGGGGCGCGGGCGGCGCACCGTAGGGCGGGGCCGGCTGGTAGGCGTAGGGCGGGGAGCTCGGCGCGGCGCCGGGGTCGATCGGCGGCACCGGATCGGGCGACCAGGGGGTGGACATCTGAACGTTTTCCTCCGTGAGGGCCATGGGGGCAGGGTCCCGCATCGCCCGTAAAGCGGGGCTAAGACTCCCCGCAAGCCAGGTTAAGTTCGCTCAGCCGACCTGCGTCGGGACCGTCTCCTCGGGCACGAGGGGCGCCGCGGGCACGGGGGTGGGCCCGTCGGGCGCCGCGGGCAGCCAGATCGAGAAGGTCGAGCCGCGCCCCTCCTCGGAGGCCAGGCGCACCTCGCCGTTGTGGCCCTCGGCCACCTGGCGGACGATGGTGAGGCCGAGGCCGCTCCCCCGCTCGCCGGCGTCCTCGCCGCGGGCCTTGCGCCAGAACCGCTGGAACACGAGATCGCGCTCGGCCTCGGGGATGCCGGGGCCACGGTCCTCGACCGCCATCCACGTCCAACCCCCGTCACGGCCGGCGGCCAGGCGCACCGACGTGCCCGCCGGCGCCACCCGGATCGCGTTCCCGGCGAGGTTGTGCAGGGCCTGCCGCAGCGCCACCCGGTCGCCCACGACCCACAGGCCCGGGGGTGCGGCGCTGTCGAGGGTGAGGCCACGGTCGGCGGCGGCACCGGCGAACTCGGCGGCCACCTCGCCGACCACGTCGGCCAGGTCCACCGGCTCGTGGGCGAAGGTGGGGGCCCCGTGGCGGGCGAACTGGAGGAGGTCGTCGACGAGGTGGGTGAGGCGGTCGACGGTGCGGGCGACCACGCCCGCCGCCTCACGCAGGTCGTCGGCGGTGGCGTCCGGGTCGCTCAGGACCACGTCGAGGTTCGTGCGCATGACCGCGAGCGGGTTGCGCAGCTCGTGGGAGGTGTCCTGGATGAACCGACGCTGGGCGTCGAAGGCGTGGTCGAGGCGGCCGAGCATGGCGTCGAAGGTGTCGGCCAGCTCCTTGAGCTCGTCGTCGGGCCCCCCGAGGGCGATCCGCCGGGAGAGGTCGGTGGCCTGGATGTCGTTGGCCACGTCGGTGATGCGGCCGATGGGGCGGACGACCCGACCGGCCACGAGCCACCCGACGCCGAGGCTGGCCACGAAGAGCACGCCGAGCGACGCGAACGAGTAGTTCCGGAGCTTTTCCAGGGCCCGCTCGTTGACGAGGTGCTCGAGGCCGGAGATCTGGGCCCGCACGGTGCGCTCCTGGCGGATCACCCGCCCGTCGGGCCCGACCATGAGCTGGGTGACGTTGATGTTCTCGGACACGGGCTCGTCGTCGAGGTCGCGCGACAGGGCGACGTACACCCCGGCCACCACGAGCGCGGCCAGGCCGAACAGCAGCACCGAGTAGAGCAGCGTGAGCCGGACCCGGATCGAGCCCATCCACGCCGGCACCGGTCAGGCCTCCTCGGGCTGGACCAGGCGGTAGCCGCGGCCGATCACGGTCTCGATGGGGGTCGGGCCCCCGGCCTTCTCGAGCTTGCGCCGCAGGGTGCCGACCGTGACCCGGACCGTGTTGGTGAAGGGGTCGGCGTGCTCGTCCCACACGTGCTCGAGGAGGTCCTCCTGGCTGAGCACCTGGCCGGCCTTGGACATGAAGTAGCGCAGGAGGGCGAACTCCTTGGCGGTGAGCTCGAGCGGGGTGCCGGCCCGGCGGGCCTCGTGGCGGGCGTCGTCGAGCTCGAGGTCGCCGACGGTCAGCACCGCGCCCGACTGGGCGGCGTCGCGGCGCAACAGCGACCGGACGCGGGCCTTCAGCTCCTCAAAGGCGAAGGGCTTGACCAGGTAGTCGTCGGCGCCCTCGTCGAGGCCGGCCACGCGGTCGGTGAGGCTGTCCCGGGCGGTCAGCATGAGCACCCGGGGCGAGGGCTCGGGGCCGTCGGGCCCCTTGACCCAGCGGCAGACCTCCAGACCGTCGAGGTCGGGCATGGTCAGGTCGAGGCAGACCAGGTCGTAGGCGTTCACCGAGAGCTTGTCGATGGCCTCGTTGCCGCCGAAGGCCGTGTCCACGGCGTAGCCGTCCCGCCGCAGGCCCGTGGCCACCGCCTCGGTGAGGTCCGCCTCGTCGTCCACCACCAGCACGCGCATCACACCCGACGGTACCGGCAGCACCCCGAAGGGAGAGGTAAAACGAGCCGGTGACGCCTGCCGCCGACGCCGCCGACGACCCCATCCCGCCGACCATCGAGTGGGTCGGGGGCGACACGCTGGCCTCGGCCGGCGCCGGCGCCCACATCGAGTTGATCGACCAGCGACTCCTGCCGGGCGAGCTGCGGGTCGTCGAGGCCCGCACCCTCCCCGAGCTGTGCGAGTACATCGCCACCCTCGCCGTGCGCGGCGCGCCGGCCCTGGGTGCCGCCGGCGCCATGGGCGTGGCCCTCGCCGCGGTCCTCGGCCTCGACCGGGACGAGTCCGCCGCCACCATCAAGGCCACCCGACCGACCGCGGTGAACCTCGGCTGGGGCGTCGACATGGCCATGGCCGCCGACGACCCGGTGGCCGAGGCCGTCCGCCTCGCCGCCGACGACGTGGCCCGCAACCGGGCGCTCGGCGCCCACGGCGCCGAGGTCGTGCCCGAGGGCGCCCGCGTCCTCACCCACTGCAACGCCGGCGCCCTCGCCTGCGTGGGCTGGGGCACCGCCCTCGGCGTCATCCGCTCGGCCCACGAGGCCGGTCGGCGCCCGTCGGTGTGGGTCGACGAGACCCGCCCCCTGCTCCAGGGCGCCCGCCTCACCTCGTGGGAGCTCGACCGCCTCGGCATCCCGTGCACGCTGGTCCCCGATGTGATGTCCGGCTCGCTCATGGCCTCGGGCGACGTCGACCTCGTGGTCGTGGGCGCCGACCGCATCGCCGCCAACGGCGACGTGGCCAACAAGATCGGCACCTACAACGTCGCGGTCCTGGCCCACCACCACGGCGTCCCCTTCTACGTGGCCGCGCCCCGGTCGACCTTCGACCCCCACACCCCCGACGGCGCGTCCATCCCCATCGAGCTGCGCGACGGCGACGAGGTGACGAGCCTCGCCGGCGTGCGCATCGCCCCGGCCGGCGTGCAGGCGCAGAACCGGGCCTTCGACGTCACCCCCGCCGCGCTCGTGACGGGCTACATCACCGAGGACGGCGTCGAGCGCCGCTGACCGACCGGCGCGGGCCGGTCCGCCCGGGGGCGTGCTCACACAGATTTTCGGTGGTGGCCTCTAGGTTGGCCATCGCCCCCACGGACAGGAGCGCCCGATGGACCACGCGGCCGAACCGACCGCCAGCACCGCCCCCACCCCGATCACGCCGGCGGACGCGGCCGAGACCGCCCGCCTGCTCGAGACCGCCCTCTTCGAGGTCAAGAAGGTCATCGTGGGCCAGGAGCGGGCCCTCGAGCGCCTCACGGTCTGCCTGCTCGCCCGCGGTCACTGCCTGCTCGAGGGCGTGCCCGGCCTGGCCAAGACCCTCGCCATCGAGACCCTCGCCACCGTGTCGGGGTGCACGTTCACCCGCCTCCAGTTCACCCCCGACCTGCTGCCCGCCGACATCGTCGGCACCCGCATCTACCGGGCGTCGAGCGAGCAGTTCGACGTGGAGCTCGGCCCGATCTTCGCCAACTTCGTCCTCGCCGACGAGGTGAACCGGGCCCCCGCGAAGGTCCAGTCGGCGCTGCTCGAGGTCATGGCCGAGAAGCACGTGTCGATCGGCGGCCAGACCTTCCCCGCCCCCGACCCCTTCCTCGTGCTCGCCACCCAGAACCCGATCGAGAGCGAGGGCGTCTACCCCCTGCCCGAGGCCCAGCGCGACCGCTTCCTCATGAAGGTGGTGCTCGGCTACCCCTCGCCGGCCGAGGAGGTCGAGATCGTCTACCGGATGGGCGTGGCCCCGCCGGTGCCGTCGCCCGTGCTCACCCCCGAGGACGTGCTGCGCCTGCAGGCCGCCGCCGACGCGGTCTACGTGGACCGGGCCGTCGTCGACTACGCGGTGAGCCTGGTCCTGGCCACCCGCGACCCGGCGGCCCACGGCCTCGCCGACATCAGCGAGCTCATCGCCTACGGCGCCAGCCCACGCGCCAGCCTGGGCCTGCTCGCCGGCGCCCGTGCCCTCGCCCTGCTCCGGGGCCGCAGCTACGCCCTGCCCCAGGACGTGTTCGACGTGGCCCCCGACGTACTGCGCCACCGCCTCGTCCTCTCCTACGAGGCGCTGGCCCAGTCCATCAGCGCCGACCAGGTGCTCGTCCGGATCCTCTCGACCGTGCCGGCGCCGCGGATCGCGCCGTCGCAGGACCCGGCCCGGCTGGGCCGCCCCCACGACCACGCCCAGCCGGTGACGCCGGGCCCCGCCCCGGCCGCCGCACCCGTCCCGCCGACGCCCGCCGCCGTGCCTCCCGCTCCCCCGGTGCCGGCCGCGGCCGCCCCTGCGCTCGCGCCCGCCGAGGCACCGACCGAGCCCGGCGCCGCGGCAGACGCCAGCACCGCCGAGGCGGCCCCGTCGGCCGACGAGGCGACCGGCGACGCCGAGCAGAGCGCCTGAGCCTCCCCGTGCACACCCCGCCCGCCCTCGGCGGCGCCCCCGAGCAGATCCTCCGCCGGCTCGAGCTCGACATCACGCGCCGCCTCGACGGCATGCTCCAGGGCGACTACCGGGGCCTGGTCCCCGGCCACGGCAGCGAGCCCGGCGAGACCCGGGGCTACCAGGCCGGCGACGACGTGCGCCGCATCGACTGGAACGTCACCGCCCGCATGCAGGAGCCCTACGTCCGCGAGACCATCGCCGACCGCGAGCTCGAGACGTGGGTGGTGGTCGACCGCTCCCCGAGCCTCGACTTCGGCACCGCGAACTGCGAGAAGCGCGACCTGGCCGTCGCCGCGGTGGCGGCGGTCGGCTTCCTGACCGCCCGCACGGGCAACCGCTTCGGCGTCCTCGCCGCCGGCGGTGCCGGCATCGACACCCTCCCCGCCCGCGGCGGCCGGGCCCACCTCCTCGGCGTCCTGCACCGCCTCGTCACCGCGCCGACGGGCCACGACGGCCCGGACGGCGGCGCCACCCCGGCCGACCTCGGCGGCGCCCTGCGCCGCGTCAACGGCCTCGCCCGCCGGCGCGGCCTGGCCGTCGTCATCTCCGACTTCCTCGGCCCCGACGACTGGGTCCACCCCTTGCGCCTGCTCGCCACCCGCCAGGAGTGCCTCGCGGTCGAGATCATCGACCCCCGCGAGCTCGAGCTGCCTGCCGTGGGCGTGCTCGACCTCGTCGACGCGGAGACCGGCGAGCGCCGGGAGATCCGCACCAGCGAGCGCCTGCGCGCCCGCTACGCCGACGCCGCCCGCCAGCAGCGGGCCGGGATCGCCGCGGCCATCCGCAGCGCCGGCGCCGACCACCTGGTCCTGCGCACCGACCGTGACTGGCTGCTCGACCTCGTCCGCTTCGTGACCCTGCGCCGCCAGCGGGTCGAGACCCTCCCGAGGCCCCTCCCATGACCGCCCCGAACCCCGTCCTCGCCGCGTCGTTCCTGTCGCCGCAGTGGCTCCTGTTGCTGCTCGCCCCCCTGGCGCTGCTCGGCGTCTACGTGGTGCTCCAGCGCCGCCGGCCCGAGTACGCGGTGCGCTTCACCAACCTCGACCTGCTCGACAAGGTGGCCCCCAAGCGGCCGGGGTGGCGGCGCCACGTCACCGCCGGGGTCTTCCTCGTCGCCCTCGCCGCCCTCATCGTGGCCACGGCCCGGCCGACGCGCGACGTCCGGGTCCCCGTCGAGCGGGCCACCGTCGTGATGGCCATCGACACCTCACTGTCGATGAACGCCACCGACGTCGCCCCGACCCGCCTCGAAGCGGCCCAGGAGGCGGCGAACCGCTTCGTCGACCTGCTGCCCCCGTCGATCAACCTCGGCCTCGTGACCTTCAACGGCACCGCCCAGATCGCGGTGGCGCCCACGACCGACCGCGAGGCGGTGCGGCGGGCGGTGGACGGCCTCGAGCTGGGCGAGAGCACCGCCACCGGCGAGGCCATCTTCGCCAGCCTCGACGCCATCGACACCGTGCCCGACGACGGCACCGACGAGCCCGTCCCCGCCCGGGTCGTGCTCATGTCGGACGGCAGCCGCACGGTCGGCCGCTCCGAGCAGGCCGCGGCCGAGGCCGCCATCGAGCAGGACGTGCCCGTCTCGACGATCGCCTTCGGGACGCCCGACGGCACCATCGAGTACACCGACGAGACCACCCCGCCGACCATCGTCCCGGTGCCGGTCGACGAACTCTCGCTCGAGAACATCGCCGACGCCACGGGCGGCTCGTTCCACACCGCCGCCACCGAGGCCGAGCTCAGCGAGGTGTTCACCGACATCGGCAGCTCGGTCGGCTACCAGACCGAGGAGCGCGAGGTCACGCCGTGGTTCGTGGGCGGCGCGCTGGTGCTGTTCACCGCGGCGGCGGCGCTGTCCCTCGCCTGGTTCGCCCGCCTCCCCTAGTCGGAGGCCGGAGGCGCGGCGGGGCCCCGCCGTCGCCCGACTGCCCTGGCGATCAGCACCGCCAGCACCGTGGCGCCCGCGCCGAGCAGGAGGTGGGCGAGGACGTAGCGCTGGAACACCGCCCGCTCCACGGGGGCGCCGCCGAAGCTGACCGCGGCCACGCTGGCGTCGAACGCCGGGGCCAGGCCCGACAGGTCGGGCGCCACGACGGCGGTGGCGGCGAAGATCCGCTCCCACGGCAGCAGGAAGCCGGTGAACGTCGCCGCCGGGACCGCGAGCACGAACAGCGCCGGCGCCACCCACGGCCGCACGCCCGGCCCGCGACCGGTGCGGTCGAGCACCAGGGCCGCGAGCAGCACCCAGGACGCCGGCAGCAGGAGCGCCGACGCCCCGCGGTGGACGGTGCGCAGGAGCACCGGCTCGTCGGGCGGGGGCCGGTAGCCGACCGCCAGCGCGACGCCGGTGACGGCGAGCACCGCCACGAGCACGAGGGTCACGAGCAGGGCGACCCGCAGGAGCGGGCCGCGCCCGGCCTCAGGTGCCAGCGCCGACCTTCTCGGACAGCACCCGCGACGAGCCGCCGGGCTGCATGGTGACGCCGTAGAGCACGTCGGCGGCCTCCATGGTGCGCTTCTGGTGGCTGACCACGAGGAGCTGCGCCTCCTGGCGGAATTCGTGGAGCAGGTCGAGGAAGCGGTGCAGGTTCATGTCGTCGAGGGCGGCCTCGACCTCGTCCAGGACGTAGAACGGCGACGGCCGGCTGCGGAAAACGGCGAACAGGAAGGCGAGCGCGGTCAGCGAGCGCTCGCCGCCGGAGAGCAGCGAGAGCTTCTTCACGTTCTTGCCCGACGGGCGGGCCTCCACCTCGATGCCGGTCTCGAGCAGGTTGTCGGGGTCGGTCAGGCGCAGCTGGCCCTTGCCGCCCGGGAACAGCGTCTCGAAGAGCGCCTCGAAGTTGGTCGACACGTCGGCGTAGGCCGAGGCGAACACGCTCATGATCTCGTTGTCGATGGCCCTGATGACCTTGCCGAGGTCGCGGCGGGTGGACTTCACGTCCTCGAGCTGGGCGGTGAGGAACTCGTGGCGCTCCTGGAGGGCCTGGTACTCCTCGAGGGCGAGGGGGTTGATCGGGCCCATGAGGCGCAGGTCGCGCTCGAGGTCGCGGGCCCGCGCCGCGGGCGTGGTGCCGTCGGGCAGCGGCGGGCACTCGGCGGCCATGGCCGTGTCCGGCTCGATGTCGAGGTCGCGCCGCAGCGTCTCGACGTGGGTCTCGAGGCGCAGCCGGGTCTCGGCGTCCTCGAGCTCGGCCCGCTGGAGCAGCTCGCGCGCCTCCTGCAGGCGGCGCTCGGCGCCGGCCCGCTCGCGCCGCAGGGTGTCGAGGCGGCTGGCCACGGCCCGGGCGGCTTCGGACTGCTCGCGGCGGCGCTCGCGCAGCACGGCGAGCCCGGCCTCCACGGCCTCCGAGCGCTCACCTACGAAGGCGGTGAGGCGGTCGAGGGCGGTCTGGCGGCGGTCGAGCTCGTGGCGCTTGGCCTCGGCTGCGCCCCGCTCGGCGGCGTCGCGGGCGAGGCGCTCCTCGAGCTCGTCGAGGCGGCGGCGCAGGAACTGGCGGCGCTCGTCGAGACCGGCGCCGCGGACCTCGAGGTCGGTGCGCAGCGCGCCGATGGCGGCGGCCTTCTCCTCGATGGTGCCCCGGGCCTCGGCCAGGGCGCGGCCCCGGGCGGCGTGCTCCTCGTCCACCCGCTCGAGCTCGGGGAGCTGGGCCTCCAGCTCGGCGACTCGGCGCTGGTCGCGCTCGACGCGGGCGGCGAGCTCGTCGACGTGGCCCTGGAGCGACTCGATCTCGGTGCGGGCGTCGGCGAGGTCGGCCTCGACCCGCCCACGGGTGTCGTCGGCGCCGCTGAGCAGACCGTCGTTCTCGTCGGCGGCACGGCGGGTGGACTCGGCGGTGCGGCGGGCCTCGTCGACCACGGCGCGCGCCTCGTCGGCCCGGGTGGCGGCGCGGGCGGCCTCCGTGGCGGCGGCGCCCGATCGCTCGCGGGCCTCGTCGAGCGCGGCGCCGGTGGCCCCGGTCTGCGCCGACCCGACCCGCCAGCCCGACGGCCCGAAGCGGTCGCCCTCGTGGGTGACGACGACCGCGTCGGGGTGGGCGATGGCGACGTCCACCGCGGCGGGCCAGTCGGCCACCGCCACGGCCCCGCCGATGAGCGCGTCGAGCAGCGCGTCCACCCCGGGGCGGCGCGAGCGCACGTGGCCCCGCACCGGCTCGCCGAGCGGCGGCGGCGCGACCGCGGTCCAGGTGTCGAGCAGCGGCACGACGGCGCCGGCCAGCTCGCCCTGGTGCAGGGACTCGAGGGCCCGACGGGCGGCCCCGGCGTCGTCCACGACCACCGCGGAGACGGCGCTGCCGGCCGCCGCCTCGAAGGCCGCCCCCCAGCCCTCGTCCACGTCGACGAGGTCGAGCAGCGTGCCGAGCACGCCGGACACGCCGGCGAGGTGGTCGGCGCCGGCGCGGGCACGGGCCTCGTCGAGGGCCACGGACAGGGCCTCGGCCCGGGCCTCCCAGGCGTGCTGCTCCTTCTCGGCGGCACGGCGGGCGTCCTCGGCGGCGGCCAGGGCGGCCTCGGCGGCGGTCAGGGCCGCGGCGGCCTCGTCCCGGGCGGCGACGAGCGCCGGGGCGGCCTGGGCGGCCTCGGCGACGGCGGCCTCGAAGCGGGTCAGGTCCTCGGCCAGCCGGGTGGCGCGCTGCTCGAGCGCCTCCAGCCGGTGGCGGGCCCGCTCGGACTCGGCGGTGTCGCGCTCGAGGCCACCCCGGCGGGCGGCCAGCTCGCCGCGGGCCTCGGCGGCCTCACCGCCGCCGGCGGCCACCACCCCGTCGCCCCACTGCTGCTCGAACGAGCTGCGGGCTTCGGCCAGCTCCGCCTCGACGCGGGCGAGGTCCTCCCACTGGGGCACGAACCCGGCGGCCTCGGCCTCGACCTCGTGCAGCTCGTCGCGCACGCGGGCGGCGTCGGCCTCGAGGCTGAAGATCACGTCCTGGGAGGCGTTGGCCATCCGGTCGCGCTCGACGCCCCGGCGGCGCTCGGCGAGGACCGCGGACAGGCCCCGGGCGCGCTCGCGGAGCGACTCGTAGCGGGCCAGCGCGTCGCCGAGGTCGTCGCCGCCGGCGGCGGAGAGCTGGGCCTCGGCGGCGAGGACCGCGGTGTCGAGCTCGACGAGCTCGCCCTTCAGCGCCGCCACCTGCTGGGTGAGGTCGGCCTTGCGGGCCTCACCCGTGGCGAGACGGTTGCGCAGCGTCGTGAGCTCGCGGCCGGCCATGAAGATGCGCAGCGCGGTCAGCTCGGCCACCACCGCCCCGTGGCGGCGGGCGGCGTCGGCCTGGCGCTCGAGCGGGCGCAGCGAGCGCCGCACCTCCCGCAGGAGGTCGGCCAGGCGGGTGAGGTTGCCCTCGGTGGCGGCCAGGCGGCGCTCGGACTTCTCCTTGCGGCGGCGGTACTTGAGGACGCCGGCGGCCTCCTCGATGATCAGGCGCCGGTCCTCGGGACGGGCGTTCAGCACCGCGTCGATCTGGCCCTGCGAGACGATGACGTGCTGCTGGCGGCCCACGCCCGTGTCCGACAGCAGCTCCTGGATGTCGAGGAGCCGGCAGGGCACGCCGTTGATGGCGTACTCGCTGTCGCCGGTGCGGAACAGCGTGCGGCTGATGGTGACCTCGGTGAAGTCGATCGGCAGCAGGCCGGCGGTGTTGTCGATGGTGAGGGCCACCTCGGCGCGGCCCAGCGCCGGCCGCTTGGCCGTGCCCGCGAAGATCACGTCGTCCATCGACTTCGAGCGCACGATGCTCGGCGCCTGGGCGCCCAGCACCCAGCCGATCGAGTCGACCACGTTGGACTTGCCGCTCCCGTTCGGCCCCACCACCACGGTGATGCCGGGCTCGAGCTCGAGCACGGTGGGGTCGGCGAAGGACTTGAAGCCCTTCAGGGTGAGCGTCTTCAGGAACATGCCGCGCCGACCTTACAAGCGCGCCCGCGGGGGCCTCAGACCTGGCACTGCGGGCAGTAGTACGTGGTGCGGCTGTTGAACCGGACCTTCTGGATCGGGGTCCGGCAGCGCCGGCAGGCGAGCCCGTCGCGGGCGTACACCTTGTGGTGCTCCTGGTAGTCCCCGGCCTTGCCGAACAGGTCGACGTAGCCCTGATCGGCGAGCGTCGAGCCCCGGTACTTCACCGCGTCGTGCAGGGTCTCCACCACCGAGCGGTACAGGCGGCGGATCTCCTGGGTGGACAGCCCGGAGGCGGTGCGGTCGTAGCGCAGCCCGGCGGCGAAGAGGATCTCGTCGCTGTACATGTTGCCGAGGCCGGCCATGAACTTCTGGTCCATGAGCAGCGGCTTCAGCTTGGTGTTGCGCTTGAGCAGCATCTCGCCGAACACCGTCCACGCGATGGGCGTCTCGACCGGGTCGAAGCCCAGCTCGGCGAGCTCGGGCACCGCCTCGTCGAGCTCGTCGGGCGTGGTGACGAACAGCTCGCCCGTCGCCTTCGGGTCGAGGAAGCGGAGCTGGCCGGCCTGGGTGAAGGTGATCACCACGTGGGTGGCATCGGTGACCGGGTCCTTGGCCTGGGCCCGCCGGAGCTGGCCGGTGTTGCCGAGGTTGCAGACGAGCAGGTCGCCGGTGTCGAGCTTGAACAGCAGGTACTTGCCCCGCCGCTCGACCCCCGAGATCTTGGCGCCGTCCAGCTTGGCCGCGAACTCCTTGGCCGACTTGTGGTGGCCGAGCACCTTGGCGTTGGTGGCCTCGACGGTCTTGATGCGCTTGCCCACGACCTCGCGGTCGAGCTCACGTCGGATCGTCTCGACTTCGGGTAGCTCAGGCATGGTGTTCCCCTCCCGCCGGTCCCACCGGCTCGTCCAGCAGCTCGGCGGCGACGAGGCGCTCCCACGCCTGGCGCGCCGCTGCGGTCTCGGCTTGCTTCTTCGATCGCCCTTCGCCCTCGCCGATGACGTCGCCCGCGATGCGGACCGTGGCGAAGTAGCGCTTGTCGTGCGGGGGGCCGTCGTCCTCGGTCACCGAGTAGCGCGGCGGCGCCTCGAAGCGCCGCACGGCCAGCTCCTGGAGCTGGGACTTGTATTCGCCCGAGCCCGGCCCCTCGGCCGCCTCGGTGATGCGGTCGGCGAGCAGGCCGTGGATCACGGCGGTGACCGCGTCGAGGCCCCCGTCGAGGAAGACGGCGGCGAACAGGGCCTCCATGGCGTCGCAGAGGATCGACGGCCGGTCGCGCCCGCCCGTCTGGTCCTCGCCCTTGCCGAGCAGGAGGTAGCGCCCGAGGTCGATCTCGCGGGCGACCTCGGCCAGGGCCTGGCCGGACACCACCGCGGACCGGATCTTCGACAGCTCGCTCTCCGAGCGCTCGGGGAAGGTCCGGAAGGCGAAGTCGCTCACCACGAGCCCGACCACCGAGTCGCCCAGGTACTCCAGGCGCTCGTTGGACGCACCGCCGTGCTCCGCGCACCAGGAGCGGTGCCGCAGGGCGTGGGTCAGCAGCTCGGGGTCGGTGAACCGGTGGCCGATGCGCTCGGCCAGGGCGTCGGCGTGGTCGACCGGGGTCGTGGCGATCAGAGCCGGCCGACGACGTAGTCGACGGCGTCCCGGACGGTCTTCAGGTCTTCTAGGTCCTCGTCGTCGATGCGGAAGCCGGCCGAGCGCTCGCTCAGCTCCTCCTCGAGGGCCTCCACGAGCTCGATGAGGGCCAGGGAGTCGGCGTCGAGGTCGTCGGCAAAGGAGTCGCCCTCGTTGATCGTGGACGGCTCCACCTCGAGGATGTCGGCGAGGCGGTCACGGACCAGCTCGAACACGCCCTGGCGGTCGAGCGGACCTTGTTCCACATGGGTTTCGGCGGGCACGGAAGACTCCTCAGACGCTGATGAACGGCGGGAGTATAGCGGGGCCGCGCTTGTGCGCTTGTGAAAGGCGGGGGTCGGGGCGCCGGCTATTCGCCGATCGACACGGCCTCGCGCAGGCGATCCACGAGGCCGGCCTCGATCATCTCGTGGGCCACCTTCACCGCGTTGACGATGGCGGTGTCGTTCGACGAGCCGTGGCTGATGATGCACACGCCGTTGACGCCGAGGAGCATGGCGCCGCCCGTGTTGTTGGGGTCGAACTGCTCGGCGAGGGGCACCAGCGCCGGCAGGAGCACGTCGGCGGCCCGCTTGGTCTCCTCGGTGGAGGCGAACACGCCGTAGAGGGCGTTGATCAGCGAGCCGAGGCCGCCTTCGAGCGACTTGAGGGCCACGTTGCCCGTGAAGCCGTCGGTGACCACCACGTCCACGTCGTCGCTCATGATGTCGCGGCCCTCGACGTTGCCGATGAAGGTGCCGCCGGCGGCGTCGAGCCAGCCGGGCTCGGCCATGAGCTTGTGGGTGGCCTTCACGAGGGGGTTGCCCTTCGTCGGCTCCTCGCCGATCGAGAGCAGCCCGACCCGCGGCGTCTCGATGCCGTAGCGCTCACGGCAGAGCACCGCACCCATCTGGCCGAACTGCACGAGCCACTCCGGGTTGCACTCGGCGTTGGCGCCGGCGTCGAGCAGGATCGTCGGCGTCGTGTCCGGCACCGGGATGGGGGTGGCGATGGCCGGCCGGGCCACGCCCTTGATGCGGCCCATGCGCAACAGGGCGCTGGCCATGGTGGCCCCGGTGTTGCCGGCGCTGACCATGGCCGAGGCCACGCCGTCGCGGACCGCCTCGGCGGCGCGCACGAGCGACGAGTCCTTCATGGTGCGCACGCTGGAGCCGGGGTCGGCGTCCATGGCGATGACCTCGGAGGCGGGCAGCACCTCGAGGCCGGCGGCGTCACCCAGCTCCTCGGGGCGGCCAACCAGCAGGACGGGCACGCCGAGCTCGTCCACGGCGCGGCGGGCGCCGGCCACGATGACGTC
The DNA here is from genome assembly GCA_041908445.1 of Acidimicrobiales bacterium. Taxonomy (GTDB): domain Bacteria; phylum Actinomycetota; class Acidimicrobiia; order Acidimicrobiales; family DATDAH01; genus JAEUJM01. Next base: position 69,750 of record JAYRFK010000004.1, on the reverse strand, counting down.
GGGGGCGTGGTCGCCACCCATGGCGTCGACGGCGACGGGGAGCATCAGCGGGACCTCACCTTCCGGCCGGGGCCAGCGGGGATGAAGGGGGGATCAGACGGGTTGGTCAGTCGACGTCGATGGCCTGGCGGCCGGCGTACCAGCCGCAGTTGCCGCACACGATGTGGGGCTGCTTGGCGGCGTTGCAGCGGGGGCAGACGCTGCGCGACGGGGCCTCGAGCTTCCAGGCGGAGGCCCGGCGGCTGCGGCTCTTGGCCTTGGACGTCTTCTTCTTGGGGACTGCCATCTCGGTGTGTGCTCTCTCCCAGCGGCCGGCAAGACGGCGCTCTGCGGGGCTCGGCTCGTACGGGCGCGCCCGACCGGGCACGGACCGTCGATCCTACCGGGGTTCAGCCCTCTTGGTCGAAGTCGAGCGCGTCGAGGGCCGCCCACCGGGGGTCGCGCGGCGCCTCGCCGCCCCCGTCGGCGGCGTCGCCCTCCCCCGTCCCGTCGTCCACGAAGGCGTCGGGCACCGGACCACGGCAGTCGGGGCCGCACAGCGGCGCAACCGGCAGGTTGAGCAGGATCGCGTCCCGGGCGAGGGGCTCGAGGTCCACCTGGTCGACGTCGAGCGGGTAGAAGTCGCCCTCGTCGGGATCGCCCTCGGACGCGTCGCCGAACACCTCACGGACCTCGGCGAGGACCTCGCCGACCACGGGCTCGAGGCAGCGCCGGCACTCCCCCGTCCAGACCGTGGCGACCTCACCGGCGGCCACGACCGTGCCGGGCTGGGACTCGAGCACCAGGTCGACGACGACGTCGGCCTCGGGGTCGACCCGGCTGGCGCCGACGACGAGGTCGCCGAGGTCGACGGCGGGGACGACGCGCTGGACGTCGAGGCGGGTCCCGGGGTGACGGAGGAGCTCGGTGACCCCTACCCGCAGCGGCCGGCGGGCCACGGCGCTACTGGTCCTGGTCGAAGAACCCGCCGGAGCCCTCGGTGCTGGGCGAGAAGTCCTCGACACCGGCGAGGTCGTCGTGCTCGGGCTCGGGCGGGGGCGGCGCGGTCGCCTGGAGCTTCTCGCGTGCCGCGTGGACGGTGGCCAGGGTGCGGTCGAGCACGCCCTCGAAGGTGGAGAGGCGCTGGTCGCAGAAGTCCTCGACCTGGTGGCGCATGCGCCGGGCCTCCTCCTCGGCCCCCTCGACGATCTGGCGGGCGCGCTGCTCGGCGGCCTTCACGACCTCGGTGCGCTCGACCATGCGGGCGGCCTGGCCGCGGGCCTCGTCGAGGATGTCGTCGCCCTCGCGGCGCACCTTCACGAGGAACTCCTCGCGCTCCTTCAGCAGCCAGCGGGCGGCGCGCAGCTCCTCGGGCAGGCGCTCGAGCGCCTCGTCGAGCAGCTCGAGGATCTCGTCCTTCTGGATCATCACCGAGGTCGACAGCGGCATGGGCCGGGCCGCCTCGAGCAGGTCGACGACCCGACGCAGCAGGGGCTCGACCTCGGGCGCCTGGTGCGGGCTGGCGGGCAGCGAGGTCACGAAGTCGCCGCGGTCGCTCATCTCTCCCACTCCTGTCGACTGCGTCGACGGGCCGTTCGGGCCTCCGCTGCGCTCATCGCTCGTACTTCCCCTGGAGGCGCTTGGACACCGCCGGGGGCACCATCGTGTCGACGTTGCCCCCGAAGCGGGCGATCTCGCGGATCAGCTTCGAGGCGAGGAACGAGTGGGTGGACGCCGACGGGATGAACAAGGTGTCGACGCCGGAGATGGCGTGGTTCATCTGGGCCATCTGGAGCTCGCTCTCGAAGTCCGAGACGGCCCGCAGCCCCTTGACGATGAAGTCGGCGCCGACCTCCTGGGCCAGGTCCACGACCAGGCTGGAGAACATGGTGATGGTGACGTTGTCGAGGTGGCCGAGGACCTCGTTCAGGATCGCCTCGCGCTCGGAGAGGCTGAACAGCGGCTCACCCTTCTGGGGGTTGCGCATGGCCGCGACCACCACCCGGCCGAAGAGCCGCGACGCCGTCTCGACGATCTCGAGGTGCCCGTTGTGGATCGGGTCGAACGAGCCGGGGTACAGAACGGTGGCCACGGGGAAACCGTACAGGCATCCCGCGTGCCCCGTAACGCCGTCGCAACATGCTGCTGTGCTCCTCCTTCGTCGGAGCGCCGTCGGCATCCGGTTCATCGCCGCGGCGCCTGCGCTCCGCTCCGGCACGTCACGACCCGTCGGAGCATCCCGAGCCGGGACCTGGACCGCCGTCGAGCGGACGATCAGTAGGCGTCGTCGTCGTCGGGGTCGGCGAGCACGACGTCCCACCGGTCGTTGCAGTCGGCGCAGCGGTACGCGACCACGTCGCCGGGCTCGAGCTCCTCGTCCTCGGGGAGGTACGACAGCAGGTGGCACGTGCCCCCGCAGTCGACGCAGATGATGTTCGGGGGTGGGATCACCCTCAGGATTTGAGCAGGTTCTCGGTGTCCTCGGCACCGAGCAGCAGCTCGACCTCGTCGAGCAGGTCGGCGTGCCCGGCGAGGTCGGGGTCGGCGTCGACCAGCGAAAACGCGACCTCGCGCGCCTTGCCGACCCACTCCCGGTCGCGGCGCAGCGAGGCGAGGCGCAGGTCGTTGCGGCCCTTCTGGCGGGCGCCCATGAGGGTGCCCTCGCCCCGCAGGTCGAGGTCGACCTCGGCGAGCTCGAAGCCGTCGGTGGTGCGGACCATGGCGGCGAGGCGCTCCTCGGCGTCGGGGGTGGCGCCGGCGCCGACGAGGAAGCAGCGCGAGCGGGCCGCGCCTCGGCCGACCCGGCCCCGCAGCTGGTGGAGCTGCGCGATGCCGAAGCGGTCGGCGTCGAGGATCACCATCACCGTCGCGTTGGGCACGTCGACGCCGACCTCGATGACCGTCGTGGCCACGAGCACCTGGAGGTCGCCGGCGCGGAACGCGGCCATCACCGCCTCCTTGTCCGCCGGCGCCACGCGCCCGTGCAGGAGCCCCAGGCGCAGGTCGGCCAGCGCCCCGTGCTGGAGGTCCTCGTAGGTCTCCTCCGCCGAGCGCACCTCGAGCTTCTCCGACTCCTCGACGAGCGGGCAGACCACGTAGGCCTGGCGGCCGGCGGCGACCTCGTCGCGCACGACCTGCCAGACCGCCTCCTCGGCGGCCGAGCCGGTCAGGCCGGCGTCGGCGCCCACCTTCACCCACTCGGTCTCGATGGGCGTGCGCCCGGGCGGGAGCTCGTCGAGCACCGAGACGTCGAGGTCGCCGTAGACCGTCATGGCGGCCGTCCGCGGGATCGGCGTCGCGGTCATGACGAGGACGTCGGGGACCTCGTCACCTGCGGCCTTCGCCTTCAGGGCGGCCCGCTGCTCGACGCCGAAGCGGTGCTGCTCGTCGATGACGACGACGCCGAGCGAGTGGAAGGCGACGCCCTCCTCGATGAGGGCGTGCGTGCCCACGAGGATGTCGACGTGGCCGTCGGCGAGGTCCGCGGCGAGGCGCCGTCGCTCCGCCGCCGTGGTCCGGTTGGTGAGCAGCTCGACCCGCAGGGGGCGGTCCTCGAACAGCGACCCCGACTCGTCGGGGACCGTGAAGCCGTCGAGCAGGGCGCGGATGCCGAGGTGGTGCTGCTCGGCCAGCACCGCGGTCGGCGCCATGAGCGCACCCTGGTGGCCGCCGTCGACCGCGGTGAGCAGGGCGCCGACCGCCACGACGGTCTTGCCGGCGCCGACGTCGCCCTGGAGCAGCCGGTGCATCGGCCGGTCGTGCCCGAGGTCGGCACGGATCTCGTCGAGCACCCGCGCCTGCGCGCCGGTGAGGGGGAAGGGCAGCCGGGCGAGGAACCGGTCGACGAGGTCGCCGTCGACCCGGTGGGCGATCCCGCGGGTCGTGCGCTCGACGTGGCGCTTGCGCAGCACCAGCGCGAGCTGCACCCGCAGCAGCTCGTCGAACACGAGCCGGCGCCGCGCCACGGTCACGTCGCCCATGGTCTCGGGGGCGTGGATGCCCCGCAGCGCCCGGGCCCGGTCGACCAGGTCGTGCTCGGCCCGCACCGTCGCCGGCACCGGGTCGGCGAAGCCCCGCGGCGCGGCCTTGGCCAGCGCACGCGCCACCCAGTCCGAGAAGTCGGCGGTGTAGAGGCCGGCCTTGTCCGACTGCGGGTAGACGGGGACGATCTTGCGGGTCTTGTCGCCGACCATGTCCACGACCGGGTTCGCCATCTGGCGCCGGCCCTGGAACAGGTCGAGCTTGCCGAACAGCAGGACCTCCATCCCGGCGTGGAACTGGCGCTCCCGCCACGGCTGGTTGAAGAACGAGCAGCGCAGCGTGCCGGTGCCGTCGGTGACGGTCACCTCGACCAGGGTCTTGCGGTTGCGCGTGCGGCGGGAGGTCACGTTCTGCACCCGCACGAGCACCGTGGCCTCCTCCCCCACCTCGAGGTCGCCGATGGACGCCTCCTTGGTGCGGTCGATCCACCGGCGCGGGTAGTGAAGCAGGAGGTCGAGGACGGTCTCGACCTCGATCGACGCGAGGCCGTCGGCCTTCTTCGGGCCGATGCCGCTGATGGTGGTGACCGGCAGCGCCGCCAGGTCCCTCAGGGTGAGGGGCGGGCGGGCCGGCTCACTCAACGCCGAAGAAGTAGGGGTAGAGCGGCTGGCCCCCGTGGTGCACCTCGGCCTCGACGTCCGGGTGGGCGTCGGTGAGCCACTCGGTGATCTGGCGGGTGCTGCCGGCGCTGGCGCCCTCACCCTCGATGATGGTGAGGATCTCGTGGTCGTCGGTGATGAGCTCCCCGAGCAGGCCGATGGCGGCCTCGGCCACGGTCGGCTCGACGGCGAGGATGCCCTCGCGGGCGATCCCGAGGAAGTCGCCCTCGGCGATGGGGCCGACGTCACACGTCGAGTCCCGGACGGCCTGGGTCACCTCGCCGGCCACGACCGCCTCGGCCGCGGCGGTCATCTCCTCGAGGTTCTCGTCGCCGGTGGCCTGGGGGTCGTAGGCGAGGAGGGAGGCGAAGCCCTCGGCGATGCCGCGGGTGGGCACGACCCGCACGGTCTTCGACGTCTGGGCGTCGACCTGCTGGGCCACCGGGATGATGTTCTTGTTGTTCGGCAGGATGACCACGTGGTCGGCGGGGGCGGCCTCGACCGCCTCGAGCAGCTGCGCGGTCGACGGGTTCATCGACTGGCCGCCGGTGACGGTGCCCTGCACGCCGAGCGAGTGGAAGATGCGCCGGATGCCGTCGCCGGTGGAGACCGCCACCACCGCGCAGGGCACCGGGGCGAGGTCGGGCTCGGGGTCGGGGTGGGCCTCGGCCTCGCGGACCCACTTCTCCTCGCCCACCTGCTCGAGCAGGTCCGTGACCCGGATGTTGCGGGGGCGCCCGCAGTCGAGGGCGGCCTCGATCGACGCGCCGATGTCGTCGGTGTGGATGTGGCAGTTCCAGATGCCGTCGCCGCCGACGACCACGATCGAGTCGCCGATGCCGGCCCACACGTCCTTGAAGGCGGGGATGGTCTCGTCGGGCGCCTCGAGGAAGTACATGACCTCGTACTTGAGGCCGGCCAGGGCGTCGTGCTCGGCCGAGCGGGCGTGGTCGTCGCCGTGGACCGCCGTGAGCACCGGCTCGGCCGTGCCCTCGGGGGCGTCGGGCACGGGGCGCCCGTCCACGAGGTGCAGCAGCACGTCGAGCAGCAGCAGGAACCCGGCGCCGCCGGCGTCGACCACGCCGGCGTCGGCGAGGACGGGCAGCAGCTCGGGCGTGCGCTCGAGCGACGCACCGCCGGCGGTGCGGGCGGTGTCGAGGACGGTGGCGAGGGTGGCGGCGTCGCCGGCCTCGGCGGCGTGGGCGGAGGCGGCCTCGGCCGACTCGCGCACGACGGTGAGGATCGTGCCCTCGACGGGGCGCATCACCGCGCCGTAGGCGGCCTCGGCCGACGAGCTGAGCGCCCGTACGAACGACGCCGTGTCGCACTCGTCGGCCTCGGCGAACACGTCGGCGAGGCCGCGCAGGACCTGCGAGAGGATGACGCCCGAGTTGCCGCGGGCGCCCATGAGCGAGCCGTGGCTGATGGCCTTGCACGTCGCGGCCATGTCGGGACCGGCGCCGTCGAGCTCGGCGACGACCGACTCGAGGGTGAGCGACATGTTGGTGCCGGTGTCGCCGTCGGGCACCGGGTAGACGTTGAGCCGGTTGATCGCGTCGCGGTGGGCCGCGAGCGCGTCCCGGTAGCCGGTGACCGCGCGCCGCAGATCGTCGGCACCGAGTCGTTCGAGCAACGCCATGGGCGCCGAGACTAGAGGATGGCGACCAGCGGTCGAGATTGGGGAAGTCGCTCCAGGCGCTGGTAGCGTGGTCGGCCGTCCCGTAGGTCCAACCCCCGTGAGAAGGTGCTCGAGATGGCTTCGGTGTGTGATGTGTGCGGCAAGCACCCGTCGTTCGGCATGAGCGTCAGCCACTCGCACCGCCGCACCAAGCGGCGTTGGAACCCGAACATCCAGCGGGTGCGGGCCCTCGTCAACGGGTCCCCCAAGCGGGTCAACGTCTGCACCTCCTGCCTGAAGGCGGGCAAGGTGCAGAAGCTGGCGCACTAGCGGCACCGGGGCGGACGAGGCACTCGACCGCCGACGCCGCGGCCCGGCCGGCGCGATCTGACGGGCTCGGTGTGGCTCGCTACCCTGCGGCGCATCCGGCCAACGGCCACGAGGAGCGTCGTCGAGTGCGTGAGGTAGTGACATGCAGGGCGTGGTGAAGACGTACGACCCCGCATCGGGGGTAGGGGTCGTCCTCTGTGACAGCGACCTGCAGGAATACGACCTCGCGGTCGGCGCCCTGGCGGGTTCCGTGTTCCGGATGCTGCGGCAGGGCCAGCGGGTCGTGTTCGACCTCGACGGCGCCGGCCAGGCCACGGCGATCCGCCTGGGCTCGGAGGTGGACATGGGCACCCCGGGCTTCGACGCGTCCCCCGATCCCTCGCTCGTCGCCGCGTCCGGCGACGGCGACGACTCCCCGGAGAGCTAGATGAGCGCACCCACCAGCAACCAGAAGCTGCTCGACTTCGTCGAGCAGGCCGCGGCCCTGTGCCAGCCGGACCGCGTCGAGTGGTGTGACGGCTCCGCCGAGGAGTACGACCGGCTCTGCGCCCTGCTGGTCGAGAGCGGCACGGTCGAGCGCCTCGCCGACGACAAGCGCCCGAACAGCTACCTCGCGCTGTCCGACCCGGGCGACGTGGCCCGCGTCGAGGACCGCACGTTCATCTGCTCGGCCAAGGAGATCGACGCCGGCCCCACCAACAACTGGCGCGAGCCGGCCGAGATGCGCGCCGAGCTCGAGCAGCTCTTCGCCGGCGCCATGAAGGGCCGCACCATGTACGTGGTGCCCTACTCCATGGGCCCGATCGGCTCGCCCATCGCCCACATCGGCGTGGAGATCACCGACTCGCCCTACGTGGCGGTGAACATGCGCACCATGACCCGCATCGGCACGCCGGTGCTCGAGGTCCTCGGCGACGGCGCCTTCGTGCCCTGCATGCACTCGGTGGGCGCTCCGCTCGAGCCCGGCCAGGCCGACGTGCCGTGGCCGTGCGACGCCGACAACAAGTACATCGTGCACTTCCCCGAGACCCGGGAGATCTGGTCGTACGGCTCGGGCTACGGCGGCAACGCCCTGCTCGGCAAGAAGTGCTTCGCCCTGCGCATCGCCTCGACGATGGCCCGCGACGACGGCTGGCTCGCCGAGCACATGCTCATCCTCGGCGTGACCCCGCCGAACGGCGAGAAGCGCTACGTGGCCGCGGCGTTCCCGTCGGCCTGCGGCAAGACCAACATGGCCATGATGATCCCGACCCTCCCGGGCTGGAAGGTCGAGACCATCGGCGACGACATCGCGTGGATGAAGTTCCACAGCGACGGCCGCCTCTACGCCATCAACCCCGAGGCGGGCTTCTTCGGCGTGGCACCGGGCACCGGCGAGTCGACCAACCCGAACGCCATGAAGACCCTCGAGGCCAACTGCCTGTTCACCAACTGCGCCAAGACCGACGACGGCGACGTGTGGTGGGAGGGCATGACCGACGACACCCCCGGCCACCTCATCGACTGGAAGGGCCAGGAGTGGACGCCCGAGTCCGGCGCCCCGGCGGCGCACCCCAACGCCCGGTTCACCGCACCGGCCTCGCAGTGCCCGTCCATCGCCCCCGAGTGGGAGGACCCGGCCGGCGTGCCGATCTCGGCGATCCTCTTCGGCGGTCGCCGGGCCAGCACCATCCCCCTCGTCACCGAGGCCTTCGACTGGCAGCACGGCGTGTTCCTCGGCTCGATCATGTCGTCGGAGAAGACGGCCGCCGCGGCCGGCACCGTCGGCGAGGTCCGGTTCGACCCCTTCGCGATGCGCCCCTTCACCGGCTACAACGTCGGCGACTACTTCGCCCACTGGCTGTCGATCGGTGAGGCCACCGAGTCCGACAAGCTGCCCAAGCTCTTCTGGGTCAACTGGTTCCAGAAGGACGACGCCGGCAAGTTCATCTGGCCGGGGTTCGGCGACAACAGCCGGGTGCTCAAGTGGATCATCGAGCGGGTGGAGGGCGCGGGCGAGGCCGTCGACACCGCCATCGGCCGGGTGCCCACCCACGACGGCCTCGACGTGAGCGGCCTCGGCCTCTCCGAGGAGCAGGTGCACCGCCTCCTCGACGTCGACGACGACCGCTGGCGGGCCGAGATCCCGCTCATCGAGGAGCACTACGAGTTCGTGGGCGAGCGCCTGCCGACGGCGCTCCGCGACGAGCTCGAGAACCTCGAGAAGCGCCTGGCCGGCTGACGCCGACCACCGCCACGCACGCCTGACCGAGGGCGCCGGCTCCCGCGGGGGCCGGCGCCCTCGCCGTTCCCGCCCCGTGGGCCGACGACCTCGTCAGGGGCAGGTGTCGGCGGCCGGGGCGCCGGCGGCCCGGGCGACCAGCCAGTCCACGACCTGGCGGGCCGTGCGGTACGCGATGAAGTGGTCCTGGCCCGCCACCGGGCGGTAGTCGACCACGACGCCGGAGCGGCACTGTCGCGCGACCAGGGCGCGGGTGGGGCCCGGGACGACGATGGTGTCGTGGTCGCCGTGCAGCACGAGCAGCGGGCCGGCGACCGGGTCGGTGCCCGCCAACTCGTCGGCCAGCCACGACCGCCAGGGCTCGGTCGTCCGCAGGTCGAAGCGCACGAGGTCCTCCCGGCGCCACAACGGCCAGTCGAACGCGAGCGTGAAGGCGCACTCCGAGCGCAGGCGCGGCAGCCGCTCGCTCGCCCGCACGGTGAAGACGCTCCGGCGGTCGACGCCGTGGACCGCCGCCCAGGCCCCCACGGTGAGGAACGTGAACCCCGGGTGGTCGTCGACGGGGCCCACGAAGCGGGCCACGTCCACCACCGGCGCCACCGCGGCCGTCCCGATCAACTCGAGCTCGGGCGCGTACTCCGCCGCCCGCTCGGCCGCGAACAGGACGCCGTGGCCCCCCGACGAGTAGCCCCAGAGGGCAACGCGGCGGCCGGCCCCGACCCCCGGCAGCTCACGGGCGGCCCGGGCGATGTCGAGCAGGCCGTGCGCCTCGCTCTCGCCGATCAGGTAGTGCGCCGGCCCGCGCGTGCCGAGGCCCTCGCCGTCGGTCGCCACCACGACGAACCCCTCCCGCAGCAGCCGGGCGAGGCGGGGCACCGTGGGGAGCCCCTTCGTGGGGGCGCAGGCGTCGGCGATCCCCGGCGTCCCCACCGCCCAGGAGACGACCGGGAACCCTCCGCTCGGCGCCCGCCCGGCCGGCCGCACCACCAGCCCCGACACCAGCACGGGCTCACCGTCGGCGCCCTCGGAGCGGTAGAGCACCCGCCAGGCCCGTGCGTCGGGGACGGGCGGGTACACGCCCCGGTACCAGACGAGGCTGCCGGCGGGCCCCTCGACCAGGCTGGCCGGCGGCCGGTAGAGGTCCTGGCCCGGGGGCAGCGGGACGGCGGGGGCGGCCTCCGGCGCAGCCTCGGCGTCGCTCGCCCCCCTCGTGGCCGCGGTCCCGGCACCGGTCGCCGGCGCCGCTCGGGCCGGAGGGGCGGTGAGCACACCCGCGAGGGCGCAGGACAGGGCCACCGCACCCACCACCGACCGCCACGCCCCACCCATGGAGCGTCGAGTCTACGGAGTCGATGCGGCCGGCGCCGGGGCCGGGGGGCACTCCTGCGGCTTCGGCAGCTCGGGGGGCCACCGCCACGACGCCTCCTGCCACCCGTCGGCCCCGAGGCCGGGGAGGCGGGCCTCGTCGGCGATCCACGCCACCACCGGCGTGGCCAGCCGCACCACGCCGGCCGGGCACAGGTGCACCCCGGTGCCGTCCTGGCGGCGGATGCGCTGGGGCGCGCCGTCGGGACCGGGCAACAGCTCGGCCGGGACGTCGCCAGGCAGGTCGACGAACTCGCCGCTGTCGAGCACGTCCACGTCGTCGCGGCGATCGGCCAGCGCCCGGACCTGCGCAGCGAGCACCGCGAACGAGAGGGTGGTCGCCGCCTTCGACGCCGAGTGCATCTGGATCCACAGGACGCGGGCCTCGCCCGCGGTGAGGTCGTCGGCGAGCGGGTCGAGGACGTCACGCGCGTAGGTGGCGGGCCAGTCGGGCTCGGTGGGGGCGAAGCCGGGTTGGAGGACCTCCCAGGGACCGGTGAGCACCACCACGAGGTCGGGGTCGTAGCCCTCGACGCCGTCGCGCCACGCCAGGCGGTCGCTGGTGGAGGAGATGGTGGCCGCGGCGAGGTAGTCGACGTGGGCACGGTCGCCCACCGCCGCGGTGAGGGCGGGCACCAGCGAGGCGGCCACGGAGTCGCCACCGACCAGGATCTCGGGCCCGCGGGCGGCGGGCGTGGTGGTCGTCGGGGGCGCGGGCGCCTCCTGCGCCGCCTCGCCGTCGCCGACGCACCCGGCGACGGCGGTGACGCCGGCGAGGGCGGTCAGAGCCACGAGCAGGGCCCGCCGGCCGGTTGTGCGCATGGCGCCAGCTTGCCCCACCGCGGCGATCCCCCGGGACCAGGGGTAGCGATGGTCAGAACAACAGAAAACCTGAGTGCATGAGACTCATCTTTGCGTTACACTCGGCGTCGAGCGACCGCTCGATCACGAACCACCGCACGACTGAGGAGGCACCCATGCTCCTTCGCTACGACCCCTTCCGTGACCTCGACCGGTGGGCGGAGCGCACCCGGTCCGCGGCCCCCGCGGTCCCGATGGACGCGGTCCGCCGCGGCGAGAAGGTCCACGTGGCCTTCGACCTGCCGGGCGTCGACCCCGACTCCATCGACCTCGAGGTCGAGCGCAACGTGCTCACCCTGCGGGCCGAGCGCCACCTCGACCACCAGGAGGGCGACGAGGTCCTCGCCGGCGAGCGCCGCCAGGGCCGCTTCACCCGCCAGGTGTTCCTCGGCGACAGCCTCGACCCCAACGGCATCGTGGCCGACTACCGCGACGGCGTGCTCCAGGTCGTCATCCCGATGGCCGAGCAGCACAAGGCCCGCAAGGTCGCCATCGGTGGCGGCGAGGACCGCGACCGGGCCCTCGAGGTCGCCGGCTAGGCACCCGCCCCGCCCGCCCCCCCGTCGACCTCCACCGGCGAGGGGACCCGAGGACCCGGCCGTCACGGCCGGGTCCTCCGCTACCATCGGAGCCATGTCGGTGCGCGCCTACATCCTCATCCAGACCGAGGTCGGCCGGAGCGGCCAGGTCGCGGCCGAGGTGGGCGCCATCGAGGGGGTGCGGTCGGCCGACGACGTCACCGGGCCCTATGACGTCATCGCCCAGGCCGAGGCCACCACGGTCGACGAGCTCGGCAAGATGGTCGTGAGCCGGGTCCAGCTCATCGACGGCATCACGCGCACCCTCACCTGCCCCGTCGTCAACCTCTAGGCACCCCGCCCGCCGGGGCGGCGCTCACGCCAGGTAGATGGCGCGGAGGGCCAGGCCCATGAGGAACAGGCCGCCGAGGCCGTAGAGCAGGTACTGGAACTCCTTGACCTGGGCGCGGTAGCTGTAGATCAGCCCCACCGAGATCAGCGCCACGAAGCCGTAGAACTCGTGGAACTGGGGGGCGTCGATCCCCTCCCCGGCGGTCAGGTAGACGCCCAGCACCACCTGGACGGCGACGGTGGCCCAGCCCCCGACGACGGCCCACCACAGGGCGCGCGTCCGCCACGGTCGGTGCCAGTGGGCGACGACGGCCCAGACGCCGGCGACGGCGTTGACCCCGACGACCACCCACGCCCAGTCGGCGTGGAGGGTGAGCACGGGCGGCTACTGACCGCCCTTGCCCGGCGACCCGCCGGCGACCTCGTAGGACCACACCTCGCTGTTGACCCCGACCGGGCGCTCGCCGCCCGCCTCGCCACCGGGGTGACCCCCCGGGTGCCCGCCCGGGTGTCCACCGGGGTGGCCGCCGCTCTGCGCCGCGCCCTCGGCCTCCGAGCGGTGGCCGTGCTGGAACGCCGGCGAGCTCAGCCAGGCCTGGAAGGCCTCCTCGTCGCGCCAGCGGGTGACCACGAGCCAGGTCGTGCGCTCGTCGGTGGGCTTCAGCAGCTCGAAGCCCTCGAAGCCGTCCTGGTCGTCGACGGCGCCCGCCCGCGCGGCGAAGCGGTGGGCGAGCTCGTCGCCGCTGTCGGGGGCGACGGTGATGGCGTTGATCTTGATGATCGACATGACCCCATCATCGCCCCCAGCGGGTGCTCGAGGGAAAGCGAGGCCAGCGCGAACGCGCCCTCACCCCCGAGACGCGGGGGTCGATAGGTCAAGGTGCCCGAGGCGAACCGCGCCCGCACCCGCCTCTGGCGGGACGCCGCCGTCGTCGTCGCGCTCGGTGCCGCCTACGTGGCCGTCGTGGTCGGTCAGCCCGGCGGGGAGACCGTCGCCACCCACGTCGACAACGTGGTCGAGACCGCCGCCGCCTTCGCCGCCGCCGTCGCCTGCTGGGTGACCGCGCGGCGGGTCGAGGCGTGGCGCCGCCGGCCGTGGGTGCTGCTGGCGGTGTCGATGGCCTCGTGGGGCCTCGGGCAGGCGGCATGGACGTACTTCGAGTCGATCGCCGGCCAATCGCCGTTCCCGTCCGTGGCGGACGTCGGGTACCTGCTCTCGGTGCCGTTCGCGGCGGCGGCCATGCTCACCTTCCCGTCCCACGAGCGCCGGGTCACCCTCGTGCGCGTCCTCGTCGACGGCATCACGGTGGCCCTCGCCGCCCTGGGCGTGAGCTGGGTCCTCGTGCTCGGCCGCGTGGTCGAGTCCTCGGGCACCGGCCTGGAGCTCGTGCTCGCCCTCGCCTACCCGGTCGGCGACGTGGTCGTCCTCGTCGCCACCATCAGCGCGCTCGGGCGCGCCGCCGACGCCTACCGGACCACCGTCGCCACGATCGGGTGCGGCCTGGTGCTGCTGAGCGTGTCCGACAGCGCCTTCGTGTACCTCCAGGCCACGGACGCCTACACGACGAGCGTGGCCAACGTGGGCTGGGTGGCGGGCTTCCTCGTCATCGCCGTGGCGGCGCGCCACGCCCGCATGACACCGCCCCGGACCGCCCATCGGGACCAGCAGCCCTTCTGGCTGCTCGCGCTGCCCTACCTGCCGATGGCGCTGTTCGTCCTGCTCGCCGTGCCGACCCAGATCCACTACGGGCACCTCGACGACGTCTTCACGTGGGTCGGCGTCCCCCTCGTGCTGCTCCTGATCGTGCGCCAGGCCCTGACCCACCACGACAACGCCGCCCTGACCGAGGACCTGCACCGCCAGATCGACGCGCTGGCCGAGAGCCGGGAGCGGCTGCGCCGCCAGGCGCTCCACGACCCGCTCACGGGGCTCCCCAACCGCCTCCACCTGATGCGGGAGCTGGCGGGTCGCTTCGACGGGACGACGGCGCCCCAGTCGGCGCTGCTGCTCATGGACCTCGACCGGTTCAAGGAGATCAACGACGGCCTGGGCCACCACGTCGGCGATCAGGTGCTGTGCGAGATCGCCGAGCGGCTGCGCCTGGCGACCCCGGCCGGTGACACCGTGGCGCGTCTGGGCGGCGACGAGTTCGCCCTACTGCTCGACGACCCGCCGGGGTGCGGGCGGCCCGAGGCCGTCGCCGAGGACCTGCTGCACGCGCTCGAGGAGCCGGTGGAGGTCGACGGCATGACCCTCTCGGTCGGCGTGAGCATCGGGGTCTGCCACTCGACCGAGGCGTCCGACGCCTCCTCGGTGCTCCAGTCCGCCGACGTGGCCATGTACCGGGCCAAGGGCCTCGCCACGAGCATCGCGGTGTTCGGCCCGGAGGACGACGAGGACCGGCCCGGCCGCCTCGTCCTGTTGAACGACCTCCGCGACGCCCTCGACCACCACGAGCTGCAGGTCGCCTACCAGCCCCAGGTCGACCTGCGCTCCGGTCGGGTCGTGGGCATGGAGGCGCTCGCCCGCTGGCACCACCCCGACCGGGGTTGGATCCCACCCGACGAGTTCATCCCAGTGGCCGAGCAGACGGGCCTCATCCGCCACCTGACCCGACAGGTCCTGACGCGGGCGCTGGCCCAGTGCGCCGAGTGGCGTGCGCGCGGCTGGGACCTGAGCGTGTCGGTCAACCTCTCCCCCCGGGCCCTCCAGGACCCGCGCCTGGCGCGGGACCTGCACGGGATCATCCTCGCCTCCCGGCTCCCCTCCCGGTTCCTGACCCTCGAGGTCACCGAGGGGGCGTTCGCCGGCAACCTCGACAGCCTCGTCGCCACCCTGGAGCGGCTGCGCACCCTGGGTGCCCGACTGTCGATCGACGACTTCGGGACCGGCTACTCGTCGATGTCGCACCTCAAGCGCATGCCGGTGCAGGAGCTCAAGATCGACCGGGAGTTCGTCAAGGACCTCCCCCGCGACGCCGACGACCGTGCCATCGTCGGCTCCATCGTGGCCCTGGCGCGGACCCTCGACCTCTCGGTCGTGGCCGAGGGGGTCGAGGACCCGGTGTCGCTCGACCTCGTCCGCACGCTGGGCTGCGACGTGGTGCAGGGCTTCCAGGTCTGCCGGCCGGCGGACGCCGCGACCATCACCGCGTGGATGGACGGCCTGGGCCGTCGGGAGGCGGCGGTGGTGCCGACCGAGCCGTCCGTGACGACCGAGCCGACGGTGCCGGTGCCCGCCGAGCCGTCCGGCACGGCGACCCCGATCACGATCGCCACCGCCATCGCCACCGCCACCGCCACCGCGGTGACCGGACCCCTGGTGGCCGCCGCGGACCCCGCCGCCGTTCAGTAGGCGGCGGCGAGGATCGCCCGGGCGTCCTCCTCGGACACCGGGCGCGGGTTGTTGGCCACGTTGCCGTTCGACGGCGCCGTCTGGGCCACGGCGTCGAGGTCCTCCTCGGTGACACCGCACTCCCGGAGGCCCGAGGGCAGGCCCAGGCGGGCGACGAGGTCCGCCACCGCGTCCGCCGGGTCGGACACGCCCATGGACAGGGCGAGGCCGGCGATGGCCCACGGCACGGCCTCGGCGTTGTAGCGGATCGCGTGCGGCAGGATCATGGCGTTGGCGAGGCCGTGCGGGATGCCGGTGCGCCCGCCCACGAGCTGGGCCAGGCCGTGGTGCACGCCCATGGACCCGTTCTGCAGGCAGCGACCGCCGAGCACCGCGCCCTGCAGCATGTCGGTGCGGGCGCCGAGGTCGTCGGGGACGTCGACGACGCGGGGCAGCGCCGAGAAGATGCGGTGGGCCCCGGCGAGGGCGATGGCCTCGGCCTCGGGGGTCCGCGTCGTCGACCACGCCGCCTCGACGCAGTGGGCGAGGGCGTTCATGCCGGTCTCGGCGCTCACGCGGGCGGGGGTGGCGAGGGTGAGCTCGGGGTCGTAGACCGCGGCGATCGGGGCGATGGTGGGGCCGCCGGCGCCCTGCTTCTGGCGGGTGGCGGGATCGGTCATGCCGAAGAAGGGGGTGAGCTCGGCGCCCGAGTAGGTCGTGGGCACCGAGACGTGCAGGAGGGCGGGACGGTCGGCGTAGGAGGCGCCGGGCGTGCCGGACTCCTGCTCGCTGAAGTAGCAGACCGCCTTGGCGAGGTCGGCGCAGGAGCCGCCCCCGAAGGACACCACGGCGTCGATGGCGTCCCGACGGGCCTCGAGGCCGGCGTCGCGCACCACGTTGGTCGGCACGTGGGCGAGGGCTTCGGCGAAGCTCGACCCGAGGATCCGGCCCATGGCGTGGCGCACCCGGGCGCCCTCCTCCGACTGGAACCGACCGGCGGTGGTGATGAGCATGGCCCGGCGGGCGCCGAGGCCCTTCAGCACGTCGCCGAGGCGGTCGACGGCCCCGGCACCGAAGTGCAGCTGCTGGGCGTAGCCGGTGTGGACCCAGGAGGTGGGCGGGCCGGAAGCGGGCGTGTCGGTCATGGCATCCCCTCGAAGAGGTCGGTGACCCGGGGCGCCCCCGGCGCCCGGGGGGTGGACGGGTCGATGAACCACTCCTGGCCGAACGCACGCTGGAAGGCGTCGTCGTCCATGGCGAGAAAGAACGAGTCGGCGGGCACCTGGCTGGCGTGCGCGGACAGGGCCCGGCGCTTCTGGTCCACGAAGCCGGTCACGTCCACCTCGTGGGTGATGACCTCGCCGGGGCTGCCGAACGGGCTGTCCTCGGTGTGCTCCGGCGGCTCGAAGTCGTCCGGCAGGTCGCCGAGCTCCGCGGCCTCGGCCATGCCCTCGCGGATGAAGTCCCGGTCCATGGTGGCCTCGAGCACGCGGGGGATCCCGGCCCGCTCGGCGGCGAGGTGGCCGACCCGGTTCACCTGGATGTGGTCGGGGTGGCCGTAGTTGCCGTGCTCGTCGTAGACGGTGAGCACGTCGACCCGCTCGTCGCGCAGGATGGCGGCGAGGCGGTCGGCGGCCTCGTCGAGGTCGGCGGTCCAGAAGGTGCCGGGGAGGTCGTTGGTGGGCTCGCCCATCATCCCGGAGTCCTCGTAGCCGAGGAACTCGACCCGGTCGACGCCGAGCACCTCGGCGGCGGCTGCGGTCTCCTCCACCCGGCGCTGCCAGAGCTCCTCGCCGTCGCGGAGGACCCCGGGCTGGACCTCGCCCCGCTCCCCCCGCGTGGCCACGACGAGCACGACCCGGTGGCCCGCCTGCTTGGCCTTGGCCATCACCCCGCCCGTGGCGATCGACTCGTCGTCGGGGTGCGCGTGGAAGCAGGCCAGGGTCGCCATGGTCGTGCAGCCTACGGGTGACGTCGACGGGCCGGTCGCGACCGTCCGGCCGCGTCGGGCGAGGTCAGGCGATGGCGCCCGACTCGCGCAGCGCCGCGATGCGATCGGCGGGGAGCCCCCACGCCGCGAGGGCCTCGTCGGTGTGCTGGCCGGCGTGGGGCGGCGGCGACGCGATGGCACCGGGGGTGCGGCTGAACCGGGGGGCGGGGCCCGGCTGGCGGATCCCGGCCACGTCCACGAACGTGCCGCGGGCGGCCATGTGGGGGTGGTCCGGCGCCTCGGCCATGGTCAGCACCGGCGCGAAGCAGACGTCGTGACCCTCGAGCAGCTCGCACCACTCGTCGCGCGTCTTGGTGAGGAAGATCTCGGCGAGCTGCTCCTTGAACGCCGGCCAGTTGGCCCGGTCGAACTGCGGCGGCGGCGTGCCGTCGCCGAGGCCGGTGTGCTCGACCAGGGCGGCGTAGAACTGCGGCTCGATCGAGCCCACCGAGACGAACTTGTCGTCCTTGGTGCGGTACACCTCGTAGAAGAAGGCGCCGGTGTCGAGCATGTTCGTCCCCCGCTCGACGTTCCAGATGCCCATGGCCATCATCCCGTGCATCATCGTGGTGAGCAGGGCGGCGCCGTCGACCATGGCGGCGTCGACCACCTGGCCCTCGCCCGAGGTCCTGGCCTCGAGGATGCCGCAGACGACACCGAAGGCCAGGAACATGGCGCCACCGCCGAAGTCGCCCACGAGGTTCATGGGCGGCACCGGGGCCTCGCCCGCCCGGCCGCAGGGGTCGAGGGCGCCGGCGAGGGCGATGTAGTTGATGTCGTGGCCGGCCTCGAGGGCCCATGGCCCCTCCTGACCCCAGCCGGTCATGCGGCCGTAGACGAGCCGCGGGTTCCGGGCGAGGCACGCGTCGGGGCCGAGCCCGAGGCGCTCGGTGACACCGGGCCGGAAGCCCTCGATCAGCGCGTCGGCCTGCTCGACCAGCGCGAGCACGGTCTCGACGCCGTCGGGGTGCTTCAGGTCGACGCCGACGGAACGGCGGCCCCGGTTGAGCAGGTCGGCCGACGGCGTGGCCGGGTCGAAGCCCTTCACGGCGCCGGCGCGGTCGATGCGGATGATCTCCGCACCCATGTCGGCCAGCAACATGGCGCAGAACGGGCCGGGCCCGATCCCCGCCAGCTCGACGATCTTCACGCCCGAGAGCGGGCCCTTGCGTTCGGTCATGGCGCTCACGATGCCACGGCCGACTCGGCGCGGCTGACGAGGGCCAGCACGGCCTCGATCACCCGGGGCTGGAACACCCGGGGGATGTCGTGGCCCATGCCCTCGATCACCAGCAGCTCCGCCCCGGGGATGACCTCCGCGGTGCGGATCCCGCCGCTCACGTCGATCAGCGGGTCGGCGTCGCCGTGGACCACGAGGGTCGGGACCGAGATCGAGCGCAGCGCCTCCGAGCGGCTGCCGCTGGCGATGGTGGCCACGAGCTGGCGGCTCTGCGCGGTGGGGTCGTGGGCCCGGTCGTAGGCGCGAGCCGCCGCGGCCCGGGTGAGCTCCTCGTCGAAGTGGTCGGGGCTCCCGATCGCCCGGAAGGTCTCGACCGTGGCCTCGATGATCGCCTCGCGGGTCTCGGCCCCGTTGGGCAGGAGGGTCGCGAGGATCTCCGGCTTGGGCTGGCCGACCTCGGGATCCCCGGTGGTCGACATGACCGAGGTCAGGCTCGCCACCCGGTCGGGGTGCTCGATCGCCATGGTCTGGGCGATCATCCCGCCCATCGACGTGCCCACCACGTGCACCTTCTCGATCCCCAGGTCGTCGAGCACCGCGACCGCGTCGGCGGCCATGTCGCTCAGCAGGTACGGCGCCTCGACCGCGGTGCCCTCCATGGCGGCCATCACCGCGGCGATCACGTCGACCTCGACGTGGGCGAAGCTCTCGGACAGCCCGATGTCCCGGTTGTCGTGGGCGATGACGAAGAAGCCCCGGGCGGTGAGGGCGGCGAGCAGCTCGTCGTCCCAGCGCACGAGCTGCATGCCGAGGCCCGACACGAGCATGAGGGGGACGTCGTCGGGGTCGCCGTAGGTCTCGTAGCAGATCGTCACGCCGCTGCGGTCGGTGAAGGGCATCGGGCCATCCTCGCCGTGCTTGACCGACCGGTCAAGAAGGGTCCCGGGCCGGTTCCGACCCGTCCGGCGGCGCGTGCGAGCATGGCCCGCGTGGGTGCACCGATCGACCTCGCCGTGCAGTCGTGCGCCTTCGCGGACCTCGACCCGCAGGTGCTGCACGACGTGCTGCGGTTGCGGTGCGACGTCTTCGTCGTCGAGCAGGACTGCCCGTACCCCGACATCGACGGTCGGGACGCCGAGCCCACGACGGTGCACTTCTGGGTCGCCGACGACGACGTGCTGGTCGCCTGCCTGCGCCGCCTCACCGACCCCGGCGGCGTCGTGCGCCTCGGCCGCATCGCCACGCGCGCCGATCGCCGGGGCGAGGGCCACGCCGCCGCGCTGATCACCGCCGCGCTCGTGGGGGTGACCGGGCCGGCGGTGCTCGACGCCCAGTCCCAGATGGTCGACTGGTACGGCCGCTTCGGCTTCGAGCGCTCGGGCCCCGAGTTCGTCGAGGACGGCATCCCCCACGTCCCCATGCGGCGCCCGGCACCGGGGGGTACGGCCGGGACCTAAGGTCGGCCCATGTCTCCGACCTGGGGCGTGCACACCGGCCTGCAGAACACCACCGTGGGCGAGCTCACCTCGCTCTGGAACCACATCGAGGAGCTCGGCTTCGACTGGATCTCGATCTGGGACCACTTCTACTCGGCCGACCTGACCGGGCCGCACTGCCTCGAGGCCGTCGCCGCCCACACCGCGCTGGCGCTGTCGACCACCCGCGTGCGGTGCGGTTCGCTCGTCTACTGCGCCGGCTACCGGCACCCCGCGGTGCTGGCCAACGCGATGGCCACCATCGACCACCTCAGCGACGGCCGGGTGGAGTTCGGCATCGGCGCGGGGTGGGCCAAGCCCGAGTACGAGGCCTACGGCTTCCCGTTCCCGTCCGCCGGCCGGCGCCTCGACCTGCTCGAGGAGGCGGTCCAGTGCGTGCGCAGCCTGCTGCGCGAGGACGTCACCGACTTCCAGGGCGAGCACTTCACCCTCACCGAGGCCCGGTGCGAGCCCAAGCCGCTCCAGGCCGAGCTGCCCATCTGGGTCGGAGGCGGCGGCGAGCAGCGGACGCTGGCCATCGTGGCCCGCTGGGCCGACGGCTGGAACGTGCCGTTCATCGAGCCCGAGACCTTCGCCCACAAGCGCCGGGTGCTGGCCGAGCACTGCACCGCTGCCGGCCGGTACGTCGACGAGATCCGGTGCGCCGTGAACGTGGGCGTGGCCAAGGACGAGGAGGCGTTGCGCCTCCAGTTCGGGGCGATGGCCGACTACGTGCGCCCCGGCGTCGTGATGGGCAGCCAGGCCGAGATGGTCGACCGCATCGGCCAGTACGTCGAGGCCGGGGCCGACCAGGTGAACATCGCGATGCGGGCCCCGTGGGACGTCGCCAGCCTCGACCACCTCGCCGGCGCCATCGACGAGCTCGGCCGCTGACCACCGTGGACGGGCAGGCCGACGGCCTCGGCTACGACCGCCGGGTCGACCCCCTCACCGGCGAGGCCTCGGTCATCGTGGCCAAGCGCCAGGCCCGCCCGAACCTCGGCGAGGGTGCGCGCACGCCGGCGGTCGCCTGCCCCTTCTGCCCGGGCGGGCTCGAGGCGCCCGACGACTACGACGTCAAGGCCTTCACCAACCGCTGGCCGTCGATCCCCGAGGGGCGCTGCGAGATCGTCCTCTACACCTCGGACCACGACGCCTCCTTCGCCTCGCTCGGCGAGGCCGGGGCCCGCAAGGTGGTCGACCTGTGGGCCGACCGCACGGCCGCCCTCGGCGCCCGCGACGACGTCGCCTACGTCCTCGTCTTCGAGAACCGGGGGCCCGAGGTGGGCGCCACCATCCCCCACCCCCACGGCCAGATCTACGCCTTCCCCGAGGTGCCGCCGGCACCCGACCGGGAGCTCGCCACCGGCGCCTGCGCGTTGTGCGGCGCCGAGCCCGGCGACCGCCTGGTGACGGCGGTGGGCGGCTGGCGGGCGTGGGTCCCCGACGCGGCGACATGGCCCTACGCGCTGCTGGTCGCCCCCGAGGCCCACGAGCCCGATCTGCCCGCGCTGGGCGACGCCGCCCGCGAGGGCCTCGCCGCCGTGCTCGTCGACGCGCTCGGGCGGCTGGACCGGCTCTTCGACGCGCCGATGCCCTACATGCTGTGGTTCCACCAGCGGCCGACCGACGGCCACGACTGGCCCGCCGCCCACGTCCACGTGCACGTCGCGCCGCTCTACCGCTCGCCCGGCACCCAGCGCTTCGTCGCCGCCGGCGAGCTCGGCAGCGGCATGTTCTTCAACCCGGTCGACCCCGCCGACGCCGCGGCGGCGCTGCGGGCCGCCGGGCACGACCCGCAGTAGCGTCGGGCCCGTGAGGGACTGCCGGGCCCGGGTGGCGGGCCGACGCCGGAGCGGGGAGCGACCACGGTGACCATCGAGGCCTACGCCCCGGGACGGGTGAACCTCATCGGCGACCACACCGACTACACGGGCGGCCTGGTGCTGCCCATGGCGGTGCAGATGGGCATCACCATCACCGGCGAGGTGGCCGGCACCCGGGTCGTGCTCGAGTCCGACCTCGAGGAGGAGCCCGCGCTCGTCGAGCTCGACGTAGCGGACCCGGCGGCGGTGGACCCCGCCTGGGCCCGCTACGTGGCCGGCGTCGTCGCCGAGTCCCGCCCCGACCACGGCTTCATCGGCGCGGTGCGCTCCACCCTGCCCATGGGCATGGGGCTGTCGTCGAGCGCCGCGCTCGAGGTCGCCACCGCCCTCGCGGTCGGCGTGCGGGGCTCGGCCACCGAGGTCGCCACCCTCTGCCAGCGCGCCGAGCAGCGGGCCTCGGGTGTCCCCTGCGGCGTGATGGACCAGCTCACGTCGCTCGCCGGCGTCGAGGGCCACGCGGTGCTGATCGACTGCACCAACCTCACCGTCACCCCCATCGAGCTCCCCGAGCAGGTGGAGGTCGTGGTGGTGGACTCCGGCGAGCCCCGCACCCTGGCCGGGTCGGGCTACGCCGAGCGCCGGGCGCAGTGCGAGGCCGCGGCCGCGCTGATCGGGCCGCTCGCCACCGCCACCCTCGACCAGGTCGAGTCCCTCGAGGACGAGGTGCTGCGCCGGCGGGCCCGCCACGTCGTCACCGAGAACGCCCGGGTCCTCGGGTTCGTGAACGCCATCGGCGCCGGGGACCTCGACGAGGCCGGCCGGCTCATGGTCGCCAGCCACGCCAGCCTCCGGGACGACTTCGAGGTGTCCACGCCCGGCCTCGACGAGATGGTCGCCGGCCTGGCGGGCAAGAAGGGCGTCTACGGGGCCCGCCTCACCGGCGGCGGCTTCGGGGGCTCGATCGTCGCGCTGGCCGCTCCCGGGGCGGTCCGCCACGGCACGGTGGTGCGCCCGTCCGGCGGCGCCCGCGTCCGCACCCTGCGGTAGCGGCGTTCGGGTTCGAGCTGCGGGCGAACTGGCTCCCGATTTCGGTGCCCTGGCACCGAAATCAGGAGCCAGAAGCGGGTGGGTGACCCCGAGCGCTAGAGCAGCTTGGCCTTCTGGGCCTCGTACTCGGCGTCGCTGAGGGCGCCGCCCTGGTGGAGCTGGTGCAGCTTCTCGAGCTGCTCGGCGACGCTGAGCCCGCCGCCGCCAGAGGCCGCGGCCCGGCCGATGGCCTCGTGGTCCTTCTGCTCGTCGGCCTCCATCTGGCGGTAGATCTCGCCCTGGACCACCGACGGCTTGCGGATGTGGGTGAAGGAGTCCTTGCCGGACTCGCCGGCCGACTCCATGGCGACCGTGCCGCACCCGATCATGCGCTCGAAGACCGTCTGGTCGAAGAAGACCGTGTTGATCTTGTCGAGCGGGATCTCCTTGCCGTTCTTGCCGATCACGCCGTAGCGGTAGATGACCCGCTTGTTGGTGAGCACGAATTCGGTGGTCGCCCACTTCGCGAGGCGCAGGAGGAACCACACGAGGGCGACCAGGATGGCGATGCCGAGCACGACGTTGAGGGCGCTGGCGGCACCGCCCTCCCACCCCTGGGCCAGCACGACGATGCCGACGACGATGGCCGCCACCGACACCAGCGCCCGCGGGGTCAGGAACCACCAGTGCGGTCGCAGGTCGAGGACCACTTCCTCACCCGGGATCAGCAGGTTCTTGGGGTACGCCATGGCGGGAGACTAGACCCGCCGACCGGCGTGCAACCGGCTCCGCGCGGGGAGCGCGGTCAGCCGTACCCGAGCTCGTGGAGGCGGTGGTCGTCGATGCCGAAGTGGTGGGCGACCTCGTGGACGACGGTGATGCGGACCTGCTCGACCACCGCGGCCTCGTCGGCGCACATCGCGCAGATGGGCAGGCGGTAGATCGTGATGCGGTCCGGCATGACCATGCCGGCGTACCCGGCGTCGCGGTGCGTCAGCGGAATCCCCTGGTAGAGGCCGAGGAGGCCCCGCTGGCGGTGGCGGTCCTCCACGAAGACGGCCACGTTGTCCATGAGCTCGGCGAGCTCGCCGGGGATGCCGTCGAGGGCATCGCCGACCAGCTCCTCGAAGCGCTCGGCGGGGACGTCGACCACGGTGCCGACGGTACCCGGCGCTCCCCCGGCGAGGCCGTCAGACCGCCTCGGTAGGGTGGGCTCGTGGACGTGGACCGGCTGCTCGACGGCCTCAACGCGGAGCAGCGCGCGGCCGTGACCACCGAGGCGGCACCGCTCTGCATCATCGCCGGCGCCGGCTCGGGCAAGACCCGCGTCCTCACCCGCCGCATCGCCCACCGGGTGGCCACCGGCAACGCCGAGCCCCACCGGGTGCTGGCCCTCACCTTCACCCGCAAGGCCGCCGGCGAGCTGAAGCAACGCCTCGCCGGCCTGGGCCTGCGCGACGACGTCGCCGCCGGCACCTTCCACGGCATCGCCCTCGCCCAGCTGCGCAGCCGCTGGCTCGAGCGCGGCGAGCGCGAGCCCCAGCTGCTCGACCGCAAGTTCTCGCTCGTGGCCCGCAACATCCCCCGGCGGTCCGGCCGTCGGGAGGTGAACCCCCTCGACGCCATCGCCGAGATCGAGTGGGCCAAGGCCCGCCGCATCGCCCCGCAGGACTACGCCGACGAGGCCCTGCAGCACGGCCGCCGGCCGCCGCTACCCGGCCACGAGATGGCCGCCGTCTACGAGCGCTACGAGCAGGACAAGGCCCGCCGGGGCTTCGTCGACTTCGACGACCTGCTCCACCTGTGCGAGCGGGCGCTGGCGTCCGACGCCGCCTTCGCCGCCACCCAGCGCTGGCGGTTCCGCCACCTCTTCGTGGACGAGTTCCAGGACGTCAACCCGCTCCAGTTCGCGCTGCTGCGGGCCTGGCTGGGCGACCGCACCGACCTGTGCGTGGTGGGCGACCCCCGCCAGGCCATCTACGCCTGGAACGGTGCCGACGCCGGCTACCTCAACGCCTTCGCCCGCCACTTCCCCGGCGCCGAGGTCCACGAGCTGCGCGACAACTACCGCTCGACGCCGCAGATCCTCGCGGTGGCCAACGCGGTCATCGGCGACCGCGAGGTCGGCGCCCCGCTGCGGCCCAACCGGCCGGCGGGTGAGCCGCCCGAGTTCCTCGAGTACACGAGCGACGCGGAGGAGGCGCGCGGCATCGCCCGCGCCGTGCGCGACGCCCACGGGCCCGGGCGGCCCTGGTCCGACCAGGCCGTGCTCACCCGCACCAACGCCCAGGCCGCGCTCATCGCGGATGCGCTCGGTCGTGCCCACATCCCGCACCGGGTCCGTGGCGGCGCCAACCTGGTGAACCAGCCGGAGGTGAAGGAGGCGCTGCGGCGCCTGCGCAACGCCCGGGTGCCCTTCGCCACGGCGGTCGCCGACCTGGAGGCCGACGTCTCCGGGCGGTTCAGCGAGGAGACCGAGGGCGCCGTCGACGGTGACGGCACCGACCCGGAGGGCGTCGGGCTGCGCCCGCCGCCCGAGACCGAGGGCGAGGAGGAGCGGCGGGCCAACCTGGCCGCGCTGGTGCAACTGGCGAGGGACTACGAAGGCCTCGACGCCTCGGCCAGCGCCGGCGGGTTCGTGCAGTGGCTGCACGCCGCCGCCCGCTCGGAGGACGCGGCCGGCGGCGGCGACGCGGTCGACGTCGCCACCTTCCACGCGGCCAAGGGCCTCGAGTGGCCGGTCGTGCACGTGGCCGGCGTCGAGTCGGGGCTCGTCCCCATCGGCCACGCCAAGACCCCGGAGTCGGAGGCCGAGGAGCGCCGCCTCTTCTACGTGGCCCTCACCCGGGCCGAGCGGCGCCTGCGCCTGTCGTGGGCGACCGAGCGGGCCTTCGGGACGCGCACCTCCCGACGCCAGCCGTCGCCCTACCTCGCCGAGGTGCGGTCCGTCCTCGCGGCCATGGACGGTGCCCGCACCCCCGTCGACGGTCTCGGCGAGGTGCGCCGCGAGCGGGCCGTGCTGCGCGAGCGCGACGGCGTCGGCCGCAAGGCCTCGAGGGCGGCCCGGCCCGCCGGCTCGCTCGGCGCCGGCGACCAGGCGGTGTTCGACGCGCTCAAGGCCTGGCGCCTCGAGCAGGCCCGGGTGGCCGGGGTGCCGGCCTACGTGGTCTTCCCCGACACCACGCTCGAAGCCGTCGCTGCGGCTCGCCCGCGGGACGTGCCGGCCCTGCTGGCGCTGCCCGGGGTCGGCCGGGTGAAGGCCAGCCGCTACGGCGAGACCCTCCTCGCCGTCGTCGCCGCCCACGCCGACGCCTGACGGGACAGCAGCCACCGCGGCGCCCACCTGCGCTGAGAGCAACCCAGCGCAGCGAACCGCACGACAAGCGGGTGGATGCGCAGGCATCAACCCAGCGCACCGATGAGCGAACCACTGCGGCGCGATGCGCTGAGATCAACCCAGCGCAGCGAACCGCACGACAAGCGGGTGGATGCGCCGGATTCAACCCAGCGCACCGAGCGCTGTACGTCCGGCGAGCGCTCCGTCAGGCGCCGCCGGCGGGCTGGTCGCGCTCGTCGATGAGCGCCTTGAAGCGGTCGAAGTTGATGGTGACGAAGATGCCGTCGGCTTCGGCGGTGAGGGAGTCGCCGGCGTAGACCCGGCCGGAGGCGAAGACCTTGCGGCCCTCCACCCTCACCAGCTCACCCTCGAAGCGCAGCTCGCGGTGCAGCGGGGTCGGCTTGCGGTAGCGGATGGTGAGGGTGCCGGTCATCGCGGGCAGGCCGCTCATGGACTGGGCCGCGCCGAGGATCTCGTCGAAGGACGCGGCCACGAAGCCGCCGTGCACACACCCGGGCGGGCCCTCGTAGGCCGTGCCGAAGGTCGCCGTGCCGATGACCTTGTCGCCCTCGATGGCGATCTCGATGGGCGACGCCAGCGGGTTGGCCTTGCCGATCAGCGGGCTGTGGTCGTAGAAGCCGGCCTGGGGGCTCTGGCCCGAGTTGGCGGCCTCGGCGAACCCCTCGTAGATGCTGCCGTGGGGGAACTCGTCGAGGTCGGCGGCGATGGACTCGAGGGCGTCGGCGGCGGCGCTGAGCGCCCCCTCGGGCGCGCCGCTCGACATGAGGTGCTCGATGATCAGCCGGGTGGCGTCGGCGAGGCGCCGCAGTTCGAGGTGGCGTGGCGTGAGCACGTGCTGCGCGGCGTCGTCCCACGCGTCGGTGAGGCGGCGGCGCGCCTCCT
The DNA here is from genome assembly GCA_041908445.1 of Acidimicrobiales bacterium. Classification (GTDB taxonomy): domain Bacteria; phylum Actinomycetota; class Acidimicrobiia; order Acidimicrobiales; family DATDAH01; genus JAEUJM01. The sequence goes on along the minus strand of JAYRFK010000004.1, from coordinate 42,796 downwards.
CGGGGTCGACGGGCCGGGTGAAGGTGGACTCGGCGGGGGTCGGGCTCGGCTGGTCGGCCATCAGGGCACCTCGGGGAGGACGAAGTCGGCGAGCAGGGGGGCGTGGTCGGACGGGGACTCGCCCTTGCGGGCGTTGCGGTCGATGAGCACCGCGCCGAGGCGCTCGACGAGCGGGCGGGAGGCGAGGATCAGGTCGATGCGCATGCCCTTGCCCTTGTGGAAGTTGCCCGCCCGGTAGTCCCACCAGGAGTAGAGGCCGCCGGCGTCGTAGCGCTCCCGGAACACGTCGACGAGGCCCCAGTCGCACAGCTCGGCCAGCGCCTCCCGCTCGGGAGCACTGACGTGGGTGGCACCGTGGAACTCGCCGACGTCCCAGACGTCGCGATCGTCGGGGGCGACGTTGAAGTCGCCGCAGAGCACCCGGTTGGCGGTGGGTTCGTCGCGGTCGAGGAAGCGGCGCAGCTCGGTTAGCCACGCCAGCTTGTAGCGGTAGTGGTCGTGGCCGACCTCGCGCCCGTTCGGCACGTAGACGCTCGACACCCGCACGCCACCGCAGGTGGCGGTGAGGATCCGGGCCTCCCGGTCGAGCTCGGGGTCGTCGCACCCGAAGCCGTAGGCGACGTCGTCGAGGCCCACCTTGGACAGGATGGCCACGCCGTTCCAGCGGCCCTCGCCGTGGTGGGCGGACTCGTAGCCGAGTGCCTGGAAGGTCAACGCCGGGAAGGCCGGGTCCGCCAGCTTGGTCTCCTGGAGGCAGACGACGTCGGGGCCGACCTGGGTCAGCCACGCCTCGACGCGGGGGAGGCGCGCCTTCAACGAGTTCACGTTCCACGTGACGATGCGCACGTTGGGGAAGGTACCCGGTGTGCCCGACCACCCGACCACCCCGACCGCCACCGCCGCCGCCCCCGGAGCCACGTTGCAGGGCACCGTTAGGATCGACCCCGTGGCAGAGGAACCCGCGACCGCACCCACCGTCGGGCCCAACGAGTGGCTCGTCGACGAGAAGTACGAGCAGTTCCTCGCCGACCCGTCCTCGGTGAGCGCCAGCTGGCAGGAGTTCTTCGCCGACTACCGGCCCGCGACCGCGTCGGCGCCGAGGGCCACCACCGCCCCGCCGGCCCCCGCTCCCGCCCCGCCGGCCGCGCCGGCCACCCCGACCAACGGCCAGGGCACCGCCTCGACGGGCGCCGCCCCCGCCGCCCCCGCGGCACCCGCCGCGGAGAAGTCGCCGGCCAAGCCCGCCGCCCCCGCCCCGTCGGCCGACGGCGCCACGCCCGAGCCCATCCGGGGCGCCGGCGCCCGCATCGTCGCCAACATGGAGGCCAGCCTCGGCGTCCCCACCGCCACCAGCTTCCGCGAGGTGCCCGCCCGGCTCCTCGAGGTGAACCGCCAGGTCATCAACGGCTACCTGGGCCGCACGCGGGGCGGGAAGGTCAGCTTCACCCACCTCATCGGCTACGCCGTCGTGCGGGCCGTCGCCGACACGATGCCGGTGATGAACTCGAGCTACGTCGAGGCGGACGATGGCAAGCCCCAGGTGCTGCGCCACGCCCACGTGGGCCTCGGCCTCGCCGTCGACGTGGAGAAGTCGGACGGGTCGCGGACGCTGCTCGTCCCCTGCATCAAGGACGCCGACACCCTCGACTTCAAGGCCTTCCTCGCCGCCTACGAGGAGCTGATCCGCAAGGTCCGCACGAACAAGCTCAGCCCCGACGACTTCGCGGGCGTCACCGTCACCCTCACCAACCCGGGCACCATCGGCACCAAGCAGTCGGTGCCGCGCCTCATGCCGGGCCAGGGCCTGATCGTGGGTGTGGGCTCGATCGAGTACCCCACCGCCTACCAGGCCGCGGACCCCCAGACCCTCGCCGAGCTGGGCGTCTCCAAGATCACGACCCTCACCTCCACCTACGACCACCGCATCATCCAGGGCGCGGAGTCGGGCCTGTTCCTGAAGGCGGTGAGCGGGCTCCTGCTCGGCGAGCAGGACTTCTACGTCGACGTGTTCCGCTCGATCGGCGTCCCCTACGAGGCGGTGCAGTGGCGGCGCGACATCAACCCGCGCGACCGCGAGCAGGCCCTGCTCGAGAAACAGATGCAGGTCAACGCCATCATCAACGCCCACCGGGTGCGGGGCCACCTCATCGCCGACCTCGACCCGCTGGCCTGGAAAGAGCCCCACATGCACCCGGAGCTCGACCCCGCCACCTACGGGCTCACCATCTGGGACCTCGAGCGCGACTTCCTCACCCAGGGCCTGGGCGGCACCGAGCACCTGCCCCTCGGCGACATCCTCCACGTCCTGCGCGACGCCTACTGCCGCACGGTGGGCATCGAGTACATGCACATCCAGGAGCCCGAGGAGAAGCGCTGGATCCAGGAGCAGGTCGAGGGCGTCCGCAGCGACCTCGGCACCGACGACCAGCGCCACATCCTCGAGAAGCTGAACGCGGCCGAGGCCTTCGAGCGCTTCCTGGGCCAGAAGTACATCGGCCAGAAGCGCTTCGGCATCGAAGGGGGCGAGAGCACCATCCCGCTCGTCGACGCCATCCTCGAGTCCGCGGCCGACGAGGGCCTCGACGGGGCGGTGATGGGCATGGCCCACCGCGGTCGCCTCAACGTGCTCGCCAACATCGTGGGCAAGAGCTACGACCAGATCTTCAAGGAGTTCGAAGGCAACGTCGACCCCGAGACCATCCAGGGCTCGGGCGACGTGAAGTACCACCTGGGCCAGAGCGGCAAGTTCGTGAGCCGGGCCGGCAACGAGCTGGCCATCGAGCTCGCCGCCAACCCCTCGCACCTCGAGACCGTCGACCCCGTGGTCGAGGGCATGACCCGGGCCCTCCAGGACTGCATCGACCAGCCCGACACGTTCACCGTGCTCCCCCTGCTGCTGCACGGCGACGCCGCCTTCGCCGGCCAGGGCGTGGTGGCCGAGACCCTCAACTGCAGCCAGATCAAGGGCTACCGGGTGGGCGGCACCATCCACGTCATCATCAACAACCAGCTCGGCTTCACCACCTCGCCCGAGGCGGCCCGCTCGTCCGAGTACTGCACCGACATCGCCAAGATGGTGCAGGCGCCGATCTTCCACGTGAACGGCGACGACCCCGAGGCCTGCGTGCGGGTGGCCCGCCTGGCCTTCGCCTACCGCCAGCGCTTCCACAAGGACGTGGTGGTGGACATGATCTGCTACCGCCGCCACGGCCACAACGAGGGCGACGACCCGAGCTACACCCAGCCGCTGATGTACAAGCGCATCGAGGCCCGGCGCTCGGTCCGCAAGCTCTACACCGAGTCGCTCGTGAAGCGGGGGGACATCACCCTCGAGGAGTGCGAGCGCGCCCTCGACGACTTCCAGTCGAAGCTCCAGGTCGCCCTCGACCACACCCGCGAGTCGGCGCCCCCCGAGAACGCCGTCGCCAAGTCCCCGCCGCCGCCCGCCGGCGTGCTGCCGCACGTGGAGACCGCCGTCCCCCGCCCGGTGGTCGACCAGGTGATGACCGCGCTGATGACCGTCCCCGACGGCTTCACCATCCACCCCAAGCTGGCCAAGCAGTTCGAGACGCGGCACCAGATGTTCGAGCAGGGGGAGGTCGACTGGGGCTTCGCCGAGGCCATCGCCCTCGGCTCGCTGCTGCTCGAGGGCACGCCGGTGCGCATCGCCGGCCAGGACAGCCGGCGGGGCACGTTCTCGCACCGCCACTCGACCCTCGTCGACTACGAGACCGGCGGCGAGTACCTGCCCCTGGCGAACCTGAGCCCCGACCAGGGCAAGTTCTTCATCTACGACTCGCTGCTGTCGGAGTACGCCGCGCTGGGCTTCGAGTACGGCTACTCGGTCATGCACAAGGACGCGCTGGTGTGCTGGGAGGCGCAGTTCGGCGACTTCGTCAACGGCGCCCAGATCATCCTCGACCAGTACCTCGTCGCCGCCGAGGACAAGTGGGGCCAGACGTCCGGCCTGGTGCTGCTCCTCCCCCACGGCTACGAGGGCCAGGGCCCCGAGCACTCCTCTGCCCGCATCGAGCGCTTCCTCACGCTCTGCGCCGAGGACAACATCCAGCTGTGCAACGCGTCGACCTCGGCGCAGTACTTCCACCTGCTGCGGCGCCAGATGCACCGGGGCGTGCGCAAGCCACTGGTGATCTTCACCCCGAAGTCGCTGCTGCGGGCCCGCACCGCCCGCTCGAAGGTCGACGAGCTCACGTCGGGCACGTTCCAGGAGGTGCTCGACGACGGGCCCGCCGCCGGCGTCGCCGCCGAGGACGTCACCCGGGTCGTGTTCGCCTCGGGCAAGGTCACCCACGATGCGGTGGCCAAGCGCGACGAGCTCGGCGCCGCGGTCGCCGTGGCCCGCGTCGAGCAGCTCTACCCCTGGCCCTTCGAGCAGGTCGCCGGCGTCCTCGCCCGCTACCCGAACGCCCGTGAGGTCGTCTGGCTCCAGGAGGAGCCGGAGAACATGGGCTCGTGGAACTTCGTGAAGGGCCGCTTCTACGAGGCCCACGGCGAGACCCACCTGATCCACCGGGTCAGCCGCACCGAGTCCGGCAGCCCCGCCACCGGCAGCAACGCGGTCCACCACCAGGAGCAGGCCGCCCTCCTCGCCGAGGCCTTCGCCCCCCTCCCCTGACGTCGGCCGACCCCCTTCGGACGTCATCAGGACTCCGTAGTCCTACGGATGCCGGACGGGGACACCGGGCGGAGGATGGGGCCATGCGCCTCCGTCGTGCCGCCTCGGCCCTCATGCTCCTGATCGCCCCGCTGGGCGTCGTCGTCGCCTCCGCCCCGCCGGCCGGGGCCACGACCGTGCCGGCACCCATCACCACCTTCGCCGACCCGGGGTCGACCATCGAGGACGTGTACTCGATCACCGACGGGCCCGACGGCAACGTGTGGTTCACCGACCCGGACACCGACCGGATCGGGCGCATCACCCCCGCCGGCGCCATCACCACCTTCGCCGACCCCGCCGGCGCCTCGTCGACCAACGAGCCGACCGACATCGTGGCCGGGCCCGACGGCAACCTCTGGTACACGAGCGCCAGCAGCAACCGGATCGGCCGGATCACCCCAGCCGGCGTCATCACCACCTTCGCCGACCCCGCCGGCATCGCCTCGACCAGCGTCCCCGACGGGATCGCCGCGGGCCCCGACGGGAACATCTGGTACCTGAACGGCGGCAACAACCGGATCGGCCGGCTCGACCCCGACGCCGGGAACATCGCCGCCACCATCACCACCTTCGCCGACCCCGGGGGCACGGCGTCGACCAACGGCCCGTTCCGCATCGCCGCCGGGCCCGACGGCAACCTCTGGTACACGAGCTCGGCCAACGACCGCATCGGGCGCATCACCCCCGCCGGCGTCATCACCACCTTCGCCGACCCCGCCGGCTCGTCATCGACCGACAACCCGTATGACATCGTGGCCGGGCCCGACGGCAACATCTGGTACACGACCGGGGGCAGCCGGATCGGGCGCCTCGACCCCGACGCCGGGGACGTCCCCGCCAGCATCACGACCTTCGGTGACCCGGAGTTCGAGGTGAGCAGCCCCCTCGGCCTGACCGCGGGCCCCGACGGCAACGTGTGGTTCACCGCCTTCTCGTCCACCATGATCGTGCGGGTCACCCCGACCGGCGCCATGACCAAGTTCGTCGACCCGGCCGGACCGACGTCGACCGACCACCCGATGGACATCACCCTCGGCACCGACGGCAACCTCTGGTACACGAGCCACGGCACCGCCCGCGTCGGACGCCTGCTGCTCGACCCCGCCGATGCCACCTGCGCCGGCGAGCCCGCCACCGTCCTCGTCGGCGTGGCCGGCGCCCCGACCGGGGGCCCGGACGTGATCGTGGGCACGGGCGCGGCGGACACCATCGACGGCCTCGGCGGGGACGACGTCATCTGCGGCCTCGGTGGCGACGACACCCTCACCGGCAACACCGGTCGCGACGAGATCGAGGGTGGCGACGGCGCCGACACCGTCAACGCCGGCGACGGATCCGACACCGTGCGCAGCGGCCGCGGCGACGACACCGTCTCCGGCGGCAACGGCCTCGATCTCGTCGCCGCCGGCGGCGGCGGCGACATCGTCGACACCGGCAAGGGCGCCGACGCCGCCCTCGGCGGCAAGGGAGCCGACGAGCTCCGGGGCGGGAGCGACAACGACTCGCTCGAGGGCGGGTCCGGCAACGACCGCCTCATCGGGGGCACCAACCGGGACACGTGCAAGGGCCAGACCGGCGTCGACATCACCCAGAGCTGCGAGGTCGTCAGCGGGGTCCCCTGACCTTCCCGTTCTGTCACCTGATCCCGCAGACGGCCCCAGGCCATCCGTTCTGGTACACGAAACGCGTCGTCAGACGTCGCGTTTCGTGTACCAGATGACTCGGCGCACCGCCGATGGGGCCCTACGCGAGGAGGTCGCGGGCGACGGCGTCCCACAGCTCGGTGCTGAGGCGCAGCGAGTCGACGTCGACCCGCTCGTCGTGGCCGTGGAACATGGTGCCGAAGTCCTCGATGGTGAGCTTCTCGCTGAACAGGCCGAACCCGTAGGCGGGCACGCCGCGGCGGCGGAAGAAGCGGCCGTCGGTGGCGCCGACGGTGAGGAAGGGCACCAGCGCCGACCCCTCGTACCAGTTCGGGGTGAGGCGCGCGAGGCTGTCCCAGAGAGGCGTGTCGACCGGCGAGGAACTGGAGGGGTCGTCGCTGTCGACGGTGATCTCGACCCGCTCGGCGAGGTCGCCGAGGGCGTCCGCGAGGATGGCGTGGATGTCCTCGGACGTCTGGCCCGGCAGGGTGCGGATGTCGACCTGCAGCTCGACCTCGTCGGGGATGACGTTGATCTTGGTGCCGCCGTGCATGACCGTCGGCGCCATCGTCGTGTGGGTGCAGGCGTGGAACTGGCGGGCCATGCCCACCGGCAGGAAGTCGAGGGCGCCGACGAGCTGGTCGGGGTCGAGCAGCGGCGCCACCAGCTCCTCGGGGTAGTCCATGCCCTCGAGGAAGGCCCGCCAGATGTCGTGGATCTGGGTGGCGGGCTGGTGCTCGGCGATGCGGCGGACGACCTCGGCGGCGGTAATGAGGGCGTTGTCGGTCTTGAACGGCTGGGAGCCGTGGCCGGGCGTGCCCGTGACCTTGATGCGCACGCCGTGGAGGCCCTTCTCTCCCACGATCACCGGCAGCTTGAGGCCGGTGGGCGACGGGATGGGGATGCCGCCGGACTCGGTGATCACGTAGTCGGCCCGGACGGCGTCGAGCTCGTGCTCGACGAGGTGGCCGGCGCCGTAGGTGGCGTTGGCCTCCTCGTCGGCCACGGCCAGGTAGACGAGGGTGCCCTTGGGGCGGAAGCCGTCGCGGGCCAGGTACTTGAAGGCGGTGGCCATGGAGGCGGTGAGGTTGAGCATGTCGACCGCGCCCCGGCCCCAGACCTCGCCCTCGATGAGCTCGCCGCCGAAGGGGTCCTGCGACCAGCCCGACGGGGTGACGGGCACCACGTCGGTGTGGCCCATGAGCAGCAGCGTCGGCGCCTCGGGGTCGGAGCCCTCGATGCGGCCGACGAGGCTCGTGCGGCCGGGCGCCGCCTCGTAGCGCTCGAGGTCGCACCCCGACCCCTCGAGGTAGGTCTGCAGCAGGTCGGCGCTGCGGACCTCCTGGCCCGACTCCGGCGTGCCGTCGTTCACGCAGGCGTTGCGGATGAGCTGCTGCAGGAGGTCGGTGACCTCCGCGGTCGTGGTCTCGGCGGCGGGGAGCACCCCCGCACGTTAGGCGTCAGGTGCGGGACAGGTCGTCGGGGGCGGCGACGTACCGCAGCGGAGCGGAGGTGCCGCACGGGCGAACCCGATCGGCGAAGCCGCTCCGACGGAGGAGGAGCCAGTGTGATGCGTGGTGACGTACCGCAGCGGAGCGGAGGTGCCGCACGGGCGAACCCGATCGGCGAAGCCGCTCCGACGGAGGAGGAGCCAGTGTGAGGTGGGGATGCAGGGTTCACGCCCCCGCAGGTGGTTGACTGGGAAACGTCATGACAGCGACGCATGTCGTGGTCGACGGCTCGAACATCGCCACCGAGGGCCGGTCGACCCCCAGTCTCAAACAACTCGATGAGGCGGTGCAGGCCTTCCTCGCCGAGCATCCGCACGACAAGCTCACCGTCGTGGTGGACGCCACGTTCGGCCACCGCATCGACGCGGCCGAGCGCAAGCTCTTCGACGAGGCCATCGCCAACAACGAGATGGTGACCCCACCGGCCGGCGCCATCGGTCGCGGTGACGCCTTCGTCCTCGAGATCGCCGAGCGGGCCGGCGCCACGGTGCTGTCCAACGACTCCTTCCAGGAGTTCCACGGCCAGCACACCTGGCTCTTCGAGGAAGGCCGGCTGATCGGCGGCAAGCCGGTGCCCGACGTCGGCTGGGTGTTCGTGCCCCGCACGCCGGTCCGCGGCGCCACCAGCCAGCGGGCCGTCCGCGACGCCCGCAAGAAGGCGGCCGCCGCCGACCAGAAGACGGCCGCGCCGGCCGCATCGTCGTCCGGGGGCGGTGGTGGCGGCCGAGGCCGCGGTCGTTCCCGCAAGGCCGCCGAGCCCGTCACCGGCGAGCCGACCAAGGCCCCCGCCACGCGCGGTGGCCGCAAGGCGGCGGCGCCCAAGGCCGACACGCCGGCGAAGGCGGCGTCGACCCGCTCGAAGAAGACCGCCGAGCCGGCCCCCACCGACGGCGGCGCGGCGAAGCGCACGAGCGTCAGCAAGACCAACGAGCCGTTGCCGTTCATCGAGTTCGTGGCCAACCACCCGGTGGGCAGCACCCTCAGCGGCGAGGTGGAGCGGTTCTCCTCGCACGGCGCCTACGTGCTCGCCGGCGGCGCCCGCTGCTACGTCGGCCTCAAGGCCCTCGGCGACCCGGCCCCCAAGAGCGCCCGCGAGGTGCTGGACCGGGGCGAGGTCCGCGACTTCGTCGTCCTCGCCTTCGACACGCCCCGCCGGGGCATCGACCTGATCCTGCCCGGCCTGCCGGGCACGCCGGCGCCCACCACCGCCGACGACGAGCGTGACGCCGCCGCCATCGTCGACGGCGTGCAGGGCGTGCCCGCCACCGCCCGCAAGGCCGCCAAGAAGCGCGGCGGCCTCACCGGGGTGGCCAACAAGCTCTTGGGCCGCAAGAAGTAGCGGGCGAGCGGCTACGCCGCCCGCGAGAAAGCAGGCGTCGGCCGCCAAAGTCGATAGACAGGGGGGCCATGTCGCAAGCTCAGTTCATCTTCACCATGCGCAAGGTCAGCCGGTTCTACCCGCCGGACCGCGAGGTGCTGAAGGACATCACCCTCGCGTTCTACCCGGGCGCCAAGATCGGCGTGATCGGCCCGAACGGGTCGGGCAAGTCGTCGCTGCTGCGGATCATGGCCGGCCTCGACCAGGAGTTCACCGGCGACGCCCGTCTCACCCAGGGCTTCACCGTCGGGATGTTGGAGCAGGAGCCCCACCTCGACGAGTCCAAGGACGTGCTGGGCAACGTCATGGACGGCGTGGGCGAGACCGCCGCCCTGCTCACGAAGTACGACGAGGTCATGGCCGGGTGGGCCGACCCCGACGCCGACTACGAGAAGCTGGGCGCCCAGCAGGCCGAGCTCGAGGCCAAGATCGAGGCCGTCGGCGCCTGGGACCTCCAGCGCACCATCGAGATCGCCATGGACGCCCTGCGCCTGCCCCCGGGCGACGCCGAGGTCTCGACCCTCTCCGGCGGTGAGCGCCGCCGGGTGGCCCTGTGCCGCCTGCTGCTGTCACACCCCGACCTGCTACTGCTCGACGAGCCCACCAACCACCTCGACGCCGAGTCGGTGGCCTGGCTCGAGCGCACCCTGCAGGACTACTCGGGCACCGTCGTGGCCATCACCCACGACCGCTACTTCCTCGACAACGTGGCGGGCTGGATCCTCGAGTTGGACCGCGGCCGGGGCCACCCGTTCGAGGGCAACTACAGCTCGTGGCTCGAGCAGCGCCGCGAGCGCCTGTCCCAGGAGGACAAGGCCGACTCGGCCCGGGCCCGCACCCTCGACCGCGAGCTCGAGTGGGTGCGCATGGCCCCCAAGGCCCGCCAGGCCAAGGGCAAGGCCCGCCTCGCCGCCTACGAGAAGCTGCTGGCCGAGGCCAAGGCGGCCGAGGGCCGGGTCAACGAGCTGGAGATCGCCATCCCCGCCGGCCAGCGCCTCGGCGACCTGGTCATCCAGGCCGACCACCTGGCCAAGGGCTTCGGCGACAAGCTCCTCATCGAGGACCTGTCCTTCTCCCTGCCGCCGGCCGGCATCGTCGGCGTGATCGGCCCCAACGGCGCCGGCAAGACCACGCTGTTCCGGATGCTCGTGGCCGCGGCCGAAGGCGACGCCGAGGGTGACACCGCACCGGACTCCGGCTCCCTCACCATCGGCCCCACCGTGGAGCTGGCCTACGTCGACCAGTCCCGGGCCGCGCTCGACGCCGACGCCACCGTCTACGAGGAGATCACGGGCGGCCTCGACGAGATCACCGTCGGCGGCCGGGTCGTCAACGGCCGGGCCTACGTGGCCTCGTTCAACTTCCGGGGCTCCGACCAGCAGAAGAAGGTCGGCACGCTCTCGGGTGGTGAGCGCAACCGGGTCCACCTGGCCAAGGTGCTCAAGACCGGCGGCAACGTGCTGCTGCTCGACGAGCCCACCAACGACCTCGACGTGGACACGCTGCGGGCACTGGAGGGCGGCCTCGAGTCGTTCCCCGGCTGCGCGGTGATCATCAGCCACGACCGCTGGTTCCTCGACCGGGTCGCCACCCACGTGCTCGCCTTCGAGGGCGACTCGCAGGTGCGCTGGTTCGAGGGCAACTTCACCGAGTACGAGGCCTTCCGCAAGAAGGAGCTCGGCGCCGAGGCCGACCAGCCCCACCGCATCAAGTACAAGCCCCTCGTCCGCGGCTGACCCGAGCGACGTCCTCCGAGCTCGACGCACGAGCTCCCTCGAAACGAGAGCGAGTGCGTCGAGAACGAGCGGGTTGCCGGCGGTGGGGCCGGCGCGGACGCCTCACGGGGGCCGGCTCGCGGCCGACGGGTAGGGCATGGCTCCCACGACCGCCACCCGGGCGGCTGGGGCGAAGGCCCCCGCCGGCCGCAGCACCCCCCGCACCGCCGCCCGTTCGAAGCACGCGGCGGCCCGCCCGAAGGCGCCCCGCTGGACCAGCCGCGCCGTCGTGCGCGCGGTCGAGGCGGGCAGCTCGGTGAGCTGCGTCACCTGCGGCGAGGTCGTGAAGTTCCGGGCCAAGGAGCGCCAGTACCAGGTGATCTGCAACGTGTACGTGAAGGGCACCTGGGACCGGGTCGAGCACTTCCACGCCGACTGCTACGTCGCCGCGGGCCAGCCCCACGGCGAGCCCCAGGAGGGTGCGCCTACGCCGGCGGCCCGCCGGGCTCCGGCAGCGAGCGCAGACGCTCCCCCAGCGCCAGCTCCAGCGGCCTGACGATCTGGAACCGGTCCCCGACGGGGCCGGTCACGGTGAGGGTCGACACGTAGGGCCCGTCCACCGCCATCAGCAGCACCGAGTCGTCCTGGCCGAGCTGGTTCTCGCCCCGCACGAGGAACGCGGCGGCCTCGGTGCCGAGGTCGGGGATGGGGAAGCCCCCCAGGACCCGGCGGGTGATGCTGCCGCCGTTCGGGTCGGGCTGGGACCACGGCTCGGTGCAGTCGCCGGCCAGCGCCGCGAACCGCTGGCCGAGCGCAGAGGCGCTCGCCGCGGGCAGGGCGGTCACGGTCTGCGTGACAGCGTAGGGACCGACGCGGAACTGGGAGAAGCGACCGCTGTCGCCACCGACCTCGGCGCGCAGGTCCTCGCCGCACACCTTGATGCGCTGTCCGCGACCGACGGCACCGAAGTCGCCGGCGAGCAGGATGGGCTCGACCTCGTCGGGCCGGGGGAAGTCGGAGCGGCGCAACAGCGCCGGGGTGAGGTCGACCGTGGCGAGCTCCGCGGCCGTGGCGGTGGACTGGCCGGCCTGCTGCTGGGCGACGGCACCGCCCGCCGCCTGGCCGAGATCGTCCCCGCCGTCGTCACCACCGCAGCCGGCGAGCAGCAGTGCGCCGAGGGCGACGACCACGACGAGCGTGAACAGGCCCGGTTGCGCTGCGCCACGCGCCCACCGTCCTCGGCTCGCCACCACCGACCCCTGACCCACCGGACGGGTCAGGCGCGAGCCGCGGGCCCGGCGGCCCGCGTCAACAGGTCGAGCACCACCGCGGCCTGGGCCTCGGGATCGCCGTCGGCGGGGGTGAGGACGAGGTCGGGCGCCTCGGGCGCCTCGTAGGGGTCGTCGATCCCGGTGAAGCCCTTCAGCTCGCCGGCCCGGGCCTTGGCGTAGAGGCCCTTGGGGTCGCGGGCCTCGCACACCTCGAGGGGCGTGTCGACGAAGACCTCGTAGAAGGGCAGGTCGGCAGCCTCGTGGGCGGCCCGGGCGCGGTCTCGGTCGGCCCGGTAGGGGCTGATGAGCGGGACCAGGGCGACCACGCCGGCGTCGGCGAACAGGCGGGCGACCTCACCGACCCGCCGCACGTTCTCCGAGCGATCCTCGGCGCTGAAGCCGAGGTCGCCGTTGAGGCCGTGGCGCAGGTTGTCGCCGTCGAGCAGGTAGGTCGGGGCACCGGCCTCGAGCAGGCGACGCTCGACCGCGGTGGCGACGGTGGACTTGCCCGACCCGGACAGACCGGTGAACCAGAGGGTGGCGCCCCGGACCCCGAGCGCGGCCCACCGCTCGTCGCGCGGCAGGTGCGACGGGTGCCACACCACGTTCTCGCTGGCCATGGCCAGAACCTAGGCGGCGCGGCGCGCGGCCGGTACCGCGCCCACGCCCGGGCCGCGGGTCGTCATCGGCTCAGCCGGTGGGACCGAGGATCATGCCGGCACCCACGGTCTCGTTGGTGGTCTCGTCGACGAGGATGAAGCTGCCGGTGGTGCGGTTGCGGCGGTACTCGTCGAAGAAGAGCGGTGCCGTGGTGCGCAGGCTGACCCGCCCGATCTCGTTGAGGGTGAGCTCGTTGGCGTCCTCGTCGCGGTGCAGGCTGTTGATGTCGAGTCGGTAGTGCAGGTCCTTGACCAGGGCCCGCACCGATCGGGTCGTGTGCTTGAGCGCGAGCTTGGCCCCGGGGGCGAGGATCGACGACTCGGACATCCAGCAGACGGTGGCGTCGATGTCCTGGCCGGTGTCGGGCCGGTTCTGCGGGCGGCAGAGCATGTCGCCGCGGGAGATGTCGATGTCGTCCTCGAGCAGCACCGAGACCGCCATGGGGCTGTACGCCTCGTCGACCGGCCCGTCGTAGGTGTCGATGCGGGCGACGCGGGAGGTGAAGCCGGACGGCAGCGCCACGACGTCGTCGCCGGGCTTGAGCACGCCGCCGGCCATGGTGCCGGCGTAGCCCCGGTAGTCGTGGAACTCGTCGCTCTTGGGGCGCAGGACGTACTGCACCGGGAAGCGCACGTCGATGAGGTTGCGGTCCGACGCGATGTGGACCTCCTCGAGGTGGTGCAGCAGCGACGTGCCCTCGTACCACGGCATGTTCGCGGAGCGGTCCACGACGTTGTCGCCGTGCAGCGCCGAGATCGGGATGAAGGTGAGGTCGGTGATGTCGAGGCGGGCGGCGAACTCGCGGAACTCACCCTTGATGCGCTCGAAGGTGTCCTGGTCGTAGTCGACGAGGTCCATCTTGTTGATGCACAGCACGAGGTGCGGGATGCGCAGCAGCGAGGCGATGAAGGCGTGCCGCCGGGACTGCTCGACCAGGCCCTTCCGGGCGTCGACCAGCACGAGGGCCAGGTTGGCCGTGGAGGCCCCCGTGACCATGTTGCGCGTGTACTGGATGTGGCCGGGGGTGTCGGCGATGATGAACTTGCGCTTCGGCGTGGCGAAGTAGCGGTAGGCGACGTCGATGGTGATGCCCTGCTCGCGCTCGGCCCGCAGGCCGTCGGTGAGCAGCGCCAGGTCGACGTACTCGTCGCCGCGCTGGCGGCTGGTGCGCTCGACGGCCTCGAGCTGGTCCTCGAAGATGGCCTTCGAGTCGTAGAGCAGGCGGCCGATCAGGGTGGACTTGCCGTCGTCGACGGAGCCCGCGGTGGCGAGTCGGAGCAGCTCCATCAGAAATACCCTTCCCGCTTGCGGTCTTCCATGGCCGCCTCCGAGACGCGGTCGTCGGCGCGGGTGGCGCCGCGCTCGGTGATGCGGGTGGCGGCCACCTCGGCGATCACCTGGTCGATGGTGGCGGCGGACGACTCGACCGCGCCGGTGCAGGACGCGTCGCCGACGGTGCGGTAGCGCACCACGGCCTCGAAGGGCTCCTCGTCGTCGGCGAGGGTGACGTAGGGACCGACCGCCAGCAGCATGCCGTCGCGGCGAAAGACCTCCCGGCGGTGGGCGTAGTAGATCGCCGGGATCTCGATCTGCTCCTCGGCGATGTACTGCCAGATGTCGAGCTCGGTCCAGTTCGACAGGGGGAAGACCCGGATGTGCTCGCCCTTGCGGTGGCGGCCGTTGTAGAGGCTCCAGAGCTCGGGGCGCTGGTTCTTCGGGTCCCACTGGCCGAACTCGTCGCGGAACGAGAACACCCGCTCCTTGGCCCGGGCCTTCTCCTCGTCGCGGCGGGCGCCACCGAAGGCGGCGTCGAACTCGTGCTCCTCCATGGCGTCGAGCAGCGTCGTGGTCTGGAGGCGGTTGCGGGACGCCCGAGGCCCGGTCTCCTCACGGACGCGACCCTTGTCGATCGACTCCTGCACCGAGGCCACCACGAGGCGGGCACCGAGCTCGGCGACCCGCTTGTCCCGGAAGGCGAGCACCTCGTCGAAGTTGTGGCCGGTGTCGACGTGCATGACCGGGAAGGGCAGCGGACAGGGCCAGAACGCCTTCTCGGCGAGGCGGAGCATCACGATCGAGTCCTTGCCGCCGGAGAACAGCAGCACGGGGCGCTCGAACTCCGCGGCGACCTCGCGCATGATGTGGATCGCCTCGGCCTCGAGGGCGCGCAGGTGAGAGAGCTCGTAGTGCATGGCGGTCGAAGCCTAGTCTCGGGACCCCAATTCCCGATCAACGCGGTTGGGATTCCCCGGGGCCCCGACCGGGTCCTTCCACCCCCGCCCGAGGTGCTCCCGCATGCCCGCGTCCCCCGCCGACCACGCCCTCGCCCACCGGCTGGCCACCGAGGCGGGCGACCTCCTCGTGGCCCTCCGGGACGAGCTGACCTCCGCCGGCGCCTCCCCCGCCGAGCTGAAGGCCGAGGGCGACCGCCGCTCGCACGTGCTGCTCATGGCGGCGCTGGCCGAGGCCGCCCCCACCGACGCCGTGCTCTCCGAGGAGGGCAAGGACGACCTGGCCCGCCTCGACGCCGCCCGGGTCTGGATCGTCGACCCCCTCGACGGCACCCGGGAGTTCGGCGAGGTCCCCCGTGTCGACTGGGCCGTGCACGTGGCCCTGGTCGAGGGCGGCGTGCCCATCGCCGGCGCCGTGGCGCTGCCTGCCCAGGGTGTGACCCTCAGCACCGCCGAGCCGCCGCCGCTCGCCGCCGCGGTCGACGGCCCGCCCCGGCTCGTCGTGAGCCGGACCCGCCCGCCCGCCGCCGCCCAGCAGCTCGCCGACGCGCTCGACGGCGTGCTCGTCGAGATGGGCTCCGCCGGCGCCAAGGCCATGGCCGTCGTGCAGGGCGAGGTCGACATCTACGCCCACTCCGGCGGCCAGTACGAGTGGGACTCGTGCGCCCCGGTGGCGGTGGCGCAGGCCACGGGCCTCCACACGTCCCGGCTCGACGGGTCGCCCCTCCGCTACAACGAGGCCAACCCGTACCTCCCCGACCTCGTGATCTGCCGCCCCGAGCTCGCCGACGAGGTCCTCGCCCTCCTCAACCCCTGACGCACCTCGTTCCTCCAGCAGAAACGGAAGGTGGAACCTTCCGTTTCTGCTGGAAGAAGGGGTCAGGTGGGGGTGAAGGTGACGGTGCGGGCGGGGAGGTCGACCGCGGCGAGGCGCAGGCGCACCGCGGTACCGGGGACGAGGACGGCGGCGCCGTCCCTGTCCTCGGCGCCGTCCCTGTCCTCGGCGCCGTCGGCGTCGCGCAGGTCGACCGACGCCAGCACCGCCGGGTCGCGGAGCTGCACGGTGGCCCGGCCGCGGGCGACGTTGGTGACCATGGCCTCGAACTCGGCGCCGACGTGGGGCGCCAGCACCGCGGCCTCGACGAAGTCGACCACGGCCCGTTCGAGGGCACGGTCGTGCTGGTGGGCCTTGTCCATCAGCGCGGGGAGGTCGGGCAGCGCGTCGAGCGCCCAGCCCGGTGGGCGGCGGCCGCCGGCGACGGCCAGCACGACCTCGTTGGCGAAGCGGTCGGCGAGGCGACGCAGGGGCGCGGTGACGTGGGCGTACGGCGAGGCGATGGCGGCGTGCAGAGGCTGGGCGGGCACCGTGCCGTCGAACGCCGCGTAGGACGCGCCCCGCAGGACCCGAGCGGCCTGGGTCATGAGCGCCGCCTCGGCCGGCCGGTGCGGGTCGAGGCCGCGCACGAAGTCGGGGTAGTCGACGCCCACCGGCCAGTCGACGTCGAGGGCGCGGGCGCTGGCCCGCAGCTCGGTGAACACGTCGGGGCCGGCCGGCGGCAGGGTGCGGACGATCCCGACGCCGGCGTCCAGCATGAGCTGGGCGGCGACCATGCCGGTGAGCAGCGAGATCTGCTCGTTCCAGCCCTCCACCGGCAGCGGGCCGTCGTAGCGCAGCTCGTAGGTGCCGTCCGCCTCCCGGTCCACGTGCTGGGCGGGCAGGTTGAGGCTGACGCCGCCCCGCGCCCGCTCCTGCTCCTCGCGCAGCAGCCCGACCTCGCGGAGCAACGCCAGCGCCGGGGCCGCCGAGCCGTCGTCGACCGCGGCCTGCACGTGGCGGTAGTCGAGCTGGCGGCGGCTGCGCACCGTGGCCCGCTCGACGGCGACCTCGGTGACCACGCCCCGCTGGTCGAGGTCGACGGTCCACAGCACGGCCGGGCGGTCGACCTCGGGCAGCAGGCTGGCCGCCCCCTCGCCCAGCGCCGGCGGGTACAGCGGGGCACGACCGTCGGGGAGGTAGAGCGTGACGCCGCGGGCACGACCCTCGAGGTCGAGGGCGCCGCCGGCGGGCACGAACGCGGCCACGTCGGCGATGGCGTAGTGGACCCGGTAGCCGCTCCCCCGCCGCTCGGCTCCGTAGGCCTGGTCGAGGTCCCGGCTCCCGGGCGGGTCGATGGTGACGAGCTCGACGTCCCGGGCGTCCCGGCGCTCGGCGGCGGCCCCGTCGACCGGCTGGGGCCCACGGCCCGCGGCCGTGGCCGCCGCCGCGTCGACGGTGGCCGGGAAGGAGGCGGGAACGTCGAGCTCCGCCCGGATGGTGGCGAGGCCCTCGGCGAAGGCGGCCGGAGTGGTGACGTGGAGGTTCAGGCCGGGCACGGTCGGGCGTCAGCGCGTCGGGACGGTGGGGCGGGCGGCGACGGGCGGGTCAGGACGGCGGGTTGACGATCGGGCCGCCGCTGAGATCGCCGCTGAGGTCGCCGAGCGGCCCGGCCGGGGGCACCGGCCGCAGGGTGTCATCCGCCTTGGCCGCCTTGCGCTTGTGGCGGAACCGCCCGATCAGCACCAGCAGCAAGGTGATGGCGAACAGGACCACGACGGTCTCGAGGAACAGGATGCCCATGACCGCCCAGTCGTCGGCCGCGTCCACCGTGCCGCGGTCGTTGTAGCACTGGAGCTCCCAGGTGATGTAGGTCTCGCCCGGCACCGGGTTGCTCTGGGTGATGTCGACGTAGCTGTGGTCGAACGGCGCCTTGCACAGGACCGGGGCGGTGAGCCGGGCGAGGCCCGGGAACATGGCCACGCCCGCCGTGGCGACCATCAGCGCGACGAAGAGAATGACGATGGTCAGGCACCCCATGCTGGCCAGGAAGGTGCCCGTCGACGTCCGCTTCGGCTCGACCGCCTCCGGCTGCGTGAGCCCCATGGCGCGGGTGCGGAGCCGTCCCGTCGGCGGGAGGGCGCCCAGGCTGACGCCCCCGGTACCGAGGCCCGACGTGATCACGGTGCCCCCACCGGCACCGTGCACGGTGGTGGTGGGCGGGATCGGCCCACCGGTGCCGGCGGGGGTGCCGGGCGCGGGCGGGGTCGGGGCCGACGGCGGCGCGGAGGGGACGGTGGACGAGCCCACGACGCCGCCGACGAGGCCACCGGCGAGCCCGCCGGCCACGGCCGCACCCGGGCCGATCTCAGGCGGGGTGAGGGCCGGGTCGAAGGGCGTGCTCGTGGCGGGTCCGCCGGCGGTGGCCCCCAGGGAGCCGGACGTTGCGGCGCCGGGCGGGGTGTACCCGGTCGACTGGCGGATGAGCTGGGTCTTGGCCTCCTCGAACTCCTCGTCGCTGAGCTGACCGGACTCGTGCAGCTCGCTCAACCGGTTGAGGTCGTCCACCAGGCCCATCGGCGCGATGCTAACCAGTACCCATGGAACGAAAGGTGGTGGCCTACGAGGTCGACGAGGGCGTCGCCACGGTCACCCTGAACCGACCCCACCGCCTCAACGCGTGGACCGGGCGCATGCACGAGGAGTACCGCGACGCCCTGGCCGAGGCCGAGGACGACCCCCGGGTGCGCGTCGTCGTCGTCACCGGTGCCGGTCGGGGCTTCTGCGCCGGTGCCGACGCCGCCGCCCTGGACAAGCACGTCGCGGGCGGCGCCTACGACAGCGGTGTCCGCCACCCACCGGCCGAGCCCGGCTACGGGGTCCGGCCCGAGTTCGACCACGCCTTCGCCTTCCACTTCGGGATGCGCACGCCCGTGATCGCCGCGGTCAACGGCCCGGCGGCCGGCGTCGGCCTGGTGCTGGCCTGCTTCGCCGACCTGCGCTTCGCCGCCCTCGACGCCAAGCTCACGACCGCCTCGGGCCGCCTCGGCCTGCCCGCGGAGTACGGGCTGTCCTGGGTGCTGCCCCGGCTGGTGGGGGTGGGCCACGCGACCGACCTGCTGCTGTCGAGCCGGGTCGTGCTCGGCGACGAGGCCGCGCGCATGGGGCTGGTCAACCGGGCCGTGCCCGGCGACGAGCTCCCCTCCCTCACCTACGACTACGCCCGGCGCCTGGCCACGGAGGTCTCGCCCGAGGCGACGGCCGTCGCCAAGCGCCAGATCTACGCCGACCTGCACGGCGACGTGGGCACCGCCGTGCACCGAGCCGAACGTCTCCTGGAGGACATGGTGACCCGACCCGACTTCGCCGAGGGGGTGGCCGCCCTGAACCAGAAGCGGACGCCCCGCTTCGCCGACCCCGACCCGGCCGCGGGCCCGCTCCCCGGGAGCTGGTCGTGAGCGGGCGCGGCGCCGCCACGGCTGCGGCCGCCCTCGCCGTCGCCGCGGTCCTCGTGGCCGGGTGCACCAGCGCCAGCACGACCGCCCGCGGCGCCGCCGACGAGGGAGGCTCGGTCGAGCACCGGGCCGCGGCCGGCGTGTGCCGGATCCTCGTGGCCTACGACCACACGGTCGCCGATGAGGTCAACGCGGCATCGAACCAGATCACCCTCGACACCGATCCCGGCGACGCCCGCCGGCTGCTGCTCGACGCCACCGCGGACGTCCGCCGAGCCACGGACTTCCTCCCCGAGCGCTACCTCGCCCTCAACCTGCCCGACGACGGTGACGTCGGCCGGCTCGTCGCGGACGCCACCGCCAACGTCGCGGCGGTCGACCAGCAGCTCGACGCCATCGAGGCCGAGCTGGACGGGGGCCTCGTCGGCGAGGGGCCGCGGGAGATCCTGTCCGCCGCCTTCATCGACTTCGAGAAGGTGCAGTCACTGGCCCAGCCGGACCAGGGCGACTACGCCGACGCCGAGCTCGTGCACCAGCTCGACACCCTCGACGACTGCGAGCACACCATCAGCCGCTGAGACGGCGGCCGCCCCGGCGGCGGTCGCTCAGGAGGTCGCTCAGGAGGTCGCTCAGGAGGTCGCTCAGGAGGTCGACAGGACGTTGCCGTCGGCGTCGGCCACGACCGCGCCGGTCTGGCCACGGGGCGTGGTGGCGAGCACCGTCACCAGGATCGGGCTGCCCGGTGGACGCTGGATCGTGACGCTGCTCGAGATCTCGCCCTGGACGTCGGTGAGGTCCGGCGCGTCCGCGACCAGACCCGGGATGGCGCCCAGGTCGACCTGGTTGACGCGGAAGAGCTGGGTCTCCAGGTCGATGCCGGTGACGTCCTTCGGCCCCGAGTCGGTGACGCCCTCGCCGGCGTCCCAGTTCCAGACCTCGACCGCGGTCGGATCGTCGGGGTCCTGGGCCTCCAGGTACACCGAGTCGCTGTAGGCCGCGAGCTGGAGGGCCTTGATGTTCTCGGTGCCGATGGCCTCGGCCAGGTCGGCGAGGGGCACGTCGAGGCCGTCCACGAGGGGATTCACGTCGGCGGCGCCGCCGCCGTCCTCGGTGGCCCCGCTCCCGTCGTCGGGGGCCACGAAGTCCTCGGGCGGCGTGCCGACGCCGACGCTGCAGGCACCGGCGGCGAGCGCCACCACCGCGGTCAGGACCAGGAGGCGGAGCGCGGTCCGCAGGGGAAGGGCGCGTCGGGTCATGGCGCGCTCAGCGTAGGTCGCCGTCGCGGAGGGCACGACGGACCTCCTCGGTGTGCTCGCCGAGGCCGGGGACCGCGCCGGGCCCACGGCCGCGCTCGGCCCCCGAGAACGTCACCGGGGTGTTGACCGCGCGGTGGGCCGGCCCGGCGGCGCCCGCCGGTACGTCCACGAAGGCGCCCGCCGCGAGCGCCTGCGGGTCCTCGATCACGTCGGCGAGGGTGTTGGCCGGCGCCCACCAGACGTCGTGGCGGTCGAAACGCGCCACCCACTCGCCACGCGGCCGGCCCGCAAACACCTCATCGAGGGCGGCGATGCACTCCTCGGGGTGGTGGCGGCGGGCCTTGGCGGTGGCGAAGCGCTCGTCCTCACCGAGGTCGGGGCGTTCGAGGGCGGCGATCAGCTTGGGCCAGAGGCGGTCGCTCTCGACCCCGAGGAGCCAGAACCAGGCCCCGTCCGCGGCCCGGTAGCAGTTCACCATCGGGTTCATGATCGAGGTGCGGGGCTGGGTGGGCGCCAGCTTGCCGAAGCGCAGGCGGATCCCGAGGTCCCAGCCCACGCAGTAGATGCCGGTGCGCAGGAGCGACGTCTCGACGAGCTGGCCGGTGCCCGTGCGCTCCCGCTGCAGGAGCGCGGCCAGGATCCCGCTCAGGATGGTGAGGCCGGTGACGTGGTCGCCCATGCCCGCCCGGATGTCGATGGGCGCCTCGTCCTCGGGGACCATCGTGCGGGCGATGCCGGTACGGGCCCAGAAGGCGCCCACGTCGTAGCCCGCCCGGTCGGCGTCGGGGCCGTCGCGCCCGTAACCCGTGACGCTGGCGTAGACGAGGCGGGGGTTGGCGGCGAGCAGCTCGTCGGCGCCGAGCCCGAGCCGGTCGACCGCCTCGGGGCGCAGGTTGGTGAGGAACACGTCGGCCGTGGCCACGAGGCGCCGGCACTCGTCGCGGCCCTCCTCGGTGGTGAGGTCGAGCACGACGCTGCGCTTGCCCCGGTTGTCGAGGTCGAACGGCGGGCTCTCGGGTTGGCCGTGGCCGGCGAGCACCGAGAACACCCGGCGCATGGGGTCGCCCGCGGGCGCCTCCACCTTGATCACGTCGGCGCCCCAGTCGGCCAGCACCCCGCCGGCGCTCGGGCCGGCCACCCACACGCCGAGCTCGACGACCCGGAACCCCTCGAGCACCATCCCCGTCCGCCGCCCTCAGCCCTCGATGGTGACGGTGCCGGCGGTGCCGTCCACGGTCACGACCGCGCCGTCGGGGATGCGCTGGGTGGCACCGGTGACCGACACGACACAGGGGATGCCGAGCTCGCGGCTGACGATGATGGCGTGGCTGAGCTGCGCGCCGACGTCGACCACGACCGCGGACGCGGCGAGGAAGAGCGGGGTCCACGACGGGTCCGTGATCGGCGCGACGAGCACGTCGCCCGGCTGGAGCGCGCTGGGGTCGGACGGATCGAGGATCACCCGCGCCGTGCCGGTGGCCGCGCCAGGGCATCCGGAGATGCCCTCGAGCACGTCACCCACCGAGGCGGCCTCCTCGACGTGGGCGTCGCGGCGCTCCCAGGTGTCGACGCCGGGCGGCTCCCCGGCGAAGGCGAAGGGCGGCAGCAGCTCGGCCAGCTCCCGGTGACGGGCACGGCGGACTCGGAGCTCGGGCACGAGCGCGCCCGGGTCGGCGAGCAGCAGGTCGAGCTCGTCGGCCAGCACCATGCCGAAGTCGGTGGGGTCGTCGAAGTGGCCTCGCTCGACCAGCCGCCGGCCGAGCTCGTGGAGGAGCACCCGGGTCTCGTGGATGAACCGTACCGCGTTCGTCTTGGAGCGCTCCCGACCCGGGAAGAAGAGGGCCGCCGCGGCCAGCGCCTGCTGGAACTGCTCGAGCACCTCGGGCTGGTCGACGAGCGCGGCCCGCAGCTGGGCGGCGACGGCCTCACGGTCGGCCCCCCGCTCGCCGTGGTGGCGCTCGGGGTCGTCGGCGTCGTCCTGCAGGCGGAGGCGGTCGACGGCGGCGAGGGCCAGCTCCGGGCGGGTCTCCCAGGTGTGCGACGTGGTGTCCCACTCGTTCGGGCCCCGCGAGCCGTAGTCGTGCAGGAAGGTCGCCAGCTCGCCCAGGAAGGTGTCGACCTCGTCGATGCCCCGGCGCGCCTCCAGGCGGTCGAGCAGGCCCGCCACGCCCGCGTCGAACTCGGCGGTCAGCGCCTCGGAACCCGCCACCCGCCGACCGAGCCGCCACATCGCGAACGACGGCGCCGCCGACTCGACGTCGCCCAGGCCCGCGACGAGGCGCATGGCGAGGCTCGGGTCGCCCACCGCCTCGCACACCTGGGTGATGATCCCGAGCGGGATCTGGATCGAGACCGAGACGAAGATGTGCTGCGCGAACAGGCGACGGAAGTGGTCGTCGTAGAGGCCACGCACCCGCTCGAGCAGCTCCGCGTCGGACAGCGTGGCGACGTCGGGCCGTTCCTCGCGCAGCGCCTTGGTGACCGCCT
The DNA here is from genome assembly GCA_041908445.1 of Acidimicrobiales bacterium. Lineage (GTDB taxonomy): Bacteria > Actinomycetota > Acidimicrobiia > Acidimicrobiales > DATDAH01 > JAEUJM01. The sequence continues at coordinate 19,697 of JAYRFK010000004.1, read as the reverse complement.
CGTCCTCGGCCAGCTCGGGCAGCCCGGTGGCGGTCATGATCCAGATGAGCCACTCGAAAGCGGCGTTGGTGCGCTCCTCGTCCTCGTCGCCGGCCACCGGCTCGTAGGGCGGGATGCCGGGCTGGGCGCCGAACAGCGCGAGGTCGATCATCTCCGGGGTCATCCCGGGCACCCGCACGCCCGAGATCCGGTTGATGGAGACGTTCAGGAAGCAGTAGCCGCCGAAGATCCCGATGATCTCGTTGCGCTCGGGGTCGAACTCGTCCTCCCGGAACACGCCGGTGCGGACCAGGGCGTCGCGCCATCCCGGCTCGGAGTAGGGCGTGATCGCGAACGTGGCCGAGAACGGCGCCACCGGGTCCGGGAACACCTCCCCCACGTTCCCCCGCGTGTAGATCGGGTAGCGCACGCTCGGCACGTCGTCGACGATCCAGCCCTGGGCCATGGAGATCCCCCTCGTCCCCGGACCGTCCTCCGGGGTGCGGGCGATCGTAACGCCGCCCCGGTTGCCGGGTTCGGCGGCCCAGGTGCCACCCTGAGGGAGTGACCGTGCCGCCCGACCTCCAGCGGGGTGCCTTCAGCGACCACCCCCCGTGGGTGCTCGGCGACCTGGACGGCCTGACGTGGCGCCACGGCCTCGATCTCGTGCGGGAGGTGAGCCGCCGAGAGGTGCCCGAGCTGGTGGACCCGGGGCGGCTGCCACCCCTCGGCCGCCTCGTGCGGGTGCTGCGCCACCTCGGCCTGGCCCTGGCGCTGTGGGCGGTGCTGGAGCGCCGGCGCGGCGGCGAGGTGTCCCGGGCGGGCATCTCCCGCCGCCTGCGGATCGCGGCCGAGCGCCTCGGCCCGACCTACATCAAGCTGGCCCAGATCATCTCGTCGGGCGAGGGCATCTTCCCCGCCGAGCTCGTCGACGAGTTCAAGAAGTGCCGTGACCGCGTGCCCGCCGAGCCCTTCGACGTGGTGCGGCGCGTGGTCGAGCAGGAGCTCGGGCGGCCGCTGGGCGCGGTCTTCGCCTCGTTCGACCGCGATCCCATCGCCGCCGCCTCGATCGCCCAGGTCCACGGCGCGGTGCTCCGCACCGGCGAGCGGGTCGTCGTGAAGGTGCAGCGGCCCTCGGTGGGTCGTCTCGTCCACGACGACCTGCGGGTGATGGCCTGGGTCGCCCCCTATCTGGTGGGGCGCATCCCCATCGCCTCGCTGGCCAACCCGCCGGCGCTCGTCGAGCTGTTCGCCGAGACCATCAACGAGGAGCTCGACTTCCGCCTCGAGGGCGAGAACATGCTCGACGTGGCGGTGTCGCTCGCGTCCCTCGGCCAGCGGGGCTACGTCATCCCCCGCCCCCACCCCGAGCTGGTCACGCGTCGCATGCTGGTGATGGAGCGCCTCGACGGCTTCGCCTTCGACGATGTGGCGGGCATGGTCGACGCCGGCGTCGACACCTACGCCATCGTCCGCACCGGCATGGTCGCCTTCATGGAGGGCGCCATGCTCCACGGCGTCTTCCACGGCGACCTCCACGGCGGCAACCTGCGGGTGCTGCCCGACGGTCGCACCGCCCTGCTCGACTTCGGCATCACCGGCCGCCTCGACGAGCCCCGCCGCCTCGCCTTCCTGCGGATGCTCATGGGGGCGACCATGAACGACGTCCCCGGCCAGCTGGCCGCGCTGCGCGACCTGGGGGCCCTGCCGGCCGACACCGACCTCGCCGCGGTGATCGCCGACCTCGGCCTCGACCGGCCCCCGATCGACCCGACCACCCTCACGCCCGACGAGATGGTGGCGGAGATCCAGCAGATCATGAAGGGCCTGCTCGCCTACGGCGCTCGCCTGCCGAAGGAGCTCATGCTCTTCGTGAAGAACATGGTCTTCCTCGACGGCGCCATCGCCACCCTCGCCCCCGACCTCGACCTGTTCGCCGAGATCACCCACCTGGCCCTGTACTTCGCGCAGACCCACGGCGAGCGCATCGCCGCCGACGTGGGCATCGACCCCCGCACCTACGAGCTCGACCTCGACGGGGTCAAGGCCAGCTTCGGCGTGGATGCCGCGACGGAGGGCCTCACCTACGCCGAGCTCCAGGAGCGCCGTGAGGTGATCCGCCGGCGCTTCGCCCACCGCAACTCGAACCTCGGCGTCTTCCGGCGCTAGCCGGTCGGCCGGTCAGCCCGGTCAGTCAGTCGGTCGTTCGGTCGGTCGGTCGGTTGGTGGTCGGGTCGGGAGGGATCAGGGCTCGGCGGTGCCCAGGGCGTCGGCCAGCTCGGCCCGGCCCGACACGCCGAGCTTGTCGTAGACGCGGGCGAGGTGGTTGTCGACCGTGCGGATCGACACCACGAGGCGCTCGGCGATCTGGCGGCTGCTCAGCCCCTCGGCCCCGAGGAGGGCGATCTCCCGCTCGCGCTTGGTGAGGGGGACGATGGCGTCGGCGTGCACCAGGCCCGGGGTGACGACGCCCTCGCAGCGGGCGGCGAGGGCCTGGCCCTCCCGCACGCACTGGGCCGCCCGGCGGCTGTCGCCCGCCGCCCGGAAGAGGTCGGCGGCCGCCATGAGGGCCTCGGCGGCCGCGATCACGATGCCGCACCGCTCGAGCAGCCCGGCGGACGCCACCAGGGCCTCGGGATCGCCGGCGGCGAGCGCCTCGACGTGAGCCAGGCGGGCCGGCGCCGAGCTCCCGACCATGGTGCGCACGACCGCTCGGGCCCGGTCGAGCACCTCCTCGGCCTCGCCCAGCCGGGCCAGGTCGTGCAGCGCGGGGAGCTCCCGGGCGGGGAGCCCCATCGCCGCGGCGTGCTCGCCCGCCAGGCGGATCTGGGCCTTCGCCGCCTCGGGGTCGGACTCGGCGAGCAGCAACCAGCCCTTGGCCCGTTCGAGGATCGCCTCGCTGAACGCCGCCGGGTGGGGCCCGATCTCGTCGAGGGCGGCGAGGGTGGCGTGCGCGCCCTCGACGTCGCGGAGCAGGGCCTGGGCGAAGAGCAGGCCACCGAGGGCCCAGCGGGTCATGCCGTCGTGGCGGTCGCGGCGGAATCGCGCCTCGGCCTCACGGAACCGTCGCACGCACTCGACGGCGTCGCCCGCGTCGAGGCCGATGAGCCCCAGCGCGAGGGCGTACTGCGACCGGCCGACGTCGTCCTCCTGGTCGAGGGCCAGTTCGAAGCCGGCCTCGGCCAGCGGGCGGGCCTCGTCGCCGCGACCCTCCTCGAACATGGCGATCGTGCGCGTGGCGCTGAGCAGCGACACCTCGAAGATCCGACCCTGCACGCCCAGGCGGCCGTGGGCGGCGATGCCCCGCTCCGCGAGGTCCGCCCCCTCGCCCGGGCGTCCGAGCACCTGGAGGGCCAGGGCCCCGGCGAGCGACGCGTGGTAGAACGCGCGGCCGTCGGTGGCCTCGAAGAGGTGGCCGACGCGGTCCACGGCGTCGGCGGCCCGGCCGGCGCTGGCCTCCACCACGGCGACGTGGCCCAGCACGTAGTTGCGGGGCTCCTCCTCGGTCATCTCGGCCGCGGCGGCCTCCCCGACCGCGATGGCGCCCTCGAGGTCGCGGGCCCGCCAGAACAGGTTGGCGATGCGCAGGCCGGTCATGCTGGCCCGGTCCTCGTCGCCCTCGATGAGGGTGCTGAGCTGGCCGAGCACGCCGTCGACGCCCGCCGCGTCGCCCCGCTCGTTCATGGCCCCGGCGAGGATGTAGCCCGCCGCGAAGCTCGGCTCCGCCTCGAACGCGGCCCGGGCCAGCCGCTCGGCCGTGGCGTAGTCGAAGGCGTGGCCGGCCAGGGCGGCGCCGGCCACGAGCGCGTCGGGCTCGATCTCGCCGCCGCCGTCGAGCCGCCACAGCGCCACCCGCAGGACGTCGCCGGGCCGCTCCGCGCCGACCGCCTCGACCGCGTCCGCGAGCAGCCGGCGGGCACGGCGACTGCGGATGACGGGCGTGCGGTCGCGGAGCACGTCACCGTGCAGGGGGTGGGCGAGACGCACCTCGGCGTCGTCGCCGTCTTGGCTGGTGGCGACGATGGCCTTGCGCTCGAGGCGCTCGACCGCCCCGGTGACCCCGAGGCGGTCGACCACGTCCAGGTCCACGGGCTCGCCGAAGGCGACGAGCTCGAGCGCCGCGACCTCGTCGTCGTCGAGGCCGGCGAGGCGGACCTCGACGATGTCGCGCAGGCGCGGCGACGCCGAGACCTCGCCCACGATGCGCCACAGGCCGGCGTCGTCGACGAGGGTGTGGGTCTCGAGGGCCGAGAGCACGAGCTCCCGCAGGTACAGCACGTTGCCCTGGCTCGCTTCCCACAGCTGGTGCACGGCGATGGCCTCGACCGGCGCGCCGAGCACCTGCTCGAGCAGCAGCTCGGTGGAGTCCTCGTCGAGGGTGCCGAGCTCCACCCGTTCGGCGAGGCCCTCCTTCCAGAGCGCGGCGACCGGCTCGGGGACGGCCTCGCCGGTGCGGACGGTCGCCACGATGAAGGCGGTGCGGGCCCCGGCCAGTTGCTGGAGCAGCACGGCGGAGGCGTCGTCGAGACTGTGGGCGTCGTCGACGACGAGCAGCAGCGGACGGTCGCCGGCGAGCTGGGCCAGGCCCTCCTGGGCGTACTGGAGCAGCCCGATGCCGGACGCAGCGGCTTCGGGCATGGCCGGCAGCAACGTGGCCAGGGCACCGAGCGGGATGCCTCGGGCGGCCCGGCTGGCCACCGCCAGCGCGGTCGCGCACCCCGAGGCCTCGCCCACCGCGAGGCACTCCTTGGCCAGGCGCGTCTTGCCCACGCCGGCGGGCCCGATGAGCACCACGCCCGCCTTCTCGCGGGCGATCACCAGGCGGCGCAACCGGTCCAGCTCGGCGGCACGCCCCACCAGTGGCCAGTTCACGCCCACATCATGACCGTCGTCAGGTCAGCGCGGAGGCCTCGAGCGCGTCGGCGAGAGCCGCCCGCCCCGAGACCCCGAGCTTGTCGTAGATCCGGGCCAGGTGGTTGTCCACGGTGCGCACGGAGACGAAGAGCTGCGCGGCGATGTCCTTGCTGGCGAGGCCCTTGGCGGCGAGCAGGGCGATCTCGAGCTCGCGCTTGGTCAACGGCGTCGGCGAGTCGATGCGGCCCAGCCCCGGCGTCACGGCGCCGTCACACGCGGCGCGCAGCTCGGCGGTGCGGTGCTGCTGCGCCGTGGCGGCCCGGGCGTCGCCGGCCCGCCGGTAGGCCTCGGCGGACGCCTCCCCCGCCTCGGCGGCGAGCAGGGACGCTCCGCAGTCGGCGAAGGCCTCGGAGGCGGCGGCCAGCGCCGCCGCCTCGTCGGCCACCAGCGCGTCGACGTGGCCGGCGCGGGCCGCGGCGAGGGGGCCGGCCACGATGCCGGCCAGCTCGTGCACCCGCGTGCGCACCTCGGCGGCGCGGCCGAGTCGGGCCAGGTCGTGGCGGACGTCGAGCTCGTGGGCCGGGTGCCCGGCGTCGCGGTCGGCCTCGGCCAGGGCCCGCAGGCGCTCGATCGCGCCGGCGGGGTCGCCCTCGGCCACCTCCACCCAGGCGGTGGCCCGCGCCAGGTCGGGGTCGTTGAGGCTCGCCGGGTGCTCTCGCATCGACTGGATCTCGTCGATCACCTTGCGGGCCGCCGGCGCGTCGCCGGCGAGGGCGTGCGCGAACACCTGCCCGATGAGCGCCCACCGCTGTGGCCCGGGGTGGTTGACCGCCTCGAAGAGGGCGGCGCCCTCCCGCCACCAGCGCAGCGAGTCCACGACCTTCCCGCGGTCGAGGCACACGCGCCCGAGGGCGAGGCAGTGGAACGCCCAGCCGGCGCCGTCGCCCTCGCCGACCGCCACGGCGTAGCCCTCGTGCGCCAGTCGCTCGGCCTCGTGCAGCCGCCCGAGGAAGCAGAGCGCCAGCTCCTGGGCGACCCGCAGGAGGGAGGGCTCGTACATGACGAGCATCCCGCCCATGGTCCGGTGCGCGCCGTAGGCCCGGACGGCGAGGTCCACGGCCTCGTCGGCCCGCCCGAGCGCGGGGAGCCCGAGGCTGCCGGCCAGCGCGACCTGGAGGAAGGCCCGACCCTCATGCCGCCCGAACAGGGGCTCGACGCGCGGCACGCCGAGCTCGGCCTGGTTGGCCATGACGTCGTAGAGCGCGAGCACGCCCTGGGCCTCGCCCACGAGTTCGGGGTCCTCGAGCTGCGGGAGGACGGCCTCGATGACGCCGACGGCCTGGTCGACGCTGCCGAGGTGCCAGAACAGGTTGAACGAGCGCACGAGGGCGACGGCGGTGCGCTCGAAGTCGTCGCGGGCGAGGGGCTCGACCTGCGAGAGCACCGCCTCGATCTGGTCGGTCTCCCCGGAGGAGTAGAGGCAGTCGGCGAGCACGTGGCCCGCCTCGAAGCTGGGCTCGAGGTCGAACGAGGCCCGGGCCAGGCGCACCGCCACCTTGTCGTCGTTGGCGAACGCCGCCATGCGGGCGGCCTCGAGCAGCAGGTCGGGCCGGGCGGTGCCGCCGCCGTCGAGCCGCCAGAGGGCGACGCGCAGCACGTCGCCACGGCGGCGCACCCCGCTGGCCTCGACCTCGTCGGCGAGCGCCCGGCACACGGCCCGGGCGCGGAACAGCGGGGTCCGCTCCCGCAGCACGTCGCCGTGGAGGGGGTGCGCCAGCCGGGCCTGCACCCGGCGGTCGTCCAGCTCGGTGGCCAGCAGGCCCCGGCGCTCGAGGCGCTCCAGCGCGGCGCCGCTGCTCAGGCGCTCGATGACGTCGACGCCGATGGGCTCGCCGAAGGCGACGAGCTCGAGCGCCGCGATCTCCTCGTCGTCGAGGCCGGCGAGGCGGGCCTCGACCAGGTCGGTGAGGCGGGGCGAGCTCGACACGTCGCCCACCAGGCGCCAGAGCCCGGCGTCGTCGACGAGGGTCTGGGCGTCGAGCGAACCGAGCACCAGCTCCCGCAGGTAGAGCACGTTGCCCTCGCTGGCGTTCCAGAACTGCTGGAGCACCTTGCCCTCGACGGGGCCGCCGAGGACCGTCTCGAGCAGCTGGGCCACCTCGAGCTGGTCCAACGGCCCGAGCTCGAGGCGCTCGGCGAGACCGTCCTTCCAGAGGGCGACGACGGGATCGGGCACCTGCTCGCCGGAGCGCACGGTGGCCACGACGTACGCGGTGCGGGCCACGGCGAGCCCGTGCAGCACCAGCGCGGAGGCGTCGTCGAGGTTGTGGGCGTCGTCGACGACGAGCAGCAGGGGCTTGCCGCCGGCCAGCGCGAGCAGGCTGTCGGTGGCCTTGCGCAGCATGGCCATCCCCCGCTCGCTCGACCCGGCGGTGGGGGGCAGCAGCGGGGCGAGGGCACCGAGGGGGATCTCGCGGGCGGCCCGGCTGCCGACGGCGAGGGCGGCGGCGAACCCCGCCGCCTCGCCCATCGCCAGGCACTCCTTGGCCAGGCGCGTCTTGCCGACCCCGGGCGGCCCGACCAGCACGAGCCCCGAGATGTCGGTCCGACGCAGTTGGTCTCGGACCAGTACGAGGGCCTCGTGGCGCCCGACGAGGGGCCAGTTCACGGTCACAGCGGCCCAAGTATGACGCGGGCCTCGGCTGACCCGACAGTGAGCGGTGCCGACGCCCGCGCCGGCCCTCGGTACGCTCCTCGGCCGTGCGCCTCGTGATCGCCCGCTGCTCGGTGGACTACGAGGGCCGGCTGACCGCCCACCTCCCGCCGGCCACCCGGCTGATCATGGTCAAGGCCGACGGCTGCGTCGCCATCCACGCCGACGGCGGCGCCTACAAGCCGCTCAACTGGATGAACGCGCCGAACCGGCTCGTCGAGGAGCCCGGCGCCTGGACGGTCACCAACCCCAAGGGTGAGGTGCTGACCATCACCCTCGAGGAGGTGCTCGCCGACTCGGCCCACGACCTCGGCGTCGACCCGGGTCTGCAGAAGGACGGCGTCGAGGCCCACCTCCAGGAGCTGCTCGCCGCCAACTGCACGACCATCGCCGAGGGCCTGCGCCTCGTGCGACGCGAGTACCCGACCGACATCGGCCCGGTCGACCTGCTCTGCAAGGACGCCGACGGGGGGACCGTGGCGGTCGAGATCAAGCGCCGGGGCGAGATCGACGGCGTCGAGCAGCTCACCCGTTACCTCGAGCGCCTGAACCTCGACCCGATGCTGCGCCCTGTGCGCGGTGTGTTCGTGGCCCAGCAGATCAAACCGCAGGCCCGGGTGCTCGCCACCTCGCGCGACATCGCGTGCGTGGAGGTCGACTACGACGCCCTGCGGGGCATCGAGTCCGACGAGCTCAAGCTGTTCTGACCGCCCCGTCCCACCCATCGGGGGGTGAGACGAGACGGGTGCCGCTCCTGGTTCCCTAGCTGAACGTGCAGAGGCCGGCGTCGAGGACGACGCGGCCGTCGCCGCCGCAGGTCTGGAACACGGCCGAGTCGCCGTCGACCCACATGTTGACGGTGAGGGCCTCACCGGGGAACACGGGGGACGAGAAGCGGCCCTCCATCTTGCGGAACCGGGCGGGGTCGCCGCCGCACAGGGTGTGGAGCAGGGCCCGGCCGGTGAAGCCGTAGGTGCACAGGCCGTGGAGGATGGGCTTGGGGAACCCGCCCATCTCGGCGAACTTGGGGTCGGAGTGCAGCGGGTTGCGGTCGCCCGAGAGGCGGTACAGCAGGGCCTGGTCCTCGCGGGTCTGGTAGGTGACCGAGTGGTCGGGGGCCCGGTCCGGCGGCACGTTCTGCGGGCCCGACGGGCCGCGGTCGCCGCCGAAGCCGCCCTCGCCGCGGATGAACACCGACATGGTGTTGGTGAACAGCGGCTCGTTCGTGTCGGCCAGCACGGCGCTCGTCGACATGACGATGACGGCGCCCTTGCCCTTGTCGTAGATGGCCTCGACCTTGCCGGTGCTGCGCAGGGTGCCCTTGACCGGGATCTCCCGGTGGAGCTCCACGCTCTGCTCGCCGTGCACGAGCATGGCGGGGTTGAAGTCGCCGAGGCTCGGCATGCCCGCACCCATCGCGTTCAGGGTGACGGCCTGGGTGGGCAGCACCTTCTGGGTGATGTCGATGCTGTTCTCGGTGGTGAAGGCCAGCTCGTCGGTGCCGGCGCCCACGCCGAGGGCGTAGAGCAGGCAGTCCTTCGAGTCCCAGGAGCGCTCGCCGGGCTCGGACTCGACGCCGACGGCGTCCAGGTTGATGGGCATGAAGGGTCCTCCTCGTTCGGGTGCGGCTCGATCAGCGGGTCAGCGGGTCAGCGGTCGGTCGGGTCGCCGGTTCAGCTCTTGGCGTCGCGACCGCTCATGTCGGCGTTGGGACGGGCCTTCGACATCAGCTCGGCCACCAGCGGGCCGAGCTCGGTGGGGTCGTCCGAGGGGGCGACCGACGGACCGATGTGCCAGCCCTCGGCGATCGAGAGGGCCCGGCCCGACACGTCGAAGACGCGCCCGGTGACGCCACTCGACTCGGGGCTGGCCAGCCAGGTGACGATCGGGGCGATCCACCGTGGCGACATCTGCTCCTTGATCTCCTCGGGCGCCTCGCCCATGCCGAGGCCCTCGGTCATGCGGGTGAGGGCGGCGGGGGCGATGGCGTTCACGGTGACGCCGTAGCGGCCCAGCTCCTGGCTCGCGATGATGGTGAACGCGGCGATGCCGGCCTTGGCCGCGCCGTAGTTGGTCTGGCCGACGTTGCCGTAGATGCCTGACGCCGAGCTGGTGTTGATGACCCGGGCGTCGTTGGTCTCGCCGGCCTTGACCCGCTCGCGCCAGTAGGCGGCGGCGTGGCGGGTCGGGCCGAACGTGCCCTTGAGGTGCACCTTGATGACCGCGTCCCACTCGGCCTCGCTCATGTTGGTGAGCATGCGGTCGCGGAGGATGCCGGCGTTGTTGATCAGGATGTCGAGGCCACCGAAGTGCTCGACGGCCTGGTCGATGAGGCGCTTCGCGCCCTCGAAGTCGGAGATGTCGTCGCCGTTGGCGACCGCCTGGCCGCCCATGGCCTCGATCTCGGCCACGACGTCGTGCGCCGGGCCCTCGGCGGCTCCGGTGCCGTCCATGGAGCCGCCCAGGTCGTTCACGACGATCCTGGCGCCCTGGCCGGCCAGCATCAAGGCGTGCTCGCGCCCGATGCCCCGGCCCGCACCGGTGATGACCGCCACTCGTCCTTCGCAGATGCCAGACATGATTTTCTTCAAATCCCCCTCGTGGGCGCGACCGCCAGCGATGATGGCATGTCTAGCGTGTGGGGACCCACCCGGCGCCACGCGCCGCCCGCGCCCCCTCCCCACCCGCGCCCCCACCCTCCATGAGCGTCTTCGACACCGACGACCACCCCACCGACAGCGGCGCCGCCGGCGCCGCCGACACCAGCGTCTTCGCCCCCGACGAGCTGCCCGAGACCCGCCGCGAGCGGCGGGGTCGGCGCGGCGGTGAGGGCGGGGGTCGCCGGCGCCGCAAGGGCCGGGTGGCGCTGGTCCTCTGCATCACGATCCCCGTGGTGCTGCTCGGCGCCGCCGTCGCCGCCTGGGCCTACGACACCCGCGAGGACGACGCCGTCGTCCGCAACGTCACCCTCGCCGGCGTCGACATCGGCACCATGAGCGAGGCCGAGCTCACCGACCAGGTCGCCGAGCTCGCCGACGCCTACCAGGACACGCCGGTCAACCTCGAGGTGGGTGACCGCACCATCGAGGCGACGGTCGGCGAGCTCGGGGCCAAGGTCGACCAGGCCGCCACCGTCGAGGCCGCACTGGCCATCGGCCACGGCGGCTCGGCCGTGGGCCGGCCCTTCGCCTGGGCGCAGTCGTTCTGGGACGGCGAGACCGCGCCGGTGATCTTCCGCGCCAACCCCGTCCGCGTCGAGGACGCCCTCGTCACCCTCCAGGGCGACGAGCGCACCCCGCCGGTCGAGCCGAGCATCCAGGTCGTCGAGGACCGCTTCGAGGTCGTCCCGGGCACCGACGGCCAGGGCATCGACGCGACGGACATCCTCACGGGGCTGAACCACGCCGGCGCCGACAGCACCGGCCCGGACGACGCCATCACCCTCGAGGTGCAGAACAAGACCATCCCGCCGCGCTTCCCCGACTCGGACGCCGAGGCCCTCGCGCAGGAGGCCAACGCGATGTCGGCCCAGCCGCTCGAGATCACCGCCGGCGGCCAGACCGCGGCGGCGACCCCCGCCCAGATCCGCAACTGGATCAGCTCCAAGGTGGGCGCCGAGCAGCTGCGCCTGAAGGTCGACAGGGAGCAGATCAAGACCGACCTGCCCCTCATCCTCCCCGACTTCGGGGAGGCCCCGGTCGACGCCTCGTTCACCGTCGGGGCCTTCGGTCCCGAGGTCGTGCCCGGTCGCCCCGGCACGGGTTGCTGCGCCGCGGGCTCGGCGGTCGAGGTCGTCCAGGCCCTGCGCGACGGCGAGACCAGCGTCGAGCTGCGCCTCGGCCCCCGCGAGCCCGACCTCACCACCGAGGAGGCCGAGGCCCTCGGCATCGTCGAGGAGATCACGCTCCCCGATCAGGAGCCGTGCAACACCGGCAGCGCCAACGGGTGCCGCAAGACGACCCACCACAACTGCTGCGAGGGTCGCAACACGAACATCAACCGCATGGCCGACATCGTCCGCGGCTACGTGATCATGCCGGGCGAGCAGTTCTCCATCAACGAGGTCGTGGGCCCCCGCACCGTCGAGAACGGCTTCGTGAGCGCCGGCGCCATCGAGAACGGCGAGCACGTCGAGGCCGTCGGCGGCGGCGTGTCGCAGTTCGCCACCACCAGCTTCAACGCCGCCTTCTTCGCCGGCCTCGACATCCCCAGCTACCAGTTCCACACCGAGCACATCGGCCGCTACCCGTACGGGCGGGAGAGCACGGTGTCGTACCCGCAGCCGAACTTCATCATCGAGAACAACACGCCCTACGGGGTGCTGATGTGGCCGACCTACACGGACACCTCGATCACCATGACCCTGTACTCGACCCGGTACGCCGTCGGCGAGCAGACCGGCCAGACGACCAGCCCCCGGGGCAGCTGCACCGACGTCACCACCACCCGCACCCGCACGTTCGTCGACGGCCACACCGAGAACGACACCTTCCACGGCTACTACCGCAACGCCGGCCCCACCTGCTAGCCGAGTACCGCCAGCGACCGCCGCCGCAAACCGCTTGGCCACGGCCGAGCCGGTGGCCAAGCTGACGGGGTGGCGCACCGAACGACCGAGGAGCTGCTCGCCGGCCTGGACGACGTCCGGGCCGCGCCGGCCGACACCGGCACCGTCGAGCTGATCGTCCGCCGCCCGGCCGACGGTGAGCGCGAGGTGCTGGCCGAGGGCCGGCTCGACCTCGCCGAGGGCCTCGTGGGCGACAACTGGTGCCGGCGGTGGTCGAAGAAGACCGACGACGGCTCACCCCACCCCGAGATGCAGCTCAACGTGATCGGCGCCCGCTTCTCCCGGCTGGTCGGCGACGACGAGGCGCAGCGGGCGCTCGCCGGCGACCAGCTGCACCTCGACCTGGACCTCCGCCCCGACAACCTCCCCCCGGGCACCCGCCTGGCCCTCGGCACGGCCGTGATCGAGGTGACCCCCGAGCCCCACCGGGGGTGCGCCAAGTTCACCCAGCGCTTCGGCCTCGACGCGATGCGCCTGGTCAACTCGCCCGACGGGCGCGACCTGCGCCTGCGGGGCCTCAACGCCAAGGTGGTGGTCCCCGGCACCGTCCGGACGGGCGACACCGTCACCAAGCTGACCGGCTGACCGGCTGACCGGCTGACCGGCTGACCGGCTGACGGACCTCAGGGCGACGGGCCGTCGGGCCGTCGGGTGGACCGATGTCAGCCGGGCGGGTCCTCCCCGTCGGGCCGCTCGCCCCGCACGTGGGCCCGGTACTCGGCCTCCAGGCTGGGCGGGTCGGGGTCGCCGACGCGGCGGGTGACGGCCCGGCTGAGGAGCAGGTGCACGTCGTCGAAGAACGACGCGGGTACGTCGTCGCCCCGGATCAGGAGCTGCAGCATCAGGCCGTCGCGCAGCGCGTTGAACAGCAGGGCGACGGTCTCGAGGGTGAACGGTGGCCGGGGCTCGATGCCCCAGGCGTCACCGATCGCGCCGAACGCGGCGGCGGCCGCGTCGTCGTTGGCCTCGTAGAGCTCGCGCATGCGCTCGTGCACGTGCTTGTCGTTCGGGTGGGTCGCCCACAGGACCATGCGGGCGGAGTGGACCGGGTCCTCCGCCCAGCGCCGGTACGTGCGGTGGCTCATGCGCCGCACCTCGGTGGCGGGGTCGTCGGAGGCGTCGTCGAGGTCGTGGTCGATCTGGGTGAGGCGCTCGGAGGACGTGCTGGTGGCCGGGTCGGTGACGTAGCGCACGAAGTCGTCGACGAACTCCGCCTGGGTGCTCCAGTGGAGGTAGAAGGTCTGGCGGTGCAGGCCCGCCGACTTGGCGACCGCCCCGGCGGTCAGCACCCGGCGGAGGTGCTCGCGACTCGACTCGGCCAACAGGCGCATGGCGCCGTCGAGCATGGCCTCACGGCTGTCACGACGATCCGACGACAACGACCCTCCCAAGGATGGTGAACGACGTTCCCAGGGTACGACGGCGCTGTGACCCCCCTCGACCACCCGGCTGCGGTCAGGGGGTGACGTAGCGTGGCACCCATGGCCGACGGCGAGATCCACTACGAGTCCCGGATGAGCGACTCGGACAAGCTCATGTGGACGATCGAGCACAACCCGATGCTGCGCAGCACCATCACGTCGGTGGTGCTGCTCGACCGGGCCCCGGACCGGGCGGCGATGACCGACATCATCGACCGGGCCAGCCGCAAGGTGCCCCGCCTGCGCCAGCGGGTCGTGTCGAACCCCCTCTCGGTGGCCCCGCCTCGCTGGGAGGTCGACCCCAACTTCGACCTCGGCTACCACCTGCGCTGGATGCGCTCCGGGGGCGACGGCTCGCTCCAGGACCTGTTCGACATCGCGGAGCCGATCGCCATGCAGGGCTTCGACCGGGCTCGTCCCCTCTGGGAGTACACGGTCGTCGAGGGGCTGGCCGACGGCAAGGCCGGCCTCATCATGAAGATCCATCACGCCATCACCGACGGGGTGGGTGGCGTGGCCCTGATGCTGGCCACCTTCGACCTCGAGCGCGAGCCCGGTGACCGCGGGCCGATGCCCGAGGCCCCCGAGGTGCACGTGATGAACCAGCGTGAGCGCTTCCTCGACGCCATGGCCCACGAGGGCCGGCGGGGTGCGGGCATCGCCAAGCGCTCGATCGGCACCGTCGTCGGCGCCCTGGGGCTCGCCGCGGCCGACCCGGTGGGGACCTCGGGGGTCGTCAACGAGACCGCCCAGTCGGTGCTGCGCATGCTCCAGCCGGCGTCCGACCCGCTCAGCCCGATCATGCGGCACCGCTCCTTGAGCGTGCACTTCGACGTGCTCACCGTGCCCCTCGACGAGGCCAAGCGCGCGGCCAAGCGGGCCGAGGGCAAGCTCAACGACGCGTTCCTCGCCGGCCTCATCGGCGGCTGGCGCCGCTACCACGACCACCACGGCGCCCGCGTCGACACCCTGCGCATGTCGATGCCGATCAACGTCCGCTCCGACGAGACGAGGGACCAGGCCGGCAACCAGTTCGCCCCGGCCCGGTTCCCGGTCCCCCTCGACGTCGAGGACCCGGTCGAGCTGATGCGGACCGTCCACGAGCTCGTGGAGGGGGCCCGCACCGAGCCCGCCCTCGCCCTGCTCGACCCGATGGCGGGCCTGCTCAACCGCTTCCCCAAGGAGCTCGCGACCGGGCTCTTCGGCTCGATCATGAAGGGCATCGACTTCACTGCCAGCAACGTGCCCGGGGCCCCCATCCCGCTCTACCTCGCCGGTGCCGGGTTCCTGGGCCAATTCGCCTTCGGCCCCATGGCCGGTGCCGCCTCGAACGTCACGCTGCTCAGCTACCTCAACGACCTGAACATCGGGTTCAACACCGACCCTGCGGCGGTCCCCGATCCCGACGTGCTCATGGACTCGATGCGCGCGAGCTTCGACGAGATCCTGGCCCTGGCGTGATCGCGCCGGACCCGACGCACCTGCCGCACCCCGCTGCACACTGATCCCGTGATCGCCGACGTCGCCGTCGTGGGCGGCGGGCCCGCCGGCGCCGCCGCCGCGACCACCCTCGCCCGCTCGGGCCTGGACGTGGTCGTCGTGGACAAGGCGCGCTTCCCCCGCGACAAGATCTGCGGCGACGGCCTCACCACCGGCGCCCTGCGCCTGCTCGACGACCTCGGCCTCGACCCCGCGGCCGTGCCGTCCTGGCAGCCGGTCACCGAGATGACCGTGCAGTCGCCCTCCGGCGTGCCCGTGCACTTCCCGCTGCCGACGGGGCCCGGCCTCTACGCCGCCGTGGCCCGCCGCGCCGACCTCGACGCCGCCGTGCTGGACCTGGCCCGGGAGGCGGGCGCCCGCGTCCTGGAGGGCCACGAGGTCACCGGTGCCGGCGAGCCCGGGACGGACCGCATCCGCCTCGCCGTGACGGGCCCCGACGGCCCCGTCACCCTCGACGCCCGCTACGCCGTCGCCGCCGACGGCATGTGGTCACCGATGCGCAAGCACCTCGGCGTGGCGACCCCCGGCTACCTCGGCGAGTGGCACGCCTTCCGGCAGTACTTCCGCGAGGTGACCCCGCGGGCGGCGCGGGAGCTCGTGGTCTGGTTCGAGGCCGACATCCTCCCGGGCTACGTCTGGTCGTTCCCGCTGCCCGGCGGGGGCGCCAACGTCGGCTTCGGCGTGCACCGGGGCGGAAAGGTGCCCGTCCGAGACATGAAGCAGCTCTGGCCCGAGCTCCTGGCCCGCCCGACGATCCGGGCGGTCCTCGGCGAGGATGCGGTGCCGGAGGGGCCCCACCGCGCCTGGCCCATCCCGGCCCGCATCGACCGGGTGCCGCTGACCGCGGGCCGGGCGCTCTTCGTGGGCGACGCCGCCGCGGCGTGCGACGTCATGTCGGGCGAGGGCATCGGCCAGGCCCTGCTCACCGGGGTGCTCGCCGCCGACGCCGTCCTGAGGGCCGGCCCGGCCGACGTCCACCTGGCCGCGACCCGGTACCAGGAGGCGGTGCGCCACCACTTCTTCGCGGACCACCGGATGTCGACGCTGCTCGTCCGGGCGCTGCGGCACCGCAAGGGGGCGCGGGCCGCGGTCCGGGTCGCCGGCGCGACGCCGTGGACCCGCCGGAACTTCGCCCGTTGGCTCTGGGAGGACTACCCGCGGGCGCTGGTCGCCACGCCGAGCCGCTGGCACCCCGGGATGTTCCAGGGGCCCGGCGCCTACCTCGCCCGCACCGGCGCCGACACCGCGAGCGCTACGACACCCACTCCTTGATCTTGGCGGTGAGGCCCACCGGATCGGGGCCGATCGGGTTGATGTTCAGGTTGGTGACGCCGGCGTCCTTGAAGGCCTGGATGCGCTCACGCACGTAGCCCTCGTCGCCGCACAGCGACAGCGAGTCGAGCAGCGCGTCGGGGACCGCCGCGGCGGCCTCCTTCTTGTGGCCGTCGAGGTAGAGGTCCTGGATCTTCTCGGCCTCCTCCTCGTAGCCGTACCGGCGCACGAGGGCGTTGTAGAAGTTGCGCCCCTTGGCACCCATGCCGCCGACGTAGAGGGCGACCATCGGGCGGGCGAAGTCCCGGACGGCCTTGGCCTCGTCGGGGCTGCAGATGCTCACGGCGCCGCCGGCCACGACCTCGAGGGGGGCGAGCTCGGCGGGGCGCTTGGCCGCGCCGGCGGCGAGATCGTCGCCCCACACGTCGGCGGCCTTCTCCGGGTGGAAGAAGATCGGCAACCAGCCGTCGGCCAGCTCGGCGGTGAGCTCGACGTTCTTGGGGCCGAGGGAGGCGACGTAGATCGGGATCGACTCGCGCACCGGGTGGGTGATCATCTTCAGCGGCTTGCCGAGGCCGGTGCCCTGCTCGGGCGGCAGGGGCAGCGTGTACACCTTGCCCTCGTAGGTGACGGGCTCGCGCTTCCACACCGCCCGGCAGATCTCGATGATCTCGCGGGTGCGGGCCAGCGGCTTGTCGTAGGGCAGGCCGTGGAAGCCCTCGATCACCTGGGGCCCGGAGGCACCCAGGCCGAGCACGCAGCGGCCGTCGCTCAGCGCGTCGATGCCGGCGGCGGTCATGGCCAGCAGCGTCGGCGTGCGGGTGTAGATCGGCAGGATCCCGGCGGCGATCTCGACGGTCTCGGTCTGGGCGGCGAGGTAGCCCATGAGGCTGGGGGCGTCGAAGCCGTAGGCCTCCGCCACCCACACCATGTCGAGGCCCGCCTTCTCGAGGGCGACCACCTGCGCGGCCGACTCCTTGAACCCACCCGAGTACTGCAGCTGCATGCTGATCTTCATGGCGGCGACCGTAGCCCCGGGGCGCCGGCGCCCCCCACCTCACCCCGTCGTCCCCCTGCTGCGGCCGAGCACCCCCCGGACCAACCGTTCTGGGACCAGGAACGTGCTCTCTGTGACCGAATTGTGGTCCCAGAACGAGGTCAGGCGGGCGGGAAGAGGGTGCGGGCGGAGCGGGCGGGGGTGGCCAGGGCGGCGTCGGCGCGGGCGGTGGTGAGGTGGAGGTCCCGGGGGCGGGGCTGGTCCTGGTCCTTGCTGCGGGCCGCGGTGATGCCGGCGGGGTCGAGGCCGACGTGGCGGGCGATGAGGACGCCGAGGTCGTGGCGGGAGAGGACCTCCGAACCGACGAGGTGCCACGGCCCGACCCGGGCGTCGGCGTCGAGGGCGACGACCTCCCAGACCTGGGCGGCGAGGTCGTCGAGGCGCACCGGGCAGCGCAGCTCGTCGGTGAACAGGGTGAGGGGGTCCCCGGCCCGGAGGGTGTCGGCCACCCACGCCGAGCGGGGGTCGAGGGGGTCGGCCCAGGTGATGAGCGAGGTGCGCACGAGCGCGGCGCCCGGGCAGGCGGCCACGACCCGGGCCTCGGCCTCGGCCTTGTGGCGCCCGTAGGCCGAGATGGGGAGCGGCGGGTCGTCCTCGGCGTAGGGGGCGTGCTCGCCGTCGAACACCACGTCGCTGCTGAGGTGGACGAGGCCCGCCCCGGCGGTGGCGGCGGCGTCGGCCACGTGGGCGCTCGCGGCGACGATGGCCTGCTCGCCATCGGCGACGGCGTAGGCGGCGTGCACCACCACGTCGGGACGCAGGCCCAGCACGACCGCCGCGATCGTGTCCCGGTCGGTCAG
The DNA here is from genome assembly GCA_041908445.1 of Acidimicrobiales bacterium. GTDB lineage: Bacteria > Actinomycetota > Acidimicrobiia > Acidimicrobiales > DATDAH01 > JAEUJM01. The sequence goes on along the minus strand of JAYRFK010000004.1, from coordinate 1,534 downwards.
GTCGACCCGGTGCCACTCCCCCACGCCGGCGGCGCCCGGGTCGGCGCCGTCCTCGGGCCGCGTGCGGTGCCAGGTGCGGTGCAGCTCGACGCCGGCGGGGAGGTCGCCGGCCAGGCGGGCGCCCAGCAGGCCCGTCCCCCCGGTGACGAGCACGCGCACGGCGTCAGCCCCGGGCGGCCTGCCCGGCGAGGGCGCGGGTCTCGGCCCAGGTCTTGCCCGCCTCGGCGTCGACGTCCGCGGGCAGGCCCAGCACCCGCTCGCCGAGGATGTTGCGCTGCACCTCGCTGGTCCCGCCGCCGATGGTGAGCGCGGGGGCGAACAGGAAGCCGTACTCCCACAGGTCGACCGGGGCGCCCATCGGCCCGGCGTCGGACAGCAGGCCGGCGGTGCCGGCGAGGCCCTTGGCCAGCCCCATGATGTGCTGGCCGTGCTCGTCGGCCAGCACCTTGCGGATCGACGCCTCGGGCCCCGGCTGCTCGCCCCGCACCGCGGCCGACACCGTCCGCAGGCGGATGAGGCGCAGGAGCTCCGACTCGGTGTGCAGGCGGGCCAGGTCCTGTCGGACCAGCGGGTCCGCGCAGCCACCGCGCTCCCGGACGAGGTCGAGCAGGTCCTCGGCCGTCGGGCCCCGGCCCCACAGCGCCCCCGGGTTCGAGAGGTTCACCCGCTCGTTGCCGAGGGTGACCTTGGCCAGCGCCCAGCCCCGGTTCTCCTCGCCGACGAGGTTCTCGGCGGGGATGCGCACGTCGGTGAAGAACACCTCGTTGAACATGTGGACGCCGGTCATCTCCCGGATCGGGCGGATCTCGATGCCCGGGCTGTCCATGGGGCAGATGAAGTAGGAGACGCCCTGCTGCTTGGGGGCGTCGGGGTCGGTGCGGGCGATGAGGATGCCGTAGCGGGCCACGTGGCCGAGCGACGTCCAGATCTTCTGGCCGTTGACCACGTACTCGTCGCCGTCGCGCACCGCCCGGGTGCCGAGGGAGGCGAGGTCGGAGCCGGCGCCGGGCTCGCTGAAGAGCTGGCACCAGATGTCCTCGCCCGACAGGAGGCGGGGCAGGTAGCGCTGCTGCTGCTCGGGGGTGCCGCCGTGGAGGATGGTGGGGCCGGCCCAGCCGATGCCGATGGGGTTCTCCGGCCGGCGCACCTTCGCCCGGCGCAGCTCCTCGTCGAGGATCAGCTGGTGGATGGGGTCGGCGTCGAGGCCGTAGGGGAAGGGCCAGTGCGGGGCGACGTAGCCCGCGGCGGCGAGGTCCCGCCCCGAGGGGTCGGGGTGGGCGGCCAGCCACTCCCGCACCGCCACCCGCCGCGGGTCGTCCTCCGGCGCCACATCGAAATCCATATCGCTCTGTGCCTCCTTCGTCGGCACCCCTTCGGGATCCGGTTCGCCGGCGCGGCTGCTCCGCTCCGCTGCGCAGCGTAAACCGCCTTCGTCGGCACCCCTTCGGGATCCGGTTCGCCGGCGCGGCTGCTCCGCTCCGCTGCGCAGCGTAAACCGCCTTCGTCGGCACCCCTTCGGGATCCGGTTCGCCGG
>JAYRFK010000003.1:0-2586 GCA_041908445.1 Acidimicrobiales bacterium | reverse complement strand
TCATCACCCGCGTCCTCACCGAACCCGCCCCCCACCTCGACACCGTCCCCACCGCCCTCGCCGACCTCCTCGACCAAGCCCTCGACAAAGACCCCGACACCCGCCCCCAGACCGCCCAAGCCTTCGGCGAAGCCCTCCAGCAGATCCAACGCGACAACGACCTCCCCGTCACCACCCTCCGCCTCACCCGCACCCCCCGCACCGAAGCCCGAGCCGCCGCCACTCCCACCGGCGACGCCAACCCCACCATCCACCTCACCCCCGAAACCACCCCGGCCAGCGACCCCAACGCCACCATCACCCTCACCCCCGTCGAGTCCGTCTCCGAACCCGAGACGCCCCCTCCGCCCCCGCCCGAACCCGACCAAGCGCCACCGCCGCCCCCGCCCGAACCCGCAGCCCCCACCCCGAGCCGCTCCAAGACCCCCCTCCTCGTCGGCCTCGCCCTGATCGTCGTCCTCGCTCTCGGCGCCGGCGCCTTCCTCGTCCTCAGCGGCGGCGACGACAGCACGGACCTCGTCGCCGACGACGGCAACCCGCGCACCGGCACGCTCACCATCGACCCCGGGCCGCCGCTCATCGCCGCCACCAGCGACGACCTCTGGGTCGCCGACGAAGGCGACGGCGGGGCGAGCCGCTACGACCCGTCGACCGGTGAACTCGACCTGTCGCTCGACGCCACGGCATCGCGTCCCACAGCTGTCGGGGCGACCGACGACGGCCTCTTCTGGCTCGTCACCGGCTCTGAGCTCGTGGCGGTCGACAAGGACGCCGACGAGGAGCAAGTCGTCGACTCGTTCGGATTCGGACAGACCGAAGCCATGGACGCCGTGTCCGGGACCAACTGTGCCGGCCGCGCCCTCGGAGGCCACGTCTGGTTGCTCGATACGGGAGCCACCCGAGGAAGCCCCACACTGGACTGCTTCACCGCCGCCAGCGTCGATGGGCCCGGCCAGGACGCCCAGACCTCGATCAACCTCGGAGGGACCGGCGGCACCGACGCCGGCTTGACCGATCTTGCGGCGACCGAGTCCGACCTGTGGGTGACCACGACGAACCTCGATGGATCGGGCGATGGCGGGGTGCTACGAGTCGATCCCGAGGCCGGAGAGGTCGTCGCGTCGATCGTCCTCGAGATCGCACCGGGTTCAACCCTGACGTTCAAGCCAGTGGCAGTAGACGCGGGAGAAGCCGGCGTCTGGGCCGTTGAACCCCAGTCTGGGCTCATCGAGATCAACGCGTCCGACAACTCCGTGGGGCGGACCGTGGAACTGTCGATGGCGCCATTCGAACCCGCCGACGTCGCGGTCGCCGGCGAAACCGTGTGGGTCACGGTCGAATCGGGCGTGGCCAAGGTGGATGCCCGTTCGGCAGAGGTCGTCGACACGGTCGAGCTCGACGGCACCCCGAGCCAGATCATCGCCACCGAGGACGACGTGTGGGTCGTGATCGACGACACGGTTCAGCACATCGACCCGTCGTGACAGCCAGGATCATCCACGAGTCGAAGGTCGTGACGGGTTGAGCGACGAAGCGAGCGGCTTCGATGCATGGGGTCGCCGCCTGAGCGAGGACCGGCGCTGGTACTGGGATGGCGTGCAGTGGCAGGAGAACCACTCGCTGCCGCCGCTGCCTTATGTCGAAGCACGCGCGACTACCACAGCGCAGGACGCTGAGCCGCCGACGGCACACCGGGTCCTACCGACGACACCATCGCAGCCGGCGGTCGAGGCACCTCAGAATCCGGCGGTGACCGCCGCAGACTCCGTCGCCACACCCCGGCCCGAGCCGGGCCCTCAGGCGACCGCCAGGGCCGAGCCGGCCGCGTCGTCCGGCGTCGTCGCCTCGAACCATTCCGGCGCTGACGCTGGGCTCGGGGCGAGCCCGCTGTCGCCGGCACCGTTCTCCGAGATCAGCGCGGACGGCAGGTGGGGCTGGGACGGCGCCGAGTGGGTGTCGCTCGGGCCTGCGGTCGTCGATCCCGAGAACCGACAACCGCCCATCATCGCGCCCCGGGTGTGTGGACCGGATTGGCCCGCCGGCCCGCCGACGACGACAGCGCAGCTCACGCCGCCGGCGCCGAGTGCCCCCGCAGGCGGGTGCGTGTTCGATCCTCGGGGCGAGGCCAAGCGCTACCCGACGATGTGGCGACCCGCTGGCCGCGCGCTCCGCGACGTCCCCGGCCTCCTCGAGCCGGGCGAGGTGGTGCTGGCCACGGCGCCGGGTGAGGGCGACATGGCCGAGCTCCGCCACCTCGTGGGGCTCACCATCCTCACCGGCTACCACTTCGACCCCGCCTACCTCCTCGTCGCCACCGACCGGCGGGTCCTCGCGCTGGGTCTCACGGCGTCCGCGAGCAAGGTCCAGCGCGTCCACGCCTTCCCCTACGGCGCCATCACCCACTGGTCGGCCCGGATGTCCCGCGCCGCCACGCTCGTCACGCGTACCGGGTTCATCGCCCTCGCCGCCGAACCCGACGAGGCCGCCGGGATGAAGCGCGTCCCTGGCCACCTCCTCGACGAAGTCCGCGCCCAGATCGAGCCCCGGCTCGACCCCTCCCTCCGGCAAGGTGACCGATCATGAACG
>JAYRFK010000002.1:0-4663 GCA_041908445.1 Acidimicrobiales bacterium | reverse complement strand
TCGGGCACCTCCCGCGGGGTCGGCTCCACGAGTGTCCTCCCCCGGCAGCACCCGTCGTAGGGGCCAACGACCCACGATCGAGCGACCATCGGCATCACCGCCCGAGGTGTCGACGCCGGGGAACGGCGTCGCGTGGTGGGCCCGGCAGGGATCGAACCTGCAACCGAGCGATTATGAGTCGCCTGCTCTGACCATTGAGCTACGGGCCCCGCGTTCTGCCTAGTCAGAAGGGGTTTTCTCTCCCATCACCCACTAGCACGCCGCTCATACAGTAGGCTACTTCTGACACCGACAGAGCGCCCCGGCACCGGCTGGCACCGGCCCGGGGCATGGCCACCGGGAGGGAACCCCGATGACGAAACCAGAGGCTAGTGGGCTGAAGCTGGCCGACCTGCTCCCCGACTTCTACCGCCACCTCCGAGCCAAGCGCCGGAGCGAGCGGACCATCTACCTGTACCGGGTCGCCGCCGAACGCCTGCTGCGCTGGCTCGAGGCCGAGGGCCGACCCACCACCGTCGGCGACATCGACCGCCGCACGCTCGAGGCCTACCTCGTCGCCCTCGACAGCGAGGTCGGCCCGTCCACCGTCGCCATGAACTACCGCAGCCTGCGCACGCTGTGGAGCTGGCTCGATGCCGAGGACGAAGTCGAGGTCAACCCCTTCCGGAAGATGCGCCAGCCCTCCGTCCCTGAGGAACCCGTACCCGTGGTGCCGGAGGCCGACCTCCGTGCCCTGGTCGACGCCTGCGCCGGTAAGGGCTTCGATGAGCGCCGGGACACCGCCATTATCCGGCTGTGGCTGGACACCGGTATCCGCCTCGGTGAGATGGCCGGGCTCACCGTCGACGCCGTGGACCTCGACCGCCTGAACGTCGTCTACGTCCACGGCAAGGGAGACCGGGGCCGCGCGGTGCCCGTGGGGTCCAAGACCGCTGAGGCCATCGGCCGATATCTCCGTGCCCGCCGATCACACCCCCAGGCGTCATCCCCTGCGCTGTGGCTGGGCCGGAAGGGCCGCATGACGGATTCAGGCCTCACGCAGATGTTGAAGCGCCGTTCGGCGCAGGCCGGCATCGAGGGCATGCATCCGCACCGCTTCCGCCACACGTTCGCCCACCAGTGGCTGAGCGACGGCGGCCAGGAGGGCGACCTCATGCACCTGGCCGGCTGGAAATCGGATGCGATGCTGCGCCGCTACGGCGCCTCCGCCGCGGCGGAGCGAGCACAGGACGCCCACCGTCGCCACTCCCCCGGTGACCGGCTATGAGCGGCCGACGTCGACCGCTTGAGTTCCGATGCGGCAAGGCGGGGTGCTACGGCAAGGTGGCTGAGTTCCGTCCGGCCGAACGCGCCTTCGAGCTCGTGCTCTACCAGCGGGAACCCACCCTTGTGGTCGAGGATGGCCAGGACTTCGTCCGGGCAATGCTCGAGGGAAACAACGTGAAGCGGCGCCGACGGGACCCCGAGCGGACCCCCGTGTCGCTCAGCCTCGACCAGCTGGCAGAGCGCGTATCGGCTGAAAGCTGGATCATCACCCCGAACTGCCCCAAGTGCGGGACGACGCTGGACATGCGCCCACTGGACCCAACGGTCATTGAGGTCTATCGGGACCCGAGCAAGCCAGCCGTGATCCTGAAACCGGTCGCATCGTGAACGGCGTGCTGCTAGCATGCCGGTAACCGAATAGGTCCCGGGCTGGTCGGCCGAAATCGACTGCATCCGTTGACGGTACGGAGGCACTCCCGAAAGGGGTGCTGCCGCCGTGCCCGAACGCCTCAGCCCCGCAGAGCGGAAGCTGCGAGCCCAGATCGCCGCCCACACATCGTGGGCGAACACTGAGGACCGCAGGGCCCGCACCGCCGCCGGCACTGCTGCGCTGCTCGACAAGTTCGAGCGCCAGGTCGACCCGGACGGCAGCCTCGATCCCGCCGAACGAGCGCGCCGCGCCGAGTCAGCACGTAAGGCCCACTTCGCCCGCCTCGCCTTCCTGTCGGCCCAGGCCCGCCGGCAGCGCAAGTCCGGGGCCGGTGGTGTCGACACCATCCGGCGAGACGCCGCATGAGCCCCGACGCGCAACCGTCGCCCAGGCCGGGGCGACGGAAGCAGGACAGCAGCGGTGGCGGCAAGTCCAAGCGACACATTACCCGGCGCTGGACCGACCTGGCACCCAACGAGCCCGAGGCCGAGGAGGCTGGCTACTGGTCGGCGCTCGCAGCGGCCATCGACGCCGGGGAGCTCGAGGAGGTCGGGCCGTGACCTGCCCGCTCCACGCCCCCATCATCGACGGCGACCGCGTCCTCGGCGTGTGCAGCTGCGCGACCGCCGACCCCCCCGAGGCCATCGAGGCCGCCACCCGTGAGGCTCTGCGCCGCCAAGGCTGCGGGTGCGACGCCACCATCGACGTGGCCCGCATCCCCGCCGGGTGGCGCGTGATGGCACTCCATGACCGCTGGTGCCCGCGCCTGCGAGTGGCGAAGGCGGGGTGCAACTGATGCTCACCCTCGACGACCTCGCCGCCCGCCTCGACCGGGCCACCGTGAAGGGCGACTACCTGAGCGCACGTTGCCCGGCGCACCCTGACGACACCCCGAGCCTGACCGCCGACTTGGGCGACGACGGCCGCATCCTTGTTCACTGCCACGCCGGGTGCGAGCAGTCGGCCGTGCTCGCCGCGCTGAAGGTCGACGCCGCAGACCTGTTCCCCGCCAAGGCGAACGGCAACGGCAACGGCCGGCGCATCGTCGCGACGTACGACTACCTCGACGCCGACGGCGAGCTGGTGGGCCAGGTGGTCCGCTACGACCCGAAGGACTTCCGCCAGCGCCGCCCCGACGGCCGTGGTGGCTGGATCTGGAAGGGCGCACGACTGCCCCTCTACTGCCTGCCCGAGGTGCTGCGCGCCGTGGCCGAGGGCTTCACGGTCTGGATCTGCGAGGGCGAGAAGGACGTCATCGCTCTGCAAGCGTTGCTACCCCCGGGCGAGGTCGCGACCACCGCCCCCGGTGGCGCCGGCAAGTGGAAGCCCGAGCACTCCGCCGCGCTGGCCGGCGCCGACGTGGTGATCGTCCGCGACCGCGACAAGCCCGGCGAGGCCCACGCCGAGGCAGTCGCCGCAGCCCTGCGCACCGTGGGCGCCGCCCCGACCGTGTGCGAGCCCTTCAAGGGCAAGGACGCCGCCGAGCACATCGGCAACGGATACGGCATCGGCGACTTCGTCCCCGTCGACCTCGAGCAGGACGACCCCGACGACGAGGACCTGACCGCCAACGTGCTGCGCATCGAGTCGGTGGCCGACCTCGCCGCCCGGGTCGACGCCGCACCGCCCCGCAAGTGGCTGGTGCGAAACCTCATCGTCTCCGGCACTTACGGAGGCTTCGCCGCCGAGGACACGTCAGGCAAGTCGCTCGCCGCGCTCGACCTGGCGGTGAACGTCGCAGCGGGCGGCAAGTGGCTGGACCGCTTCCCGGTCGACGACCCCGGCCCCGTGCTGATGTTCCTGGGCGAGGGCGACGACCAGGAGACGATGCGGCGCGGGCGTGCCATCGCCTCCCACTACGGGCACACCTTCGAGCGCCTCCCGCTGCGAATCTCGCACCGGGTGCCGAAGCTGACCAACGAGCTGCACATCGCCTACGTGCGCGCCGAGCTCGCGGCCTACCCCGCCCGCCTCGTCATCTTGGACCCGCTGTACCTCGCCATCTCCGGCGTCAAGACGTCCACGCTGAACGAGGTGGGGGCGGCGCTGGAACCCATCCAGCACGCCTGCCAGGACCACGGCGCAACCCTGTGGATCGCGCACCACTGGAACAAGACCGGGACCGGGACCGACCGCCACCGGGCCACCGGCGCCGGCTTCCCGGAGTGGTGCCGAGTAGTGGGTTCCGTGAACGTGGCGGCAACCACCAAGGTCGGCACCGCAAGCGTGGTCACCCTCGAATGGGACATCGTCGGCAACGGCATCCCGGGCGAGCGATTCAAGGTGCGCCGCAAGGTGTGGGCCGACGACCCCGCCGACCTCGAGTCACCGCTGCACTACGAGCTGCACGAAGTCGACCAGGCCACCGAACCGGAGGACGGCTACTCGCCGTCGCAGCGCCGAGTGCTGGCCGTCCTTGACGCAGCCGAAGAGCCCTTGGACGTCAAGGCCATCGGTGACCGCCTGGCCAACGACGGCTCTGACATGCCACTGAAGAAGCGGACCATTCAGGAGGCGCTGAAGGTGCTCGCCGGTTGCGGTGCTGCGCATGACGACGGGGTGCCGAAGGGTCACACCCCGCACTGGTCGGCCGGCCCGGGTGACGCCGAGGTGTTCAGCCTCGACAGCTACCGGGAGGATGCATGACCGGGGTGCGCAAGGTGCGCATGCGCACCTACCTGCGCACTGCACGCACCTTGTCGGGTGTGCTGCGACGGGGTGCGCGCCCCCGCCTTTCAGGGGGTGCGCACGGTGCGCAGACACATAGGAGTATGCGCACCCCCTCTGCGCACCCCCTCGGCCCCGTCCTCGCCCTGGTCGCCACGTACCCCGGCCCTCGCCCCACCACCGACGACCCCGCATCCCAGGCCGCCTACGCCGAGCAGGTGCTGGCGTGGCTGCGCCATGACCACCCCGACGAGTGGCGGGACTACCTCGCCCACGTCGCCCGACACCTCCAGCAGGAGG
>JAYRFK010000001.1:0-2069 GCA_041908445.1 Acidimicrobiales bacterium | reverse complement strand
GGAGGGAGGGGTCGAGCCGGGGCTCGATCTGGGCGCGGACTTCGTCGAGGAGGTGGCCAGGGACGCGCTTCATCCCGGCGGCCTCGTCGGGTTCGGCGGCGAGGGCGATGAACCCGGTCCGCGTGACGAGCGTGGCGGCGCGAGACATCCGGGCCGACCAGTGGGTGATGGCGCCGTAGGGGAAGGCGTGGACGCGCTGGACCTTGCTCGCGGACGCCGTGAGACCCAGCGCGAGGACCCGCCGGTCGGTGGCGACGAGGAGGTAGGCCGGGTCGAAGTGGTAGCCGGTGAGGATGGTGAGCCCCACGAGGTGGCGGAGCTCGGCCATGTCGCCCTCACCCGGCGCCGTGGCCAGCACCACCTCGCCCGGCTCGAGGAGGCCCGGGACGTCGCGGAGCGCGCGGCCAGCGGGTCGCCACATCGTCGGGTAGCGCTTGGCCTCACCCTCGGGGTGGAAGACGAGGCCGCCCGCGGCGAGGTCCTGCGGCGGAGGTGGTGACGGCACCGGTGCGACGGGGTGAGCGGGAGGCGGCGTGGTCGGGGCGGGTGTCGGCTCGGCAGCGTGCGTCGGGGTGGGGAAGGTGGGCGTCTCCGGTGCCGGATGGGCCGTCGGGTGGATCGGAGCCGTCGGACCCGGGCTCACCGTCGAGCGCAGCACCCAGCCGTCGGCGTTGCGGCCCCACTTGCCGTCGGGGCTGATCTCGAGGAATCCGGCGGGATGCTCTGCGGGTACTTCCGGATGAGTCGGCGCGACCGAGGGCTCGGACGTCGGGACCGCCGGGGGCGGGGTGGCCGACGGCTCGGCGTATGGCAACGGTGGCAGCTCGACGACCTCGTTCCACTGTTGACCGTCCCAGAACCACCGCCCGTCCTCACTCAGCGGCCGACCCCACCGGTCGGCTTTCGGCGATCCGCTCATGCTTCTGCCGATGCGTGGTCTGGCAGACCGTAGAACGGGCCACGTGCAGGCGTCGCGACGTTGGCTCGGCGAACGGTGCTAGTCCGGTGCATGAGATCCAGGGCGCCGGAGATCGAGGATGCCTGCAGCGCTCATCATCGCGCCAGCGAGGAATGCCACCATGACACCGACACCGAGAGAGACGCCAACGCTGCTGCTGAACTGCTGGCTGCTCCAGACAGCGCCGATTGCCTGGGACAGGGTGTAGAGCCCGAGCAAGACAAGGGTGATGCCTCGGAGGCGTAGCTGGTTTCGGGCGGTGCCGATGATCACCAATAGGGCAGCGACACAGAGGATTGGCAGGGTGATCCGCCAGGGGACAAGTACCAATGAGATCGACTCGACTCCGTCGGTCGGTCGCTCGAACAGCTCGTCACCTACGAAGACCGTGTACCAGGTGAGCGGGAGGCTGACGGCGAGCAGTACCACTCCGGTGAACCCGAGGACCGGTGCAGTCGACACGGGGAGCGAGGGGCGCGCTGCTCGGACTGGTTCGACCGGCGGGTTCTGTGGGGTCGCGGCTGCTGTGAGATCGGCTGCCGCGGTCTGGGGTTCGGCCGTTGCGTGGGGGGCGGGTTCGGTCGGGGTGAGGGTGATGGTGGCGTTGGGGTCGGTGGCCGGGGTGGTCTCGGGGGTGAGGTGGATGGTGGCGTTGAGGTCGTCGCCGGTGGGGGTGGGGTCGTCGGGGGTCTCGGCCTCGGTGGGGGTGGTGGTGCGGGGGGTGCGGGTGAGGCGGAGGGTGGTGACGGGGAGGTCGTTGTCGCGTTGGATCTGCTGGAGGGCTTCGCCGAATTCGGCGGCGGTCTGGGGGCGGGCGTCGGGGTCTTTGTCGAGGGCTTGGTCGAGGAGGTCGGCGAGGGGTTCGGGGATGCCGGTGAGGTGGGGGGCGGGTTCGGTGAGGACGCGGGTGATGACGGTGGCGACGGGTTCGTCGGGGTCGCCGGTGGCGAAGGGGGTGGTGCCGGTGAGGAGGGTGTGGAGGGTGGAGGCGAGGCCGTAGAGGTCGGTGCGTTCGTCGGGGCGTTGGCCTTTGAGGATCTCGGGGGCGACGTGGGTGACGGTGAAGGCGGCGTGGCCGGTGGCGGTGCGGGTGTGGCCTTCGACGGCGGCG